>DASUSN010000064.1:0-77538 GCA_036375075.1 Thermoanaerobaculia bacterium | reverse complement strand
CTACGCCGGCTTCCAGCCGGCACGGCGCTCGCGAGGACTTATGCCGGCTGGAAGCCGGCGTAGCGGCCGGCTGGGAAGCCGGCGCTCCGCAGCCGCGCCCTTTCGCGCGTCGGCGTCGTCAGTATTGACCTCCCGCCATGCAGTGTTGCATGGCGCCGCGGTCAGTGACGCACCGCCCGGCGACGGCCTTCCTGCTCGACGTTGACCTTCATCACGAAGGCATCGAGCCCGCCGCCGGCGTGGCCCGGCTGGAGGGGGCTCACCAGAGGGAACTGCCGCGCGTAGGTGTGACCGGCAAGGTAGATGTTGCCGGCACAGTCGGCAGCGACGCCGCGGGTCGACTCCTCTTCATCCGGAGAGCCGGCGAAGGTCGAAAAGAGAATCGCGTCTCCCGACAACGACAGCTCCGTGAGGAAGGCATCGGGAAACAGATGCCCGCGCCGCTCCGACTGGATCGGGGCGCGAAGCGGGTAATCGTTGGACACGGTCGATCCGGCGACGACGAGCCGATTGCCGCAGCGGATGACGGCGCCCGCCGGGAAGTCGTGATCCCGGCCGCTGACGTACGTGGAGAACAGCGCTCGGGATCCATCGGGACTGAGCTTCGTGACGGCGACGTCCGCGCGGACTGCCGCACCCGCCCAGATCACTCCTCCTCCCGGCGTCGCCAGCGTCCCCCAGCCGTTGCTTTCCAGACCGGCATTGGCCGGCCTCCAGTGCCGTCCTCCATCGGTCGACTTGAAGACGCCGCCGTTCACCGGGTCGGCATCGGCATCCGCCCTCGGCACGCCGCCGGCGGTCGCTGCAACGCGAGCGACGCCGTTCGCTTCCCCGATCGCGTAGAGCGTCGACGGCTCGTCGGGATCGACGAGCAGGTCGGTGATGATCAGGTCGCCCAGGCCGTCGCTGGTCCGGGTCCAGGTCGCCCCGCGGTCGGTGCTCGTGAATACCGCGGTGATCGACGCCGCATGGATCACGTTCGGATCGTGAGGGTGGAAGGCGATCGCGTAGATCGGCAGGTACGGCAGTCCGTTCGTCAGCGACTGCCAGGTGGCACCGCCGTCGTCGCTGCGGAAGATCTGCCCGAAGCTGCCCGCGTAAATACTTCCGCGATGCGGATCGACCTCGAGCGCGCCGTTGAACACCGTGAGACGGCCCTCAGGCGCCGAGTCGTCGATGGCCTCCCAGGTCCGGCCCGCGTCGGCGCTTCGGTGGACGTTGTTTCCCAACGACGTCAACTGGACATACAGGGTCGTCCCCTGCGGATCGAGAGCGAGCCCGCCGACGGCGATCGTTCCCAGGGCGCTCAGAGGGAGCCCGCCTCCCGTCGCGACCCAACTGGTGCCGCCATCGTCGCTTCGATAGAGACCGTCCTCGGTGCCGGCGAAGATGCGGCCGTTCGCGTCGACGACGACGTCGCCGACGTCGAGCTCGCCGGACGCGTCGAGCGGAAGACCGCTGTTGCTCTCGCTCCAGCTCTCTCCGAAGTCGTCGCTTCGATACATCCCTCGATCGCTGCCTGCGTAAAGGCGCCCGGGATGTGCCGGATCCGCCGCGAGCGCGCGGATGAGCGAGGTGCGCAGACCGGTATTGCTCTTGCGCCAACGCTCGCCGCGATCGTCGCTCTTGAAAAAGCCGCCGCCGGCGGTCTGCAGCGGCTGGACGGTCGGAAAGTCGATGGACATCGTCGTGGCGACGACATAGGCGTGGCCGGAGTCGTCCACCGCGACCGCCTCCCCGGTATCCCACTCGCTGCCGCCGAGATAGGTCGCATAGGACAGCGATGCTCCGGCAGGATCGAGCTTCGCCAGGAAAGCGTCGCCGAAGCGGTTGCCGGCGTAGCTCCGCTGCAATGCGTGGGGCGTCGCCGGGAAGTCGGGGGACCTGGTGTTGCCGGTCACGTATGCGCTTCCGGCCCGATCGACGCCGATCGCGGACGCCGCGTCGAACGACGTTCCTCCCAGATAGGTCGCGTACAGGAGAGACTCCGCGCCCTCGCGCGTCGTGTCGACCTTCGCCACGAACGCGTCGATGGAGCTCGCCAGGGTCGTCTGCACCGCTCCGGCGGTGACCGGAAAGTTGAAGGATCCGGTGTGGCCGGTGACGTACGCGGCGCCTTCCGCGTCGATGGCGATGGCGCCGCCCCTCCCCAGCTCCGGCACGTTTTCGCCGTCGTCGCCTCCCAGGTACGACGAGTAGCGGAGCGTTCCGTCCGGGGCAAGCGCGGAGACGAACGCGTCGACCGATCCGCCATACGCTGATTGCAGGGCGTTCCGGATGGGAAAATCCTCCGAGCGCGTGTAGCCGGTGACGGACGCGCTGCCGTCGGCTGCCACCGCGATTCCACCCGCGCAATCATCGAAGACGCCGCCGAGGATGGCCGTGTAGACGATCGCGGAGCCCGTCGCATCGATCTTGGTCACATAGGCGTCTTTTCCGCTCGCCGGCCCGGGAGCGTGCGGGAAATTCGTGGATTGCGTGCAGCCGGCGACATACGTGTTTCCGCCGCCGTCGGTGGCGACGGCCAGGGCCAGATCCTCGCCGTCGCCGCCGAGGTAGGTGGAATAGCGGATCACCGGATCGATGACCAGCGGCCGGCGCCGGTCGTAGCGGCC
Organism: Thermoanaerobaculia bacterium; assembly: GCA_036375075.1. Taxonomy (GTDB): domain Bacteria; phylum Acidobacteriota; class Thermoanaerobaculia; order Gp7-AA8; family Gp7-AA8; genus QHVT01. The sequence continues at coordinate 74,923 of DASUSN010000064.1, read as the reverse complement.
GATGCGGAATTCGACCTCGTTGCCGTTCGCCAGTGCGTAATCGACGGCGACGGGTCTCCTGCGGCCCTGCACGACCTGAAACGCGACCGGCCGGGGCTGGTGCACGGTCGCGTGGCCCGTGGCGACGACCAGCTCTCCCCGCTCGGAGAGCGATACGCTCCTGGCGCCCTCGAACGCCACGCGGATCGCGCGCGGATTGCCCCCGGGGCGCACCTCGAAGTCGTACTCGAGGGCACCGCCCGAGGCGTGATACAGCAGATCGACCTTCGGATAGACATTCGGATAGCGGACCGCTCCGAAGACAGGGATGCCGGTCTGCCACTCGTTCCTGCCGCGCCCGACGAAGTAGTGGACGGCGACGGACTTCCGTTGCTCTCCCCGCGGCGCGGAGGCCATCGCGCCTCGAAGCTTCATGGTCAGCACGTCCGGTGGCGAGTCGCTGCCGGCCGCGAGCCGCATCTCCGCCGAATCGTCCGCAAGGAAGAGAGTCGAGGCGCCGGCGCGTGCGAGAAAGCGCGCGCTCGGAGCGGCCTGTCCGCGATTCTCCTCGAAAAGGATCGGCGTCCGAATGGTGCCCGCGAGGGCGGAGCTTGCCGCGATCAGCGTGGCGACGGTGAGAAGACCCGCGCGCATGAGCGTTTCCCTGTTGGTGTCAGTTTGCTGCTTCTTGCGGGTGAGCGCGGCAACGGTTCTGTGTCCATCCTGCGATCGATCCCCGTGTCATCCCGAGCCGGAAAACGGGGCGGTGCGCGCCGGCGATGAGGAGATGACACTGCCTCTGCGCCGGAGGCGCGACAGAAGGTAGCCGGTGGCAAGCGCGGAGCGCGCAGCCACCGGACCAGGGTCGCTCCATTTTCGGCCCCGGAGGGGCCGCAGAAGGCGTCTGGCGCCCCTCCGGGGCGCGCAATCTTCGCGATCCTACCCGGTGGCTGCGCCGCTTCGCGGCTTGCCACCGGCTACCTTCTTCTGTCCCTCCGGGACATGTGTCATTAGAAGCGTCGAGCGAGGGATGACAGTCGGTTGTTTCGCTCCCTCCGCATTAAAAGTTGAGTCGAACAGGCGCCGATCGTGCTGGAAGCAGGTGTCGAAGGGCGTACAGCCTTAGCAATACATGAGCGTATCAATATCAGTATCGCGAAAATCTTTATGGGGGTCTTGCAATCTGACAACGACGGCACTATATTCTCGGCATTGCTCGGCCGCTATGTGAGCCCGACATCACATAAGTGCTAAGAAAGGAGAAATAGTCATGAAGCTGAACACCCTGAACAACTCGATCTTCGCGCCCCTCAAGCTCAACGAAGCCGCCTCTGTTCTCGGCGGCCAGGCCGCGGCAGCTGCCGCCGGCACCTTCAAGGACTGCTACACCTTCTTCAGCGACGGCACGTATCGCAGCGACGACAAGGATCAGGACGCGGCCGAAGAAGTCCTGGCCTGATCTCTTCTGAATCGTCGATCCTGTTTTCTCTGAACAGGCTGCCAGGGATCGGACCTGGCCACACACGATAGCGGTGAGCATACGGGGGCGACACTCGCGCACTCGACCCACGCTCGATCCACGTGCAGGGAAGTTCTGCGCCGGTGCGCCCCCGCATTTCGTCTGACGAGGCGTAATCGTGATTCTCATTTTCAGTACCCAGGACTGGGAACGAACCACGGAAGACGTCATGGATTGGATCCGGGCCCTGGGCGGCCAGTGTTTCCGGATCAACGGCGAGGACCTGATCGGAGGCGAAGACTACGCCCTCCGCCTCGCGCGCGACTCCTCGGAGGCCCGGTTCACCATCGACGGCAAAGAGATCCCGGTCTCCGAAGTGGACGCCGTCTGGTACCGGAGGGGCGGGCGGTTCAGCGAGTACACCGTCTACGCTCACGTCCCCGATCACGAGGTCGCCGTCCAACTCGACAGCCACCTCCGCGCGGAGATGCAGAGCACGGCCGGGGCGCTGTACGCGTTGCTGGCGGACAAGCCCTGGCTCACTCGTCCGGCCGAGGCGCGCATCAATAAGATGAATGCGCTGCGGACGGCCGCGGAAGTGGGCTTCGACGTCCCCGCCACCCTCATCACGAGCTCGCGGGACGAGCTCGAAGCGTTCTTCCGGAAACACGGCAGGATCATCACCAAGGCCATCTCCGACGGGACGGCCTTCTATGTCAACGACAAGCGCTGCGTGACGTTCACCGAGGAGGTCAGCGGCGCGGACATCGCCGCTCTTCCGGAGCGCTTCCTGCCCACGCTGGCGCAGGAGCTCCTCGAGAAGAAATACGAGCTCAGGATCTTCTACCTGGCCGGCCGTTGTTATCCCGCGGCGATCTTCTCGCAGGCCGATCCGCGAACGCAGATCGACTTCCGTCACTACAACACGAAGAAGCCCAACCGCAACGTGCCCTACCGGCTGGAGCCGGAGGTCGAGGACCGCATCCGGCAGCTCATGAAGGCCCTCGGCCTCACGACGGGGTCTCTCGACTTCGTCCGGACCGCCGACGATCGCCTGGTCTTCCTGGAAGTCAATCCGGTGGGCCAGTTCGGAATGATCTCGGGGCTGTGCAATTACAACATCGAAAAAGACGTGGCGGACCACCTCCTGTCCCTGGGGCAATCCGCCGGCGGAGCAACGCAAGGGGGCCATCCATGAAAACCTATCGGCAGCAAACCGACCCTCTCCCGGAAGTCCCCGCGCCGGCCGCCCAGGTCGAGCGCGTCGCGCCGGCGGCTTCGGCCGAGCCGCAATACCGGGAGCTCACCGCAGGAGCTCAGTACGTTCCGGCGCCGCAGCCGCCGACCCTGCTGGAGATCCTGCCCGAGCAGTACAGTTCCACGCGCCCGCCGCTCCTCTACCGGCTGGCGAAGGCCTCCGAGCCGGCCCGGCCGGACGGCCGCATCGCGCAGAGCCGGACCTATCGCGCCAAGGCCTTCTCCTCCGGCGTCTTCTACAAACCAGTCTCCCGCTGCCTGGTGGAATGGGAAGAGCGATGATCGAATCCCGCAAAGAACCGGTCTTTCGCCTGTTCGCCTGCTGCCTGCCGGTGCGAGGGGTCGTGCGGAGCACGATCTGCGACATCCAGAGGGGGGAGATCCATTTCATCCCCAACACGATGTACGAGCTCCTCACCAAGCATCGGGACGCGACGATGCCGCAACTGCGCGCCCTCGTCGACGCCGAGGGGCAGGCCATCCTCGACGAGTACTTCGCCTTCCTGGAAGAGAAAGAGCTCGGGGTCTGGACGACGGAGCCCGAGTCCTTTCCCGACCTGAACCTGCACTGGGACGTCCCCTCGATCGTCACGAACGCCGTCATCGACGTGGACGAGCGGTCCTCCCATGACTGGCCTGCCCTGCTCGGCCAGTTGCACGATCTCGGCTGCCAGGCCCTGCAGGTCCGGGTGTTCTGCGACATGCCGCTGGCGGCGCTGGACGAGGCGCTCGAGGAGACGCTCCACGGTCCCCTGCGCAGCATCGACCTGCTGCTGAAGTGGACGCCCGGGCACGATCCGGAAAGTCTCCGCGACTTCATCCGGAAGCACCGGCGCGTGCAGCAGGTGACCGTCCATTCGGCCCCCGAGAACCGGATCCACAAGGAGTTCGTGGAGAGCGCGAACCTGATCTACGCGGCCCAGGTCATCTCCTCCCACGAGCACTGCGGCCAGGTGCGCCCCGGCTACTTCACGGTGGGGACCGGGTTCTTCCTCGAAGCGCTGCACTTCAACAGTTGCCTCAACCGCAAGGTGTCGATCGACGCCGCGGGCGAGATCCGCAACTGCCCGTCCATGGCGGCCTCCTTCGGCAATGCGAAGACCACCGACGTCCGCGCGGCGGTCATGGACGAGAAGTTCCGCGCCTTGTGGGAAGTCAACAAGGACCAGGTCGAAGTCTGCCGCGATTGTGAGTTCCGCTACGTGTGTCCGGATTGCCGGGCGTGGGTCCGGGTGTCGGACGAGAAGTTCGCCAAGCCTTCGAAGTGCGGCTACGACCCCTACACCGCCACATGGCGGGACAGCGCTCCGGAAATGACGTTCGCTGCGGCCCGGCCCCAGCGAGCTTCGGCGAGTCAGGCATGAGCGAAGAACTGACGACCCCCGAACCGGTCCCGGCGCAGCGGCGTTTCCCGATCTTCCGCCAGCTCGACGCCATGGACTGCGGCCCCACCTGTCTGCGGATGATCGCGCAGTACTACGGCCGGTCCTTTTCCGCCTCGTTCCTCCGGGAGAAGGCGTGCATCGACCGCCAGGGCGTGTCGATGCTGGGGATGGCCTATGCCGCGGAGGCGGTGGGCCTGCGCACGCTGGCCGCGCGCGTGCCGCTGGACGCGCTGCTGGAACAGGCGCCGCTGCCGTGCGTGCTGCACTGGGACCAGAAGCACTTCGTGGTGCTCTACCGCCACAAGCGCGGCAAGATCTCCATCGCCGACCCGGCCCGCGGCGCCGTGACGCTGACCGTCGACGACCTCCGGCGCCACTGGGTGAGCACGGAAGCGGACGGCAAGGAAGCGGGACTGGTCCTGCTGCTCGAGCCGACGGCGTCTTTTTTCTCCGCCCGTGACGGGATCGAGCCCGCCACGGGCGGGTTCGGCCGGCTGTGGAGCTACGTCCGCCGGTACCAGGCCGTGCTCGCGCAGGTGGGGCTGGGGATGGTCCTCGCCAGCCTGCTGCAACTGATCTTCCCGTTCCTCACCCAGGCCATCGTCGACCACGGCATCACCAACCAGAACCTGAGCTTCGTCAATCTGGTGCTGATCGCGCAGCTCGTGCTGGTGTTCAGCAGGACGGCGGTGGAGTTCATCCGCAACCGCGTGCTGTTCCACGTCGGCTCGAGGGTGTACCTCTCGCTCCTGTCGGATTTCCTGCTGAAGATGATGCGCCTGCCGCTGAGCTTCTTCGATACGCGGATGGCCGGCGACATCATGCAGCGCGTCCACGACCATTCCCGCGTCCAGTACTTCATCACCAGCTCGCTCCTCAATACTCTGTATGCCGCGGTCTCGCTGGTCGTGTTCACGGGCGTCCTCGCCTATTACAGTTGGACGATCGTCCTGATCTTCCTGGCCGGCACGGCGGTGTACGTCGCCTACGTCCTGGGGTTCCTGCGGGTGCGGCGTGCCGTCGACTACAGGAAGTTCGCGGACCTGGCGGAGAGCCAGAACGAGCTCGTGGAGCTCGTCCACGGCATGCCGGAGATCAAGCTGGCCAACGCCGAGCAGCAGCGGCGGTGGCGCTGGGAGGCGGTCCAGGCGCGCCTGTTCCACCTGAACCTGCGGGAGCTGGGCATCGAGCAGTTCCAGCAGGGCGGCAGCATCCTGGTCAATGAGCTCAAGAACATCGCCGTGACCTTCGCCGCGGCGAAGCTGGTCATCGACGGGGAGCTGACCCTCGGCATGCTGCTCGCCGTCCAGTTCATCGTGGGCCAGCTGAACGTGCCCGTCAGTCAGCTCATCGGCTTCATCCAGTCCACGCAGGACGCGAAGATCAGTCTCGAACGGATGGGAGAGATCCACGCCCGGCAGGACGAAGAGGAGATCGGCGAGAAAGTGCCGGCCCTGCCCTCCGACCGGACCATCCGGCTCGAGAACGTCTCGTACTCGTACACCGGGCCGCTGGGCACGAACGTGCTGGACCAGCTCGACCTGGTCATTCCGGAAGGAAAGGTGACGGCGATCGTCGGGCCGAGCGGCAGCGGCAAGACCACGCTCCTCAAGCTGCTGCTCAAATTCGACGCGCCGCAGGGAGGGCGGATCAACGTCGGCTCGGTCAATCTGTCGGCGCTGTCGGCCCACGTCTGGCGCTCGCAATGCGGAGTCGTTCTGCAGGACGGCCACATCTTCTCCGACACCATCGCCGCCAATGTCGCGGTGGGATTCGAGACCGTGGATCCGGTGCGCCTGATGGAAGTCGCGAGGATCTCCCGCATCGACGAGTTCGTCGACAAGCTCCCCCTCGGCTATTACACGAAGATCGGCCGCGACGGCATCGGTCTGAGCGCGGGCCAGAAGCAGAGGATCCTGATCGCCCGGGCGCTCTACAAGAAGCCGGCGTATCTCTTCTTCGACGAAGCCACGAGCGCGCTCGATGCGACCAACGAGCGCGCCATCATGGATCGCCTGCAGACTTTCTTCAAAGGACATACGGTCGTCGTGATCGCCCACCGCCTCAGCACCGTCAAGCAGGCCGACCAGATCATCGTTCTGGACGGCGGCCGCATCGTGGAGAGAGGCACGCACGAAGAGCTGACCCGGCGGCGGGGCCGTTATCTCGAACTGGTCAAGAACCAACTGGAGCTGGGAAGCGCATGATCGCCGAGGCCCCTGCCCCCGCCCCTGCACCCGCCCCGGAGCCGGAAGTCGTCGAGACGGGCACACGGATTCCCGTCATGCCCTCGCGCCTCCCCGGCGAGGCCATCCAGGAGATCGTCACCTATACGCCGGGCAGTCTGCTGCGCTGGGGCATCACCGCCCTGGCCGTCACGCTGCTGATGCTGCTGCTGGTCTCGTGGATGGTGTCGTATCCCGAGCTCGTGCGGGGCCGGTTCACGGTGACGACCCAGACGCCGCCCTCGCGCCTGGTCGCGCAGATCGCCGGCGAAGTGGAACGGCTGCCGTTCCGGGACGGAGAGCACGTTCCGGCCGGAGCCCCGCTGGTCGTCTTTCGCAATGCCACGTCCTACGACACCGTGCTGCAGCTCGTGCGGCTGCTGGATGCGATGGACCTGGCCCTGCGCACCGGCCGGGAGATCCCCGAGGCCGATCCCGCGCTGCCCATGGGCAGTCTGCAGGACGCGTACGCCGAGTTTCTCCAGAGCCTCTCCGACTATCGCGAGCTCGAGACGGAGCTCCGCTATTTCGACGAGAAGCGGGTGGTCATCGCCGAGCAGCTCGACGCCCAGGAGCGCCTCGGCGCCACCCTCGGCCAGCAGCAGCGGCTCCTGGCGGACGACCTGGAGCTGGCGCGCCGCGAGCTCGAGCGACGGCAGCGTCTGAACCAGGGCGGACTGCTGGCGGTCACCGAAGTCGAGAGCGCCCAGAAGGCATTTCTGCAGCAGCGCGTGGCGGCCGAGACGGGACAGGCGGCGGTCAGCCGCAACCGGATCGAGATCGCGGGCTATCGCAGCGCGGCCCTCGAGCTGGAGCGGCAGATCGGCGAGGTGAAGAGAACGCGGCTGCTGGAGCTGCGCAAAGCGATCCAGTCGCTGCGCTCCGCCATCACGTCCTGGGAGAACCTCTACGTCATCAAGGCGCCGTACGCCGGGACGGTCTCGTTCTTCCGCGAGCTCCATCCGACCCAGCACGTCGGCGCCTACCAACCCGTGGTCGCCGTCCTCCCCGACTCCGCGGGCTTCGTGGCCCGGGTCAAGCTCGACCAGCGCAACGCCGGCAAGGTCGAGGAAGGCCAGCGCGTCATCCTGCGCTTCGACAGCTACCCCTACCGGGAGTTCGGGACGGTCACGGGAAGAGTGGCGAGCATGTCCCGGCTGGGCATGACCGACGACGAAGAGGACCAGACCATCTACCTCCTGGACGTCGACCTGCCCCAGGGCCTGACGACGTCGTACCGCGTGAAGCTCGACTTCCGCCAGGAGCTCCGCGGCGACGCCGACATCGTCACGGCCGAACGGCGCCTCCTCCAGCGGCTGTTCGATCAGTTGCGCCTGACGGAGTAGTCCGCACGGTCCACGGCGGCAGCCATCGTCGTCGTGGTGATCCTGTTCGTGTGACGCGCCGCGTGGACCGTCGGCGAGACGCCGGCTCCGCGCGCAAAACGCCCAGCTTCACGTTGGAAATGCGCGACGGCGGGGTCGATGAGCGCAACGCCCAGGTGAAAGAACGCAACGGTGAGGTGAAACAGGGCAACGACGAGGTGGAGGAGCGCGGTTACGGGGTGAAAGAGCGCAACTACGGGGTCAAAGAGCGCAACTGCGCGGTCAAAGAGCGCAACTGCGAAGTGAAAGACTTCAACTATGAGGTCGAAGAGCGCAACTGCGTGTCTTTTCTTCGCTCAGTTGCGCTTTTCGTCCACTCAGTTGCGCTTCTCCATCGCTCAGTTGCGCATTTTCTTCGCTCAGTTGCGCTTTTCGATCGCGGAGTTGCGCTTTTTCCTGTCGCGGTTGCGGTCTCTCCCTTCGAAGTTGCGCTTTTCCATCCCATAGCTGCGTGTTTTTCTCGCGCAGTTGCGTCTTTTCCCCGTGCGCTCGCGGGTTTTCTTCGCGCGGCCGCGATCGAGGAGCGCGATGTTGCCGTCGCCGGACTCGGCATCGCGAGCTTCGGACGGATCGTTGCGTCCGGATCAGCCGCCGACGAACCAGCGGCCGCCATCGTCGGTCTCGCGGATGCCGTACTCGCGCATCGGCTGCCATCGCCGCAACATCGCGCGGATCGATCCGCGGAAGTTGGTGGCCGTCGTGGCGTAACCGCCGGCGAGCAACCCGTCCGCGATCTCACGCACCGTCTTCGGCTCGCCCGCCTCCCGGAGGTACGCCGCTGCCGCCTCATAAAAGCCCAGATACCGGTACGGTCCCGCCGGCTTCTCCGGTGCGGGCGCGATCGGAGCCGGAGGCGCCTCCACCCGCGGAGGGGCCGCCTCGCGGCTGGCCTCCTCGATCGCCGCGATCGCGCGATCCAGCCCCGCCAGCTCCGCGGCGAGCTCCGCCCTCCGCTCCCGCAAACGCGCCAGGACGCCGGACACCTCGCTCATCGGCCACAAGTATCGCCGAAACCGGCATCCCAGTGGCTTGCCGAGCGCGAGATGGAGTGCGGAGGCCGTCGCCTCTCCGATCGGAAGGGATGGACCGGTCAGGAGCGCCGGCGCTCCGGTCGCCGGCCCGTGGTCGCCGTCCTCCCCCACTCCGCCGGCTTCGTGGCCCGGGTCCGCACTCCAGAAGGTTCGCCGCGATGGATTCCACGAATTTCCCATGAGAGCCCCACATCTCGGGTGCGCTCCGCAACGACATTGGCCGCGTAGCCATTAAGGAGAGCGCACATGAGGAAGGGATCGCTGTCGATACTCATCGCCATCATCGCGTTGCTGGTCAGCACACCGGCGTTCGGGCAACTGGTCCCCCGTACGTGGGTGTCCGGTGTCGGTGACGACGCCAACTCGTGCAGCCGCACGGCGCCGTGCAGGACCTTCGCCGGCGCGATCGCGAAGACCGCCGCCAACGGCGAGATCCTCGCGCTCGATCCGGGCTCGTACGGACCGGTCACGATCGCGAAGTCGATCTCGATCGACGGCCAGGCGCAGCAGGCGTCGATCTCCGCCCCCGGTGCCACCGGCATCACCATCAACGGCGCCGGCATCGTCGTGAACCTTCGCAACCTCTCGATCAACGGCGAGTTCACGACGGCCGGCAGCGGCATCCGCATCGTGAACGCGGCTGCGGTCAACATCAGCAACTGCACGATCATGAATTTCACCGGCACGGGCTCGGTCGGGCGCGGCGTATCGATCGAGACCGGCGTCGCCGACGTCCGCGTCACTGTGGACGACTCGGTGATCTATAACAACGGCCATCACGGCATCGCCTCGGCTCCGACCGCCGGCAACGTTGCGCTGAACGTACACAACTGCCGGATCTACAAAGGTGGCAACAGCGCCGTGAGCCTCCGCAACCTCACCAAAGCCACGATCTCGTATTGCAATCTGAGCAACCACTCGATCGGTGCGGGCGTCGTGCTCGAGCAAACCACGGCCGAGGCGATGGTCAGCAACACCGTCATATCAAACAACGCGTTCGGCATCTTCAGCGGCGTCGCCGCGGGCACGCCGACGACCCGGCTCTACGCCTGCACGATCACGGGCAACACGGTGGTGGGGCTGCAGATCAACAACGGCGGCTCGGTCTTCACGCACGGCAACAACGCCATCCGCGGCAACGCCGGCAACGAAACCCCGACCGGCGCGAGCCTCGGCACTCAGTAGCCTCCCGGCCACACCTCGCCTTGCCTCAATCCAGCCCGCAAGCATCTACACATCCATCAGGAGAGGACTATGCCCAAAGTCGAGGAACAGCAGCTACTCGCCGCGTCAGAAGACCCGCTGTGTTGTGCAGGAGACCCGAACGGCCCCGGTCCCGCAGGCGTTCCGTGGCCGCCTGCCATCCCCGGCAGCACGATGTATGACCTGCGCGGACCGCAGGTCGAGCCGCAGGCAGGCTTCTGGACGATCAATCCATGCGCGGTCCCCTGCATCGTGCGGATCCCGGACCTGATCGCCAAGACCGACGACCCGGCCAATCCCTGCTATTTCCCGGACTATCCGACCGATCCCGACGTGCTCCGCGGCGAGATCGAGGAGCTCATCGAGCTCGCCTCGCTGCGCGACGATCCGGGCGCGCTGGCGAATCCGACGTCGACGAACCGGCGGCGCCTCGCCATCAGCCCGTTCCTGCAACTGCGCCCGCAGCCCCTGGGCGCGGTCTTCAACCGTCTGCGGAGCGAGGACCAGCCCGTGATCCTCACCGGCCGCGAGCTGGCGCGGTATTTCGAGAGCGAAACGCCCGGATTGGCGCACCGGCATGCCCTCAATTTCCTGATCGCGCGATTCAACTATTCGCCCCCGCGGCAAGCCCTGATCTGGGCGGCGCTGGACATGGCCATCTACAGCGCGCTGCTCGCCGCCTGGCATTACAAGTGGTTTTCGGCGCGCACCGGTGTCCGCTATCGCCCGCGGCCCGTCGAATACGACTACCGCGTCAGTGTGCTCTTCAACCGCGCCGTCAACGCAACCGAATCCGGTGACGGCATGGTTCGTCTGACCCCCACTCCTTCACCGGGAACGCCGAGGCATCCGTCCTACCCCTCGGGCCACAGCACGTACGCAGGGGCCGCCAGCGAGATGCTCTCGTTCTTCTTCCCGGACTACACCGCGGAATTCGACAAGCTGGCAGACAACACCGGCATGGCCCGGCTGTGGGGGGGCATCCACTGGCGCTCCGACCACATTCAGGGCGTGAAGCTCGGACGTTGTGTCGCGCGCGAGATCATCGCCACGCTCCAGAAAGGATGCATCTGCCCGCCGGACGTCTGCAGCACACCCGACCCGTGTGCCCCGCCGCCCACGCATCAGGAACTGGTGGACTGCTCGGCGATGTTCAGCGCCTGCTGCGCGGCCGAAGGCCCGGCTGCTGTGGTGTCCACGGGCGGAGGCCGAGCCGGAACGAAAACGCGCACGCGCGCCCGCGGCGCGGAAGTTTCGTCCGCGGCGCAGCAAGAACAATCCAGGGGACCGCAACAGGGCGCCCGGAGCGCTGGCTCCTCTGCCGACTCGAGGGATCAGGCGGCAGGCCCGCAGGAGGGTGCCCGCTCTGCCGGCTCTCAGGAAGCAGAGGAAGAGAAGGCGAAGGGCCCGCAGGAGGGAGCGAAGTAACTCTCGGCGATGGCGGCGTTCCGGAGGGCGCCGCCATCAGGCAACTCCTTTCATCGGCTCTTCAGGGTTTCATTGGGCGGGCCGACGGGGCTCGAACCCGCGACCTCCGGCGTGACAGGCCGGAGGTCGCGGATTAAATAGAGAAACGCTTTGCATACGACGGTAACGCACCGAAAGCGAGGCGCTTGGCGGCACGCAGTCAAGTGCGGTGTCACGAATCGACGTGCTCACGGCCGTGTCCCGGCGTCATGACGTTGGGCTTGCCTCTGCCGTGAACGGATATCTTAAGGCGACGGCGGACTCCTGGTCATGGCTTGTCGTGGACGTGCGCGGGCAACGTCATCGGCAGCACCATACCGGGTCGGAGTACCTCCAACCGTCCCGATTCACCACTCCTTTCAGGACACCCGGCTGATGGTTGTCTGGTATGTTCGGCTGCGGGTTGTTGGCGATCCGATTGTAGGTGAATTTCTGCGGGTCCACCCGGCGGCCGCGTGCAATCTTCGCGTACAGCGTCGCGCCTTTGTAGTCGTAGGGAGGGATGGGCTGTGAATCGGATGTCGGAGGACCGCCCCAGCCCCTGACCCATTCATCCTTCTGCGGTGTCGCATCCAGCGGCGGCCGGGCCTCGGCATAGAGATCCGCCGCGTGCACGAACACCACCGTCGCCTCGCCCCTGACCGTGAGCGTGCGCACCTCGCCGGTAGGCTGCCGGCCGTTGAGAACGGCGGCGGTGATGGTCACCTCGGCTCGTTTGTTTGGATCGTCGATACTCCATTCCACGATCGGCACGTCGGCGAGCGAGCGCGCCGTCAATTTCCCCGCCTCGACCTCGATCTCTGCGATCGTGTCGGGGGCGTCGAGATCCGGTTCGAAGTCCGCATTCTGGGCTCGCGGCAAACCGGTCTCGAGCTCGAAGCATTCCGCTCCGCCCGAATAGGGCAGAGTGACGCGCGAGCGCTTCTTCAGGATGAACTCGAAGAAGTCCTTCGGCCGCCCGTCCACCATGAGCGTGCGGGGGCGCCACGCGGCGCCGAATGTGTCCGCCTTCCAGTCATCCCTCGCCACGAGCAGCGTGGCGTCCAGCGGCGGCTGGATCTCCGGATCGTTGCTGCCGTCCGGGATCAACACACGCCGGTCGTCCCCGTTGCACCCGTTGATGTACATGAGACCTGTAAGATAGTATGTAGGCATCCTCGCTCCTTTCTCTCAACTTCCAATGTCCTGAACGGCCGCCCACAGGGAGGGCGGCACGTCTCCTCGGCGGATGGATTCGAGTTGCGTCTCGCGCAGAGCCTCGGCGGGTGCCACGCCTTGGGCGAGCGCGCGGTGAAGACGCGGAAAGAACCTCGCCGCGTCGGCATCGTCGATCGGCCACTGCGTCGCGATGACCGAGGCAGCTCCTGCGGCGAGGAATCCGTGCGCGACGCTGATCACGCCTTCGGCCGCGCGGCGTTCGCCGCGCGCCGTGCCGCAGCCTGCAAGCACGACGGTCGTCCCGGACCGGAGGCGCAGCCTGGCAATTTGCGAAACGCTGAGCCGGTGCTCGCGGCCGCCTTTCCGGACGATCAGCGAGGCCGGCTCCAGGCCGCGCTCATCGCCGACGCCGTGGCCGCCGAAATGGATAACGTCCGCCTCCGCGGCGTGCGCGGCGAGCTCGCCGGCATCGGCGATCTGAACAGGGTCGGCGTACTCGCCCGCGATCCGCTTCGCCTCGCCCTCCACGAACGCTAGCACCGCGGAGTCGTCGTTCGCGTCGGGAGCTGTGACGAGCAAGACCGTGCGCGGCCGCCGCATCGCTTCGCCGCGACGCTCCGCGATCGCCGCGAATGCCGCGGCGCTCGGTGTGTTCACCACCGCGTGCCGCTCGAGGAGGTACGCACCGGCGCCGTCACGGATCGCGCAGAACGGGATGTTGGCGGTCGTCGCGTCGGCGACGAAAGCGATCCTGGCGGCGCCGCGAAGCCGTGGCTCGATCGGCTCGATGAGGCGCCGGTACAGCGGCGGTTGCGGCGAGCCGTCCCGCACCGACCGCGCGAGCCCCTCGATCTCGCGGGCCAGTGTTGCCCGTGACACCTCGACCGCCGTCGCATGCAGCCCCGCGGTGTCGGCCGTGAAGATGATCAGGCGCTCCGGCAATGCCACGTACTCGACGACGACCGTCCGCGCCGGCAGCTCGCGGAAGTCGAGGGCCGGCGAGCGGCCATACGAGTCGAGCAACGCGCGCGCTCGCGCGCGTTCGGCGAACGCGAATGCCGCCCCCGCGTCGTCGCGGTCCATCGCGAGCCCGACACCGACCTCGAACAGCTCCTTCGCGCTGTGGAAGGCGCCCCATCTCGCCTCGCCGGCCGGCAGCGACTCGCGTTGCCGCTCGAGGTCCGTGATCCCGCGCTCGACATCCGCCATTGCTCCCGCCGCGTTTCCGGCCGCGCGGCGCAGGCGTGCCCGCTGCAACAACAACCCAGGCACCTCATGCGGGTCGCCGCGGGTCGTCTGGAACTCGATGGCCTCGGAGAGCAGCGCCTCCGCCTGCTGCTGCGGGGTCGAAGCGAACATGGCCTCGGCGCGCCGTTCCGCGGCGCGGAGCGGGACCCGATACGCCGGGTCCTTCACGACGCGCGCGAACTCCCGCGCCGCGGCGAAATCGGCCCGGCTGCCCGCGACGTCCTGCAGGCGATCGCGTACGACCGACCGGAGGAACAGCGTGTCGGCGAGCGAGGCGTCGTAGTTCATGCGCTCCAGCATTGCGGCACGGAGCGACAGGAAGGACAGCGCCGTGTGCCAGTCGTTGCGCAGAATCGCGGCCCCGGCGATCGACGAAGCGCCCTCTGCGTGTGCCTCGTCGGCGCGGACGCCCAGATCATCGCGAAAGCTCACGCGCTGCTCCCAGGCTCGGGCCGGGTCGCCGATACGGTCGTAAACATTTGCGAGCAGGCCGCGCACCATCGCCGCGTTCCCGTTCTCCCGCACCTTCTCGAACAGCGTCCGCGACTCCTCGAAGAGCTCGATCGCCTTGCCCCACTCCCCTTTCGCTTCGCGGTTCAACCCGCACGACCAGAGGAGCAGCCCGCGATAGGCCGGATATTCGGATGCCGTGGCGATCCGCAGGAGGCTTTCGTATTGCGCAGACGCTTCGTCGGGGCGGCCCTGCACATGCACGCTGGAGGCTGCGAAGAGCAGGGCCGCAAGCCCCATCGGACTGTTGTGCCGCGCGAAGAGCGCGGCGGAGCGGCGCAACGGCGATTCAGCCGCACCGGGATCGCCTGAGAGACTATCGAAGTACGTCGCGTGGGCGGTCGCGAGCTCGAGTCGCGCGTCCCCATCCGCGGCATCGATCGCCGCGATCGCACGCTCGAGGAGGTGATCACCGTTGCGCGTGACCGGTACCGCGAGACGTCGTGCGACCTGCAGGTGCCGTGCGGCGTCGCCCTCGTCGCCGCGAAGCATGGCGTGACCCCAACGGCCAAGGACGACCTTCACGCACGCGCCGCGGGCGCCGAACGGATCGCGCGCGGTGAGCCCCTCTGCGACGCCCGGGTCGCGGAAAACCGCTTCGTACTGGCGGTCGAGCTGAGCTTGAAACGGCTCCTGGGGCGCCAAGGCGGCGACATGCGAACGTGCCTCGGCTGCCCAGCCGCTCGCAGCGTCCACATCCAGGTAGCGTTGCCATGCGATGAGCGCGTCATCCCGGAAGCCGAGGCGCTGAAGCATGAGTGCTCGGTTGAATAGCGCCTCCGCGTAGTTGGGATCGATCACCAGCGCGCGGTCCGCAGCGGCGAGCGCCTGCGCGATCTGCTCCGGTACGCGATAACGCAACGCCGCCTCGTGCAGCGCAACGGCGAGATCGTTCCACGCTGCCGGATCGTTCGGCGAAGCCGCCGCTTCGAGCTTCGATAGTGCTTGTGCCGTTTTGCCTGTCAGAAGCAGCGCGACGCCGTTCACATGCGACGCGTCGTCGTCAGAGCCGCGATTATTCGCGGGAGCCATCGACGCGCTGTCCGGTTGGGGCGGACGGAACGGGGCCCATTCGATTCCGCCGCTCAAACGCGGCTCGATTGGGCGACCGTCCTTCGTGTTGAAAATCGACACGACCTTTGCGACCGGCGATTGCGACCAGGACCTGACGTGAGGCGCCGTCAGAAACACAACTGTCACAGCGGCGACGATGAACGCGCCCGTCAGCGGTCCGAAGAACCCTCGCAGCTTCACGATTGCCAGCTCCTCATCGCAGACGTTGGAGGGACAACAACCGCTCCGTTCCCTGAAACGTCTGCCGCACACTATTACTACTGGAGAGATCGTAAGAGAGATTACACGAATAGGAGGGGCGGGACGCCAATCAGCATGATGCAATCCGCGTTGCTTGCTGAGTAATGCGCCGCCATGAGGTTCCTCCAGCCATCCGGCAAGCTCGTGGAACATGACAATCACGCCGTAGATCAATGCCCTCTCGCCCTCAGTCTGTCTGGAGATATGCATCTGCGATTTCCGCGCGCGTGCTGCCGAACGGAGAAAGTTCCATTCGCGCCCTCCCACGGCCGAGGAGGTCCGGATGGCACATAAGAAGACCGAAGACGCAGACGACAGGAGGGCGCGAATGCCCCGCAGTAGGTGCCGGGAATCAACTTTCACGCATGGGCGTGCGGAACGAGGAACGAACCTCCCGCCGCACGTGCTCGGCCCACCCAGCGCGCATGCAGGTGCGCGGCGGTCACCACGGATCGCAATACGTGTACACGCGCATGAGGACAAGCCGCGGCCGGGCAAATTCGCGCCGACGGGAAAATTCGGGCGACTCTTCGGCGAACTGACGCCGCCCCATGCCTCGGACGACGCGTTCATCGCACCGGGCAACGCGATGGTCGACCCGAATCCGAGCCCGCGGGCCACAATCCCGACATCCCCGCAGGCTCCACCTACTTCGGTCAGTTCGTCGATCACGACATCACGTTCGACACAGAATCCCTGCAGGAGAAGATCGTCGACCCCACTGTCGCTCCGCAATTCCGGACGCCTCATCGTCCTCACCAAGCGCGAAGCTCGGTTGGCAGCAAAGTTTGCTCGATCGCTGCCATGCACAGCTTCGTGAGAGCCAATCGCAGCCGCGGTGGAAGCAATATTTGCCTCGAAAACGCCGCGATTGCCAGGGGAGGACGATGGTCGAGGGGATGCAGTCGCGGATGCGCACGCCGCCGACCGGCTGAACGGCGTACCCTATTCCCATCGGAGGAAAATCTGTATGCGCACGACGCGGGCCATTCTCGCAGTGTCTCTGTTCGTCTATTCGAGCGCACTCCTGGCGCAGAACCTCGGCATGGGAGCGCGGTATCACATCATCGATCGCGAGGTCGAAGAGGTGGTGACGCGATTCGCCGACGCGGAGGTGATCACCACCCGCGACGGCGCGCGGATCGTCACCGAGGTGCGGTCGCTGGACGGGAAACGCATGCGCGAGCCGTTCGCGTCGTCGCCCGAGCAGGTGCGGCTCGTCCCGACGAAGATCACCGCCACCGCCCAGCCGCTGCTCGTCGACGCCCTCTCGCTCGACGCCGTGAACGCGCAGGCGTATCTGGCGATGGTGCGCCGCCGCGACCTCTCCGTTCGCGGCAACCTGGACACGCTCGAGCGCGCGAACAGCAACGCGCGCGCGAACATGACTGCGGCCGCGGAGGAAGTGGTGTCGGTGCGCTCGCGCACGGCGACGCTCGAGGCCTACTCGCAGCGCGGCAACCCGGACAGTCCCAGGGAGCAGGAGCTGCCCGCCTTCACCTCGGTGCTGCGCGAGCGGAAGACGGGAGACGTGCTCGGTGTGATGGCGTGGTTCCCGAAGCACCAGGCGCTCGTCTACCAGACCCGCTGGCACCAAGACCCGATCGTCATCAATCCGGCGGCGATGAAGATGGAGTGGTCCTTCACGCCGAACCCGGCCTGGGCGAACATTCAGTTGCTCAGCTTCGCGAAGGGCGCCCCCGCGGGCTACGTCCAGCGGCAGCCGTCGGGCGGCGGCAAACGCCTGGGCACGGACAACGAGCCCGGATGCGACGGCTTCGGCGGCCTGCTGCACCGCCTCCTCGACGGCACGATCTTCCAGCCGTGCTGCGACCAGCACGACGCCTGCTACTACGCCGAAACCCCGAACTGCACCGCCGGCTCCTGGTGGTTCCAGGGCACCTGGGCCTGCACGGCCTGCAACATCCAGGTGATCCTCTGCATGACCATGCTGGACTGGGAGGAACTGCTCACCGCCGCGTTGATCAGTTTCAAATACCCGCTCTATCGGTGGCAGCCGCCCGACCCGAACTGCTACTTCTCCTGGATGGGAGACTGCCCGTCCTGGTGCTACGGCTGCGTCTGGCCGTGAGGCGTGCCGCCACGCGGACGGAATCGTCCGCGTGGCGTCATGCCCCACACCGTTCAGGAGGCGCTGCGGAGCGCCGGCTTCCAGCCGGCCGCTGCGCCGGCTTCTAGCCGGCACCGGGTCTCGCGAGGAACCATGCCGGCTGGAAGCCGGCGCAGCGGCCGGCTGGGAAGCCGGCGCTCCGCATCCACGCGCCTTGCGCGTCTCCCGCGAAGCGTTCCTTGCTAAATATACATCCTGCCATCTATCGTTATGGATCAGGAGGCTCCCATGATCGAGTTATTCGTGCTTCTTGCCCAGATCGCATCGACGCAGCCGCCAACGGTTTCCCCCCTCAATCCCGGCGAGGAGTTGCGCACCACCGTCGTGAAGCTCGACGGAGGCCGTGAAATGACCGTCATGCGGAACGCGCTGGGACGCCCCGTTCGAGCCGTCGTCCGGAACACGGACGGAACGCCGATGACCTGCGACCCGTACTTTGCCTGGGTCACCCACGAGTACGAGTGCGGCCAGGGCTGTGACCCGTACTGGGTCTACACCGCGTATGGCCATGCCGGCGGAACGAGCCGGACGAATGCCTGCGTCAACGCGCGGAATGACGGGTGCGCGAGCGTCGTCTGCGGCTCCACCGACTACGGGTACTGCACGTTCATCGAAGCGGTGGCCGGCAGCTACTACGACGACGGCGGCGGGTGCGGTTACGGTCAGATCCACGACTGCGCGGCCGGCAACCCGGCCTGTTTCTGATCGCCCACGAATTCGACCTCCGGCGTGTCCCGCCGGAGGTCGCGGGCTCGAGCCCATCGCGAACGCGCGCTCGCCTGCACGCCGGAACCGCTGACGCGAGCCGGTCATCTCCTCAACGCGACTCACGAACGGGGCTTCTGCTCGCGAATCCTCGTGCCCTTCCGATTCTGCCGGCCCCGTCCGTCCGTAATGATTGGGTGATGTAGGTAAGTAGGGCAGGCATTTTGTTTGCGTAGCCGACGGGCGGCCGGAATCCGGCCGACAAAACCATCTGAAGAGGAGGGACACAGATGAGCCGCGACCCGCCCTGCGGCATCAGCATCAGGAACCTTCGGCTTCTCCAAAGCGGTATGAGCATGCGCAGTCAAGAACGTCAGCGAGACAAGATGAAAGGAACGTTTATGAAGCTCATCAAATCTACGATGCTCGTCCTTGCAGTCATGATCGCTTTCGCGCCCGCCATCACCGTTCAGGCCGGCGACATCAGCAAGGGTGATCGGGTCATCCGGGGGCGGGAGCAGGATGTGGCCCTGGAGCGGGGGCGGGAACTGGCCTTCCTCCTTGCACCGATCCAGACGGCGGAAGATCTGGACCGATATCTGGCCGAGCTGCAGCAGAACCCCGAGGCCAGGTCGCCCCTCAACCTGCTTTCTCCTGCGGCGCGCGAACGGTTTCTGAACAGCCTCGTCTTCACGGACCGGGGCCTCGGCGGCTATCACTACGGCGACCTGCAGGCCCAGCTCACGGCCTCGCAGATCTACCGCCTGCTGAGCCTCTTCGGCGCCCAGCACACGACCCCTCTCCTCAAGGGAGCGCGCATCGAAAGCAGGGCGGATCAGCTCATCATGGAACATGAGGTCGCGCCCGACAATGCGCCGGCAGATTACAAAGACATGGAATGCGTGAGCCGCGCGACCTGCGGTCCCCACCTGACGTACATCTGCATGAGCAGCTGCTAGTCGCCACCACAGCCACGCACAACATCGCACGGGCTGGCGGCGCGAACATGCCGCCGGCCCGATCGGCCGAGGACCGCTCATGATTCGTTTCTGTGCCTTCGCCATCTTTGCTTCGGGAATGGTGTTGAGCTCATCGGCGATCGACGACGCCTTTTCCGTGTTTCAGTCAGAGATCGACAAAGAGATCAAAGCTGCATCGCGCCAGGGCTCGGACACGCAGTTGCGACGGCACGCGACCGAAGCCTACGAGAGGCTCTTTGGCGCGCGGATCAGGCGGGCCGGCCTGAACGACCTCTCCTCCGCCGATCTGGACCTCGTTCTTCGTGCCGCCGAGATCGCGGGGACCTACGCGCCCGACGAGCGTCATGCGCGCGACATGGTCGCGATCGTGGAGGAGCTGAGCAAAAGGGGCGACGCAGGAAACGTCCACTACACCGCCGCGTATCGAATGCTCGTCGCCGTCCGTGATCTCGCCGGCGCGCGGCGACTCGCGGCGAAATACCCTGCCGGAGAGCTCGAGGAGTTGCCGGCCGTGCGGGCAGACCTCGGGCCGGCCAGGGGTCCGAGCGTATGGGTGCCGGGCGATGATCCGAACGAGGTCGTGCAGCGGCGGGTGAACCTCGAAGCCGGTCCGAGAATCGTCGTGGTCTCCCACCCCTCGTGTCACTTCTCGCGGAATGCCGTCTCCGCCATTGCTTCAGACGACGTGCTCGGCCCCATTTTTCGATCGCACGCCACCTGGATCGCACCGCAGAGCGGAAGGCTGGACCTGCCGGTGCTTCAGCGATGGAATCGCGAGCGTCGCGACTTCGCAGTGGCGCTCGCCGTCCGACAGACGGAGTGGACGTTCGTCGACTACTGGAATACGCCGACCTTTTACTTCCTGAAGGACGGTGCGATCGTGCAGAAAGTGATCGGATGGCCGAAAGAGGGCCGGCGGGAAGATCTCCTCTCCGCAGCTCGAAAAGCCGGAATGCTGCACTGAGTGCGCAACGTGTCGCTGGGCGGAGGTCCGCCTCTCTCGTGGGCGGCGGCGGTCCCCCGGCCCAACGAGGCTCAGCTCCCACCGGAAACCACCGGATCGCTACCCGTTCCTTACGACTTTTCGAGAGGGCGTACCCATGATGACGGGATGCGCACAGACTGGAGCATCCCCTTCAGCGGGACGAAGCGCTGGGTCCCCTTCGACCCGGACATGAACGCGACCTACTGGTATTACGCCATCACCCGGACGCAGGACGATACGACCGGCTTCAAGTTCCATGGACAGTTCGCTCATGCCCGTTACCAGGCCTACAACGTCTACAACGACGACACGAGGGACCTGGTCTGGGGCGACGATCCAGCTCACCGGTCGGCATTGAGCGACGTCGACATCGTCCCGGATCCCGGCAGCCGGAATCCGTACCTGCTCGCGATTCCGCGCGATGTGCCCCACCGCGAGTACACGGTCTCGGTCGTGCCCGAGGGGAGCGATACGTCGGGCTGCAGCAACGTCATCTCGTTTCCCACGAGCGTCGAGAACCTCTCGATTTTCCTGCGCGCGAATCCCCTCCTGCTCGTCGGCCTTCAGACGCGAGAGCCGATCGAGCAAATCACCATCGCCGGCGCATCGTTCACGACTCTCCGGAAGACATCCGTCGTGACACAAAAACCCGGCGGCACGCGAACGCCCCCGATCCGCGCAAGCTCCCCCAGATGCGCGCCCTTCCGCCGGCCACCGCGACCTGCGTCTGGTCGATATCCCGGAAATCCAACACGGCCTGACTCATTCGCTCGCTCCTCCACCGAACTGGCGTTAGATAAATGGAGGCACCGGAGCATCAAACGGCGGCGGAATCCTCTTCCTGTTCGAGGAGTGTCTGCCGCAGCGTCTGTTCGGTCTCGCTGCGAATGCGCCAGTAGAGACTCGCGGCGGCTCCGGTGGTCCCGATGACCTTTTCGACCCCGAGCAGAAGCGTCAGGTATTGCGGCAGGTCCAGTCCCAGTCGTGCGCGCGGAATCCGGAGCACCTCCAGCTGTCTGCGCGACGTCCATCCGTCGCACAGTTCCCGTTTCCACTGCTCCGGCGTGATGAAGGGCTGCGAGAGAAAGCGGCGCCGCCGGCGCATACGGCGGAGAATGGCGAAGGCGATGTAGGCCACCACGCCGACGACCCCGAGGGCCAGCAGCAGCACCACGCCACCCACGAACCAGACCCGCGCCCAGTAGAAAAACAGCCCGATCAGGAAGAAAGCGCCGAGGGCGATCAGCGCCCCGCTGAGCTCCAGCAAGGTCTCGACGATGCCGGCCAGGATCGCCTTCGCGCCCTTGCGGCCGCGCAACCGTGCACGTGCGCTTTTGAACACCTCGTACAACACTCCGGCCGGAATGTAGCCGACGAGCACGACCAGCAGCAGCATCACGCAGCCCGTGGCGCCGGCGTCGAACATCCGGCCGCCCACACGGCCAACCCACTGAAAGCCGAAGCCGATCACAAACGTGAAGAAGCCGATGAGCGCCGCGCACAGCACGGCCGTTCCGGCAAACCACAGCCAGAGGAAGTGCAGCGTGGCGACGGACTGGTTTGACAGCGACTCCCACAGCGCGGCGAACGAGGCGCGGCTGCCGGTCACGAGGCAGAACGAGCGGGCGCCGAGCAGCGCGAGGAACGCGACCAGAAGAGGCACGGCGAGCGCCGCGCCGACCGCACCGGCCGTGTGCCCGAGCCATGGCTCGCGCATTCCATAGGGGATCCCGCAGACCAGCAACGCCGCGTACGGCGAGAAATGAACGACGGGAGGGCGCAGAAGCCTCCACAGCAGGAGGAGGAGCCCCAGCGACGAAGCGCCGAGAACGAGCCCGGCACCCTCGAATCCGAGGCGGGAGAGCACGCCGGCATGCGCGACGTAGAGCACGATCGTCGCGGGGATGGCGAGGATCGCCGCCGACTGCAGAACCGACCAGAGCCCCGCGAGCCACACTGCCGCCACGTCACCGGGCGTCCCGCGTTTGCGGGCGGCGCGGTAGTAGATCCGCGGCCGCGAGAGAAACTCGCCGGCCCCGATATCGGACGCCATCTGAAACCGCAGATTCCCTTCCGCCTCCGCCGTGCTGCGGCCGGCAACCAGCAGCACCGCCTGATCGCGGACCCAGGCGAGGTCGGAGCGCAGCAGCGTCCGCACGATCGACCATGGCAGCACATCGGCGGCGTTCTTCCAGGCCCACAGCATCTTCACCTGACTGGTCGGACGGCCCTTCTTCGTCAGCGTCTCCGCAGCCGTGCGCAGGGCGTCGAGAAACACCTCCGGCAGCCGCCGCCGGGCCACGGCCGTTTCGCGAACGAACTGCGCCGCCAGGACCACCCGGTTCGCAAAGCGACCTTCCTCGTCGGCCGGAATACGGCCGTCCTTCTCAAGCTGCGGAAGCTCGAGCGATCCGGCCAGCGCATCGAGCGCGTCCCTGCCCGCGTCGAATGACGCCAGGTGGAGGAGCGTCTCCTGCCAGCGCGGTGAATCGAGCAGCGGCCGCCAGTCGACGGCGGCCCTGCTTTCCGCGAGATGCCACGCCGTAAAGAACTCCTGCAGACGATGATGCGCGAACCGGACGTGACCGGCGAGACCCGGAACCGGCAGGAGCAGGCCGCAGCGAACACCGCGCTGCAACGAATGCCGTGCGCGGCGGGCGTCGAGCCGCTCGAGATCTCCGGCCTGGCCGGTGACGCCGCGGTCGCGTCTCGTCACCTCGTACGCGAACGCGGCCAGGTCCCGCAGCACCACATCGCGCTTGCGCACGGCGCGCAACGGCAGCTCCGAGACTCTCCGGGTCCGCCGCTCGTATCCGCTGTACACGCTCTCCACGTAGTGCCGGAACACCTCCGCGCGCTGCCTCGGCCACTGCGCCCGCATCCGCACGTAGTGACAGATCAGGAAGAGCATCAGCGGATTGCTCGCGGTCTCGCCGATCCCCTCCTGCTCGAGGAGATGCGCAACGAACCGCCGTGATGTGTACGGCTGTCCCTCGATGACCAGCGGGAACGTGAATGCGGCGCGCACGTAGGTCGCGATCTGCCCTTCGTCAAACGGCAGCAGCACCATCTGCCGGTGCGCAAACTCGGGGATGAAGTCGTTGATCCGGCAGGCGAACAGCGTCTTGATCCGGCGCGCGTTCCGCGTGGCGAAACGGCTCAGCGCCGTCACGCGCGCGGCGTAACGGCGCCGGTCCATCTCGTCCATGCCGTCGAAGAGGACGACCAGCCGCCGCTGGGCGACGAGCATCGGCAGCGCCTCACGGACGCGGGCGTGCTTCTCCGGGATGCTGTCATGAACGAGCCCGAGCACGTCACCGCCATCCCAGGCGCCGAACTCCCCGAGCGGCACGTAGACGACGACGCGCGGCGCGCGCCGGCGCAGCTCGGAGAGCGCGATCTGACGCCCCACTTCGCGCAGGGTCATGCTCTTTCCGCTGCCGGGGTCGCCGAGGAGGATCAACGGCTCGCGGACGGAGTCGAGCGCGGCGACGGCGTCGCGGACCGTGCGCGCGCTCCGGTTCGCGGCCGCGATCTGCGCGGTGGCGTTGTCGCCACCCCGCGAGACGCCAGACAGCAGTCGAAGCGTCGCCCGCACGCGCTTCACGGTCATAGCGGGATCGGACTTCGGCTCGTACTCCGTGCCGGTGTGGCCTGACGCGGGAAGCGCCCCGGCATCCTGCCGGACGCGTGCGAGATCGCCTCCGTTCCGCTGAGACATGTCCTCGGCGAGCTCGCGCAGGTAGTCGGCGAAAATCGACGCGTCCGGCGCCGCGGCGACGAGTCCACGCGAGACGCAGAGCTCGTGCAGCGCCGGCGCCGCGGCGGCGACACCGCGACGGCACCACTCGCGGATGGCCTCTCCCGGACGGTTACGCTCACGCACGTGCGCCATCCTCTCCGCCAGCGCACGCTTGCCTCCGTGCCGTCGCGACCAGCGGACCAGCGCGGCGGCGCGCGTCGCCTGCGGCTGGTCGTACGGCGGCAGCTCCGCGAACGGCACCTCGGCGTCGAACACCACCATCTCGAACTGACTCCGAGGCATGCCCGTCAGCTCCCTCAGCTGCGCCGTCTCCTCGGCATCGACTCTCGTGCAGACCGCGATCGGGAAATCGGTGAGATCGGCGGCGTGGAGGACCGGCTCCTGACGCCCTTCCGTGAGGCCCGAGATCTGCTGCACGAAAGCGAAGACGTCGCATACGCTGATCGCTCGCTTGCCCGGCAGCACGGCCTCGCCGCGCAAGGCGGCCAGCAGATATTTCGTGAAGAGACTGTTGCGGTCTCCCGGGAGCAGAATCGACTTCTGGCCGGCGCGCGACGACGCGAGGATGACCCGCCCGCTTCCCTGCGCCAGTATCTCGAAGCCGAGGCCGCCCTCCTGGTCTCGCCGCGGACCGCTCCCGCCCGATCCTCTGGTCCGGAACGCGCCGCCGGCATGGCAGCAGTCGAGCACGACCAGTAGACGCTGTGCGGGGATGGTGGCCAGCATCGTCGCAAGCTCGGCGCTCGAGAGGGCCGTCTCGGCGAGCCGCTCCTCATCGGAGTCCTGCGGGTAGAGATACGTTCCGTTGGCGTCCGCCCCTCCGTGGCCGGAGAAGTAGACGATCGCCGTCGCCTCTTCGCCGGCGGACGCGGAGAGCCACGCCAGCCCTTCCCGGATGCCCTCGAGCGTTGCTTCTCCATCACGCAATTCCCGCACGTGTGCGGGGTCATATCCGCACAGGTCGGGCGACTGCAGGAGCGCGCAGACATCGCCGGCGTCGTACAGGACGTTCGGCGGCAGCGGCTCGACGTACGCGTAATCGGCGATGCCGATCACCAGCGCGAAGCCCTGCGGAAAGGCCGCGCTCATGACGGCGGCTCGCTGTCGTCGATGGTCAACTCCGCCGGCGCGTACAACGTGTAGGCGAGACCGAGCGGGTTCTTCTCGGCGAGGAGCGAGTGGCGAACCGCGAGGAGGGCGGCACCGGCTTCCTCACCGGTCAGGAAACGCTCCAGGAAACGGAGAGCGACGGCACGGGCGAGTTGCTCCGGCACGGCCATCTCCGTGCCGACGATCCCACCCGCCTCCCGGTCGCGCGCAAACTTGCGGATGAACGGCGCCAGCGCGTCCGCCGTGAAGGCCGCGGTCGAGCAGCCGTTGATGAACACGAGCGGCTTGTGCTTCCAGCGCCCGGCGTGGAAGCGGTCGGCAGTGTACTGTTGCGGCCTGTTCGTCACCAGATCGGTGAACTCCACGCACGCCTTCAGCTTCGGATCGCCGGCCGTGCCGCGGGCGTGGCAGTAGAAATAGGCGATGTCGAGATCGGCGTCCGCGAGCGCTTTCAGCACGTTCGAGGGCTGCTGCTCCACCTCCCACTGCACGTCCGCGCTGTTCCGCGTCTTCAGCTTCGCCAGCTCCTTCAGATGATCGCCGGCGCTTTTCAGGGCGGCATTCACCACCGCCACGAGGCGGGGCCGAGTGCCAGCGGACGGCGCCGGCGGCGGAGATGCCTGTCCCGGCGACTCCCGCACGGTGGTCTGTTCCACCTGTTTCGGCGGGATCTCGATGACGTGGCGGAACCCCCAGAACCGCAGAGGGCAGGCGATGTACGTCTCATCGGCAGTGGGCTGCCGGAGCAGGCACGCCGGTATCGAGCCACAGGCGATAGCGCCGAGGGAGCCGTCGGGCTGCTGCTCGAGAGCGGCACGACACACCTGGACCGGCGCGTCGTCGGCGAACATGCGGTCGTACATGACTGCCCACGGGATCACCTGCTCGAGCAGAACGTGCGCGACCGCGATCTTGGCGCCCGTGCCGCCGAGGACATCGGGCTGCTCCAAGCGCTCGCGGACGCGCGCGGGCAGAATGCGGTCGTAGAGCTGCCACCCCGCCAGTGCCAGCTTCGGCAGCACCTCTTCGAGCCGCTTGTCGCTTTTCGCCTCGTTCGCGAACGCGTACGGCCAGTCCTCGGGGAACTTCGTGATCTTCTCCACGGAAGCGTCGTACAGCGCGGTCCGCACTTCATCCACGTGCCTGGAGACGTCCCCGGCGTCGGCGTCGGCGTCGACGAAGAAATCCTCTCCCTTGACCGTGAGGATCCGGCGCTCGCCGACATGATTGGCGACCAGCGACACGGTGCGTGCCGGCACGCGCTCGATGGCGTCCAGACAGCCGCTGTCGTATTCGCGGCGCGCGATCCAGGTTGCGAGCGGCAGTTCGTCCGCTGCAGTGTTCAGCGCGCGGGCGAGCACCTCGCGGTCGCGTTTCCGGATCGTGCGCGGCACGGCCTCGTCGCGGCTCCGGACGAGCGCCGCGATACGGAACGTCTGCACAACGTTCTGCCGGTAATAGAGTGTGTACCGCAATACGCCGGCGCCGGTGTCCACGGGACGCACGGCGAAGGCCACCGGGCCGGCGGGCCCCTCGCGCGGCAGCCAGAGCTCCTGCACCTGGTCGTGCTCGACGGCGAACCCCACACCGCTGACGGCTACTTCGATCCACACTCCGTCCATCTCCGGCGTCCACTCGAACGCGTCCTCGAACAGGCGCGTGTCGCCCCACACCGGCAGGGCTTCGTCGCGTGCACCGACCTCGATGCGCAGCGAGTACGGCTCGCCGGCGACGAGCCGTTCGCGGGCCGGATTCACCAGAACGCCGTGGCGCCGAAGGCTGCCGTTGACATGACGCGTGGCCGGCGACGGCGCCGCTGCTGTTGCAGCAACGGGTCGGATACGCGACCAGAGCGTCTGCAGTTCGGCCGCCATCGGAATCAGCCCGTCGGTCTCGTGGAAAGCGAACGTGTACGGCCCGTATTTCTGCGCGAATTCGCTGAGCGCCGCCCCGGCCTTCACCTCCTGGATCGGGCGCGGCCTCTTGAGCACGATCGGCGCGGCGTGCGCGCGTACGGCGCGCTCGCGCCGGTGGCTTTCGGCCGCCCCGAGACTCTCCGCCGGCCGCGGCGAGCGCACGCGTCGCGGGCCGGGCGACCGGCGCGCCCTCCGCACCGGAGACACCCGACGCGCAAGCGCGACCACCGCTTCTCCCACGTTCGACACGCGCACGGCATCTTCCCGCCCCGCGCCGCCGAACACGGCGTCGAGCACCGGTAACTCGCGTCCCATATAGAACGACGGCACGTCGAGGACGTCGAGCGGAAAATCGTGGATCAGCCGTTCGTGGACCCGCACCACCGGCGTGCCGACCGGCCGCACGATGACTCCCGGTCCGCCGCGCCCGACGAGTGCGGCACCGAGGTCCCGCGCGGTCCGCAGTTCCTGCTCATCGGACGCGTCGAGCACGATCAGGCGCGTCTGCCACAGGGCGGCCAGGCGGCCGAGCCATGCCACCGGCGAGCCGGCAAACCGCGGCAAACGTCCGAGGTGCAGCACGTCCACGGTCGGCCAGCCGAACGGCGCGCGCAGATCGTCCAGCCGCGACATCTCGGTCGCTGCGGCAAGCACGGCCGCATCCACGTTCGCATCGGGCCTGCTGCCGAAGAGGGCGCGGATGCCGTGAACGGCCGCCTCGCCGTTGACAAGACCGGCGAGCAGAATGCGCATCGGCAGGGCCATCGGCCGCTCTGCCACACGCGGCGGGACAGACGAGACCCGCACCACGCGCTCGGCCTCGGCTGCCGATAGGACGGGCGCCAGCAGGCGCTCCCACGCGAGGCCGTGCAGCTCGTCGATGAACAGCTCGACGGTGACGCGCCGTACGATTGCCCCAGTCGGCGGAGTGGAGACTTGTTCAAAATCGCCTCTGCCGGCGCGGAGACGCGCCAGCGCGGCTTCGATGGCGCCTACGACATCCACCGCGCCGAGGAAGAACCGCTCGGCTCTCGGCTCCGGCCCGCCCACGCGGATCTCGCCCTCGCCGTCGCCTGCGGCGCGGATGCTGAGCGGCAGATCGTCACGGTGAAATTCGATTCTCACCCCTTCTCCCTACTGCGACATCCGCCCGAGCACGCCGGCCCAGCCATGCACCGCGGAGCTCGTGACTTCGTGCAGTCCGAGCCCCCAGAGGATGGCGATCAGATAGTCACTGAACGATCCCCACAGGAGATTGCCGGCCCAGAGCAATTGCAGACCGACCACGATGGCGATGCCGAGGACGGCCAGCATCACCACCGTATCGAGACGCCGCACCAGCGCCTGGAGATACGCGGCGCGCTTCTCCGCCTGAAGCGGGTCGCGCGTCCCGAGGCCCCCAAAGATGTTCAGCACGAGGTCGGTCAGATCGAAGGACGGCGTGGCCGGAGCGCTGCCGGGCGTGACGGCGTCCTTCCCCACGGCCATCGCCGTATTACCGGGAGCGTCGCGATCGACCTCCCTCAGCTTCTTCACGGCCTCCGCGAGCTCGCGCGCCGCCGCGTCATAGTCGTCCGCCTGCGTTGCGCGGCGCGCGTTCGTGAGGGCCGTGAGCGCTTCCTGATGCGCCGCCCGCAGCTTCTGCTTCTTCGGCTCCTCGCCCTCGGCCTCGATGCGCGGCTGGAGCCGCTGGCGGGCGAACGTCTCCAGTGCCGCAACACGCCCTTCCGTATAGGTGCGGAAGGCCGCCCGGACCGCATCGATCCGCGCCGCGGCATCGCCCGTCAGGTTCCGCAGCGGCTCACGGACCCGACTCTGCAGGTCGGGCCAGTTCTCCCCGTCGAACCCGAACGGCGGCACAGTCTCGGCCTCGATCCGCCGTTGCAACTCTCTGCCGACGGCGACGGCGTAGGCCGCTTCAGCATCGAGTAACGCCGCCGCGGCTTCGTCGAAGCGCTTGCCGTTCGCGGCTTGGCTGCTGCGGTCCAAATGTTGCGCGACTTCGTTGCGCATGTCCGCGAGCGGCTGACCGGTGAGGAAGGTCGACTCGTCCGACTTCTCCCGCAGCGTCGCGATGCGCGTGATGAAGTCTTCCTGCACCGCGGCGTCGATTTTCTTCGGGAGATTCCGGAGTGTCGTCCGCGTCGCCTCGAGCTCGGCGGCGGAGTCGCCGAGCAGAAAGTCCGTGACCGTTTCGAGCTCGGGAGCAACTTTCGCGCGGACCTCCGGGAGCAGACCGGCGATCCGCCGTCTCTGCGGCACCCATTCCCGCGTCGCCCGCAACCGGGCCCGCAGCTCGGCGAGCTGCGTCCCGTCCTCATCCACCCCGCCGGTGTCGAGCTTGTCCGACAACGCAACGATGCGCTGCATCAGCGTGTCCAGCACCTCGGTCTCCAGACGATCAGGTGCCGCCGACGTCTTCCGCACGTCTTCCTGCAGCGTGCGCGCGTCGGCGAGCAGTTGCATGGCCTCGCGCTGCTGCAGCAGCCGCGTGCGCCCCTTGCCGAGATAGCTGCGCAGACCGAAGGACGTGAGCACGCCGATGCTGATGAACAGCGCCCCGAGCCAGCCCGACTCTCGCACCCAGATCGTGACCGGAACGTTCAGCGCGGCCTGGGTCGAAGGAGAGGTCAGGCGGATGGTGCCCGTGTACTCCCCCGCGTCGTCCACGTCGGTCCGCATGAAGAAGGTGGCCACGCCGTTCGCTGGCACCTGCCATTCGTTCCCCATCTCCGCCTTGTCGGTGAGCCAAGGCACGGCCGTGAACGACGGCACCTGCGCCTTCCCCTTCCCGTCGGGAGCCCGACGGCTCAGGAGGATCATCGCGGGCCGATTCAGCGTCTGATCGACGCCGCTCTTCTCCTGCATCGAGACGCGGATCATGGCCGGCCCCGCGTCGGCCAGCGCAACCGCATCCGCCCCGATGAGCGCGAGCGGAAACGGGGTGTCGCTCTTCGTGACGGTGACGGTCAGCCGGACCGGAGCGCTGTTGCCCTCGGACCGCACGGTCAGCACGCCCCGGTACGTTCCGGTCTTGGTCACGGTACCCTCGAGGAGCAGCGGAACGAGGGCGCCCTGGGTCACGGGAAAGCCGTCCCCGCATGGTTTCGCATCGATGCGGCAGGAGAGCATCACGGTGTCAGGTCCGTGCAGGGTCGTATCAGGGATCGTCAATTTCGCCGCTTCCATCGCTTCCACATGGACGACTTCCGCCAGCTTCGAGCCGGTTACGACCAGGGCGATGTCGCCTGTGGCCTTGATCAGTTTCACGGGTTGTCCAGACGTGGCGATTGTGAGGACAAAGAGGAACGTCAGGCACACACATCGGGTCTCACGAAGCATGAGTTCCCCTCGCAATGGATAGATTTAACGGTAATTTGCGAAGATAGAGGCGGCCCACGGCGAAGTCAACATGACGTTCCGCAGGCTGTCATGCGGGGTGGTGTCACGAGAACTTCGTCATGAGGGCACCAAACACCACCTCTGTCGTAATCGGCCGGCGTTCTAATCCTTTCTGCTTCCTCCCTCTCGGGATATGAAAGCGGCCAACACTACAACGGCAACGGCGTGCATGATGTTTTCGGATTCCTCCCGGGAATTCGCGTCCGCGGTCACTCCGGGGTGTTCCTGGCCTACGCGATCTACAACGTCTGGCCTCCGCAACCGTGGCCCAAAGATCCGAAGGCGACGCCAGGGGACCAGCGTTCCGGCCCGAAGGCCGACGCCGCTCGAAACCAGGGACAGAATCCCGCGACGAGCGACACGACGGCTTCGAGAAGCGCGAGTGGAGGTGCCGACGGTGCCGCCACGAATGCCGGCCCATCGGGAACGTCCACCGATGCCCTTGAGCTCGTACCGAGGTGAGTTCCCACCGCCGTTCTGGCTCTTCGGCCGGAAGTTCACGTCCGCTCTCGATACACGGCTGATCCTTCTGGTCCTGCTGGCGGATGCAGGCAGATCGCGAGTTGAAGGACGGCTTCACCTATCAATGACGGCGGCGCGAGACCCATCGGCGGCTCCACCGGAGCCAATCCCGGCTTCGTTGGAGTGAATCCTGACTCGGTCGAGGCCAATTCTGGCTCAGTCGGAGGCAATCTGGGTTGGGTCGGAGCCAATTCTGGCTCCCTCGGAGCTAAATCTGGCTGGGTTGGAGCGAAATTTAGCTCGCTCGTAGCGCGGAATTGGTGGTCGGTGGTAGTCGCAGCGTTTGAGCGGCAAATCTTGCGTCCAACGAGGCTGCGATTGGCTCTCGCGAAGCTGGGAATGACGTGATCGAGCAAACTTTACCGCCAACCGAGCTGCGTGCGGCTTCGTTGTGACAAATTCTGGCAGCGAGGGAGCTAATTTTAGCTCCGCGGGAGCCAAAATTAGCTCCAACCCAGCCAAAATCAGCTCTGAGGATGCACCCGCGACCTCCGACATGACCGGCTCGGGATCGACGAGTCGCGGAAGCGGGTAGCGCGATATGGAGTGCGGAGGCAATCGCAATCGCCTCCACTTTCGAATTCGGGTGCCTCACCACGACAGGCGTGCGAATTTCAAAGCGGAGGCGATTGATTGCCTCCGCACTCCACATGGAACGGCGGGCAAGCCCTTGGGACCGCCGGCGTCTCGCCGTCCCGGCTCTCGCGACACGCCACCTTCCCCCGCCCACCCAAGTGGCGGCGCGGACGCCGCCACGACAGCCGGCGAGGACGCCGGCGCTCCACTGAGCGATGTGCGTCCGTGTCGCCGGCGCCTCATCACGTCCTCAGGATGGTCGCCTTCAGGAATCTCTGGAGGAGCGACTCGTTCGCCTTTTCCGCCGCAGGGTCGGGCACCAGGGTGAGGACCCAGAGGGTCGAGCTCATGGGCAACGCCGAAGTTCATCATGGAATTGAGAAGCTGATCGCAACGAGCGCTCATCTCCCGCCGAAAACCCACCGGATCGCTACCTGTTGCTCACGACTTTTCGGGAGGGCGTACCCATGATGACGGGATGCGCGCCAACCTCATGAAAAGGAATCCGCCGTGGTTCCCCTCGCTGATGGCGTACGAGCACTATGACTCCGGCCGCTCGCACCTCTTCCCGGAGGCGGAATTCGGAGGATCGTTCGACGGCGCGAACCGGGTGACGGCCCGCTCCTCGGCGCAGGTGTATCCCACGCCCTACAACGTCGTCTACCTCGGTCCGGACGACGTCTTCGTCTACGGCGGCTGCTACGGCGACGTGCCGGGCGGTACGGGCTCCTTCGTCGCGAAAGTGGACACGGTCTCGCTCCAGCCGGTCTGGCGGACCCAGTTGATCGACACGATCGAGACCCGGGAGTGGAA
The DNA here is from genome assembly GCA_036375075.1 of Thermoanaerobaculia bacterium. Lineage (GTDB taxonomy): Bacteria > Acidobacteriota > Thermoanaerobaculia > Gp7-AA8 > Gp7-AA8 > QHVT01. Next base: position 42,399 of record DASUSN010000064.1, on the reverse strand, counting down.
CTACCCGGGCGTATTGAGCGCGCTGCGGGATGGATTCCTCTATCTGATCTATGGCTACCGCCTGGCCAGGATCGCGGCCGCGGACGGAACCGTCGTCAGGACGATCGAGCTCCCCACGCTGGCCGAGCCGCGCAACACCTCGTACAACGGCCTCGATGCGTTCGCCGGCGGAACCCTCGTCGCCAAGACGGTCTACCGCGAGGCCGGCTGCGAGAAGCAGGGGTTTTCCGCCTTTCTCGACTGTACGGACCCCGGCAACGTGCCCGATTCCGTGGTCGTGGCCATCGACCCCGAAGAGCTGCGGTTCATCACCGCGATCGCGGCGCCGGAATTCATCGGCGGCCGGCTCACGACGGCGCGCTTTCGCGGGAAGGACTACGTCTATCTCGCCGGAACGACCACCGTGTTCCGCTACCTCTACGAGAACCGGCGCTTCACGTTGGACGACTCGTGGAATCCCGGATCGATTTACGAGGAAGGACAGACCAGCGCCACGGCCGTGGTGGTGATGAACGACTGGGTGATTCTGCAGACGAATGCCGCTCCCGCGACCGCGCCCCTGAGCGTGATCGCGATCGACCAGGGCGACGCCGGCCGCCAGTTCTCGGCCCAGCCGTTCGCCGGGCTCCCCTCGCCGCCGATGTACCCGGCGAGCATGTCCCCTTCCGCGGTGTCGGTGGACGAGGTGCATCAGCGGATCTTCGCGCTCGACGCCGGCCCCGGACGCATCGGCGCGCTCGAGCTGAGCGACGCGGGCTTGCGCACGATCTGGACCGCGAAGCAGCGGACCACCGAATTTCTGGCGCTCATCGGCCCGCCGGATCGACGCGTCGTCGTCGGCACCGAGCTTCCCCCCGGCCAGTCCCTGGGCGGCGCGACCTCCGACTTCGTCGTATGGCGTGACGCCGCCACCGGCCGCGAGCTCGCCCGCACTCCGGAACCGCTGACCGCGATCAGCACGGGCTCCATGGTCGAGCCGTACTACTTCGGGCACATGTACTACCTCGCCAAAGCGGGCGAGATCATCGAGCTGACGGTGCAGGCCGAGGGATGAGCTTCCGCACTCCATGTAGGGCGTGGCTTCAGCCCGCCTCTCTCGTGGGCGGCGGCCGTCCCCTCCCCGTCCGAGGGGCGGGCTGAAGCCACGCCCTGCATTCTGGGTTGCCTACCGCCGCCGCATCTCGAACTTCTCTTCCCGCACGCTCCCGTCCTTCGACCGCATCTTCAGGAAGATCGTCAGCCGGTCCGCGCTCTCCCGCACGAACCGCAGGGATCCGAACTCGACGGCGTTGCCCTCCGTCCGCGTGTGCGCGAACTCGACGAACTTCTCCTTCTCCTCCCATCCCGTCATGTCGGGGTTGAAGTGCTTGAGCCGCATGACCAGGCGGCCGTCGATCACCGAGAGCGTCAGGAACTCGTAGAAGACCGTCTTGTCGTCCTTGATCAGGCGGAACGTGCCGACCATCACCCCGGCGTCGGGTGCGGTCCAGGTCTCCTCGCAGCGGCCACCCAGGCCGGTCCCGGTCCAGTGGCCGGCCAGCCAGGCCATCTCCTCGATCGAGGGCGGCGTCGAAACTGCCTCGGCGGCGGCAGAGAGGGTGAGGAAGAGCAGCGCGGCAACCGTCATCATCTTCTTCATGGCTTGTAGACGAACGAGTGTGCCCGAAATCGACACGGTCTGTCGCCCCGATTTCGCGGGGGCCTGGTTTCGCCAGGACAGGATGAAGGCATCCGGCTGCCCAGCCGCGTGTTGGTCGTTCGAAGCACGAACCAGCTCACGCTGAGCCATCAGCTGCTCCACTGAAGCCGCTCCCGGCCCGATCGGAGCCAATTTTGGTTCGGTCGAAGACGATCTTGTCTGGGTCGCAGCAATGCGGCGCTGACACGCAAAGCCGCGAGCATTTTACGATCGGGACTACGCCGAGGCTCGCGTCCATGCTTCCAGCCTACCAGCACGTGAGCAGCGGGTAGGAAATTTGACCGCCCTGTCACTCCTATCCATAGAGGGAGGCACTCCGTGCCGGAGCCATTCAGGAACATCACCGTCGAGCAGTTCGCGCGCATGTTGTCGTTTCCGTGGCGGCGGAAGATCGACGCCGTTCACATCCATCACACTTGGCGGCCCACGCACGCGCAGTGGAACGGTCTCGAGTCAGTCCGCGCGATGGCGCGTCACCACACGAACGTGAATGGGTGGAGTGACATTGCCCAGCACCTGACCATCGGCCGCGACGGCGACATCTGGACCGGCCGGAACTGGGACGCTCCGCCGGCAAGCGCCACCGGCTACAACGGCAACAGCAAATCCGGTCCGTTCATGATCGAGATGAACGGCGACTTCGACGAAGGGGAAGATACCCTCGCCGGCCCGCAGTTGGCCGCAGTCACCAGGGTGGTCGCGCACGTCCTCAAACAGCACGGTCTCGGCACCGGCGCGATCCGCTTCCATCGGGACATGACCGATCAGAAGAGTTGCCCCGGAACCGGCATCGGCGCGGACTGGTTCGTCGCTGAGGTACAGAACGCGATGGACTCGCTGAGCGAGAGCCGCTCCGCCGTGGACGGTCCTTTCGAGCGCGATCTGCTGGGCTCCTGGTTCCTCGAGATGAGCGCATCCCGCGGTCCCGCGCGGGACGAAGGCGAGCTCGCCGAGGATGGCCAGACGTACGCCGAAGCGCGGGCCGGCGGCGGCGTGCGCGGCGCGCGACTCACCCCCGAACAGCTCACCACCCTCATCCCTCACGTCGTCAACATGCGCGAAGGAAAGTTCGCGTCGACGGAGCTCTTCCACAGCGACGAGTCGACGGTCGATGCGATTTTCAGCGCGCTCGACGCCCGTGCCGCGGCAGCGACGAACGGCAAACCGCTGCGCATCGTGTTGTGGGCGCACGGCGGCCTGAAGACCGAGCACGGCGGCCTGGAGATCGCGTACAAGCACGTCTGGTGGTGGAACAAGAACGACGTCTATCCCCTCTACTTCGTCTGGGAGACGGGCCTTTTCCAGACCATCGGCGACACGATTTCGCGGGCGTGGGATCGCCTGCGTGGCAAGCGCGCGATCGACTTTGCGGCACCGACCGACTTCCTGATCGAAAAGACGGTCCGGGCCCTGGGCGGCGCACACGTCTGGGGCGGCATGAAGTTCTCGGCGTCCGAGGCGTCGAAGGCGGGCAACGCGGCGGAATACGTCGCGAAGCAGCTCGGCGCGCTCTTCAAAAAGCATCCGGGGAAGGTGCAGCTCCACGTCCTCGGTCACAGCGCGGGCTCGATCTTTCACGCGTACTTCGTTCCCGCGGCCCTGCAACACGGCGCGACGTTCGAGACGATGCAGTTTCTCGCGCCGGCCGTGCGCGTCGACGAATACATCAAGCGCCTCAGCCCTACGATGAGCAAAGGCGTCAAGAAGACCTATGTCTTCACGATGTACAAGCAATACGAGCTGGCCGACAGAGTCACGGCGGCGTATCGGAAGTCCCTGCTCTATCTGATCAGCCGCGCGCTGGAATCGAATCACGACGCGGAGCTCCTCGGCCTTGAGGAGTCGATGCGCCGTACGCCGGCCCTGGTCAAGGCATTTGGCCTCAACGGACAGCCCGCTTCCGGGAAGGTATTCTTCTCGAAGACCGCAGGCACGACGCAGGCGGACGCGCATGGCGAGTTCGACGACGATCCGGAGACGATGAACAGCGTCGGCGGCCTGGTGCTCGGCACGAAGGTGGCGCATTCGTATCCGGCACCCGACCCGGAGAAGCGCAGCCTGTCCGAGCTGGAGATCGAGCTTCCGCGCGAGGTGGAGGAGTTCCTCGCCGCGTCGGCCGGTCCGGCCGGTCTCACTGCTGTCCCAGCTCCTCCCTACCTCCCGCCGGCGGTGACGGCACCGGCTCCGTCCGGCGGGTCCGGCCCGTCCGCGGCCGGCGCATCGGCGGCGACTGGCCGCCGCATCGCACTCTGCGTCGGCATCGACGACTATCCGAGGGCGCCGCTGTACGGTTGTGTCGCGGATGCGCGCACTTGGGCGGCTCAGTTGCAGGCCATCGGTTTCAGTGAAGTGCGCATGCTGCTCGACGCACAGGCGTCGCGGCGGTCGATCCTTCAGGAGCTCGAGTCGATGATCACGTCCAGCCGTCCGGGCGACGTGCTGGTGTTCCAGGCATCGGGGCATGGCACGCACCTCCCGGACCTCGACGGCGACGAGGTCAGCGGCGAGGATCAGGCGTTCTGCCCGCACGACTTCGAATCGGGCGCGCTGCTCATCGACGACGACCTGGCCCAGGTCTTCAACCGGATTCCCCAGGGCGTCCTGTTGACGTGCTTCTTCGATTTCTGTCATTCCGGCACCGCTACCCGCCTGGCCGTCGGTACCTCCAACGTCAGCGGCGGCGCCGGCGACCGGCGCCGGTTCATCGTCCCGGATCCGCAGCTCATCGCGGCGCACGCCGAGTTCCGCAGATCCGGCGCGCCGCTGGGTGTGTCTCGCGCGGTGAATCGCGGCCCGGACTTCATGCGCGAGGTCGTGTTCTCCGCCTGCCGTCCCGATCAGGTCGCGTGGGAGTCTGGCGGACAAGGTGATTACACGCGCAACGTCGTCCCGCTCCTGCCGCGCTGGGCATCGATGACGAACCAGCAGTTCCAGGACCTGCTCACTTTCGACTTCCGTCCCGCCGGGCGGCAGAATCCGATCCTCGACTGCGCGCCCGCGGCCCGCCAGCATCCCTTGCTGGGAGGTACGTCCGGCGGCCAGGCAGGTCGAAGCGCTGCGGCGGGCGGCGGCAATGCGATCGCCCGATTGCTCCGCGACGTCGCGGCCGTCGTCGAAGGCCAAGGCGGCCGATGAAGCCCCAGGTGCCGTCGACGGCGCCCGCGGACGCGGCGGTCGCGCAGAGCCGGGAGCCGGAGATCGGCGGCGCGGCGAGAGCCGCTCCGCCGCCGGCGCGCCTGCTTCCCTGGACTCGCGGCGTGAATCTCACCAGGGCGCGGAAACTCAACCCGTACCGGCGTCAGAAGAACGACCCGCTCTACCGTCCGCTGCGGATCTATACCATCGACCCTTCCCAGTCGCGGTTGGACGGAGCCGTGACCACGGTGAACGTTCCGTACGAACCGTTCGAGGACCCGGAAAGCAATCGCCTCATTGGCGGCCTCTTCGAAGTCGATCCACGCGACGGCGCAAGGCGGGGTTTCGAATACGAGGCCGTCAACCTCAACGCGCCGGCGGTGTTGATGACGCAGGGCATACAGCCCTCACCATCGGAACCGTTCTTTCATCAGCAGATGGTGTACGCGGTGGCCTCGACCGTCTACAACACGTTCAAGGTTGCACTCGGACGCGACCTGGCCTTCGGGTTCCGGCGAACGTCCGAGGCCGACCCCGAGCGGTTGCGGCTCCTGCCGTTCGCAGCCGACATGCGCAATGCGTACTACGACCCGAAGGACGGGTCGATCCGCTTCGGCTACTTCGAGGCCGGCGCCGCCAGCGGCGCCCGCGTGCCGCCCGGCGGGTACGTCTTCACCGCGCTGTCGCACGACATCATCGCCCACGAGGTCACGCACGCGCTGCTCGACGGATTGCGAACACGCTTCACCATCCCGACCAATCCGGACGTGCTGGCGTTCCACGAAGCGATCGCCGACGTCGTCGCGATCCTGCAGCACTTTTCCCATTCCGGAGTGGTCCAGGCCGCGATCCGCAAGACCCGGGGCGACATGCGCGATCCCTCGTTCCTCACCGACCTCGCGAGCGAATTCGGCAAGAGCACGGGAATCGGAACGGCGCTGCGTACGGCCATCGACTTCTCGAAAGAAGAGTTCCGGAAGCGGTACGACCCCGCGCTCGAGACCCACGAACTGGGCGCGGTCCTCGTCGCCGCCGTCTTCGAGACCTTCGCCACGGTCTTCCAGCGCAAGACCGAGGCGCTGCTGCGGCTGGCGTCGCACGGGACCGGCATCCTGCCCGCCGGCGACCTTCCCCGCGACCTGCAGGAACTGCTCGCGAACAAGGCCTCCAAGCTCGCCAACCAGATCCTCACCATTTGCATACGCGCCATCGACTACTGTCCGCCGGTCGACGTGACGTTCGGCGAATACCTCCGCGCGGTCATCACGGCCGACATCGACCTGGTGCCCGACGATCCATGGGGATACCGCGAGGCATGGCTCGATGCGTTTCGGATGCGCGGGATCTTCCCGGCAAACGTGAAGTACCTGTCCGAGGATGCGGTGCGCTGGAGGCCCCCGGAGCGGCCGTTGGCCGACATCCCGGCGCTGAGCTTCGCGCAACTGCAATTCATGGGGGACCCGTCCTACCCGATGGAAGCGGGCGAAGTGCACCGCCAGGCGGACGCCCTCGCCCAGCTCGTATGCGACGCCGACAATGCATCTCTCTTCGGGCTCGTCGCCCCCCATGATCCGGTGCTGAAGGGCGACGTGGCCGAGCCGCCGGTCATCGAGTCCATTCGCTCGTCGCGCCGGATCGGCCCCGACGGCCAGATCGAATTCGACCTGGTTGCCGAGATCACGCAGCTCCGTTACGCGAAGACGAGCGACGGGCGTGTGTTCCCGTTCTACGGAGGCGCTACCGTCATCACCGGTCCGAACGGCGAGCTTCGCTACACGGTCGTGAAGGGAACCGCCAGCCGCGAGCGCCTGCCACGACAGGCGGAATTCGTCGCGTCGCCACAGGGCCGGCGTCTGTGGACGGGTTCCGAAGCGCACCTTGCGCCGGCAGCAAACCCGTTCCAGCTCCTGCACGCGAAAGACTAGACCACCGGCGAGCATTCCGCTCTTCGAGCGTCGCGCGCACTGACTCGTGACTTCAGCTCCGGCGTTGTAGGAGTGCGGCGGCGAGGTCGGTGGATAGGTGGAAGCCGCCGCTCTGGTACCTCCAAGGCGACCCCCACCCGCCCTACCAGAGCGGTGGCTCCCACCCATCCTCCATCCACGCCGCCGCACTCCTAGAACGAAGCGAAGTTAGCGGGGAATGCGTAACACCCCCAACGTAACACCACGTATCACGTCACACCCCCTCCCCGCCCGCCCGTCCCCGCAACCCACGCACTCCCAACAACTTACCTCCACCCACCCCGTGGCAGCCCGCTTGTACTGACCAGCGGACATCCATGGCATCCGCCAACGCAATCGCAGCCGTCGGACGGGCGATTCTCTCGATGCTCGCTGCAGCCGTGCCCAAGCCGGAGTTTGCCGGTGCGGCGTTCGAGCTGTATCAGTCGAAGCACCTGCAGGCGCCGATGGAAGAGGGCATCGGGTTGTATCTGTGGCGGATCACGCCGGGGGGGACGACGCGCAATCTGCCGCCGCGGGTTGGGATCGACGGGCGGCGGTTCCGGCCGTCGATGCCGATCGATCTGCACTACCTGCTGATCGCTTACGCGCGCGACGCGTTCAAGCAGCAGCGGCTCCTGGGCTGGGCGATCCGGACGATCGAGGACACGCCGCTGTTGCACGCCAGCCTGTTGAATCAGTACGGGCCGGAGACGGATACGTTCGGGGAGAACGAGTTCGCGGACGTGCTGTTCGAGACCATCTCGATCCAGGACATGAGCTCCGTCTGGGACGCGGCCAAATCGCAGATCCAGCCGTGCGTCGCGTACCTGGTGCGCATGATCCCGCTCGAATCGCAGTTGGACATGATCGAGGCGGACCGCGTGCAGACGCGCGTGCTCGACATGGGGAAGGTGCCGGGATGACGGCCTTCCCGGTCCTGGAGCGCCTGACGCTGGTGTGCCCGCTGGGGGTGCGCTTCCGCGACGAGGCCACGGGCTCGTTCGTGACGGACTCGCTGTCGGTGGTCGTCTATCCGGTGTCGCAGCCGGAGCAACGCGTGACCGGGGTGGCGAACACCACGGGCGTGTTCGTGTTCCGCGGACTGCCGGGCCTGCGGCGGATCGAGTTTGGCGACGAGCCGGACCTCACGCCGCGCTTCGAGTTCATCCTCGAGGTGCGCGATCGCGCGGGGCGCTATCTGCCCTATCAGGTGGCCGTCCTGCTGCCGCAGCGGCGCATTCTCACGATCGAGCTGACGTCGCCGCTTGCGTCGCCGCTGTCCGTGCAGGTGGGGCGCGAGGAAGGATGGCTGCCGCTGTTCTCGTCGCCGGCGCGCAGTGCGCTGGACGGCTTGGGCACGTTGCGCGCGGACCTGGTCGACGCCGTCACGGGAGGCCCGGCGGCGTGGGCGCTGGTAGAGGCGAAGGCGGGCGAGCAGCGCCTGGTCACCGGCATGGCGGACCGGGAGGGCCGGGTGATGCTGCCGCTCTTCTATCCGAAGCCGGTCATCACCCTGGGCTCTCCCAGCAGCAGCAACACGCCGCTCACGCAGCAGACGTGGGCGGTCGATTTCACCGTCCGATACCGCCGGCGCGAGCCGGTTCCGGAGATCCCCGATCTCGTCGACGTCCTCACGCAACCGGCTGCCACGGCCTGGGAGCAGATCTCCCCGCTGTCGCAGTGGACGCAGGCCACGCTGCAGTTCGGGCGGGAGCTGCGGCTGGCCACGGCCTCCGGCGGCGCGGCGACGGCGACATTGCTCATCACCCCGGCGGGGTCGCCTCCATGACGGCCGCCGCGAACGAAGCGAGGAGAACCGAATGCCAGAATATCTAGCTCCAGGCGTCTACGTCGAAGAGGTCTCGTTCCGCTCGAAATCGATCGAAGGCGTGAGCACGACGACGACGGCGTTCGTCGGGCCGACGCGGTACGGACCGGTCGAGCTCGTGCCGGACGTGTTGACCAGCCTCGTCGAGTTCGAGCGCATTTACGGCGACCGCCAGCCGCTCGATTTCGGCGGAGGTCCGATCCACAACTACATGTGGCACGCCGTCCGGATGTTTTTCGAGAACGGCGGCAAGCGGCTGTACGTGGCGCGCGTGTTCGCGGGCCGCGGGTCGGTCGAGGAGCTGCAGTCGCCGCTCCCCTCGCCGCTCGAGGCGCCGGTCTTCGGCGACGGCGTGGCCATCTCGCAGAACACCAGCCCGATGCTGGTGTGGGCGCGCTTCCCCGGCGCGGGCGGCAACCTGCAGGTGCGGATCTCGCTGACGGCGGGCCCGAACGTGTATGACTCCGCGGGGGCGACGCTGCGCGGCGTCGTGGCCAACGACCTGCTGCTGGTCGACTCGCTCGATCCGAGCAACCCGAGCCTGCCCACCGCGGGCGCTCCGGTGTTCTGGCTCGCGGAGCAGTTCTTCAACGGCACGTCGATGCAGTGGCGCCTCAGCGACGGCGCCGGCGGCACGCAGGCCATCGCCGGGATCAACAACGCCCGCGTCGTCACGGCCACGGTGATGGTCACGGCGACCGATCCGACGATCCCGTCGTGGGTCTATCCGGATCTGGCCGTCGACTCGCGCCATCGCCGCAACGGCGCCGACGACTCGATGGCCGGGATGTTCTCCGCCGAGCAGCCCTCCCTCGGCCGCGCGCGCTCGATCCCCATCGTGATGGACCTCACCGGGTTCGCGCACGGCATCGGCCTGGTGCAGCACGTCCTCACCCTGAATCCGAATCTCGGCACGTTCCTCAAGAATCCGGTGTCGAGCGACTCGCAGCGGTCGTACACGTTCGAGCTCACCGGCGGCGACGACGGCGCGCTCCCGAGCCCGAGCGACTACGTCGGCATCGGCGGCGATCCGAGCGACCGGACCAAGAGCGGTCTGCGCGCGCTGGAGGACATCGACGAGATCTCCATCGTCGCCGCGCCCGGCTCGACGCTGGGGCATCAGACGAACCCCAGCCGCTCGCTGGCCATCCTGCAGAACGTCGTCACGCACGCCACGCAGATGCGCTACCGCATCGCGGTGCTGGACTGCGGCGACAACCAGACCATCGCCGACGTCCGGGAGATGCGCGGCAAGATCGACTCGACGTACGCCGCCTTCTACTACCCCTGGATCACGGAGTTCGATCCGGTCACGCAGAAGGACCTGAACCTGCCGCCGAGCGGCGCGGTGTGCGGCATCTACGCGCGCAACGACATCAACCGCGGCGTGTTCAAGGCGCCGGCGAACGAAGTCGTCGACGGCGCGATCGGGTTGGAGAAAATCCTCAACAAGGCCCAGCAGGACATCCTCAATCCGCTCGGCATCAACTGCTTCCGCTTCTTCGAGGGCCGCGGCTATCGCCTCTGGGGCGCGCGCACGGCGAGCTCGGATCCGGAGTGGAAGTACGTGAACCTGCGGCGCTACTTCGCCTACCTCGAGCACTCGATCGACAAGGGCACGCAGTGGGCGGTGTTCGAGCCGAACGGCGAGCGGCTGTGGGCCAACATCCGGATCACCATCACCGACTTCCTCTTCAACGAATGGCAGAACGGCGCGCTCCTCGGCGATCGCGCGGAGAAGGCCTTCTTCGTCAAGTGCGACCGCTCGACGATGACGCAGAACGATCTGGACAACGGCCGGCTGGTCTGCCTGGTCGGCGTCGCCGCGCTGCGCCCCGCCGAGTACGTGATCATCCGCATCGGTCAGTGGACGGCCGACCGGAAAGTCTAAGGAGAGATTGAGCCATGGCCGAACGCGACCGACCCTACATGCAGTTCAACTTCCTGGTGAACCTCGGCGGCGGCTCCGACCCGGGGTCCATCCAGGGCGGCTTCCAGGAAGTCTCCGGCCTCGCCACCGAGCTCGCCCAGAGCGACTACCGCGTCGGCAACTCGCCGCACAACAACGTGGTGAAGCTCACGGGCCTGAACAAGGCCTCGGACGTGACGTTCAAGCGCGGGATCATCAAGCCGGACGCGCTCTTCAAGTGGATCGACGAGGTCCGCGAAGGCGCGGTCAACAACCGCCGCACGATCACCGTCGAGCTGCAGAGCGAAGACCACCGCACCGTCGCGCGCTGGACGCTCAATGAAGCGCGCCCGCTCAAGTACACCCTCGGCGGTCTGAACGCCAAGGGCAACGACGCGGCGATGGAAGAGCTGGTCATCGCCTACGAGCGCCTGCAGGTCGAGGCCGTATGACCGTTGCCCGTCCGCTGCCGGGGATCCGTTTCGAGGCGCAGGCGCGTCCGCTGGGCGACGTCCTCCCTCGCATGGACATCCCCGTCTTCGCCGGCTTCGCCGCGTCGGGGCCGCTGCACCTTCCGGTGGCCGTCGAGGACGTCGCCCAACTGGCGATGATCTTCGGCGGCGACGTGGAGCTGCCGCGGCCCGCGAAGTCGCGCGAGCCGCGGTTCGCGCAGCTCGCGTCCGCGGTGCGCGCGTTCTTCCGCAACGGCGGAAAGCGCTGCTGGGTGATCCGCGTGGCGGACCGGGCGACGGCGGTCTCGAACTCGTTCGCAGTCCCGGGGCTCGTCGCCTCAGGCACGCTGGCTCCCGCGATCGCGTGGGCGCGGTCCGAGGGGAGCTGGTCGGATGCGGTGAGGGTGCGGACGAACCTCGTGCCGGCGCCGCTGGCGTTCGAGTCGTTCGACGGGGCGCGGCTGCGCGTGCGCATCGCGTCGTCGCGCGACGTCGCCGTGGGCGACCTGCTGCGGGTGAACGGGGCGACGTATCTGTTCGCGGACACGGTCACGATCGACGGGCGCATCGCCACGGTCGAAGGTGCGCTGTGGAGTGCGTCCCCTCCGCTTTCCAGTCCGCCCGCATTCGAAAGTGCTGTCGAGAGGCTCACGTTCGATCTGACGGCGCAGTCGGAGACTGAGACGTTCCGGCTCACGGGGCTCGGCTTCGCGCCCGCGCACCCGCGCTACTTCGGCGCCCTTCCCCTGGACGCCGCGCTCTTCGACGAGCGCACGGCGTGGCTTCAGCCCGCCCCTCCCGTGGGCGGGGGCGACTGGACCAACCTCTGGCGCGACGCCGCCACTCCCCGCTTCCCTCTCGCGTCCGGCGACAACACCACGCGCTTTTTGCCCATCGGCATGACCGCGCTCCTCTCCACTCCTGCCGGGCCGCTCCCGGTCACCGGCACGGAGCTGGAGCGCGACGGCCTGGCCGTCTTCAGCGCCGATCTCTTCATCGATCCCAACCTGCGCGAGACCCAGGTCCGCGACGTCCTCGATCTCGCCGACGCGCTCCGCTACGAGGCCGGCCTGCAGCTCACCGGCATCCACGCGGCGCTGGGGATCGAAGAAGTGACCATGCTCAGCGCGCCCGACGCCGTGCATCGCGGCTGGATCCCGGACGCCGTCGGCGGGCTCACGTCGCCGCTTCATGACGGTTCCTCGGAAGGCGGTTCCTCGGAGTTCCTCGGGGTTCCTCGGAGTTCCTCGGAGAAAGCCGAACTGCTTGACCCCCGAGGAACTCCGAGGAACCGAGGAACCGAGGAACCGTCCTTCGTCGCCTGCAGCTCGCTCGATCCGATCGCCGTCCCCCTCCTCGGCGCCACGGACGTCGACGGCGGGACGTACGCGCTGACGTGGAACACGCTCGCGGGCACGACCGACGAGCTGCAGGAAGCCACGCAGCCCGACTTCTCCGACGCCGCCACGATCTTCGCCGGCACCACCGGCCGGCTCGACTTCATCGCCCGTCCGTCCGGCGACTACTACTACCGCGTGCGCCGCCTGCGCGACGGGCGCACCAGCGCCTGGTCCAACGGCGTCGGCGTGCGCGTGGCCGGGACGAGCGGCTTCGTCGCGCTCGACGATGACGACACCGACGATCCGCATCTGGTCACCATCCACGAGGCCATGCTGCGCATGTGCGCCGCGCGCGCGGACCTGGTCGCGCTGCTCTCGCTGCCGAGGCATTACGACGAGCGGCGCGCCGTCACCCATACCACCACGCTCATGACCGCGCTCGAGCCGCAGGCGCTGAGCTACGGAGGCCTGTGGCATCCGTGGCTGATCGGCCGCGACGACGACGCCGGACCGCTCCGCGCGACGACTCCCGACGGCGCGACCGCGGGCGTCATGGCCGCGCGCGCACTGGCCCGAGGTGCGTGGGTCGCGCCGGCGAACGAGCCGCTGACCGGCGTCCTCGCGCTCACGCCCGAGATCCCGGCGCACGCACGCCAGTCGCTGCAGGACGCGGCCGTGAACCTGATTCGCCGCGAGCCCGCGGGCTTCCTCTGCCTCGACGCCGACACGCTCAGCAGCGACGAGGAGGTCCGCCCGCTCAACGTGCGCCGCCTGCTCATCCTCGTCCGCCGCTGCGCGCTGCGCACCGGCAACGACTACGCCTTCGAGCCGCACAGCATGAACCTGCGCAACACCATCAAGCGCGGCTTCGAGTCGATGCTCTCGAGCATGTTCCTGCGGGGCGCCTTCGCCGGACGGAACGAGAAGAGCGCGTTCCAGGTGGTCACCGACGAGACGGTCAACACGCCGCAGAGCACCGACAACGGGCGCTTCATCGCCGAGCTGAAGATCGCGCCCTCGCGGCCGCTCTCGTTCCTCACCGTGCGCCTCGTGCAGCGCGGCGAGGCCGCCACGGCGGAGGAGGTGCGCTGATGGCCGAGCCGAAGACCGTCTATCCGTTCAGCGCCTTCAATTTCGACGTCCAGATCGAGGTGAAGGGCCTGGACGTCAAGCGCGTCTGCGACGGCCAGTTCGCCGAGTGCGACGGCCTCGAGATGACCATGGACGTCAAGACCATCCGCGAGGGAGGCAACAACGTCTCCCAGATCCGCCTCATCGGCGGCGTGAACTACGGCCAGGTCACGCTCAAGCGCGGCATGACCGCGAACAGCGTGGACCTGTGGGACTGGTTCGACGCCCAGCAGCTCGCCGTGCCCTCGCAGCTCCGCAAGGACATGCGCGGCGAAGCGACCATCGTCCTCAAGACGCCGAACCGGGAGAAGGAGCGGGTGAAGTTCATCCTCCGCAAATGCCTCCTCACGAAACTGAAGGCGCCCGCCCTCAACGCCAAGGACGGCGTCGTGGCCATCGAGGAACTGCAGCTCACCTACGAGTCGATGTCCATCGAGCGCGGCGGAGGTCTCGATGCCTGAACAGCAGAAGATCGCCCGCGCCGAGCTGCAGGAGCTCGACTCCGCGTACGCCAACCAGATCAACAAGGACAAGGCGACGAAGGTGCAGTTCAACCCCGACTCGCTGAAGGTCGCCTTCGCGAACCAGATCCAGCAGCCGCAGGGCGGCGGCGACCAGGGCGGCGCGCAGGCGCAGCAGTTCGTCGGCGCCGGCTCGACCAAGCTCACCGCCACGCTCTGGTTCGACGTCACCCAGGAGCTGGTCGACCTCCCCGACGTCATCGACGTGCGCGCGCTCACCCAGCGCGTCGCCTACTTCATCACCCCCAAAGGCGAGCCGGCCAACAAGCCGAAGAAGTTCATCCCGCCCGCCGTGCGCTTCCTGTGGGGCACGTTCCAGTTCGACGGAATCATGGAAGGGATGGAGGAGACGCTCGAGCTCTTCTCGGCCGAGGGACGGCCGCTGCGGGCGTCGGTGGCGATCACGATCACCCAGCAGAAGATCACCACCTTCGCCTTCAACGACAAGAACGTGGCGCAGCCCGCGGGCTTCAAGCGCACCGCCGGCACGACGCCGCAGGCGCAGGCGCCCAAAGACTCGAACCTGCAGTCGATGGCCGCCGAGCAGCCGGGCGGCGCCGGCGGCAGCAGCAGCAGCAGCGGCGGAGGGCGCGACTGGCAGAGCGTCGCGTCGGCCAACGGCATCGAGAACCCGCGCCTCCTCGAGCCCGGCCAGTTCATCGACTTCGAGGCCACCAAGCCCCAGATCCTGACGGAGTGAATGCGATGAGGCGAAGGGGACTGCCATGCCGACCGTGATCAATGACCTGACTGTCGAGCCGAAGGGCGACCAGCCCAAGGCCGACGCGAAAAGCGACGCCGGGGGCGGCGGCGCCAAGGGCGGCCCCGAGCTCGAGCGCGAGCTCGCGAAAGTCCAGCGCCGCCAGCACGACCGCGTGCTGCGCATGTGGGCGCACTGAGGAGAGACGCGAATGCCGGGCGGAAACAGCGACAAGATGAAAGCGACGCGGCCGAAGATTTTCGTCGACGGCACGGAAGACGCGGCGCTGTCGCAGGGGCTCCTGCGGATGATGGTCCATGAGACCGTCCAGGGCCTCTACCGCGCGGAGCTGCGCTTCGGCAACTGGGGCCCCAAGGACAACGAGATCGGCTTCCTCTACTTCGACCGCCGGAAGCTCGACTTCGGCAAGGCCCTCCGCCTCCAGCTCGACAACGACCTCCTCTTCGACGGCCGCATCTCCGCGATCGAGGCGGACTTCGGCGAAGGTGCCAGCCCCGAGATCGCCGTCCTTCTCGAAGACCGCCTGCAGGACCTGCGCATGACGCGCCGCACGCGCTCGTTCCACGACGTCAGCGACGCGCAAGTCATCAAGAAGATCGCCAACGACCACGGCCTCACGCCCGAGGTCGACGTCCCCGGTCCGACGCACAAGATCCTGGCGCAGGTGAACCAGAGCGACCTGGCCTTCATCCGCGAGCGGGCCCGCATCGCCGGCGCCGAGCTGTGGATCGACGACCGGAAGCTCTACGCGAAGCCGCGCACCGCGCGCAACTCCGATCCGCTGAAGCTGAAGTACGGCTCGGATCTCCGCCAGTTCACTGCCCTCGCCGACCTGGCGCATCAGCGCACCAGCGTCACGGTCTCCGGCTGGGACGTCAGCGGCAAGAAGGCCATCACCTCGAAGGCCGACGAGGCCGCGGTGCGCAACGAGCTCGGACAGGACTCCAGCGGCGCGAAGCTGCTGGACAGCGCGTTCGGCAAGCGCAACGAGTCGGTCGCGCACACCGTGCCCCTCACCGCCGACGAGGCCAAGGCGCACGCGGAGGCGTGGTATCGCGCCGCCGCGCGCCGCTTCCTGGTCGGACGCGGACTGGCACAGCCGAACGCGAAGCTGCGCGTCGGCGCCTGGGTGGAGCTCGACGGCCTCGGAAAGCTCTTCAACGGCAAGTACTACCTCGCCGACGTGCAGCATCTCTTCGACGGGCCGGGCGGCTTCCGCAGCGAGTTCACCGCCGAGCGTCCGGGACTGGGGAGCGTGTGATGGAGATGACCTCCCTCTTCGAATCGCTCCTGCACAGCCGCGACGCCGAGGGCCTGGGCGGACGCTGGTTCGGCGTCTACCCCGCCGTCGTCACCGACAACAGCGATCCCGAGTCGCTGGGCCGCGTGAAAGTCATGCTGCCGTGGGCCCCCGACACCGCGGGCGACAAGTACGACACCTGGGCGCGCATCGCCACGCTCATGGCCGGCAACAACCGCGGCACGTGGTTCATCCCCGACACCGGCGACGAAGTGCTGGTCGCGTTCGAAGGCGGCGATCCGCGCCGCCCCTTCGTCCTGGGCGCGCTGTGGAACGGCCAGGACAAGCCGCCCGAGTCGATGGACGGCGGGGGGAAGAACTTCAAGAAGGTCATCCGCTCGCGCAACGGCGTGAAGGTCACGCTCGACGACAAGGACGGCCAGGAGCAGTTCATCGCCGAGACGCCGGGGGGGCAGAAGCTGGTGCTGAAAGACGGTCCGGGCTCGATCGAGCTGTCGGACAGCAGCGGCAACTCTCTGAAGATGGAGCCGAGCGGCATCACCATCACCACGTCCGCCTCGCTCACCATCAACGCCAGCACCGTGACGGTCAACGCGTCGTCGACCACCGTCAGCGGACCGACCACGCTCAGCGCCACGCTCACCGTCGGCGCGAGCATCACCACGCCTTCGATCACGTCGGCGTCCTACACGCCCGGTGCGGGGAACATCTGGTGATGAGCATGGAACGGCACATCGAATGGACCTCGCCCGCCGCGCTGTGGGACCAGTTCAACGGTCCCACCAGCGACAGCCAGCGCCGCGTGTTCCGCACGCCGGCCATCCTCCGCTTCGCCACCGACGACTTCATGCAGGACTTCATCAGCGTGATGGAGAACGACCCGCGCCGCGCGTCCAGCCTCCTGGCCGTGCCCGAGACGTGGCGCAAGCCCGCGGCCGAGACCGAGGTACCGCGGGTGAAGGGCGGCCTCGTCGGCGCGCTGGAGCGCGCGCGCACCGTGGCCGTCCGCAAGCTCGAAGCGCGGCAGGGCATCGTCCGCACGTCGGGATGGAACGACGCGCCGCCCGCGCTGCCGCTCAAGTTCTACCAGCCCGCGCACCAGCGCTACTACCTCGTCACCGCCGCGCTCATCTGCCGCACGGTGGGACTGCCCGACCGCGCCGTCGACACGACGAAGCAGGAGAAGGCCACGTTCGTCATCCGCATGCTCCAGCCGCCTCCCGGCGCGAGCGTGAACCCCGATCCGCTCGCGTGCGAAGAGCTCGCGCTGGTCGGCGACGAATGGAAGCCCGTCAGCGACGGCGCCTCGCTCGCCGAGGGAGAGACGCAGTACCCGCTCTCCCCGTTCACCTATCACGAGGTCGACGGGCGCCGGCGCCGCGTCTTCAACGGACTGATTCCCGTGGCCAAGCGCGAGACGCTCGTCGCCGCGAAGACGCCGAATCCCGACCCGACGCCCGCGCTCGTGCCCATCGACGCTCGGCAGATGATGCTCAAGAGCCAGGTGCTGTCGCCGTGGGCGCAGCTCACCGAGGTGGCGAAGCTCGCGGCCCAGCAGGTCGCGACCGTCGACGATCCTCCCGATGCCGGGGACGTCGCCGACACGCGCCAGCTCGCGAACGAGCAGATCCAGACGATCTCCTGGTACATCCTCCTCGACCTCGATCAGTGGCTCGAGGAGAACCTCCCCACGGTCCACGACGCGGTCGTCGCCAACAGCTCCGCGAATCTGTCGGGCGCGAAGCTCACCGCGTTCCAGACGCTGCAGGGCATCTCGCGGAGTGGCTCGTCGCTGATCACCGCGCTGAACACCATTCGCGCGAGCAAGAACGAGCTCGAGACCGTGAAGACGGTGTACCGCACCGGCGCGGGCGACTGGCCGGCGTTCCCGTTCCGCTTCGTCAACGCCGACCAGGTCAACTTCGGCACCGACCAGGCGCAGCGCGCGTCGCTCGAGACCGCGCTCGTGGCCGCGCTCGACCAGCCGCTGCCCGGCGTCGTGCCGGTCGCGCCGCGCGCGGCCGCGCTCGTGAATGCGACCGTGCATCGCCAGCCGTGGTTCACGGTGCGCTGCGTCTTCGAGCGTCCGCAGTGTACGGGCGTGAAGCCCGCCGTCGTCAGCGACCCGAGCGCCGCGTTCCAGATGGCCGCGTTCTTCGATCCCGACGCCCCCGCGCGCCCGATCCGCGTGGCCATGCCCGCCGACACCACGCCCGCGGGCCTGCGCAAGTTCGACAAGAACACCGCGTTCGTGTTGTCGGACGTGTTGTGCGGCCAGTTCAGCGCCATGCGCGGCCTGTCCTTCGGCGACCTCATTCGCGCCGTCCTCCCCTGGCCCCTCCACAAGGACCTCGACGTCACCCCCAGCGCCTGCACCGACGGCGGGGGGCTGTCGATCGGCATGGTGTGCTCGTTCTCGATCCCGATCATCACGATCTGCGCGCTGATCCTCCTGATGATCATCGTCAAGCTCCTCGACATCGTCTTCTTCTGGCTGCCGTTCTTCCAGATCTGCCTCCCGGTCCCGAAGTTCGACGCAAAGGGGGAGTCATGAGCACGCGTCGTTCTATCTCCCACCGCCTCGCCACCGCACTCCTATGTCATCCCGAGCGTAGCGAGGGACCTGGGTGGGTGGGGCGCGTTGCACGTGCCGCACGTTGCCTCATCCCCGTTCACGGCGCGGCGGAGCGCCGGCGTCCCGCCGGCTGGCGTGGCGGCGTCCCGCGCCGCCACCTGGGCGGGCGGGTGGAGCCTGGCGTCGCGCAAGTGGCTCCGTTCTCCCCAGCGCCCGGGCGGCGGGACGCCGCCCGGCCAGCCGGCGAGACGCCGGCGCTCCACCAAACGCCGGCGCTCCACCAAAGGCCGGCGCTCCAAACCCCGACGCTCCGTCACAGGAGGGCCTCCTGATGGACGCCGGGCGTCTTTACGGCCGTGGCATCGCCTTTCCTCCCCGCGTCGGTGCCGATGGGCGCATTGCGTGGTCCGAGGGGGAGGTCAACATCCGGGAGAACATCGAGATCATCCTGCGCACCGAGGAGCGCGAGCGGCTCAACCTTCCCACCTTCGGCGGGGGGCTGCGGCGCTTCCTCTTCGAGCCCAACACCGTCACCACCCGATTCCAGATCCAGGACCGCATCACCCGCGCGTTGAAGCAGTGGGAGCCGCGCGTCACCGTCTCGTCCGTCGACGTCGAAGAAGATCCCCGCGATCCGCAGTCCGCGATCGCCACCGTTCACTACCAACTCGTGGCCACGCAAGCCGCCGCCTCGGTCTCGCTGCGCGTGCGCCTCGGAGGATGAAGGCATGCCCATCACGCTGCCGAAGATCGACGACCGCCGTTACGACCAACTGGTCGACGAGGCGATCTCCCGCATTCCGGTCCACACGCCGGAGTGGACGAACTTCAACCGCAGCGATCCGGGCATCACGCTCATCGAGGTCTTCGCCTTCCTCACGGAGAGCATCCTCTACCGCGCCAACCAGATCCCGGAGCGCAACCGGAAGAAGTTCCTCCAACTCCTGCGTATCCCGCTGAATGCGGCGACCGAGGCGCGGGGCCTGGTGACCGTCACCAACGGCGTGCCGTCCACCAAACCGGAGGCCGTGGTCCTCACCGAAGGCGTCGAAGTGCGCGCGGGCGAAGTCCCCTTCCGCACCACCCGCACCGTGGACGTCCTCCCCATCGACGGCCAGATCTACATCAAGAAAAAGACGACCGACCCGACCGGCGACCTGCTGCGCTACTACCAGCAGCTCTACGCGTCGTTCCGCGGCACGCCGGCCGAGATCACGCCGCAGCTCTACGCGACCGTCCCCTTCCCGACCCGCGACGGCACGCCGGTCGCGCTCAGCGACACGGTCGACAACTGCTTCTGGCTCGCGCTGCTGGTCCGCGACGCGGACGTGCGCTCCGGCGTCACGCCCGAGCTCATGCGCGCGCAGCTCGCCAACCGCACGCTCTCCCTCGGCGTCGTGCCCTCGCTCTCCGAGAGCCAGGCCGTCCTCCCGTCGGGCCGCGCCTTCGCCACGAAGCCCGGCGTCACCATCAAAGCCGACACCCCGAACGTGCCGGACAGCGGCGGCCTCCCCGAGGACCTCGCGCAGCGGAAGGCGGAGTACCGCCCGGTCGACGTCAAGACCGACACCGACCTCCTGGCCGTCCCCGGCGTCGCCGACATCGTCCTGCCCTCGGCGTCGATGCTCCGCCTCTGGAACAACATCGATCCGCTGGAAGCCGGCGTGAACGAGCTCCCGCCCGCGATCGAAGACCCGAGCGTCGAGGCGCGCCTCATCACCTGGATCCGCATCACCCTGACGTCCGAGGCGACGGCGAGCTTCCTGTGGATGGGGATCAACGCCGTGCCCGTGACCCAGCGCGCACGCGTGCTCAACGAGCTGCTGCCCAACGGCACCGGCGAGCCCGATCAGAGCGTGAAGCTCGCGCTCGCGCCGGTGCTGCCCAGCTCCGTGCAGATCACCGTCTCGCACCTCGGCACCACGACGCAGTGGATCGAGACGCAGGACCTCGCCACCGCGGGCGCGGAAGTGCCGGTGCCCGATCCCCGCATCGCGCCGGGAGGAAAGCAACGGACGAACGCCGAGGCGAAGGTCTTCACGCTGAACGCCGAGTCGGGCGAGGTCCGCTTCGGCGACGGCGAGCGCGGCGCGCGTCCGCCCGCGGGCTCCACCATCCGCGCGACGTACGACTTCGCCCTCGGTGCCGAAGGCAACGTCGGCGCGAACACGATCAACAGCTCGCCCGCGCTGCCGGACGGCTTCAAGGTGGCCAACCCGATTCCGACCTGGGGCGGCGCGGACGCGGAGTCGGTGCAGCAGGGCGAGAAGCAGATCTCGCGCTACCTGCAGCACCGCGACCGCCTGGTCACGCGCGAGGACTTCGTCTCCATCACCCTGCGCACGCCGGGCGTGGAGATCGGCCGCGTCGAAGTGCTGCCCAACTATCACCCCGACTTCGGCGGCGGCGAGGTCGCCGGCGTGGTCACGCTGATGCTCATCCCGTCGAAGGACCCGCAGCAGCCCGACGCGCCGCTGCCGCGCCGTCCGTTCCTCGACGCCGTCTGCCGCTACCTCGATCCGCGGCGGCTCGTGACGACCGAGGTCGTGCTGCGCGGGCCGAGCTACCAGGGAGTGTGGATCTCGATCGGCGTCCGCGTGGCGCCGGGCTTCAACGAGTCCGAGATCACCGAGAAGGTGAAGAGCGACATCACGAAGTTCCTCGCGCCGACGGCGGGAGGAATCCAGCAGTTGCCGAGCGACCCGTCGCAGATCTTCGCCAGCCGCGAGTCCGCGCCGAACGGCTGGAAGCTCGGCAAGTCGATCGTGGCGCTGGAGCTGGCGGCGGTGGCGAACCGCACGCACGGCGTGGAGTTCGTCGAAGGCGACGTGCTCCTCGGCGACGCCGCGGGCAACTCCCGCACGCGCATCGACCTGACCGGCCTGCAGCTCCCGCGCATCCTGGGCATCTCCGTCGTGGCCGGTCCGGCCGCGCCGCTCGCGGACCTCCTCGGCGGCACCACCGGCGCCACCGCGGGGACGTCGACCCAGGCGCCGGCGTTCGTGAAGATTCCGAAGCTCGTCGAGGGGTGCAGTTGATGGACGTGAACGGCACCAGGTTCCATCTCCTCCTCGGCCGCGCCGACTGGGGCTCGCGCTGCACGAACGAGTCGGGCACGACGCGCCTCGAGCACATCTTCGACGCGTCGGAGGAAGGCGGGAGCGCGGACTTCTCCTGGGACGAGAACCGCAACGAGCTGACCCTCGGCAGCCGCGTGTTCCACTTCACGCCGTCCGCCGGCAACCGGCCGGTGGACGTGGCGGGACGCCGCGGCGCCGGGGCCGACGCATACGGCAACGTCTACTGGATCGACGAGGCAGGCACCGGAATCCAGGTCCACTCGGCGGGCAGCCGCGTGACGACGCCGTTCTGGTCGTGCGCGCTCGTCACGCGGAATCGGAAGGCGGGCGCGTTCGAAGCGATCGACGAGCCGCAGCCGCAGGCGCTGTCCCTCTCGGGCCTCGCCGTCACCACCCTGCACTACCTCGTCGTCGGCACCATCGAGCCCGCGGGCCTGCTGGTGTTCGACCTCCATCGCGGCGGCGAGCCGCGCCAGCTCGTATGGCCGGTCGAGTTCGCGCCGTTCGATCTCGTGGCCACGAGCGACGGCGGCGTGTGGGTGCTCGACGCGCAGAATCTCCGCGCGTGGCGCCTCGACCGCACCATGGGCGTGCTGCCCGCCGGCGGTGCCGCGGCGCCCGCACCGGAAGACCCGTTCCAGCCCGTCGACGCCAGCGAAACGCGCTGCAAGCAGCCGTCGGCCATCACGCTGAGCATGGCCCGCTCGTTCACCGCCACCAACCCCGTGGCGATCGAAGTGCTGCCGGACGACTCCATCCTCCTCCTCGACTCGCCCGACTTCGCGAGCTTCTCGCGCATCGTGCGCATCACCCGCGACGGCATCGTCCAGGAAGACAGCACGGAGAAGGCGAAGACGCTGGTCGAGGAGTCGAAGCGCGCGGACTTCACCCTCCGCGGTCACGACTTCGTCGTGCGCGAGGACCGCCTCTACGTCGCCGGCAGCGAAGGCGATCAAGCGGTCTCGTTTCAGATCGACCTCCAGTTCAGCTTCGAGCTCCACGCGCTGTCCGTGTTCCTCCCCATGCGCCTCTTCGGCGCGCGCGCGCTCATCGGCGGCACCGACTCGCCGATGTACGACTCGCAGGACCGCTGGGTGCCGCTCGTCGAGCAGCGCCGCCAGCGCTTCGCGCCCGAGTCGCGGCTGCTCATCCCCGAGCTCGACGGCAAGCAGCCCGACTGCGTCTGGCACCGGCTGCTGCTCGACGCCTGCATCCCGCCCGAGTGCGAAGTGCTCGTGGAGAGCCGCGCCACCAACGACCCGAAGCAGTTCGCGCTCGTGCCGTGGACCACCGAGCCGCGGCTGCTGCGCCGCGTCACCGGCTCCGAGCTGGCCTGGTCGAACGACACCCGCGAGGCCGGCATCGACACGTGGGAGCTGCTCTTCCAGCGCGCCACCGGCCGCTACCTCCAGCTCCGCCTCACGCTCAAAGGCACCGGCCGCAACTCCCCGCGCATCCGCGCCCTGCGGGCGTGGTATCCGCGGTTCTCGTACCTCGATCAGTACCTGCCGGACTGCTATCGCGAGAACGGCGACTCCGCGTCCTTCCTCGACCGCTTCCTCTCGAACTTCGAGGGCTTCTTCACCAACGTCGAGGACCGCATCGCCGCCGCGCAATGCCTACTCGATCCCTCCTGCGCGCCGGCCGAGACCCTCGACTGGCTGGCGAGCTGGTTCGAGGTCGCGCTCGATCCGGCGTGGTCCGAGGAGAAGCGGAGGCTGTTCCTTCATCACGCCGCGGACTTCTTCGAGTGGCGCGGCACCGTGCCCGGAATGATGATGGCGCTGCGGCTCGTGTCCGAAGAGTGCGCGGACGAGTCCATCTTCGACATCGAGCAGGTGCGCCGCGGCCCCCGCGTCGTCGAGCGCTTCCGCACGCGCAGCCTGCCGGGCGTGCTCTTCGGCGACACCAGCGCCGTCACCGAGTCCGGCCTCCCACTGCGCGTCGTCCAGGACAAGTGGCAGCCGTCCGCGGGCGCCGCGGACCTCCATCGCCGCTGGGCCGCGTATACGAAGCAGTCCGCCGCCCGCTATCCGGTCGTGTCGCCGTCCAACGCGAACGAGCGCACGCTCTGGACCGACTTCTCCCGCGAGACCCTCGGCTTCGTCCCGCAGGCGAACGAAGGCCACACGCAGGCGTGGCAGGACGTGCTCAAGCGCCGCTACAACACCCTCGACGCCCTCGGGACCGCGTGGGCGACGGCCTATTCGTCGTGGGCGGAGATCCGTCTCTTCCGCGAGCTGCCCGAGCGCGTCGAGCAGCTCCGCGACTGGGTGCACTTCGAGGGACTCGTGCTCCCCGCCGCGGCATCGGCCCACCGCTTCACCGTCTTCCTGCCCCAGGGCACCCTCGGCATCCGCGACCGCGAGCGTCTCCTCGACCTCGCCCGCCGCGTGATCTCGCTGGAGAAGCCCGCGCACACGACTTTCGACGTCAAGTTCTACTGGGCCTTCTTCCGCATCGGCGAGGCCCGTCTCGGCGAGGACACGGTGGTCGATCTCGGCAGCCGCTCGCCCGAGCTTCTCTCCCCCTTCGTGCTCGACAGCAACTACCTCGGCTCCGGCTGGCTCGGTCCCGCCGGTTGCCGGCCTTGTGACCAGGGAGGATCCCGATGACCACATTTGCCGCCGTCGCATCGTCGCTCGAGGCCAAAGCGCCCGACGCGACGAAGCACGTCAACTACTCGCTCGGGATGGTGCTCGGCGTGGACGACTTCAACCAGGAGTTCGCGTACCTCGCCGGGCGCGATCGCTGGCTCGCCCGCGACGCCATCGGCTACGGCACGCTGAGCGGCCTTGCGCTGAGGATCGACACCGTCGGCTCGCAGGGCCCGCGGCTCACGGTGACCTCGGGCAGCGCGCTCACGCCGCGGGGCCAGCTCGTCTGCGTGAAGCCGAACCAGTGCGCGTACCTGAACCAGTGGCTGGCCGCGAACGCCGACAAAGTCGCGCCGCTCCTCGGCTCGCCGCTGGCCGGGACCATCGACCTGTACCTCACGCTCTGCTATCGCGACTGCCCGGTCGACCTCGTGCCCATCCCCGGCGCGCCGTGCCGGTCCGAGGACGAGCTGATGGCGCCGTCGCGGCTCGTGGACGACTTCTCGCTCGAGCTGCGCACCACGCCGCCCGACCAGAGCGAGGAAGACGTGCTGCGGCAGTTCGTGAACTGGCTGCGCACGCTGACCTTCGGCGGCGGCGGTCCGTTCCTCACGCCCGAGGAGTTCGAGGCGCAGATCAAGGCCGCGCTGCAGGTGGTCGTGACCCCGTCCTCGCCGCTCTCCTCGCCTCCCGGCGGAGGCGCGTCGCTGATCCTCCTCTCGCCGCTCGGGTCCATGGACTTGGATGAAGCGCTCGCGCCGGAGTACTACCGCGCCGCGTTCCGCGTCTGGATCCAGGAGCTCCGCCCGAAGGTACACGCCGTCTGCGGCTGCAGCGGCGGCTGCTGCGGCGGGGCGAAGGACGCGGACGAGCCGCCGAAGCCCGACGAATGCCTGCTCCTCGCGCGTATCTCCGTTCCCGTCGTCCTTAGCTCGGGCACTTGGCGCGTCAACGAGACCGGCACCGTCGAGATCGACGAGTCGCGGCGGCCGATGCTGCTGCACCTGCGCATGCTGCAGGAGCTGCTCGTCACCGCGCCGGCCGCCGGTACGGTGACCTCTTCGAGCATGCCCGCCGGCCCGGTCGTCGTCGCCGCCGGACACGTGGCCGTCGACTCCGCGGTGTCCCCCGTCTTCGGCAACCTCGCCATGTTCTTCCACGCCGCGAACACCGTGCGCCTGACCTTCGACGGCTACGACTCGACGCGGAACTACATCGTCAAGGCCATCGCGTCGCGCACCGGCGCGCTCCCGCTGCCGGTGGCCAATCCGAACATCACCTTCGACAGCGCCGACCCGGCGGGCCTGCTGCTGCGCGTGCTCAACGGCGCGGCGGCGACGACCGAGTCCCGCATCCGGGACATGCGCTTCATGATCGAGATCTCGGAGATCGGATAGGACGCCATGGCCGAGAGTCTCTTCACCCCGATCCTCAACGACCGCACCCGCGCGCCGCACTTCTTCAACGGCCGCCTGCTGACCGGCGAGGCCATGACCGACGAGCAACGCGCCCAGCGCGTCGCCAACGAGCTCCTGGCCCAGACCGTCGGCAACGGCGTCGCCTACGGCCTCGAAGTCTCGCGCGCCAGCCTGCTCGACACCATCGACCGCCCCGTCGTCACGGTCAAGTCCGGCGTCGCCATCAACCGCAAAGGCGAGATCCTGCTCCTCAACGCCGACACCCAGGTGCAGCTCGTCCGCCCGGCGGACCCCGTTCCCGAGCCGAGCAAGATCTTCCGGGCCTGCACGCCCGTCACCACCGGCACCTACATCGCCGACGCGGGCGTCTATCTCCTCACCGTCTCCTCCATCCGCGCGAGCAACGGTCTCACCCAGGTGAGCGGCCTCGGCGACACGCCGGCCGGCTGCAACGTGAAGTACATCGTCGACGCGGTCGAATTCCGGCTGCTGGAGCTGCCGGTGGACGACGCGACGCTCGGGGACGTCCCGAGGCTGCGCAACCTCGTCGCGTACGAGTGTTTCGGCGTCGAGGCGCTCGACGACTTCGCGCGCGATCCGTACGTCACGGCCACTGAGCCCGACACGATCCTCGACGACGTCGCCGCGCTCACCGACTGCGACGTGCCGATCGCGATCCTCTACTGGACCGCCACGGGCGGCATCCAGTGGATCGACCTCTGGGCCGTGCGGCGCCGCATCACCACCGCGAAGAACGCGTCGCCCTCGCTGCTCGACGACACGCGGCTCGCCGTCGCCGAGGCGATGCGCGAGCAGTTCCGCGTGCAGCTGCAGAGCATCGCCGGCTCCGCGCTCTACCAGGCCCGGACGAACTTCCGCTGGCTTCCGCCCGCCGGGCTCGTTCCCCTCGCCGGCGGCGTGCTCACCGGCTTTACCCCCGACGCCTTCTTCAGCGGCAAGACCTGGAACCGCCACCTGAGCTGGCCCGCGCCGGTCTACATGGAGGGCGGCATGCTCGAGGCGCTCTTCCGCCTCTCCGCGCAGTACCCGCCCATCGATCTCCAGAACAAGGAAATGCTGTGGCTCTACTCGGTGCGCGAGAACCTTCGCGCCCTGCACACCGGCGGCAACGTGCAGCCGGTGGCCGTCTTCGCCAACGCCAACCTGCCTTACTTCGGCGAGCCGCGTCTCGACCGAGCGCACTGGAACTACTCGAACTACCTGTAGGAGGACTCATGCCCACGACACAAGTCTCCGCCGGCGACCTGATCACCGCCGAGTTGATGAACGAGATTCTGGCGCGGCTCGCGAACCACGACGCCCTCATCGGCCAGGGCGCGGGCGCGGGCACGATCCTCGTGCCCTCCGTCTTCGGCCGGACGCTCAGCGAGGCCCGCACGATCATCACCGCACCGACGGCCCAGCTCGTATTCGGCGCGGTGATCGACACGCAGGGGCAGGTCATCAATCCGAACCTGTCGCAGTCGCTGCTGCTCCCGGTCCTCTCGCAGACGCCGTCCGCCGGCTCGCGCGTCGCGCCGCAGACCGTCGTCGACCTGCTCGTGGCCGGGCAATCCGGCGGCCCCTCGACGCCGACCCTGCCGTCGATCAGCACGATCACGCAGAGCTCCGCGGCGGTCGGGAGCCAGATCGACATCTTCGGCAGCAACTTCAACGCGCTCCCGTCGCTCAACACCGTCCGCTTCAACGGGCAGCCCGGCACCGTATCGCTGACGAGCAACACCGAGCACCTGATCGTCACCGTGCCGAACACCATTCCCGGGGCGCCGCAGAGCCCGGGGAACCCGCCGCTCAGCAACGTGACCGTCTCCGTCGCCACGCCGGCCGGACAGGCGCCGACCACCGGGACCATCACCGTCACGGCCCCCGTTCCGTCGGCGCCGCAGATCTCCGGGACGGCGCCGGCACCGCCGAACCCCGCGATCGTCGGCAGCTCGCTGGTCATCAACGGGGCGAATTTCTCGAGCACGAACGCCCAGAACAACGTCACGCTCGACGGCGTGCCGTGCGGCGTCACGAACGCGAGCCAGAGCTCGCTCACCGTCACCGTGCCGCTCATCAACGGGCTGAACTCGATCCCGAGCACCCGCACGAACGTACCGCTCATCGTCGCGGTGGCCGGGACCAACTCGAACATCTTCAGCATCAGCGTCACACGTCTCAGTTAACGAAATGGAGGCCCGCATGAACTTCCCGCGCCGTTTCCTCTTCCTCACAGCGATCGCGGTGGCCCTCGCCGGCCCCGCGTGCGCGGACGTCTTCGACTTCCGCGTGCGGTTGCACAACCACCCCGGCATCCCGGCCGCGCGCGTCTTCGTCACGCTCGAGACCTCGGGCGCGCCTGCCGGGTCGACGCTCTCCGTCGCCGGAGGGGCGGCTTCGCCGCTGCCGGCCGTGCTGCTCGACGGCGGGGACCAGACCACCGCAATCCTTCCGGCCGGGCTGAACCAGGTGCGCATCGAATTCATCGCCAACAGCCAGTTCACCGCCAACAACTACTGCGCCCTGGCGATGGGAATGACCGGCGAAAAAGACGTCAACATGACGCTCAACACTCCGGCCGGGGTGACCGTCACCGGCTATCGCATCAACACCTACGGCTCGCCCGGATCGCCGTCGTGCGGTCTTCCCTTCCGCCGCCTCGGCGGCGCGGAGGCGGAGCTCACGCAGCAGAACAACGCGCCGCTCGCCATCGCCAACAAGGGCCGGCATCCCATCGACGTCATCCTCGTGCTCGACGAGTCGGGCAGCATGTCGCTGCTGCCGCCGAACGTCGGCGCCGGCGACAACCGCTGGCAGATCCTGGAGAAGGCCGTCACCGCGTTCGTGCAGCGCTGGCAGGTGATCGACGCGCCGGTCCCTCCGAAGGAATGGTCCGGCGACCGCATCGGCGTCGTCTTCTTCACGACCAATGCGACGAATCACTCCTTCATGGGCAGCTTCTTCCGCGCACGCGGAACGAACCCTCCGGGAATGGGACACGACTGGCAGGCCGTCATCGGCGCTCTCGCCGGGCATGGTCCGAGCGACATGACCGCGATGGGGAAAGGCATCAACAACGCCCTCGACCAGTGGATCCCGCTGTCTCCCCTCGCCCGGAACGACGCCGCGTTCGTCATCTTCACCGACGGCATCCAGAACATCGACCCGCTGGTGAAGGACAAGTGCCCGATCCCGAACCAGAACCCCTGCATGAACCCGACGACGATCCAGGAGCTGGTGCCGACCGGCGGAGGCAATCCGGTCGAGCTCTGGTCCCGCGGCATTCCGATGCAGACCATCGCCTTCGGCACTCCCGAAAGCGCGCAGGCCACCCTGCTGAACCGCATCTCCAATCAGACCTCCGGAACGCCGTTCCAGGCGGCGGACGCGTTCGGGACGTTCGACGCGTTCGGCAATGCCCTGGTCGGGCTGCTGAAAGGCAGCACGATCTCGCTCGCACATCGCAGCACCGGTACGCTCGCGGCGGCCCCCGGCCCCCTGGTGCCGGTCGAGATCGACGCCTCGGTCGAGCGCGCGGTGTTCTCGGTCGAATGGATGGGCAGCCGGGCCAACATGCTCGATCTGCAACTGTTCCCTCCGGGCGTCACGCCCGGCCCGGCCGACACCGGCGTCCCGGCGACCCAGACCGCCGGCTCGACCTCGTCTCTCTCCAAGGGCTGGGACATGCCGGCCTCCGGCCCGACGGGGACGTGGCACGTCCGAGTGGTGCGCCGCTTCGGTGCGGACGCGGCCAGCGCGCCCGTCCCCTACAACCTCTCGGCCTACATGCTCGAAGGCCGGTTGAAGTTTCACCTGACCGTCGATCAGATGGAGCCCGGAACGGGCGACCCGATCGGCGTGCGCGCCCAGGTCGCGTTCAACAGTGAGCCGCTCGAGAAGCTGCCGGACGGCGCGATCCGCGTCCGCATCCGCCGGCCGGGCGAGTCGTTCGGAACGATCCTTCACGACACCGTGATCGACATTCCCCAGCGCACCGGCTCCGATGCGACCACTCCCTACGACCGCAAAGTGCAGGCCATGGAGCGCGAGATCGACCGCATCACGCCGCGGGACGCCGACACCATCACGCTCACGCCGATCGGCGACGGCATCTATACCGGCAGCTTCACCGGGAACACCGTCGCGGGCCGCTATCACTTCGACACGACGCTCGACTGGGACGTCCCGGAGACGGGCAGGATCCGCCGCATCGAGCGCACCGAGCGCGTGGTCAAGGTCAACGCCGATCCGGAAGGCACGCGGATCAGCTCCACGCGGAATGACGACGGGACGGTGACCGTCACCGTCACGCCGCGCGACCGCTTCGGCAACTACGCCGGCCCCGGTTACGGCCATCGGATCGGCATCGCGTCCGCGAACGGGAGGATCGCCGGCCCGCCGTCGGACCCGAATCAGACCGGCGACTACGTCTTCACCGTCGTGGACGTTCCGAAGGAGGAGGAGCCGAAGATCGACTTCACGTACGAGGGCCGGCCGATCGGCGGGACCATGGGCGGAGGCAGAGGCGGCGACGTCAGCACCGGATCCGGCTCCTGGCGTTTCTTCATCGACGCCGGCATCAACTCCCCCGACGCGAGCGCCCTCGACGGCAGCTACAGCGTCAACGCCGGTCTGGAGCGCATCCTCACGCCGAAGTGGTCGGTCGAAGGGATCCTCGGCTATCACACCTTCGACGGGCCGTTCGTCGCTCCCGACGTCTGGCAGCTCTCCGCGAACGCGAAGTACTTCTTCCTCGGCGGGCCGTTGCGGCCGTTCGTCAACGGCGGCGTGGGCCTCTACCGCGTCGATCCGCCGGACGACACGGAGTTCGGCTTCAACGCCGGCGCGGGGCTGTTGTACGAGCTGAATGCGAAGTGGGGTGTGGAGGGCGTCTACAACCTCCACAGCACCGATCCGCTCGACTGGTGGACGCTGCAGTTGGGGCTGCGCTGGCACTTCTGATGAGCGGCACGAAGATCGGGCAGGTGCGGATCCGCACCAACACGGACGATCCGCTCGCCGCGCGCATGCGCGGCGACGCGGCCCTCCGTGCGCTCGATCTCGAGCCGCCGGGCATGCCGGCGCGCACGATCCTCTGCATCCGCTCCATGGCCGACCCGCTGCCGGGCGGCCTCGACCTCCGCTCCGCCCACGCGCCGCGCGCCACCGAATGGGAGCGCGCGGCGCGGAACGCGATCAACGACGCGCTGCATCGCGCCGTTCGCGTCGTCGACGGCGCCGTGCCGGCAGGCGCGGACGCGGTGCTCTTCGCCGACCGCGCGGAGCTCCTCGCCTGCGCGGCGCGCGACGCCGTGCGCGGCGAGGGCGGGTGGTGGTGGCGCGACACGATCCGCGGCGGGCTGTCGTGGGCGCACGTGGTCCGCGAGTGGCTGCGCGCGCCGGAGTACGTCCCCGCCGCGCTGGAGCTGCTCGTGCGGAGCGGGGACTGGGTTGCGTTCGTGCGCAGGCTGGAGGCCGCCGAGGCGGTCGAGCTGACGGCGAATGTGTTGCGGGTGCATGCGCTGGAGGCGCTCGCGCGGAGGATCGTCGAGGGTGTCGCGGGTGCGACGCAGGCGGTTCGGCGGATGGCTGTGAGCGCGGCTCCGTTGTTGTTGCGGAAGGTCGTTCCTGACGTCGTTGGGGCGGCTGCGATCGCGACGTTGGAACAGCGCGTGTTTGCGGCGGTCGTTCTTGCGGTTCGGCGCGCTCCGGCGAGTGTGCGTAGCGAGGCGTTT
Source organism: Thermoanaerobaculia bacterium (assembly GCA_036375075.1). GTDB lineage: Bacteria > Acidobacteriota > Thermoanaerobaculia > Gp7-AA8 > Gp7-AA8 > QHVT01. The sequence continues at coordinate 11,048 of DASUSN010000064.1, read as the reverse complement.
GCATGGCAGGTCAGTGAGTGGATCGGGGGGGCTGTTCCGCGCGTAGTGGCCGAGGAAGACGTTGCATCCACCTCGGTTTCCACGCGGAATCCCAAAAGCGATCCCAGTCCACATCCCACGGAACGGCGCTCCCCGCATCCAGAAGAGCGCCCAACAGACGAACAGCAACGTAGGGCGGACTTCAGTCCGCCTCCCCCGTCTGCGCGTGCCGCAAGCCCTGCGCGAGAGCCGGACGGGCTGAAACCCATCCTACATTCCACCGCCCGGCCCGGGCAGGCGACGGCCGCGACGTTCGATGCCGGCGCAACGCCCACGGAGGCCATCCACTCCGACTACGCCGGCCTCTTCTTCCTCCTCAACCTCGCCATCGCCCTCGGCTACTACGACCCCTACGGCCGCGAGGCCCCGCTCGACCTCGACATCTGGGACTTCCTCGCGCTTACCGGACAGTCGCTATTGCGGACCGCCGGCGTCCCGCCGGCTGACGTGCACGCGTCTCGCGTGCACGCGTGCGGGCGGGACGCCCGCACGTCAGCCGCCGAGACGGCAGCGGTCCAAAGGCTCGAGAACGACCCAATCTGGCCCCTGCTCATGCACCTGGCCTGTCATCCCGAGCGTAGCGAGGGACCTGGGGGGGAGGGGCTCGAAGCACGTGCCTCGCGCCCCGCCCACCCAGGTCCCTCGCTCGACGCTCGGGATGACATCCCCCTCCCCGAGCTTCCTCCCGAGGTCCTCGACCGCGTCCGCGACGCGCTGAGCGCGATCATCGACGACGAAGACCCCGCCGCCTTCGTCATCCGCCGTCCCGGCAGCATCGTCCTCTCCCCCGCCCACATCGACGTCACCTTCTGCCTCGCCGCTCACCCGATCGAGATCCGCGCCGCCGGCCTCGATCGCGATCCCGGATGGATTCCGGCCGCAGGACGCCATGTCGCCTTCCATTTCGACTGAGCCCCGCACCGCGGCCGCGCACTTCCGGCTCTGGTGCCTCGCCGCCGTCCTGCACGTGCTCGAGCAGCTCACGCGCAACCTCGGCTCCCTCGACGAAGTCCTCGAGCAGTTCCCCTTCCTCCGCGAGTACCTCGACGAAGTCCCCTCCGGGACCGGCGCCGATGACTGGCTCGCGTCCATCCGGGAGTGGGAGTCGCACACCGGCGACCACCTCCCCATCCGCGCCCTGCGCGACGCGCTGCAGCTCGACGACCGCGCGGTCACGCTCTTCTTCGCCATCGGCCTGATCGAGGAAGACCCGCGCTTCGGCTTCGTCCTCGAATGCGCGCAGCCCGTCTCTCCCGGCCAGCACCGCCCCACCCTCGGCCTCCTCACCGCCTGGTGGCGCGACGCCGCGGACGTGCGCGCGACGATCCGCCAGCTCCTCGACAACGGCCTGGTCCAGGTCATCAACGCCGACGCGCCGCGGCTGCAGTGGGTCTTCCAGAGTCCTCCCGCCGTGTGGGACGCCGTGCGCGGCGAGATGCCGCCGCTGCCGATGCCGTGGCTCACCTTCACGCCGCGCGAAGAGCTCCCGTCGCTCGACGATCTCATCCTCGCGGACGACATCCGCACCGCAGCCGCCGCCATCCCCGCGCTCGTCGCCGCGGGTGAAGTGCGCGCGCTGATCGTCCGCGGGCCGCAGCACAACGGGCGCCGGTCCATCGTCCGCGCCATCGCCGCCGCGCGCGGCCGGGGCGTGCTCGAGATGCGCGGCCCCGCGCGCACCGACGGAAGCTGGCCACTCGTCGGCGCGCTGGCCACGCTCGCCAACGCCGTTCCCGTCGTCGTCCTCGATCTCGCCCTCGGCGAAACGTGCGAGCTGCCCGCGCTGCCGCGCTTCCGCGGACCGCTGGCCGTGGTCATGGGCCGCCACGGCTCGGTCTCCGGCGGCGCCGTCGAAGGCGCGGTCACGATCATCGTCGACATGCCCGCGCCGGACGAGCGCCGCGAGTTGTGGCACCGCTCGCTGCCGATGGAGAACGGCACCGCCGCGAGTCTGGCCACGCACTTCCGCATGACCAGCGGCAACATCCGCACCGCCGCCGCCCTCGGACGCTCGTACGCACTGCTCGCCGGCCGCGAGCGCCTCCTGACGTCCGACGTCCGCATCGCCGGGCGCTCGCTGCACCGCGAGCTCGAGACGCTGGCTACGCTCCTTCCCGCGACCGGCGGCTTCGAGTGCCTCGGCGCGTCGCAGGACACGCTCGACGAGCTGCGCACGCTCGCCAGCCGCTGCCGCAATCGCGAGGCCCTCCGCCGTCACGTCGGCGTGGCCCTCGGCAATCAACTGAACTGCGGCGTGCGCGCGCTGTTCGCGGGGCCGAGCGGCACGGGCAAGACCATGGCCGCCAAGCTCCTCGCCTCCACGCTGGAGATGGACCTCTACCGCCTCGACCTCGCCTCGGTCGTGAACAAGTACATCGGCGAGACGGAGAAGAGCCTCCACCAGCTCTTCTCGCGGGCCGAGGAGCTGGACGTGGTGCTGCTGATCGACGAGGGCGATGCGCTGCTCACCAACCGCACCGCCGTCTCCTCGTCCAACGACCGCTACGCCAACCTCGAGACCAACTTCCTCCTCCAGAGGATCGAGTCGTTCGAGGGAATCCTGATCGTCACGACCAACGCCGCGAACCGCATCGACTCCGCGTTCCAGCGGCGCATGGACGTCGTCGTCGACTTCCGCATGCCCGACCTGCACGAGCGCTGGACGATCTGGCAGCTCCACCTGCCGGCCGTGCACGGCGTCGCGTACGACTGGCTGCAGGACGTGGCCGTGCGCTGCGAGCTGAGCGGAGGCCAGATCCGCAACGCCGTGCTCCACGCGTCGCAGCTCGCGCTCGACGAAGCGCGCCCGATCGCGACGGCCGACGTCGCCCGCGCCGTCGAGCGCGAATACCGCAAGAGCGGCGCGGTCTGTCCGCTGCCGCCGAGGTGATCCGATGCCCTCCGCGCTCAAATACAAGCCGCTCCCGAAACCGTCGCCGCAGAGCGACCCGCGCTACCAGCGCGTGATGGAGCAGGTCAAACAGGGCGCGAAGAGGACCAAGGCCCACGTCCCCGCCTCGAAGAAGACCGCCGACGCGGCGAAGGCGGCCAAGGGTCCGCCCAACGAGCGCCTCGCCGCCGGCAAGTCGAAGCAGGTCGAGAAGATCCAGGAGGCGAAGGAGGGCAAGCCGGAACAGAGCTCGTTCCTGGAGATGCTGCGCGCCGAGATCGCCAAGGCCATGCCCAAGACCCTCGGCGAGACGGAGAACTTCGACTCCGCCGCCGACGGCATGAAGAGCGGCCTCAAAGGCAACGTCTCGCAGCAGAAGGACAAATCGACCAAAGACGTCTCCGGCGCGTCCAAGCAGGCCCCCTCACCCGCGGGCGAAGCAAAAGCCGGCGGTCCGTTGCCGAAGGATCCGAACCCCGCCGCGCCGCAAGTCGACGCGGCCTCGGGCATGCCCGCGCCCAAGTCCGACGCCGACATCTCGCTGCAGGACTCCAAGCAGGACACCGATCAGCAGATGAAGGAGGCCGAGGTCACGCCGACGCAGTTGCAGAAGGCGAACGACCCCCGCTTCTCCGCCGCCCTCGACGCCAAGCAACAGGTCGCCCGGAACGCCGACGCCGGTCCGGCGAAGTACCGGGCCAAGGAGGCGGCCACCCTCTCCACGGCCGCGGCGCAGGCGACGAGCAAAGCCAAGGTCAGCGCCGCGGCCATGGTCGGCGTCCGCAGCGGCGGCAACACCAAGGTCCTCACCAAGCAGCAGGAACAGAAAGCCAAGGACGAAGCCGCGCGCGCGAAGGTCACGGCCGCCATCGAGGGCATCTTCGCCGAGACCAAGGCCCGCGTCGACGCCAAGCTCGCCTCGATCGACACCGAGGTGAACTCGATGTTCGATCGCGGCACCGAGGCCGCGCTTTCCGCGATGAAGAGATTCGTCAACGGAAAGATCCGCGACTACAAGATCCGCCGCTATCTCTCCATCCCCCTGGTCGGCCTCGCCCGCTGGGTCAAAGACCAGTTCATGAACCTGCCCGACGAAGTGAACGTCTTCTACGAGCAGGGACGGCAGCTCTTCCAGGCCCAGATGGACGCGCTCATCGTGCGCGTGGCGGCCCTGGTCGAGCTGCGGCTCAGGGAAGCGAAGGCGGAGGTCGCGAAGGGCAAGCAGAAGATCCAGGACTTCGTCAGCAAGCAGCCCAAAGAGCTGCAGGCCGCCGCGAAGGAAGCGCAGTCCAAAGTCAGCGCCGGCTTCGACGAGCTCGAACAGGGCATCGACAACAAGAAGAACGAGCTCGCCTCCTCGCTGGCCCAGAAATACAAGGAGGGCTTCGACAAGGCCAACGAGGCGCTCAAGGAGATCCAGGACTCCAACAAGGGCTTCGTGGCCGCGTTCGCCGAGAAGCTGGCCGAGGTCCTCAAGGCCATCGCCGAGTTCAAGGCCCGCCTGACCGCCATCCTGCGCAAGGGCGCCGACACGATCAAGCTGATCATCGCCGACCCCCTGGGCTTCCTCGGCAACCTCATCTCCGCCGTCAAGGGCGGCATCTCCGCCTTCGGCGCCAACATCTGGAAGCACCTCAAGGCCGGCTTCATGCGCTGGCTCCTCGGCAACGCCCCTCCGGGCATCCAGATCCCCAGCGACCTGTCCCCGGGCTCGGTGTTCAAGCTCGTCATGGGCGTGCTCGGCATCACCTACGAGAAGATGCGCGCCAAGGCCGTGAAGTTCCTCGGCCCCACCGCCGTCACGGTCATCGAGACCCTGGTCAAGTACATCCAGGCCCTCATCAGCGGCGGCCCGGCCAAGCTGTGGGAAGAGGTCAAAGCCGACCTGTCCAATCTCAAGGAGATGGTCATCGGCGCCTTCCAGGACTACCTCGTCTCCACCATCGTCCAGAAGGCCATCACCAAGATCGTGTCGATGTTCAACCCCGCCGGCGCGATCATCCAGGCCATCCTGGCCATCGTCTCCATCGTTCAGTTCGTGGTCGAGAAGGCCGCGCAGATCATGGAGTTCGTCGAGTCGGTCATCAACTCCATCCACGCCATCGCCACCGGCTCGATCGGCGGCGCGGTCAAGCGCATCGAGATGGCCCTGGCCAACGCCGTCCCGCTGCTCATCGGCTTCCTGGCTGCTCTCCTCGGCCTCAGCGGCGTCTCCAAGAAGATCCGCGAATTCATCATGAAGGTCCAGGCCAAGGTCGACGCCGCGATCGACAAGGTCCTCAAGAAGATCGTCGACACGGTCAAGAAGCTGATCGGGAAGCTGAAGGGCAAGGAAGAGACGCCCCAGCAGAAGCAGAAGCGCCTCGAAGATGGGGTGCGGGCAGGCGTCGCGGCAGTCACACGGCTGAAAGGGCGCGCCATCACGGCCATCATGATCCGGCCGGTTCTGGCCGCCATCAGGATCCGCTACAAACTGGCTTCTCTCGAAGCCGTCGAGCAGAACGGCAAATGGGCGGTGAAAGGCGTCGTCAATCCGTTGCTCACGACGCCCACTCCCGTCCCGGCAGCGCCGGCGACGACCGTCTACGTGGACGAGGCGACGAGCACGCTGAAACCGGAATGGCAGGGCAAGAAGATCCGCGACACGTTCTACAAGAAGAAGTACCGCAAGGCACCCTCCGCAGCCGTGCTCGCAGCGGCCGCCGCGCCTCCCGGAACTCCCGTTCCGGCGCGACTGCTTCCTCCACCCGGCGCGCCGGCACCGGCGGCCCCTCCGAAGCTCTATCTGTGCATGAACACGGGCCCGAAGGGACCGAACCACTTGCCGGTCCTGACTCGGGGCGAAGGGACCTTCGATCACAACGACGAGCCGGTCGTCGACCATTGGAATGGCACCGGCAACGACACCACGCAAGGAAACCGGAACAACTGGTACGACGACGCGACGAAGCTCGAATTTCAATGCCAGTCGTGCAATCTCTCGAAACAGCAGGGACCGGGCAAGGGCGTATATCTGCCGAATGTCGGTCCCAACTTCCGGGGGCCGGGTAACAAGCGATAGGAGATCACGATGGAGAACTACATCATCTGGGGCGCCGCGGTCCTCGACGACCGGCTTGCGCTGCTGGTCACCCGCGTCAACCTGCAGCGCATTGCCAGGGGCACACCTGCATTCGTCCGGGCATTGCTGGAGGAACTGGGGATCCAGGCCGAGGCGGCCGAATGGTCCATCGACGCGTACTTCATCACCAACTATCTCACCGACGATCCCGAAAGCGAGGAATGGGAAGACAGTTGGTCCGAGACGTGGGACTTCCGCATCCCGGTCGATCTGGCGGGCGTCGAGTTGCCGGCGCCGGACGATCTCCGCCGCACCGCGTGGTACGACGAGACCGCGGGGGACGAGGAGCTGACGTTTCCCGTACCGCTGGTCATGTTCGCGGAATTCGTGGCCCCCGGAAAGCTGGAAGCCGCGGCGAGCGAGTTGGAGCAGCTCTTCGCCGGCGCCGGTCGAGGGGGGCCGGCGGATTCGGCCGCGCTCCGGGCGGCGATCGACGCCCTTCCGGAAGAGCAGCGTGCTGGCCTGCGCGCGAACGTACGCGGCCCCCTGCTGCAGATGTCCCTTGGCACGGTGCAGGAGGACTTCCCCGAGCAAAGCAAGCAACTCAGGACTGCATTGAAAGCCTGGATCGAGGCACGGGACGGTCGAACGACATGGGATGAGCGCCATACCTGACGGCAACTCCTCGGAGGGACGACTGCAATGATCCTGATCTCCGGCCTCTACCTCGACCCCAACCCCGCGCGATTTGGCGAGTTCCTCGCCTGCATCGACCATAACGCCGCCAACCCGCACATCGGCGGCGTGTACGTCTTCCTCGAAGACGCCGTCGATCCCGCGGAGCTCGCCGCGCGCCATCCGCAGCTCGCCTTGCCCAAAGTGCGGCTCGTCCCGCACGGCAGGCGGCTGACCTTCAAGGACCTTTTCGCCTACGCCAACCGCGAGCTGCCGGGCCGGCGGGTGATCGTCGCCAACGCGGACATCTTCTTCGACGAGACGCTCGCGGTGCTCGACGGCTACGACCTCTTCGGGCGGATGCTCTGCCTCTCCCGGTGGGACCTGCAGACCAACGGGTCGTGGCAGTTGTACGACTTCGAGAGCAGCCAGGACGCGTGGATCTTCCAGGCTCCCGTGCCCCCGATCGACTGCGACTTCCACCTCGGCCTTCTCGGCTGCGACAACCGGCTGGCGTGGGAAGCGGAGCGCGCGGGGCTGGTCCTCTCCAATCCCAGCCGCTCCATCCGCGCGTGTCACCTGCACGCGAGCGGCGTCCGCCGGTACACCCCGCAGCAGCGGCTGCACGGCGCGACCCGCGGCGTGCCGCCGGTCCATCTCGACGCCTCGCCCACCCGCACGGCTCCGGTCTACGCGCTCACCTCGCTCTCGCCCGCGGAGCAGTCGGTCGAGGTGCAGCGGCGCGCGATCGCATCGTGGCGCGAAGCCGGGATGCAGGTGCGCTCCTTCAATCACCCCTCGGAGATCGCCACGCTGGCCGCGCGCTATGCCGTCGACTTCGTCCCCGTCGAGCGGACGTCCTTCTCCACCTTCGGCCGGCACTTCATCCCCATCAACCGGATGCTGGAGTGGGCCGCCGGACAGGACGCCACGGTGCTGATCGTCAACTCGGACATCGAGCTGCGCATGAAGCCGTGGGAGCTGCAGCGCGCGCGCCGCGCCGCGGAGGGAGGGCTCTGCTACTTCATCCGCCACAACCACGACGGCAACGTCGCCCAGGCCGAGCGCGAGCCGTATGGGATCGACGCCTTCCTCCTCTCCGGGAGAGACGCCGCGCTGGTCCCGCAGGCGTTCCTCAGCATGGGCCAGCCCTTCTGGGACTACTGGCTGCCGCACGTCTTCGCCGCGGCTGGCCGCCCGCTGGTCTGCGTCGACTTCCCGGCCGCGTTTCACCGGCGGCACGCGCAGCGCTGGTCGTGGGATGCCTGGCACCGCTGCGGGTTCGAGTTCGCGCGCGCCATGCGTCTGACGGACAACATCCAGACGCTGGAGGCCTGCGTGGGGATGGCCGCACGCGTGCGCGCCGAGATCGACCGCCTCAGCACGACCCTCACCCGCGAGCCCTTCGCGATCCGCGACTGGGTCGAGCGGCGATTCCGCGGCGTCCCCGGTCCGAAGACCTTCCTGGAGCTCGGCGCGCACATGGGGACCGATACCGCGTGGCTGTCGCAGATCCCGGGCGTCACGCTGCACGCCTTCGAGCCCGACCCGCGCAATCACCAGCCGCCCCGGCGCAACGTCACGATGCACCGGGCGGCCGTCGGCAGCGCCGATGGCCGCGCCGGATTCGTGCTGAGCAAAGCGGGCTGGGGACAGGAGTGGACGCACTCCTCCTCGCTCAAGCGTCCCAAGAACCATCTCGCGCGCTACCCGGTGACGTTCGGCGACACGATCGAAGTCGAGACCGTCGCCCTGGACAGCTTCAGCAGCCGCTGGGGGATCTCCACGGTCGACTTCATCTGGGCAGACATCCAGGGCGCCGAAGGGGAGATGATCCGCGGCGCCCGCGAGCTGCTGCGCCGCACGCGCTACCTCTACACCGAGTACTCGGACGACGAGCTGTACGAAGGCCAGTCCACGCTCGACGGCATCCTCGCCCTGCTGCCGGGGTATCGCGTCGTCGAGCTGTGGCCCGAGGACGTGCTGCTCGAGAACCGGGCCTTCGTGGCCGGCTCCCGGATCGAGGAAGTCGCATGACCGCGGTCGCCATCGGAGTCCACGTGCACGCCGAGGAGGCGCGGCTGCGGGCGACGCTGGCCAGCATCGCGCGCAACACGGCGCGCGAGCACGAGCTCATCGTCATCCCCGATGGCGCCGACTTCCGCGTGCAGGCCGAGGCACGCGTGCTCGACGACCCCGGCCCGCGCGGCGGCGCCGCGTGCCTGAACCGGCTCTTCCGAAGCACCGATGCCGAGGTCGTGGTGCTCGTCGAGAGCGGTGCGCTGGTCGGGCCGCGCTGGCTCGATCACCTCCTCGCCGCGCTGGCCGCCTCCCCGCGCGCCGGACTGGCCGGACCGTCCACGAACCGCGCCTGGAACGAGCAGGGCGCGTTCGCGAACGCGACGGAGTGGGACGTCGACCGCACGGCTTCCGAGGCGGAGCGCCGCTTCGGAACGCTCACCCGCACGCTGGCGCCGCTCTACTCCCTCGGCGATTTCTGCGTGGCCGTGAAGCGGGAAGCCTTCGACGCCGCCGGCGGCGCCGACGAGTCGTACGGCCTCGGCCCGTGCTGGGAGATGGACTTCAACGCCCGCGCCGCGCGCGCGGGCTTCGACGGATTGTGGGTCGGCGCGGCGTACGTCTGGCGTGCGCCCTTCACTGCCCGGCGCAAGCGCGAAGAGTCGGCGCGCTTCGAGATCAACAAGCGGCGCTATCAGGACAAGTTCTGCGGCGCGCGTCTGCGCGGCGAGAAGCACGACTACCGCCAGCACTGCCGCGGCGATGCCTGTCCGAATTTCGCGCCTGCAGAACGTGCCTTCAGCGCGCCTCCCCCGGAGGCGGGCGGGCTGAAGCCGCGCCCTACATCAGACGCGGCCGAGCCGCTGGTGAGCTGCATCATGCCCACGTTCGACCGCCGCGCGTTCGTGCCCGACGCCGTCCGCTGGTTCCTCGGCCAGGACTATCCGAACCTCGAGCTCATCGTCGTCGACGACGGCACCGATCCGGTCGCCGACCTCCTGCCGGACGATCCGCGCATCGTGTACGTGCGGCTGACGGAGCGGAAGAGCGTCGGCGCGAAGCGGAACCTCGCCTGCGAGCGCGCCCGCGGCGAGTTCATCGTGCACTGGGACGACGACGACTGGTATCCGCCCTCGCGCGTGCGCACGCAGATCGAGGCCCTCCGGCAGAACGGCGGCGACGTCTGCGGCTCGAGCGTCGTCTACTACCACGACCGCGAGAACGGCCGCGCCTATCGCTATCGCTACTCCGGCTCGCCGGTGGCGTGGGTCGCGGGCAACACGCTCGCGTACCGGCGCGAGGCCTGGGCGCGGACCCGCTTCGCCGACATGCAGATCGGCGAGGACTCGCAGTTCGTATGGCGCTTCCCCGCGCAGCGCGTGATCGACCTGCGCGACCCGTCGATCTGCGTCGGCACCGTACACGCACGCAACGTCAGCCCGAAGGACACGCGCGGCGCGTTCTGGCTGCCCGAGAGCGTCGAGCGCATCTGCCAGCTCATGCAGTCCGGCAGCCCGGCCGGTCCTGCCAGTCCGCCGCAGACGCCGGCGCAGCCGCTGGTGTCCTGCATCATGCCCACCTACAACCGCCGCGCGTTCATCCCGCTCGCGCTGCAGCGCTTCCACGAGCAGTCCTATCCGAGCCGCGAGCTGATCGTCGTCGACGACGGCAGCGACCCGATCGGCGATCTCGTGCGGCACGACCCGGCCGTGCGCTACGTCCGCCTCGACCGCAAGACCTCGATCGGCGCCAAGCGCAACCTGGCGTGCGCCGAGGCGCGCGGGGAGATCATCGCCCACTGGGACGACGACTGGTACTCGCGCGATCGCCTCGCGCGCCAGGCCGCGCCCATCCTCCGCGGCGAGGCCGACGTCACGGGCCTCGACAACCGCTTCGTGCTGCAGATGCCCCTCGGCCGCTTCTGGACCATCAACCGCCAGCTCCACCGCACCATGTTCACCTGCGACGTGCACGGCGGCACGCTCGTCTACCGCCGTGCACTCTGGACCGCGGGGATCCGCTACCCGGAGGTGAACCTCGCGGAAGACGCGATGTTCGTGCGCGACGCGGTGCGCCGCGGCAAGCGGCTCGCGCGCATCGAGAACGACGGCGCGTTCGTCTACGTCCGCCACCAGCGCAACGCGTGGAAGTTCGACGCGGGGACGTTCCTCGACCCGTCCGGCTGGAGCGAGACCACGCCGCCGGCGGGCTTCACCCCGGACTGCCTGCAGTCCTACCTCGCGGCAGCGGCTGTCCCGTCGTAAGGCGCGGCGTCCCGCCGCGAGGGAGCGCCGGCGTCCCGCCGGCTGGCCGGGCGGCGTCCCCGCCGCCCGCGCGCTCGGGAGAACGGAGCCTCTCGCCCCA
>DASUSN010000063.1:0-32594 GCA_036375075.1 Thermoanaerobaculia bacterium | reverse complement strand
CGTGGGTGGGTGGGCGTCCCCCTCCCCGTCCGGGGGGCGGGCTGAAGCCACGCCCTACATGGGTCTGATCACGCCGCGGCGCGGCGCAGTCCCATGTACTGCATCTCCGCGAGCGCCGCGACGGCGAGCGCCTGCACGATGACGAACGCGTAGCCGAGGCCGTTCGGCTCGACACCGCCCACGAGGAGCAGCGCGGCGCTGCCGATGACCCACGCGAAGTTCAACGCGATCACGGTCCACACGCCGCCGCGCGGGAGGACGTCGCGTCTGGAGAGGTACAGCACGAGCGCGGCGAACGGCAGGAGGCTGAACCCCGCGGCGCGCAGCAGCGGCGCGGGCAGCGCGAGCCAGCGCTCCAGGAGCGTCGCGGCGGAGAGCATCAGCACTCCGGTGGCTCCGCTGATCGCGGCATCGGCGAGGAGAAGGCGGCGCAGAAACGTATTTGATCTCGTCATGCCGCACAGGATCGGCCCGCGCGGCTCGCCAGTCGATTACCTCCGAGGTAATCTGTGGGTGCGATGAGCTCCGCCGGACCTCTCCTCCGCGAATGGCGGCAGCGCCGCCGCCTCAGCCAGCTCGAGCTGGCGCTGGAGGCGGAGGTCTCCGCGCGGCACCTCAGCTTCGTCGAGACCGGCCGCTCCGCGCCGAGCCGGGAGATGGTGCTGCACCTCGCGGAGCACCTCGCCATCCCGCTGCGCGAGCGCAACGCACTTCTGATCGCGGCCGGCTATGCGCCGGTCTTCCCGGAGCGCGCGCTGGACGACCCCGCCCTCGCCGCCGCGCGCAAGGCCGTGGACCTGGTGCTCGCGGGACACGAGCCGTTTCCGGCGATCGCCGTCGACCGGCACTGGACGCTCGTCGCGGCGAACGCCGCCGCCGGTGCGTTCCTGGTCGTGGAAGACCCCTCGCTCCTGCAGCCGCCACTGAACGTGCTGCGCGTGTCACTCCACCCGAAAGGCGTCGCGCCGCGCATCGCGAACCTCGCCGAATGGCGCGCGCACATCCTCGATCGCCTCCGCCGGCAGATCGACGCGAGCGGCGACCCGGTGCTGATCGCGCTGCTCGAAGAGCTGCGCGCCTACCCCGCCCCGCCCGCGAAGGAGACCCGCGATTACGGCGGCGTACTGGTGCCGCTGGAGATCATGACCGAGCACGGCACCTGCTCGTTCTTCAGCACGACCACGATCTTCGGAACGCCGGTCGACGTGACCCTGTCCGAACTGGCGGTAGAGGCGTTCTACCCGGCGGATGAAAAGACGGCTGCCCTTTTGAGTTCCTCGGTTCCTCGGAGCTCCTCGGAGTCCCTCGGGTGAAGGGAACCGCTCACCACTCCGAGGAACCCGAGGAACCGAGGAACTCCGAGGAACTCCATGTCCGTCACACCCTCACGTACTCGTAATCCACCGGCAGGTTGTTGATGCCGCGGTCCGGGGGTGCGATCCACGCCGCCACCTTGCCGGCCTCGTACACCGGGTGCATCAGCGACTGCACGAACGCCCGGTCCTCGGGGGACGGGATCCAGTGCTGGATCCCCGCGGCGAAGGCCTCCGGCGCGATCGGGTTGCCGGCCGGGTCGGTCGGGACGTTCGCCCACGCGCCCACCGTGCGGCGGAAGCGGGCGCTGGGGAGGCGCAGCTCGAAGTCGAACCCGCCCTTCTTGATGATGCCGTTCCAGCGCTTCACGCCGTTCTCGCAGTCGCGGATGTACGCGACGCGCATCACCTCGTTCATGGCGTTGCGCATCGACACCGTCTCCGTCCCCTGGGGCGTCTCCAGCGAGTACTCGCCGAGGGCCTGATGGTCGTCGTACAGCGACTCGTCGGGACGTCCCTTCAGGCCGTTCGCAAAGTACGACGCGGCGTTGGACGAGATCTCCGAGCCGAACAGGTCCAGCGCGGAGCTGAACCAGAAGTTCATGTACTTCTGGATCGTCGGCAGGTCGATCGCGCCCGCGGCGCGCACCTTCTGCGGGTCGTCGGTCTTCAGCTCGTTCATCACTTCCACCGTGCGGCGGACGACCCGGCCGATGCCCGTGTCGCCGACGAACATGTGGTGAGCCTCTTCGGTCAGCATGAACTGGCAGGTGCGCGCGAGCGGATCGAAGCCGCTCTCGGCCAGCGCCTTGAGCTGGAACTTGCCGTCGCGGTCCGTGAAGTACGCGAACATGTAGAACGACAGCCAGTCCTGGATCGGCTCGTTGAACGTCGACAGGATGCGCGGCTTGTCGGCGTCGCCGGAGTGGCGCTCCAGCAGCCCTTCCGCTTCCTCGCGGCCGTCGCGGCCGAAGTACGCGTGGAGCAGATAGACCATCGCCCAGAGGTGACGGCCTTCCTCGACGTTCACCTGAAACAGGTTGCGCAGGTCGTAGAGCGACGGCGCGGTCGTGCCGAGCGCGCGCTGCTGCTCGACCGAGGCGGGCTCGGTGTCGCCCTGGGTGACGATGAGGCGGCGGAGCGTCGAGCGATGCTCGCCCGGGACGACGTTCCACGCCGGCTGGCCCATGTTGTCGCCGAAGCCGATGGTGCGGTCCTGCTTCTGCTCGGCCAGAAAGATGCCCCAGCGATACTCCGGCATCTTCACCATGCCGAACGTCGCCCACCCCTCGCGGTCGACCGAGGTCGCCGTGCGCAGGTAAACGTCATTCGCCTGGAACACGGCCGGGCCGAGCTCCTGCCACCAGTCGAGAAAACGGGGCTGCCAGTGCTCCAGCGCGCGCTGGAGGGTCTTGTTCGTCGACAGGTCGACGTTGTTCGGGATCTTCTCGTCGTAATTGATGGGCATGATGTAGTTCCTCGGAGCTCCTCGATTCCTCGGAGTTCCTCGGAGTCTGGTTCCCTCCGAGGAACCCGAGGAACTCCGAGGAACCCGAGGAACCGCTTTCTAGACTCTTTCCCAGGTGAACTTCGGCTTCGTGCCGCTGCCGAAGAGTTTCAGAGCGCCCTGCTCGCCGACGGCGTTCGGGCGGATGAAGATCCAGTTCTGCCAGGCCGACAGGCGGCCGAAGATTTTCGTGGCCAGCGTCTCCTGCCCGCCGAAGCGGAGGCTCGCTTCCATGCCCGTGAGCGCATCGGGCGAAAGACTGGCGCGCTCCTCGACGGCGAGGCGCAGCTCGTCGTCCCAATCCAGCTCGTCGGGCGCGAACGTGATCAGGCCGAGGTCCATCGCCTCCTGCGCGTCGAACGGCTTTTCGCGCTCGATGTCCACCTTCGCGCCGAAGCGCGTCTCGAGACGCGTCAGCCCGTTGACCATCGCATACGGGCCGTAGCTCATCGCGCTCAGCGCGACGCGCGGCGCGTCGTCTTCCGCCAGCAGCATGTAGGAGCGGTCCGCCGCGAGGGCGAGCTCCAACAGCGTGCCGGCGAAGCACGAGCCCTGGTCGATGACCGCGTAGATGCTGCGCGACGAGACGTCCAGGCGCGACAGCGTGCGGCGGAGGAACCCGATGGTCTCGCGGATGAACCAGTGGTCCTTGTGCCGATCGAGGGCGCGGTCGATGCGCAGCACCGCATCCAGGTCGCCGCGCGTCTTCACGATCCAGATGCCCGCCTCGCGCACGTTCGTGCGGAGGTGGAGGATCGCGTCGTCGAGCTCGCGCGCCATGGCCAGCGGCCACCACTGCGCCCCGCGCTCGACGATCGCGTCGAGCTCCGTCGCCTCCTCGGCCGAAGGCGCGGCGACGGTGATCGTGATCGTGCGGGCGTCCGCGTCGATGGCCACGTCGACGTGCTCGTAGTGCAGCCCCTTCTCGTCGACCGTCCGGCGGAGCGGCGTGAGCGCAATGCCCTTCGCGTCCTTCGGCCGGTCGGTCTGCTGCGCCAGGGCCAGCGCGCGCTCCTTCACCTTGTCGGCAAAGACGCGCGGCGGGACGACGTCATCGACGAGGCCCCACTCCTTCGCCTTCCGGCCGCCCAACCCCTCGGCGGTCGTACAGAAGACGTCGGCCAGGTCGCGGCGGATGCGGCGCTTGTCGACGAGCCGCGTCAGACCGCCCGTCCCCGGCAGCACCGCCAGCAGCGGCACCTCGGGGAAGCTGACCGTCGACGAGCGGTCGTCGACCAGGAGGATCTCGTCACATGCGAGGGCCAGCTCGTATCCCCCGCCCGCGGCCGTGCCGTTCACCGCCGCGAGGAACTTGAGCCCCGAGCTCTCGCTCGAGTCCTCGATGCCGTTGCGCGTCTCGTTCGTGAACTTGCAGAAGTTCACCTTCGTCGCATGCGCGGCCTTGCCGAGCATGTAGATGTTGGCGCCGGCGCAGAACATCCGCTCCTTGCCGCTGGCGATCACGACCGCTCCCACTTCCGGGTGCTCGAAACGGACGCGGTCGAGCGCGTCGCGCAGCTCGATGTCGACGCCGAGGTCGTAAGAGTTGAGCTTCAGCTTGTAGCCCTCGTCGATGCCGCCGTCCTCGTTGACGTCGAGGATCAGCGTCGCGACGGGTCCGTCGAAGGTGAGCTTCCAGTGCTGGTAGCTCCCGGGCTCACGGTCGAAAGTGATCATGTGTACCTCAAAACGCGAATAGGAATTATAATTCCTGAACCCTCGAAAGGCACGCTCCGCGCCAACAGCGGAGCGCGGAGGACGTCGAGTCGTGACTGGGAATGCTCAGTCGTGACTTTCGGATGTTCAGTCGTGATTTTGGATGTTCAGTCGTGACTTTCGGATGTTCAGTCGTGACTTTCGGATGCTCAGTCGTGATTTTGGATGTTCAGTCGTGACTTTCGGATGTTCAGTCGTGACTTTCGGATGTTCAGTCGTGACTTTTGGATGTTCAGTCGTGATTTTGGATGTTCAGTCGTGACTTTTGGACGTTCAGTCGTGACTTTCGGACGTTCAGTCGTGATTTTGGATGTTCAGTCGTGATTTTGGATGTCGAGTTGTCATTTTTAGACATCGACGTGCGAGGCTCTGAGGGAACGGAGATCAGGGCAGCCGCGCCAGGAGCTCCCGCACAGTCTCGGTCTCGTTCTTTCCGGTCGTATCGATGAGCGCGTCCGCCCGCCTGTAAAGCTCGCTCCGCTCCTCGAGGATCCGCCGGAGATCGTCCATGGCCTGTTGCGATCCCGCCATTGGCCGCAGATCTCCTTGTGCGAGAACACGTTGCATGTGCTCCTCCGGCGTCGCCCGCACCCAGACCGTGAAGCAGTTCCGGAGGAGGAGCTCGTACGTGGCGGACTCGGACACGAGGCTTCCCCCTGTCGCCACGATGAACTTCGGCTGTGTATCCAGCAACTCCTGCAGCGCCCGCTGCTCGTACCGCCGGTAGGCCTGCTGGCCGTAGAGCTCGATGATCGCGCCGAGGGCGGTGCCGGCCAGTCGCTCGATCTCGCGGTCCAGCTCCACGAACGGCACACCCCGCGCCTCGGCCGCCTTGGCGCCGAGAGTGGTCTTCCCCGCACCGCGAAGTCCAATCAGAGCAATGCGTTGCGCGCGCGATGCGTCCGTTTGCGTCAGCGAGGTGTAAATCTCCCGGAGTTGCGCGGGACTCAGCCGCGAGAGGAACTCCATCTCCGGCGACGGCGGCTCCTCGATCAGACGACCCAGCGGCAGCCCCAGCGCCTCGGCCACCCGGCGCAGCAGCACGATCGACACGTTCCCCTTCCCCGACTCGAGCTGGGTCAGGTAGCGCTCCGAGATCCCGGCATGATGCGCGAGCAGCCTCCGGCTCATCCCGCGCCGCGCGCGCTCGCCCCGGGTCCGCTCCCCGAACGCGCGGAGGAACTCCTCATCGGTCATGGACAGGACGAATTATAGTTCCGGACGGGGCTCCCGCGGAGCGCTCACTGCCCTTCGAAGTTCGCTCGCCATCGACGCAGTGCGTCGGGCGGCATCTCTGCAGCGACGACCGTGAGCTGCTTCGGGGCGTTCGGCCGCCGTTTGCGATTGCGGCGCGGGCGCGGTCGCGCAGGCAAGGAGCGTACAGAGGAGAACAGGAGCGAGCTTCATCGCAGCAGTGCGGTCCCGTCCACGCGCTCGATTGCCCCGGGAGCGATGGTCTTGCGCACGCAACGATCCGTCATCGCACGATCGCCGCAGATCGTGTAATCGCCCGCTTCGATCAGGAGGGACATTCCCCAGGGCCGGTGGTCGCGTGGAGGACTGGTCCAGTTCGAGGGATAACGAAGACTGCCCACCGAATACCTCACGCCTTCGTGCTCGATCCAGGGGAACGGTCCGCGGTGATCGACTTCGAGCTCGAGAATGCCGGCAGGCCGCCCAAGAATGAGCTCCGTCGTCGAAGCGGGACGGTCAGCGAGCGGCACACGGACGATCTTTACCGGCAATCCGGGCGGAAGAATCGTCAGGTCCACGCTCGGCGCTCCGGGCGACAGAGCGATGGTGAACACGCCATTCGGTCCCGACACTTCTTCCATCGTCTGACCCGGCCGGTCGGGGAGCAGATAGCGCACGATGGCTCCGGCCACGGGAATGCCGGACGGTGTCGTCAGCCGCGCGCGGAAACGCGCCGCAGGGCGGAGGACCACCGTCAGTTCGTCCGACGACACCTCGCTGACGGTGACGGGGATGAATCCGCTCTTCGCGTTCTCGGACGCCCGGCTTTCCGCTTCGACATACACCGCGCCGGGCTCGATGCCGGCCAGTTCGAATTGGCCGCGCTCGTCGGTGCTCGTCGCGCCGAGGAACGTGCGCTCTTCGCTCCATAGACGCACGAACGACGTGACGGGCGCACCGTCCGACCCGACGACTCTACCGGCCACGCGGGTACCCGCCAGACGGAGGTCGATGTCCGCGACGCCACCGCTGGCCTGTACCTGCACGGTGCGCTGCTGCGAGCTTTGTGCGCTTCCGCCGCCGAAGATGAGGACCTCCCACCGGCCCTCCTGCGGCAGCGCTCCGGAGAAGCGTCCTTCGGCATCGCTCCGCATGGCGATCATCGTGCCTTTTCCGTTGCGGAACTGGAGTCGCGCGCGAAGCGGCTCGTTGCCGAGGCGGATCGTCCCGCGGACGAGTACACTGGCGATGCCGATCGATACAGGCGCCATGTGTGGCGAGATGTCGACCATCGAATACGCGAAGTTGCTGCGGCGGTGATCCATCACCTCGATGCGGTGAAAGCCGCTCTCGATGCCGGCGGCAGACCACGCCCCGCTCATCGAAGCTTCGGTCTCCACGACCGGCGTCGACATGCTGGACATCGGGACCATCTCCCGGAGCGACACCAGCCACGGCTTTCCGTACGGATCGAGGGGCGGCCGGATCGACACGTCGACCTCGGCGAGCGGCTCGATGACGATCGGTTCGAGCACGTTCTCCTCGCCGTCTTTTACCTCGATTTCCGTACGCCGCGCGCGCGACCACCCTTCCTGCCGTGCGGTGACCGTGTACTGCCCTGGCTCGAGCCGGGCGAACTGGAAGAACCCGCGATCGTTCGGCCGCAGCGTCGTCGCGCGCGAGGCGAGACGCTTCTCCTCGGCCGCCCATCCTTCCTTCATGAGCGGCGCGGTCACGGGCTTCAGTTCCAGTGCGATGCCGCTGAGCGGCGGGCCATCGCCATCGAACCGGACCATGCCGGAGATCGACCCACCGCGTGCGAGCGCGACTTCGCCGAGGTTCGGACGGTCCACACCGAAGAAGTAGCGCGGGACGAATCCACTGGCAGCGATTCGCACGTCCAGAGTCGTCGCCGGGACCGCACAGCGAAACACGCTCTTCGCGACCGCACAGTCGAACCGCGACCGCGGCACAGCCGGTGATTCGATCTGCACGGCGAGCATTGCCGGAGGCTCCGCACCCTTCGGCACGATGACGCGCCCCGTGAGAGCCGCCTCCGGCCACAGCGGAAGAACGAGGTTCTTTGCGTCACGGCGCGCATGCAGCACCGGCGACCAGCAGCCCCTGCTCGTCGCGGTGATCGACCACTCCTCGGCCGCTGAGAGATCGACGTCCGAGGGAGCCGCCCATTGCCGTGGCGTACCGGCCGGCAGTGGCGTTGCGGTGATGATCACCGGGCCGCAGGAATCGCTGCCTGCCGAGCGATCGAGTCTCACGCCGCGCGCCGGCTCTCCGGTCATCGCCGCAGCAAAGATGACGGCTGTCCACGCGCACGTCTTCAGATGTTGTAGCACCGCCGCCTTCCGCGCTGAAGCGTAGGCGGAGGACATCTGGCCGTCAAGACGGAACGAATGCGTTCCTTCGCACGTTTCAGGCTCGGCGCGTGGGGCTGTGTAGTGCGTGGCTTCAGCCCGCCCGCCCCCGGGGGGGCGGGCTGAAGCCACGCCCTACGTTTCGCCTAGCCCATGCGGATGGCCCGGGCCCTTCGGGAGCCGTAGACCCGCAGCGCTCCGGTGAGGGTCGCCATCTCGTTGCCGTTGCGGACGACGATGACGCTCGACGCCGACGGGGCGTCCGGGGCGAGGGCGAAGGTTGCGCTCACGGCGTCGCCCCAGTATTCGAAGTCGGAGACGCGGCGGAACGCCGGGTTGAGCACCTCGAACTCGGTCATGCCGCTGACGAAGCCGTCGCCGCCGATGGTGAGCTTGATCGTCTGGCCCGGGCGCACGGCCACGGGCGAGCTGTTGAGGCTCACGGTCGTCGCGGACGGATCGGTGGCGCCGATGAGTCGCGGATTGAGGCGCACCGCGCCCGCCGTGTTCATGACGAGGTTGCCGTACACCTTTCCGTTCTCCACCTGGATCGTGGTGGGGAAGAACTCCGTCGGGAACGGCTTCAACGCCGCCTGCCGCCACGTGCCCTGCAGCGCGGAGACCACGACCGGGCCGTCGAGCGGCTCGACGTACAGCCGGTAACGTCCCGCGGGCACGGTCAACAGCGTGAACTCGCCGGTCGCATTCGTGAGCCCGCTGGCCACCGGTTGCCCGTGCTCGTCCACCGCTACCACCTGCGCCGCGAAGATGCCTCCGTCGTCGCCGAGGACGCGGCCCTGCAGCGTGGCGCCGCGGAGGGTGGGATCGTTCTTCGGATAGATCGTGGAGATGGCGATGCGATCGTCCGCGTCCAGCTCGGCCTGCGTGCCGCTCGGGCCGACGTACGGATACATCACCGACGACAGCACGGCCGAGTGGTCGAGTCCGAGGGTGTGTCCGACTTCGTGCTCGAGCGCCGCTTGGGCGTTCACCACGCCGTCGAAGATCGACGGGTCGAGACGGATGTCGGCGTCGAGCATGCGGCCCGTCGACGAGTCGAACGTATAGGCGGTCACCGCGATGGCGCCCTGCCCGCTCAGCAGGTCGTCCGCGAGCGAGACGCTGATCCCGTCGCTGCCCGGTTTGACCGCCGGCACGACGCCGCGCGACTCGAAACGGAGGCTGACGTCGGGGAGCGACTGCCAGGCGCCGAAGGCGCGGTCGATCATCGCGGCCGCGTTCGGGTTCAGGTCGGTGACCCGGCGGTCGATGTCATAGCGGAGAGGAAAAGCCGTCGGCGCCCATTCGATGGGGGTCGCCGTGCCGTGGATGTCGAACGTCATCCGCGTGGCCGCGAATGCCGGGAGGGAGAGTGCGATGGCGAAGCAAAAAGCCGTGATCCGGCGGGACATGATGCCCGCAAAACTGCAACGCCTAGGCCAGCGCGATCAGATCGATCTCGACCGCCCCGCCTTTGGGCAGTTTCGGCACTTCCACCGTCGTACGGGCGGGCTTGTGCTCCCCGAAATAGCTGGCGTAGATGGAGTTGAGCGTGCCGAAATTGCCGAGGTCGGTCACGTACACCGTCGCCTTGATCACGCGGCTGAAGTCGGTTCCCGCCGCGCGGAGGATCGCCTCGAGGTTCTTGAACACGCGGTGCACCTGCTCCTCGAAGCTGCCGTCCACGAGGTTGCCGGTGGCGGGGTCGAGCGCGATCTGGCCGGACGTGTAGACGAAGCCGTGGGTCTTCACGCCCTGCGAATAGGGGCCGATCGCGGCGGGTGCATCAGGGGTCGAAACGTACTCGATCTGCATGGCCGCGCAGTATAGACGAGGGGACAGGGCGCAGGGGGCAGGGCACAGGGGACAGGAGCCAGCCCCGTCATCCCGAGCGTAGCGAGGGATGACACGTCGCGTCTCTCCTGTCCCCTGCGCCCTGCCCCCTGCCCCCTGCCCTATAATCGCGCGACCAGTGAGCTATCCAGGAAATCCCTCTCTCCCCGCCCCGGTGAAAGAGCGCGTGCTGTCGACTTTCCAGCAGACGGTGGGTCTGTTCAAACAGGGACGCACGAGTGAGGTCGAGGCCGGCTGCAATCTGCTGCTGCAGATGGATCCGATGTTCGATCCGGCGAAGAAGCTCCTGAGCAAGCTGCGCAATCCGGCGCTGCCGATCGACGTCGACTCGCTCGTGCCCGCCGCCGCGCCGCGCGACCAGCGCTCGCCGGTGGAGCACGCGCGCGAGGCCATGGCCGCGCGCGATTTCCAGCGGGTCATCCACCTGACCAGCGAGATCCTCACCGACGATCTGCTGAACGACGAGGCCCGCATCCTGGGCGACGAAGCGCGGGAGAAGCTGGAGGCGTCGCCGTTCGTCGAGCAGTTCGCGCGCAAGGCCGAGACCAGCCTCACCGGCGGCAACGTCGCCTCGGCGAAGATGGAGCTGGAGAAGGCGCGCGCGCTCGATCCGACGCATCCGGACGTGGTGCGCGTGGCCCAGGCCATCGCGGCGCGTGACTCCGCGCCCGCGCGTCCGGCCGCCCCCCCGCCGTCGTTCGTCGTCGAAGAGCCGAAGCCGGCCGCGACCGGCCGCTCGGCGGCACAGGCCGCGGACTTCGGCTTTACGTTCGAGGAAGACAAGCCGGCCGAGGTGTCGTTCGCCAACTTCTCGTTCGACACGCCGGCGGCGACGGACTTTTCGTTCGACGCGCCGTCCACTCCCCCGCCGGCCGCGCCCGCGCCGCCGAAGCAGGACTCGCCGTTCGGCGGCTTCTCGTTCGACGCCGCCCCCGCGGCCGCGCCCTCGGGCGGCGCCGAGTTCGACTTCGCCACGGCCTCGCTCGTCGCGAGCGACGACGACCAGAAGAAGATCGATCAGTACCTCGCCGACGGCGACCGCGCGTTCGACGCGGGCGATTACTCGCAGGCGATCGATCTGTGGTCGCGCATCTTCCTGATCGACGTCACCAACGATCAGGCCTCGGACCGCATCGAGCGCGCGAAGAAGAAGCGCCGCGAGCAGGAGCAGAAGGTCGAGACGATCCTGGCATCGGGGATCGAGGCCTTCGACCGCGGCGACACGGCGAAGGCGCACGCGGAGCTGTCCGAGGTGCTGCGGCTCGATCCGCGGAACACGTCCGCGCAGGAGTACCTCGACCGCCTCGGGGAGACGGTGCCGGGCCGGCCCGCGCCGTCGAACGCGTACATCCCGCCGCCGCCCGAGGAGAAGTTCGGCGGGGACCTGTTCGACGACGAGCTGTCCATCGGCGGGGGCTACGAAACGCCGCTGGTGCCCCCGGATCCGGACGCGATTCCGGCGCCGGCGGCCGCCGCCAAGGGGAAGGGCAAAGCGGCGCCCGCGCCGTCCGCGGGCCGCAAGCTGCCGCTCGTGCCGATCGCCGTCATCCTCGGCGTGCTCGTCCTCGGCGCGGGCGGCTGGTATGCGTGGAAGAGCATGGGCGGCTCCGAGGAAGTGCAGACCTCGGACGAGGGCGAGCGGCTCATCGGCCGCGCGTCGATGCTGGCGAAGGCGGGCAAGATCGATCAGGCCATCGCGCTGCTGCGGGACATCAAGCCGGGCGATCCGAAGCACAACGACGCGCTGGTGATGATCGCGGACCTGCAGAAGAAGAAGTCGACGTCCGCGGCGCTCATCGACGGGATCCCCGCCGCCGACTATTTCGACCAGCGCGTGGCCGCCGCGACCGCGGCGTTCGCGGCGGGCGACTACGTCGCGGCCAAGGCGGCGTTCGAGCAGGCCCGGAACGTCAAGCCCCTGCCGCCGGATCTCGAAGCGCAGTACACGGCGGCGGTGCAACAGGCGTCGAAGCTCGACGCGGCGAAGACGCTGTTCGCGGAGCGGCGCTACAGCGAGGCCATCGCCAGCCTGGAGCCGCTGCTGGCGGCGGACCCGCAGAACGTGAGCATCCAGCGGATGATCGGGGACGCGCGGTTCAACCTGAGCGCGATGGCGCTGCAGGAGGAGCGGACGGCGGACGCGATCCGCGAGCTGGACGAAGTGCTGAAGGTGAATCCGAACGACGAGCTCGCGCGCCGCAGCCGCGAACTGGCGGTGCGGTACAACAACGAGCCGAAAGACCTGCTGTACAAGATCTACGTGAAGTATTTACCCTTGCGGGCAGGAACTTAGAACGAGGGCGCAGGGCGCAGGGGACAGGGCGCAGGAGACACACCGTTCTCCTGTCCCCTGCGCCCTGTCCCCTGTCCCCCGAGGGATGGGAGGGTGTGATGC
Source organism: Thermoanaerobaculia bacterium (assembly GCA_036375075.1). Lineage (GTDB taxonomy): Bacteria > Acidobacteriota > Thermoanaerobaculia > Gp7-AA8 > Gp7-AA8 > QHVT01. The sequence continues at coordinate 20,243 of DASUSN010000063.1, read as the reverse complement.
GATTCGATGAAGTGGAGCTCGAGGCAGTTCCCCTCGGCGGCCTTGCGGAAGAAGACATCCCCGCGGTCGCCGTGGCCGCGGAGCCTTCCGGGGACGCGGCGCGGTGGCGGCGGATGCTCGCGCTCCTGACGGACCTCTCGCTGTTCGCCGCGGTGGTCCTCGCACTCTCGCCGCTCCTCCCCCAGCCTTTCCCCTGGATGCCCGTCGCGGCGCTGGCGGGGTTCGTGGTCGTGCTGTCGTACTACTACTTCGTCGGCGCGTGGCTGTTGTGGGGCAAGACCATCGGCGGCGCGATCTTCGAAGTGCGCGTGGTCGCGGAGGACGGCGCGATGACGCTGCGGGATGCGTCGATGCGCTGGGCGGCGGTGTATCTGTCCCTCGCCCTCGGCGGCCTGGGGTTCGTGCTCGCGCTGCTCCCGTCCCGCCGGTCGCTGCCCGACCGTCTCTCGCACACGCGCTGCGTGATGTAGGGCGGGCTTCAGCCCGCCCCTGTCATCCTGAGCCGCGTAGACGGCGAAGGACCCCCTGGTTGAGGCGCAGTCCCCGCAAGTTGCACGGGGTCCTTCGCCGTCTACGCGGCTCAGGATGACAGGGGGAAGTGCCCCTAGCCCGCCGCTTTCTTCCCCGCCTCCACCCACGCGAACCGGGTGATCAGCGACCCGAGGAGCGTTGCGGCGGCCGCGGCCTTGCGCTTGCCGAACAGGCGCAGCACGAAGGGCAGCGGGCCCGCCAGCGCGCCGGCGAGGTGGAGCAGTTGCGTCTTCTCCTGGACCGCGACATCCGCGCCGGTCTCGAAGACCGCGGCGGCCAGGCCGAGCATGTTCAGCGCGGCGTCCTTGTGTCCGCGCAGCTCCAGCAGAGACACCGCGGAGCCGAGCCCGGACGCTCCGAAGTGCACGGGCAGCATGCGCACGTGCTCCTTCCACAGCGGATTGGCCGTCGCGCCGAGGAGGACGCCGGTGTACGTCGCCATCCCCAGTCCGCTCAGCGCCGCGATGGCGGCCGACAGATCGCGCAAGGGCTTCCACGGCGCGAGCACCGCGCCCGTCGACGCGCCGCCGAAGACCGCCACCGTCCACGCGCCGACGGACATCGGCGACTGCGGCTTGAACACCCGCAGCATGTTCAGGAACCGCTCCGGCCGGCCGAGGTCCGCGATGAGGAGCGGCGTGGAGAGACTCGCGCCGATCGCCGCGATCCACCGCGCGTCGCGCACCAGCGTCTCGTCCGCGTCCGCGATCTGCGCCGCCGCCGCGATCACCGCCGCCGCCCCCGCCGCCCCGCCGACGAAAAAGTACGTGGGCACTTCCCACGTCCAGACGGGCGGCTTGAGCAGCGGGAGGTCGTAATAGGAGGCCATCGAAGCCGGGAGTGTATCTCCCTCCCCCTCTGTGGTCTCTGTGGTGAATCGTCTCCCTGCGTGCCTAACGCGGAAGAGAAACCGTTTCACCACAGAGACCACAGAGACCACAGAGGGGGACGGAGGATCATCGCCGCGTCAGCCACTCGTGCAGCCGCGCGCTCTGGATCTCGCGCAGCGCCACGCACTGGGCGATCCGCTCGAGCGATTGCGCGGTGCGGCGCTCGCCGGAGGGCACGGGGTGGGCCGCGGCGAAGGCCTTCACCCGGGCCAGCGACTCGCGGTCGCACAGCACCCCCGCGGCGCCCATGACGTCCCCCTGCATCGGCTCGGGGATCTTCTTCTGGATCCGCGGCCAGTTCTCTTCGACCCAGCGCCAGGCGGCTGCCCGGTCGGCCGCGGACGGCGCGTTGATGATGCGGTTCAGGAGCATGCCTGCGTCCTGATTCCGCATCTCGTCGCTCACCGCCCACTCGAAGGCCCGCTGCCGCAACGCGGGATCGCGGAACCTGCCGAGGGCGAACATGAAGAGATACTGGTCGTCGGGCGTGGCGGCGTTGCGCCGCGCCTTCAGGTAACGGTCGTACAACGCGGCGTCTCCCTCCCTCGCGGCGAGCGCGATCAGCGCTTCCCGCAGTTGAGGATCGAGCCCGGGCTTGCCCGTCAGGTCGCGCTCGACCAGACGGCGCGCCTCCCGCGCGACCGAGAGATCATTCCCCGCGACCAGCAGCGTAGACAGGGCCTCGGCGCGCAGGTCGCGGTCATCGCTCGACTCGCCGGGTTTCGGCGACCATCCCAGCGCTTTGACGATCGGCTGCACGTACGCGCGCACCCACTTCTCGAACGCCGGGCGGTCCTCCGCGGTTGCGATGGTCTCGCGCAGAAACGGGAACTTGCTGATGGCATCGGCGACGACGATCGGCTCCCGCTCGCCGCGCAGCGCCTCGACGAGCGCGAGGTAGCTCCCGACCGGCCGCCGCGCGGAGCGCACCAGCATCCACTCGTCGCGCAGCAGCACGACCTTCTCCGCCGGGTCGAGGGTGGCGATCGAAGCGGTCACCGCATCGAGCATGGCCGGCGAGTGCTCCACGACGTAGTACCCGCTGCCGCCGGCGTTGACGAACAGCGGCGCGCCGCAGCCGCGCACGCGCAGCGTCTCGCTGCGCTCGCGAATGACGCGGCACTCCTTCGTCCCGCCGCTGCCGAAGCAGACGGGCAGCGTCCAGCGCTGGTCCGCGCCGCTGCGATCGACGGGATCGTCGAAGTACCGCTCCTGCTGGACGGCCAGCAGCGTCTCGCCGTTCTCGCAGGTGCTCGAGACGCGCAGCAGCGGCACGCCGGGCTGCTCGACGAAGCTCGCCAGGATCGCATCCACCGGCTGCGACGACGCCTCCCGGATCGCCTCGGCGAAGTCGTGATACGTCGTGTTGCCCCACGCGTGGCGCCGCAGATACGACGACACGCCTTTGCGCATCGCCTCCTCGCCGATCAGCGACTCGATCATCCGCAGCACCGCCGCGGTTTTCTCGTAGGCGATGCCGTCGAACAGCTCGGCGATCTCGTCCGGCGTCGAGGCGGCCTGCCGGATCTTGCGGCTCGTGCGGAGCGAGTCCGCGCCCATGGCGTTCGCCGTCGTGTCGAGCTCGCGCAGCGGGACCTTCCACTCGGGATGCATCTTCGCGAGCGGCTTCGCCGCGGCCCACGTGGCAAACCCCTCGTTGAGCCAGATGTCGTCCCACCAGCGCATGGTCACGATGTCGCCGAACCACATGTGGGCGATCTCGTGCGACACCACGTAGGCCTTGAACCGGAGCGAGGACTGCGTCGAATGCGCCTCGTCGCCGAAGAGGTAGAGGTCGCGGTAGAGGATGGCGCCCGCGTTCTCCATCGCCCCCGCGCGGAAGTCGGCCACGCCGGTCTGATCGAGCTTCCCGAACGGATAGCGGATGCCATAGTACTCGTTGAACCAGGGCAGGACGAACTTCGTCGTGTCCATGGCGAACTTCGCGAGCGGCATCTTGTCGGCCGTCCCGCAGATGCGGACGGGGATCCCGCCGGCCTCGTCGCGCACGCACTGGAAGTCGCCGATGGTGAGCGCCACGAGATACGTCGACATCCGCGGCGTGGTCGCGAAGCGGACCGTGTGCTTGCCCGGCGACGGACCGGGCGTGTCGGAGAGCTGCGCGCCGTTGGAGATCGCGATGTGGCCGTCGTCGACGATCGCGGTGATCGCGAACGTGGCCTTCAGCTCCGGCTCGTCGAAAGAGGGAAAGGCCTCCCGCGCGTCGGTGGCCTGCATCTGCGTCGAGGCGTACTTCTTCCCGTTCGCTTCGCCGAGGTAGAGACCGCGGAGGTTGCGGTTGAGCGTGCCGCGGTAGCGGATGCGGATCGTGGCGGGGCCGGGGGACAGCGTCTCGGCGACGGCGAGCCTCGCCAGGCCCTTGTCCATCGTCACGGCCGCGGTCTGTCCGTCGATGCGTGTCTCGAGAAACTCCAGGGCCACGGCGTGCAGCACGACTTCCTTCACCGGCTCGGACACGATGACGTGGATCACCGCCTCGCCGTCGAAACGGTCGCTCGCAAAGTCGGGCGTGAAGGTGAGCTCGTAGTGCGTGGGCAGCACGGAGCGCGGGAGCTGCTGGGCGAGAACGGCTGTGGCGGCGAGGAACGACGACAACAGGATTCCCGCGATGCGGCACATGATGCCGTAATTCTATCGGCTATCGCACGCTCCCGGCGCCCTTCCCGTCCGGCGTCTATGGAGTGCGGAGGCGATTGGAGGCTGTCTCAAATGTAGGGCGTGGCTTCAGCCCGCCCCTCTCGTGGGCGGGGCGTTCCCGGGGCATTCCCCCCTCCCCGTCCGAGAGGCGGGCTGAAGCCACGCCCTACATTTGAGACAGCCTCCGATGGTCTCCGCACTCCATACTCCGCGCACGGGCCACCTATTCGACGCGTTCGAGATTCTTCACATCGAGCGCGAGGATCGTCACGCCCATCTCCCCCGCCGGGCCGGCGGCGGCGCTCACGACTGCCGACTCGAGCTCGCGCGGATATTGGCGAAGGTCGTCCCACGAGCGTTGGCCGATGGACTGTCTCTGGTGCGTGCGGACGAGCGTGACGATGGAATCCGCGGCGTTCGCGGTTGCATACGCGGCCTGCCGCGCGTCGCGGATCTGCGCGCGCAATACCGACGTCACGCGAACCGGTACGTTGTCGAGCGTGACGCATTGATCGGAGATGGTCTCTTCCCTCGGAAGCACCGAGTAGCGGAACGCGACGCGGTCGGTGAACGGCGGGATCACGTGCAGGCCGGGCGGGAGCGTGCGGTCGTAGCGGCCGAGGCGCTCGATGACGAAGGCGTTGCCCTCGGGGACGACGATCACGCACTTCGAGATCAGGAGCACCAGGAACACGACGACGATGATGGCGACGTACAGCATCAGCGCACCTCTCTTGGATCCGCGGTCAACCTGCTCGCCATCCTACTCGCTGTTCCGCGGGTCAGGCGGGGATCGGGATCGCACACCGCACGCGGAAGCGGCGGGCGTCGGGGGTGTCGATGGTGACGTCGCCGCCGGCGGCACGGACGCGACGGATGACGAAAGCGAGGCCGCGGCCGAGGCGGTCGGGGGCGTGTGCCGGCGCGGCGTCGTTCCAGATGGTCAGCCGCAGCGTTCGCCTCGATCTGCGGATGGACAGGCCGACGTGCGTGGTGCGCGGGGACCGCGCCACGCCGTGTTTGAACACGTTCTCGACGAGCGGCTGAAGGACGAGGCGCGGAAAGCGCGTCGCCCGCGCGACGGAGCCGGTGTCCCATTCCTCGACGCCCAGGCGCTCCTGGAAGCGCATCCGCTGCACGGCGACGTAGTCGGAGACGAGGTCGAGCTCCTGACCGACGGTCCAGTACTGCTGGCCGGCGCAGCCCGTGGTCCGTTCGACGAGCTCCGCAAGCCGGCGGCAGGCGACCGCCGCGGCCTGCGCGTCCATGCGCACCAGAGCCGCGATGGACGTCAGCGCGTTGAGCAGAAAATGCGGATGGAAGCGCGCCTCCAGCTCGCGCGTCTCGGCTTGCACCTGCTCGTCCATCAACCGCGCCGCGGCGGCGTGAGCAGCGAGCAGGACGCGAGTGAACGCCATCGCGAAGCTGCTCGCGCCGACGGTCAGAGCGAGCAGGATGTTCCGGCCGTAGCCCTGCGACACGACCATGCCGAGCTCGAGGAGCGCGCGAACGGGACGGCCGAGCGCGATGGCGAGCACGACGAAGCTCGCGAGCGTGACGATCAACGCGGCGAGGACGATGCACGCCATGGCGAGCGCGCCCGACGCGGCGAAGCGGAGCGTGACCACGCGTGCGATCGCGCGGTCGAGCAGCGGCGCGGCGACGATCCATATCGCCACGGAGATCAGGCTCGCCGTGGCGAACATCCGCCACTCCTCCCAACCGGTCTTGCCGCGATCGGTGAAGATGCAGATCGCGATGTACGCGAGCATGAGCGGAACGACCGCCAGCAGGCGCGGCGCGGGCGGATCGACCGGCGCCGCCGCGGCGGGACGAGGGGGCGCGAACACCCCGTCGGGTTTTTCGCGTGCACCATCGAAGGAAAGGAGCTTGCGCTCGTGGCGGGCGAGCCGGAACAGGAGCCTCTCGGCATGCGGACGATCGCTCGCGACGACCCCGGCGATGCGCTCGAGCCACGCCGCCGTCATGCGTGGCCGCAGCCTGCGCTCGATCAGCTCGCGCGTCCGCCGCGTCTCCTCGGCCTCCAGTTGCGCGGTTCGCGTATGCGCGGCGAGTGCGGCGCGATACCAGCGGATCGCGCGCACGACGCCCGTCGCGCCGGCGCTGATCAGCATCCCTGCGCCGGCCAGGTCCGCGTACACGCTGAAGAGGTCCGCCCAGAACGCCGGCGTCGGATTCACCGGGACGAAGGCGACGAGTGCCGTCACGCTGATGAGCGCCAGGACGAGGCCGTGCGCGACGTTCAGAAGCAACATTCCGATGGTGCGATCCGTCACACGATCGATCGTCTCGATCGCGAGCGGCAGGGCCAGCACGAGTCCGCCGAGGGCGGTGAGCCAGATCAGGATCCCCTGGGGACGCCACGCGCTGCCGATCGCGGCCATCGCCGCGACGACGGCGAATCGCGAGACGAGCAGCACCATCAGGATGCCGCCGGTGATCGCGTAGCGCTCGCGGGTCGTCATTGCGCGGCCACGTCGCCCATGGCCGAAGTGAGCGTCTCCAGGCGGCCGCGGTACATGCGGCTGAGCGGCACGGTCGTGGTGCCGTCGTGCAGCACGACGAGGTAGTCGCCATGCGAGACGGCGACGAGCTCGCGCACGCGCCGGATGTTCACCATGTGCGACCGGTGCGTGCGGATGAAGACCGCGGGATCGAGCCTGCTCTCGAGCGCGGAGAGGCTCCCGCGCAGCACGAACGTGCGCGCGCGCGTGCGCAGCTTCACGTAATTGCCGAGGGCTTCGATGGCGTCCACGTCGTCCATCTGCACGTGCAGGAAGCGCTCGCCGTCTTTGACGAAGACGCGTTTGAGATACGTCCGCGCCCGTGCCTCGGCCGGCGTTCCGCGGCGCGCGTCGAGGACGCGCTGGATGCGATTCAGCGCGCGGCGGCAGCGGAGCGGCTCGGCGGGCTTGAGGACGTAATCGACGGGCGAGACGTCGAAGGCGTCGAGCGCGTAATTCACGTAGGCGGTGACGAAGACGATCAATGGACGCCCCGCCGCTTCGACGTGCCGCGCGAGATCGAGCCCGTTCGTCCCCGGCATCTCGATGTCGAGAAACAGCGCGTCGGGATCGTGCTCCGCGATCGCGGCAAGGGTCTCCTCGGCGTCGCCGCACGCGGCGACGATCTCGACGTCGGGATGGGTGCCGAGGACGTGCTGCAGGTGCGCTCGGGCCAGCAATTCGTCGTCGGCGATGAGGACGCGCATCCGGAAGGAAGTGTAGATGCGCCGTCGTGACGCACCTGTCAGCGCACGAAGAACGCGCGGGAACAGGTGCGTCACGAAAAAGGTGAGCCGCGGGGCTCCGCTTGATTTCGGTCAGCGTGTCATGGACTGAGCGACCTGGATCGGCGCGACGCGCGTTTCGCCGGCGTCGCTGCCCGGATCATCGAGACGCTCGACGGTGGCAACGGTGTATTCGGATGCGAGCGGAGCCGTGCTGGCGGTGTGAAGGGTGCACTGGTTGCCCGAGGTCTGGCAGGTGATGCCGTCCGTCACGCAGATCGGACGGCCGGGGGTCGAGCCAAACACCGGAACGCAGTCGAACTCCTGTTCGCCCGCAACGAACTTGCAGCGGAAACAGTGATTGGCCATGGCGTCCGGCGCAGCGCTGAGAACGGCCATCAGCGCGACGGCGGACAGAAGAACAATTCGTTTGGTCATTTTTTCGATCTCCTCATTCGAGCCCCGCGGCTCACAAGAATTCACAAATTCACCGCGCCGCGAACTGCACCGCCACGCTGTTCTCGCCGCTTCGCACGTCGACCTGAATCGGCGCGGCGGCGGCGTCTTCCGCGGCCGACAGGATGGCTTCGGCCTCGTCGCTCGTGCGATACGGCCAGAACTCGTAGCGGCCGCGCGGGATGCGCTCGAGCCGCACGTCGGGCCCCGCGCCTTTCGCCAGGCTCAGGCCCTGCGTGGACGCGAGCGCGTCGGCGATCTCGGGTGGGACAACCGCGCCGTTGTAGCGCATGAGCAGCGAGAACGGCGGCATCTCCGCGCCGGTGGACGTGCGCGTGCGGATGAGCAGCGACGACGACGCGGGTGCGATGTGGACGTCGAGCGGACCGCTGACGCTCTTCGCGACGCGGTGCACGGCGAACGAGCCGGCGCGCGGGACGATGAAGAGCGTTGCGTCTTCGCCGGCCGGCACGGCGACGTTCGTGCGCCCGTCTCCATCGGTCACGGTGCGCGACCACACCTTCGCGCCCGTCGCGACGAAGACCATCGCATCGGCGACCGGCGCCTCCTGGGGATCGACGACGATCATCGAAAGCGTGCGGCCGCGGTCCAGGTCGATGGCGAGCTCGCGCTGCGGATTCGCGCCGTCGATCTGCACCACGACCGGCTCGGCATCGAGGTGCATCGGCGACACGACGCGCACGGTGTAGCGGCCGTCTTTCACCCCGGTGAAGTCGAACCGCCCCTCGGCGTCCGTGAGCACGCGCATCGTCGACTCGCTCTCGACGACGACCGCCGCGCGCGCGACCGGCGCGCCTCCGTCCGCCTGGCGCACGACTCCGCGGATCCGTCTGTCGGGGATGTCGATCGCAAGCTCGCTGGTGGTGGTGAGATCGGCGACGTCGTGGAACGGCGTGCTGAGCGCCGGGCCGCGGACCTCGTACGTGTACTCGCCGCGCTGCCAGAGCGGCGCGCGAAACGTGCCGTCCGCGGCGACGGCGATGCCGCCGCGCCAGTGAAACTCGCTGTGGCGCAGGAGCAGCACGGCGGCGATCTCGGTCCCGCCGTACGTCACGCGGCCGGTCAGCTCGACCGGCTCGACGGTGACGACGATGCTGCGCTCATCCCTGGTGCCGAGGACGATCTTCGTGGCCAGTTGTTCGGTCGGCTGCGCGCCCTGGATCCGCAACTGATAGATACCCGGCTCGAGCGCGTCGAAGCGCACGCGCCGCGCCGTGGCGTCGAGCGCGCGGTGCGTGACCGTTCTCCAGTCGTTCTCCCCCGCGCGGACGAGCAGCTCGATCTCGAGCGGCTGGTCCGTTCCGCGAATCGTTGCGTCGATCGACGCACGCGGCGCGGCTTCGACGGCGGCGGCGAAGACGAGGGCGAGCAGAGCGGATGCGACGGCGTACATGACGCCATGCTGGAGACCGAGCGGCAGCGGAACGATGGATTTGTGACGATCCGGTCGTCCGGCGATGCAGAACGGACCGCGCGTCAGGAGGGCGTTACGGTTCGAAGACTTCGACTTCGGCTTCGCGCGGAGGCTTACCGGCCACGTCTTCGCGGAGAGTGGCGCGCCGGGGATGTCCCGTCATCTCCTTCTCGGTGCCGCGCCCGTGAGCTTGTCGCGCAGCAGGAGCGCCTGGTTGCGGGCTCTCTCGGTCGGGAGCGCCGGCAGCGCCGCGTCGATGAGCGCCAGCGCCTCGGTGATCTTCCCGGCGTTCGCTTTGTCTACCGCCTCGCTGAGCCAGGCCAGCGCCTGATCGGCCGACTGCATGGCTTGCCTGGCTTTCGTCAGCGCCTGCGCGCTTTCCAGCCGGTCCAGCGACGAAAGCACGTTGGTGATCTGCCCCTGCAGCGTCTTGTCGCTCGTCCGCGCGAGCAGTAGCTGCGCGAGCTTGCGCGCCGCGGCGATCCTCCCGTCGGCCGCCCAGAGCTGTGCGAGGTAGAACACTGCCTCTTCGTTCTGCGGGTCCAGCTCCAGACTTTTCTCCAGCGCCGCGATGCCGGCGGCGAGATCGACGGTCTGCCCGAGGTACGTCGCGCCCAGTCCCGTCCACGCCTCCGCCGAGGCCGGATGGAGCTCGGTGGCGCGCTTGAAGAGCGGCCGCGCTTTCGCAAATCCTCCGGTGTCACCATGGAGAATGCTGCGGCCCGCGAGCAGGTACACCTCCGCATCGTCGCTTCCGATCTCCACAGCCTTCGCGTACGCCGCCTCCGCCTCCGCCGCGCGGCCGGTGGCGGCGTACAACTGCGCCAGGCTGGCGTGCGCGCCGGCGTTCCTCTCATTCGCGCCTACGGCGGCCTGGAAGAAGCGCTCCGCGAGGGCGGCATTCTCCGGACGCGTCTGCGCCAGAAGGCTTCCGAGCTGATGCAGCACGGCGTCGTGCGGCATCGCCGCCGGCTCCGGCAGCGTGGGGATGGCGAGCTCGCCTACGTCGCGAGCGTAGTAGGTGAAGGAGTCGCCGCGGATGTAGGTGCGCAGCGCCTGTTCGAGGGCGCTGAACGACATCCCGAACGCCTCATCGAATGCGCGGTCCACCGGTTTCCCGCCGCGGAGGAGTTCGAGGAAACGGTGAAGCTTCTCGCTGCGGCTGTCGTCGTGCACCAGGTAATGCACGAGCGCCCACGACTGCGCGTAGAGAACGCCGGTGCGGGTCCTCTCGTCGTAGGCCGGCGATGACTGGGTAATGGCGAACAGCTCGCGCAGGGGCATGAGGCGCTTGCGCAACGAGCCCAGACTCGCCTCGGCGCGCAGCCAGCGCAGGTGATCGTGGACCACGACACCGAAATGCGCCTCGGCGCCGGACGTCCGAAACGTCGAGAAGTACTCGGCGATGCCTTCCCTGTACCACAGCGGATCCTGGACGTTCGCGTTCGCCATCAGGTGATGCGTCAGCTCGTGGTAGACGATCCGGTCCACGCCGCCCTTCGCGTCGCCGGACAGAACGATGAAATTGCCGCTGCTGCCGGCGGCGAAGAGGCCCGTGAACACGTCGCACTTCGAGCGCAGCACGGCCTCGCAATACGGAGCAAAGCGGGTGTGCGCCGGGAAGATGAAGACACGCGTCCGCTCCGCGGAGTGCACCTTCAAATCCGACACCTTGCCGAAGGCGGCACGCATGCGCAGCAGGTCGCGCGCGATCCGCCGCGTCTCGGATGCGGAGGCGGCGCTGATGAGACGGAACTCCTCGGCCTCCAGCGCGACCCATTTTTCCGTGGGCTTCGGCGGGTCGATGGTGCGGGCGGAGAGCGGCAGCGCGAGCGCGACGCACGCGGCGAGGAGCAGCGATCGGGGCATGCCGCGATGGTACCACCCTGCAATACTTCCGTCACCGCCACGGAGCCTTCGGAAAGCGGAGACAATTGCCTCCGCTTTCGTATTCGCGCGTTCGCGCGCTGAGGCTACCGAATCCGGAAGCGGAGGCGATTGCACTCCAAACCGGGAGCCACTTCGCTCGCGACGACCTACCTCGGTCAGTCGCAATAGGGAGCGTACCGGCGGTTCGGAATGTAGGTCGCCCATTCCTCGGCGGTCAGCGTCCGGCCAATGTGACCGCACGCCGACTCCAGCAACTCGTCGTCGACGAATGGCACCGTGATCTTCGGTGAGACATCCCATACCGTCAGCGGGCCCGTCCGGCGGGCGATGGCCAGGCGGTCGCCCCTCGCATTCGTTTTCACCTTGACCACTTCCCCGCCGTCGTCGAAGCGCGCGGCCACGGTCGAGAGGTCGGCGCCGACCATGCGCACCTTCTCCGCACCCCACGCCACGAACCGGCCGTCACCGACCGGTTCGATGTGCGAAGGGCTTGTCCACTGCTCCTGACGGAGCACCGAAGATCGAGTGCCCGGCTTGCCGGTGGCGGCGTCATACGAATGGAGCAGGCCATCGCGGTCGAGGACCACCACTGATTTTTCATCGGCGCTGAACGCGAAATCCTCGAGGCTCGGCGTCTCGACGCGGATTTTCCTGCCGTCGCGGACGGTGTGAATCGTCATCCCTACGCGCGGTCCGGCCACCCCGGCCAGACGGCCGCTCGGGCTCAGATGGACGGCGGTGGCCCGGTCCGCGGAGACCGACCGCAGGACTTTGCCCTTTTTCACGTCGACGATCGTCAACCTGCCGGGGGTGTCGAGGCCGCAGAGATCGGCGGACGCAACGCAATGCACCCGCGTCACCGGGTACGGCACCTCGCCCCAGAATGCGGGACGCGGCCAGCCGGAGCCGGCGACATCCCGCACTCTCCAGATCCAGAGGACGTCATCTCGGACGCGGGCGAGATATCGACCATCGCCGGTCATCACGATGCCGGGCTGCGTCGGCACGGTCCTGCTTCCTTTCTGAAGGCTGGTGACCGAGTCCGTGATGAGCTTCAATCCCTCTTCGTCCACAAACGTGGCGTTCGACGCCTCGGTGCTCCATGGGACCACCCGCGGCAAGCGCTGGGACCATCGCTCGACCGTGAGGCCGGCCGGCGTCCTGCCGTACCAGAGCACGGCACGGCCGTCGCCAGAAAAGCGGATCGCCTCGACCGCGAACGAAGGCTGGTGCAGGACGAGCCCGCGCGGAATCGTTTCGAGCGTCCTGCGCAGCCGCTCCACCGCCACGCCGCGCTCGGACTCTCGCAGGCGCGGGACCGCCTCGAGCAGCAGGAGCGCCCGCGTCGAGGGCGCGACCTTCCGCGGATCGAGCTCCAGCACGCGCGCGAGCTCCTCCTCGCTCGCGGAGGTGCGGGTGCGGTCGAAGTGCCAGACTGCGAACACGGCGGACAGCAGCGTGACGAAGACGAGCGCGATCTTCATGGGTTGGCCGCTTGAAAAGGGATGGAACGATGGTAAGCCCGAAAATATGTTTCCACAAGACGGCACCGGCCGCCGCCGGGCAACGGCGCGTACGCTGTTTCGCGAATGAACCTCCCTCAACCCGCGGATCTGCGCGCGCACGACCGACGTCACGCGGACCGGAACGTTGTCGAGCGGCGGACCGCTGACGCTCTTTGCGACGCGGTGCACGGCGAACGAGCCGGCGCGCGCGCGGACCTCGTACGTGTACTCGCCGCGCTGCCAGAGCGGCGCGCGGAAGGTGCCGTCTGCGCGCGCGGACGAGCAGCTCGATCTCGAGCGGCTGGTCCGTTCCGCGAATCGTTGCGTCGATCGACGCACGCGGCGCGGCTTCGACGGCGGCGGCGAAGACGAGGGCGAGCAGAGCGGATGCGGCGGCGCACATGACGCCATGCTTGAGACCGAGCGGCAGCGGAACGATGGATTTGTGACGATCCGGTCGTCCGATGATGCAGAACGGACCGCGCGTCAGGAGCGCGTTACGGTCAGGCGTAGCGCGACGGCGCGTAAACTATTTCGCGAATGAACCTCCCTGAACCCGTCTCCGCCACGCTCAGTGCGTTCGTCGAAGCGGCGCGCGCCGCGTTCGGGGACGCGCTCCGTTCCGTCGTGCTGTTCGGCAGCGCGGCGGAAGGAAAGCTGCGCAAGACCTCGGACGTGAACCTGCTGCTGGTTCTCGGCGCGATCGAGCGGCCGCAGCTCGATGCGATCCGCGAGCCGCTTCGGGTGGCGCGCGCGGCGATCGGTCTCCAGCCGATGTTCGTGCTCGAGAGCGAGCTTCCCGCGGCCGCGGAGGCGTTCGCGAACAAGTTCGAAGACATCCGCCGCCGCCACGTCGTCCTGCATGGCGCGGACGTGATCTCGGGGCTGGCGGTCTCGCGCGAGGCGCTGCTCCGGCGCGTGCGGCAGGTGCTGCTCAATCAAACCCTGCGGCTGCGAGACACCTACGCGGAACAGAGTCTGCGCGAGGAACAGGCCGCGCGGGCGGTAGCCGACGCGGCCGGGCCGCTGCGGGCCGCCGCGGCCTCGATTCTCGAGCTCGAAGGGCGCGCCGCGGCGGATCCGAAGAGCGCCTTGGAAACGCTGGCGTCCGAGGAGGGATTCGCGGAACTGCTGCCGCGGATCTCCGAGGCCCGCGAGCGCGGAATGCTCCCACCGGGAGCGGCGGCGGAGACCTTGTTCGAGGTTGCGCGTCTGGCGCGGCGGTTGTACGAGCGGGCGGCGCGGTCATGAATCCGTTCGACCTGCGCGGCCCGCAATTCCTCCTCTTCTACGCCGTGCTGACGGTGGTCCTGATCTACGTGACGAGACGTGTGCGCATGGCTCTCGACGGCGATCACCCTCATCCGCAGCCCACCTCTTCGCTCGTGTCCGATCCGTACCTCATCGCCCATCTCCGCGGCGGAGCCAAGGAAGCGGTGCGCGTGGCACTGCTCTCCCTGATCGACCGCGGGCTGATCGTGTACGACGGCGGGAAGACGCTGAAGACCGCGGCGGGAGTGACGCCCGAGCACGGCCGCCGCGCCATCGAGCAGGCCGCGCTGCGCCTCTACGCGGACGGCGCGACGGTGAACGAGCTGCCGTCGCTCGAGAGCACGTGCGAGGAGTACACCCGGGAGCTGCAGCGGCTTCGGTTCTTCCCCGACGATGCCCTCAACGCGCGCCGCAAGCGGCTGCGGAACGTCATGCTGCTGATCGCGGGCGGTGTCGGCGGAGTGAAGATGATCGTCGGCCTGCAGCGCGGCCGGCCGATCGCGTTTCTAGTCATCGCCGTGCTTGTGGCGCTGCTGCTGATCAGCGCGGCCGCGATGGCGAATCGCACGAAGCACGGCGATGCGTTTCTGCAGGACGTGCGGCGGCTGTTCTCCGGCTTGCGCAGCCGCGCGGGCGCGATCCGCGTGGGCGGCGGGACCGCCGAGCTGGCGCTGCTCGCGGCGGCGTTCGGCGTGTGGGCGGTGCCGTCGGCGGTGTTCCCGCAGGGCCGGCACCTGTTTGCCGTGCAGTCGACGAGCTCGCAGAGCAGTAGCGGCTCGAGCTGCGGATCGAGCAGCGGTTCGAGCTGCGGCTCCTCGTGCGGCGGCGGTGGCGGAGGCTGCGGCGGATGCGGGAGCTGAGCCATCACCGCTTCGGCCTCGGCTGGCGCCCGGAGCTGGCGGCGTCGATCTTCGCCAACCTCGACTCGATCGACGTCGTCGAGGTCATCGCCGACGACTGGCTCGACGCCGGCGCCCGCGACCTGCGCGCGCTGCGCCGCCTGGCCTCGGCCGTGCCGGTGATTCTCCACGCGACGTCCCTCGGCTTGGCCGGACCGGATCCGGTCGATGCCCGCCGGCTCGACCGGCTGGCCCGTCTCGCCGGCGCCGTCGAGCCGGTGGCCTGGTCGGAGCATCTCGCCTTCGTCCGCGCCGGCGGAATCGAGATCGGCCACCTCGCCGCGCCGCCACGCACGCGGACCACGATCGAGAACCTGCGGCGAAACGTGTCGCGCGCGAGGGCAGCGGTCGGCAGCGCCCCGATTCTGGAGAACGTCGCCACGCTGATCGATCCACCGGTCAGCGACCTGTCCGAGGCGGAATTCGTACGCGCGGCCATCAAGGCGTGCGAGACGTCGCTGCTGCTCGATCTGCACAACCTGTACGCGAACGCGACCAACTTCCGCACGGAGATCGACCTGTTCCCCGACCTGCCGATCGGCTACGTGCATCTCGCGGGCGGGCGGTGGGCCGGCGGGCGGATTCTCGACGATCACCTGCATGCCACGCCGGACCCGGTGTTCGCGCTCCTGGCCGGTCTCGCGGCCAGGCAGGAGCCGCTGACGATCATTCTCGAGCGCGACGGCCGCTACCCGCGCTTCGACGAGCTCCTCGGCGAGCTCGCCCGCGCACGCCAAGAGATCGATGACCCTCGAAGCCTTCCTCGCACGGCTGTACGTTGACGACGCGTTCCGCGCGCGCTTCCTCGCCGACCCTGCCGGCGAAGCAACCCGCGCCGGATTCGACGCCGCCACGGCGGAGCGGCTGGCAAACATCGACCGAGTGGGCCTGCAGCTGGCGGCGGAGAGCTTCGCCCGGAAACGCGCGCGGCATCCCTGATCTGTGCTGGACCAGCCGCGGAGCGCCGGAGCGCCGGTGTGCGAGGCAACGATACGTCACCCGCACTTCTCGCAAGTACAGAGGGATCGAAGCAGCAGGCTGTCATCCCGAGCCGATTCACAGCACGCGCGCTGCACCTGAAGAAAAGAAACGATGCCGTGAGGGAGCGCCGGCGTCCCGCCGGCTGGCGTGGCGGCGTCCCGCGCCGCCACTCGGGCGGGGGAGCGCGGCACCACGCGAGAGGCTCCGTCCTCCCGAGTACCCGGCCGGCGGGACGCCGCCCGGCCAGCCGGCGAGACGCCGGCGCTCCGGGAACCGACGTGAGCTCGAAGATCGAGTTTCTTGGAGCGTCGAGCGAGGGATGACAGTCGTTGGTTCCGCCGGGCCGGTTGCCGTTTTGCATCTGCCACAAAGCTGGCCCGGATGAGGAGGAGCTTCCATGAAGGATGAGCTCGAAGACGAGGTCCCTGAAGTCGAGCTGAGCGAGGACGAGAAGGCGCTGCTCGAGGAGATGCCCGCGCTGACGGACGTCGGTCACACCCGGCGCATGTTTCTCGGCACGACGATCGCCGGCAGCCTGGGGTTGTTCGCGCTCGATCTGCTGGCGCGCGAGGAGGCGCTGGCGGCGCTGCAGGCGGCGCCGGATGCGGTGCTCGCGCCGGACGCGGTGGCGCAGAACGTGGTGAAGGTCGCGTTCCGCGTGAACGGCGTGACGAAGACGCTGGAGCTCGACTCGCGCGTGGTCCTGCTCGACGCGCTGCGCGAGCGGCTGGCCCTGACCGGCTCGAAGAAAGGCTGCGATCAGGGACAGTGCGGCGCGTGCACCGTGATCGTCGACGGCCGGCGCGTCCTCTCGTGCCTCACGCTCACAGCCACCCTCGAAGGGAAGGAAGTCACGACCGTCGAGGGGCTCGCCAAGGGCGATCAACTGCACCCGATGCAGGCCGCCTTCATCAAGTACGACGCGTTCCAGTGCGGGTACTGCACGCCGGGGCAGCTCTGCTCGGCGGTTGCGCTCCTGGACGAAGCGCGGCGCGGCGAGGTCAGTCACGTCACCGAAGACGTGACGGCCAAGACCACACGCCTGACCGACGACCAGATCCGCGAGCGGATGAGCGGCAACATCTGCCGCTGCGGCGCCTACCCCGGCATCGTCGCCGCGATCCAGGAGGTCCACTCCGGCAGACAGACGCAGCACACCTGGCGCTTCGTCGACGAGGAACAACTGGCCAGCGTGAGAAGGGAGGACGGCCTTGAGACCGTTTAGGTACGTCCGCGCCAACAACCCGAACGGCGCCACGCGCGTCGTCGGCGCCAACCCGAACGCGAAGTTCCTTGCGGGCGGCACGAACCTCCTCGACCTGATGAAGGAGGACGTCGAGCGCCCGAACGAGCTGGTGGACCTCGCGCGGCTGGCGCTCAAGGAGATCAAGCCACTCCGCGGCGGCGTCTCCATCGGAGCGCTGGCGACGAACACCGAGACCGCCAACAACCCGCTCGTCCGCAGCAGCTACCCGCTCCTGTCGCAGGCGATCGTCGCCGGCGCGTCGGCGCAGCTCCGCAACATGGCCACGAACGGCGGCAACCTCCTGCAGCGCACGCGCTGCCAGTACTTCTACGACACGGCGATGCCGTGCAACAAACGCGAGCCCGGAAGCGGCTGCGGCGCGCTGCAGGGCCTCAACCGCTACCACGCGATCTTCGGCTGGAGCGAGAACTGCGTCGCCACCTATCCCGGCGACATGGCCACGGCGCTGTACGCGCTGGAAGCGGTGGTGCGGGTCCGCGCGGCGGACGGCCGCGAGCGCACCATTCCGGTCGACGAGTTCCACCGTCTCCCCGGCAACACCCCGCAGCGGGACACGAACCTCGAGCACGGCGAGCTGATCGTCGCCATCGAGCTGCCGAAATCGAGCTTCGCGGCCAACTCCTATTACCTGAAGGTACGCGAGCGCGCGTCGTACGCCTTCGCGCTCGTCTCGGTGGCCGCAGCCCTGGAAATCTCCGGCGGCGCGATCCGCCAGGCACGCCTCGTCCTCGGCAGCGTCGCCCACAAACCATGGCGCAGCCGCGAGGCCGAGGCGGCGCTCGCCGGCAAGCGCGCTTCGGAAGAGAGCTTCCGCGCCGCGGCCGAGGCGGCATTGCAGGGTGCGAAGCCGCTGACGCACAACGCCTACAAAGTCGAGCTGGGGAAACGGGCCATCGTTCGCGCGCTCTTGCGCGCGAGCCGGCTCGCGTGACGGAGGAGCTCCATGCCCAGATACATCGGAAAAGAGATGAGCCGCGTCGACGGCGTAGCCAAGGTGACCGGGAAGGCCAAGTACGCCGCCGAGTTCCAGGTGCCGAACCTCGCCTACGGCTTCGTCGTTTTGAGCACGGCCACCAAGGGCGCCATCACCGCGATCGACACGCGCGAGGCCGAGCGCTCGCCGGGCGTGGTGCGCGTCTTCACGCACCTCAACACGCCGAAGTTCGGACCGAAGACGTCGACCGAGGAGGCGCCGCCGCGCGGCAATCAGGAAGAGCGCGACAAGTCGTTCCGCGCGCTCCAGTCGGACCGGATCTTCTTCAACCGCCAGCCCGTGGCGCTCGTCGTCGCGGAGACGTACGAGCAGGCGCGGTACGCGGCGCGGCTGGTCAAGGTCTCGTACAACGCCGAGAAGCACGCCACCGACACCGAGGCCGTGCGCGGAAGCGCGCGCCTGCCGCCGCGATCGGCGCCGAAGCCGCGGGGCAACCCCGAGGAGGCGATGCAGAGCGCGGCGGTGAAGGTCGAGGCCGAGTACCGCATCCCCATCGAGCACCACAACCCGATGGAGCCGCACGCGGCCATCGCCTTCTGGGAAGCCGGTAAGCTCACGATCTTCGACAAGACCCAGGACGTCTACGGCGTCCGCGCACATCTCGCCTCGAGCCTCGGCGTGGCCGAGGAGAACGTCACGGTCGTGTCGCCGTTCGTCGGCGGCGCGTTCGGCTCGTCGCTGCGGCCGAACTACTACCCTGCCCTGACGGCCATGGCGGCGCGCGAGCTGAAGCGGCCGGTGAAGGTCGTCTACACGCGGACGCAGATGTTCACCGGCCACGGCTACCGTCCCTACACGATCCAGAAGATCGCCCTCGGCGCCGACGCGAACGGCAAGCTCGCCTCGATGATCCACGAGGCCGTGCACAACACCTCGTCGTTCGAGGAGTTCAACGACGGCACGACCAACTTCACGCGGCAGGTGTACGCGTGTCCGAACCTCTTCGCGCCGGTGAAGATCACGAACACGGACCTCAACACGCCCACCTGGATGCGCGCGCCCGGTGCGGTCAGCGGCATGTTCGCGCTCGAGTGCGCGATGGACGAGCTGGCGTACGCGCTGAAGATCGACCCGCTGGAGCTGCGGCTCATCAACTACGCCGAGACCGACCCGGAGAGCGGCAAGCCGTGGTCGAGCAAAGCGCTGCGCGAGTGCTATCGCCTCGGCGCGGAAAAGTTCGGCTGGAAGGACCGCAAGTACGAGCCCCGCTCGATGCGCGACGGGCGCCTGCTCGTGGGCTGGGGAATGGCCACGGGCGTGTGGGGCGCGTTCCAGCGGAACGCCAGCGCGCGCATCACGCTGCGCGCGGACGGCACCGCGCACGTCACCAGCGCGACCAGCGACATCGGCCCCGGCACCTACACGGTCATGACCATGATCGCCGCCGAATACCTCGGCGTCCCGCCGGAGCGGGTGACGTTCGAGCTGGGCGACACGCGATTCCCGCGCGCGCCGTCGCAGGGCGGCTCGCAGACCACGTCGAGCGTCGGCTCGGCGGTGATGGGCGCGGCGCTGGCGGTCGGCTCGCGCGTGCTCACGCTCGCCAACCAGGCCGCGGACTCACCGCTCGCCGGAGCCGCCGCCGCGGACGTCGAACTGCTCGACGGCCGGCTGCAGCTCAAGAGCAACCCGTCGCGCTTCGTCCGTGTCGCCGAGGTCATGAAGCGCAACAGCCTCAGCGAGATCACCGAGACGTTCGAATCCAAGCCCTCGCCGGAGCGGCAGAAATACGCGCTGCTCGCGCACGGCGCGCAGTTCATCGAGGTCAAAGTCGATCCCGACCTCGGCAACGTCCGCGTCACACGCGCCATCGAGGTGACGGCCTGCGGCAAGATCATCAACCCCAAGGCCTCGCACAGCCAGGAGATCGGCGGCGTGGTCTGGGGCATCGGCATGGCCCTGCAGGAGGCGACGGAGATCGACCACCGTTACGGCCGGATCATGAATCCCAACCTCCAGCACTACCACGTGCCGGTGAACGCGGACATCCATCAGATCGAGACCATGTTCGTCGAGGAAGACGACCGCATCGTGAACCCCCTCGGCGTCAAAGGCATGGGCGAGCTGGGGATGGTCGGCATCCCGGCAGCCATCGCGAACGCCGTCTTCCACGCCACGGGCCGGCGCGTCCGCGATCTGCCGATCACGCCGGACAAACTGCTGTGACCTGTCAAATGTAGGGCGTGGCTTCAGCCCGCCCCTCGGGTGGGCGGCG
>DASUSN010000062.1:0-4042 GCA_036375075.1 Thermoanaerobaculia bacterium | reverse complement strand
TAGACGGCGAAGGACCCCCTGATTCAGGCGCGGGCGGCGCAAACCGCAGGGGGTCCTTCGCCGTCTACGCGGCTCAGGATGACAGCGCTACTCGCTCCCGATCACCCACTTCTCGTACGAATCCCCCGGCAGCTCGCGCACGAAGCGGGACGGCTCCATCAGCACGTCCATGCCGGCGCGGTCGCGGGCCATGACGGGGAAGACGAGATAGAGCTCCTGCATGGCGCGGGTGATGGCTACGTAGAACAGGCGGCGCTCTTCTTCCTCGCCGGGGATCACCAGCTCGCGCGGCTCCTCGGATGGGCCCTCGATTCCTTCGAGCAGCGGCAGGGCTTCATGGATGCGGTTGGGGGGGATGCGGACGATGCCGCCGGGGACGCGCAGGGCGCGCTGGGAGGGGAAGCGTCCGTCGGCGAGCCAGATGACGAAGACCGTCCGCCACTCCAGGCCCTTGGCCTGATGCACGGAGGACAGCACGATCTTTTCATCCTCGGGGCCGACGACGGCGACGTCTTCGCCGGCGATGGGGTTCGCGAGCGCGACTTCGTCGAGGAACTGCTCGACGTCCTCGTAGCGCAGGGCGTATTGGGAGAGCTGCTCGAGGTCGTCCAGCCGGGCCTGGGCGTTGGGGAACTTCGCGCGGGCGTAGTCGCCGTACCCGCGCTCGACGATGATGCGGATCATCTCCGAGGGGTTGTGCTTCATGGAGTCGACGGAGATGAGGCGGAAGACGTCGCGGACGCTGTCGAGCGACGGCGCGACGCCGCGGCCGGGCGGATACGCGCCCGCGGCCGGCCCGCGCAGGAACGCCTCCAGCGGATTGGTGGCCGTGTAGATCCGCGCCCACACCTCGGCCGCGACCTTCTCGCCGATCTTCGGGTAGAGCTTGAGCATGCGCTTCCACGACAGCTCGTCGCGCGTGTTCGTGACGATCTTCAGGTACGCCAGCACGTCCTTGATGTGCGCCTGCTCGAAGAAGCGCACTCCGGAGCGGATCTCGTAGGGGATGTTCCGGCGGGTGAGCTCCATCTGCAGCTCGAGCGACTGGTAGTGCGAGCGGTACAGCACCGCGATCTCGTCCAGCTTCTCGCCCTCGTCGCGCAGCTCGAGGATGCGTTGGGCGATGAACGACGCCTGCTCGTAGACGTCGTCGACGCCGACCACCGCGGGGTCCGGGCCGTCGCCGCGCACGGCCTGCAGCTCCTTGCGGAACTGGAAGCGGTTCGCCGCGATCGATGCGTTGGCGAGCGTGAGGATCTGCCGCGTCGACCGGTAGTTCGTCTCCAGCTTATAGATGGTCGCCTCGGGGAACCGCAGCGGGAAGGTGAGGATGTTCTCGAACGACGCGCCGCGGAACGAATAGATCGACTGCGCGTCGTCGCCCACCACCATCACGTTGCGGCGCTCCGAGGCCATGGCGTCGATGATGTCGGCCTGGAGCTTGTTCGTGTCCTGGTACTCGTCCACCAGGATGTGGCGGAAGCGGCGCTTGAGCGCGGCGGAGACCTCCTCGTGGTCGTCCAGCAGCACCTTCCAGTAGACCAGCAGGTCGTCGAAGTCCATCGCGTTCGCGTCGCGCTTGCGCTCCTTGTAGCGGCGGAAGACGTTCACGATCTCCGCGGAGAACATGAGGAAGTGCGGATAGTTCTGCTCGAGGTGCAGCTCCAGCGGCGTGCGCGTGTTGATCAGGAACGAATAGACGTCCAGGAGCACGTCGCCCTTCGGAAAGCGCTTCTCCAGGGTCTTGATGCCGAGGGAGGAGATGGCGGACTCCATCATCTCCTTGGCGTCTTCGTCGTCGAGGATGGTGAAGTTCGAGCGGTAGCCCAGCGCGTCCGCATGGCGGCGGAGCAGGCGATTGCCGATGCTGTGGAACGTGCCGCCCCAGATGCGCCGCGTATCCGTCGTGACGAGCTGCTCGACGCGGCTGAGCATCTCCCGCGAGGCCTTGTTGGTGAACGTGACGATGAGGATGTCGTTCGGGTCCACCCCGTCCTCGATCAGGCGCGAGACGCGGTAGGTGAGGGTGCGCGTCTTCCCGCTGCCCGCGCCCGCGATGACCAGCATCGGCCCCTCGCCGGCCATGACCACCTCGAGCTGCTCCTGGTTGAGCTGCTCGGAGTACGCGACCTTGTATTGCTTCTGCGGCTTGTCGGGGCGTTTGAGGGTGTATCGGCGGACCTTGGTGGACATTGCGCGGAGGGGAGCGTAGCACCGCTCCGTATACTGCCTGCGATGTGGGAGATCTTCGATCGCTTCCGCACGAAGCCGTGGCAGGGACGGCCGACCATCTACAGCGCCGTGAAGGCTTGGGACGGCTCCAGCGATCTACCGGATGAAGAGCCGGAGCAGGGCGGCCTCCGCTTCTCCGCCGGCGCGCTCGACAACGTCGGGGTGCGGCATTTCGGCCTCGACGGCGAGCCGCAGATGTCGCGCCTCTTTCGCGCGCTCGAGCGCGTCGTGACGCACGGGCGGGATGCGGACCGGACGACGCTCTACCGGCTCATGCTGCAGTACGACGCCGTCGTGCATGCCGGAGCGCTCTCGGCGCGCGTGCAGGCCTCGTCGCTCGACCGGGAGGCCGTCGCCGAGGTCGCGCGCTGGCTGGCGACCGAGGCGGCGGACCGCGAGCCGGTGAAGTACGGCCTGATCCTGCTCGCCCTTTGCGGCTCGCCGCGCGACCTGGACCTCGTGATGACCTACGCGCGGCACGACGAGTTCACGATGCATGCGGTGACCGCTCTCGAGCGCGTTGCCGAGGACGTGCTGGCCGCCGAGCTGGCAATGGCCGAGCAGGTGCGCGGGTGGGGCAAGGTCTCGCTGGTCGAGCGCATCGTGGAGCACGGCAGCGACCGCGCGGACGTCCGCGACTGGCTGCTGCGTCGCGGGTTCGCGAACGCGGTCATGGACGAGTATCTCGCCTATGCGTGCGCGGTGGCCGGGCGGCTCCACGAGGCCCTCGCGGCGGATACGATCGACGCGGAGCTGCGCCAGGGCGCGTGCGCGATCGTGCATGCGCTCATCAACGGCGGGCCGGCCGAGGACATGGACGACTACGACCACGGCCCCGCCGCGGTCGGGCATCTCCTGCGGCACCTTGCCCGCACGACCGAGCCGCGGGAGCTGATGGTCGTTGCGGCGATCTCGTCGTGGCTTGCGTCCGACCGCGACTGGAGTGCCGCCGAGGCCCGCGGGTGGTCGGCGGACGTTCGTGCCGACATCGCCTCGAAGACGCATGCGATCCTGCGCCGCGACGAAGTCGCCACCCGGTTGCGGGACGCGTTCCGCGGCGACGATCGCATGGAGCGCTTCGCCGCATGGGAGGCGGCCGGGGAGGCGGAAGTCGACCTGTGGGAAGACGCGTTTGCGCTCGCACAGGCCGAGCCGGAGACGTACTACCTCTACCAATGGCTGTCCCGCACGAAGGATCCTATGCGGCTGCGCCGCACGATCACGCTCGCGGAGCAGAGCCTGCCGCTAGAGGAGATCGCATCCGGCCCCGCCGAGGAGATGTTCGGCGGCGACGCCGACATGGCGCTCACCTTCGTGCTCCAGGCGCTGCCCGGGAGCGGTCAGTTCAGCGGACCGCTCGTCAAGGCCGCGCTGCGCAGCCCCCTCGTCAACGTCCGCTATCGCGCCACGCGCGTGCTGGAGAGCACGACGCGCCCGGAGTGGGGGAGTGACGTCGTCGCCACGCTGCTGCGCGCGGCCGCCGAGGAGCCGGACGAGGATGTGAAGAGCGCGCTGGAAGAGCTGCTCCCGCGAATTTGAAAAGGGCGTATTTGGAGTGCGGACCCCGCACCCCCGGCTGGAAGCCGCGTAGCGGTCGTCAGCCAATGGCCCCCGGCTTCAGCCCATACGCACTAACTTAGGGCTCCGGGTCCGGCGTTCTAGCCCGTATTTCTCACGCGAGCAGACATCGCTGCCTCCGCAGTACGGTGTGCGCCGGCTGTCATCCCGAGCGTCGAGCGAGGGACCTGGGTGGGCGGGGCACGAAGCTCATGCCTGCCGCTCCACCCGCCCAGGTCCCTCGCTCGACGCT
>DASUSN010000061.1:0-63585 GCA_036375075.1 Thermoanaerobaculia bacterium | reverse complement strand
CCGCGCCTGAATCAGGGGGTCCTTCGCCGTCTACGCGGCTCAGGATGACAGCCTGAACCCGGCGATTGTTCACAGTCCTGACAAGACTCGGGCGACCGCGCGGCCTTACGTTGAACGAATGCTGGATTTTGCCTTTCTGATCTGGCTGCTCGGCGCGGTGGCGGGCTCCCCCTCGGGCTCCCCCAGCCCCCAGCCGGTCGACTTCACCCACGACGTCCGGCCCATCCTGGAGCGGCGCTGCCAGCCCTGCCACTTCCCCGGCGGGAAGATGCACGCGAAGCTGCCCTTCGACAAGCCGGAAACCATCGATCAGCTCGGCGAGCGGCTGTTCTCGCGGATCAAGAAGGACGAAGAACAGGCCGTGATCCGCGCGTTTCTCGCGCGGCGCTGAACAGTCCCATAGAATGCGCCGTCATGCGCAAGCTCGCGTGCTGCATCGTCGCCGCATGGTCGCTCCTCCTCGCCGCGTGCGATCGGGAGAAGCCCGTTCCCCCGGCGCCGGCGACCACCACCCAGGCCGCCGCGAACACGCCCGTCGAAGGCGGCCGGCTGGTGCGCCGGCTGGAGACCGACGTCAGCACGCTGAACTACCTCCTCCAGACCACCGAGGACGAGCGGCAGGTGCTGCAGTACCTGTACGACCCGATGATCGACTTCGACGCGAACCTCGAGCCGATCCCCGGCACGGTGGCGAAGTGGGAGGTCGAGGACGGCGGCAAGACCTACGTCCTGCACGTCGACCCGCGCGCGAAGTTCAGCGACGGCGCGCCCGTCACCGCGGCGGACGTGATCTTCACGCTGGAGAAGATCCTCGACGAGCAGTCCATGCAGTTCGCGGGCTGGTTCGAAAGCCTGGACCGCGCGCAGACCAGGGCCGTCGACTCCAAGACCGCGCGGATCGTCTTCCAGCAGCCGAAGGTGACGCAGCTCATGACGTTCAACATCGGCGTCCTGCCGAAGCACGTCTACGAGAAGGGCGATTTCCAGAAGAACACGGCCGTCATCGGCAACGGGCCGTACGTCCTCGACCGCCGCGAGCCGGGCAAGACCCTCTCGCTCAAGCGCAACGAACACTACTGGCGCAAGAAGCCGTACATCGACTCGGTGCTGTTCCGAGTCATCGCCGACAACAACGTCGCGTGGACCGCGCTCGAGCGCGGCGACATCCACGTCACGCGCCTGGACAACGACACGTGGGCGCGCCAGAAGGACGCGGCGAAGGACCGCATCGACTTCTACAACACCTGGCTCCTGGCCTGGAACGGCATCGCCTGGAACCTGAACGACCCGCTGTTCGCGGACGCCAGCGTACGCCGCGCGCTGGCCATGGCCTTCGACCGGCAGTCGGTGATCGACCGCCTCTATCACGGCCAGGCGCGCGCGCTCTCCGGCCCGTTCCTCCCCGACACGTGGGCCTTCAACCCGGACGTCCATCCGATCGAGTTCAACCCGCAGGCGGCCGCCGCCTTGCTGTCGGCGGCAGGCTGGAAAGACTCGGACAACGACGGCGTCCTGGACCGCGACGGCAAGCCGTTCAAGTTCACGATGCTCATCCCCGCGGGCAGCAAGCCGTCGAGCGATCAGACGCAGATCTTCCAGGAGTCGCTGCGGCGCATCGGCGTGCAGTTGGAGATCTCGGCGCACGACGCAAGTGCGTTCTTCGACCGCATCCTCAAAGGCAATTACCAGGCGGCGATCCTCGCCTGGACCAACGATCCCGATCCCGATCTCTACTCACTGTTCCACTCCAGCCAGAAGCCGCCCGCCGGACTGAATGTGGTGAACTACGCCAACGCCGAGGCCGACCAGCTCCTCGAGCGCGGCCGGACCACGTTCGACCGCGCGCAGCGTACGGAGATGTACCACCAGCTTCACGACCTCGTCGCCTCCGACCAGCCGTACCTGTTCCTGCTCCAGGTGGGGACGAAGTGGGCGGTGAACAAGCGCGTGAAGAACGTGCGCGTCGGCAAGGGCGTGGGGCTGTTCCTGTGGCACCCCGGCCCGTACGACTGGTGGATCGCGAAGGAGTAACCGCATGCGCCTGCTGCTCATCTCCAGCTCCAACGTCCACGGCTACGGCTATCTCGATCACGCCGAGCCGGAGATCCGCCGCGTGCTCGAAGGGGTGCGCAGCGTGGCCTTCGTCCCCTTCGCCCTGCAGAACGTCGACGCCTACACCGACAAGGTCCGCGAGCGCCTCGGCCGCATGGGCTTCGACGTGACGCAGGTGCGCGGCCGCGCGGAGGTCGACGCCGCGGAGGCGGTCTTCGTCGGCGGCGGGAACACCTTCCGCCTCCTCAAGACGCTCTACGAGCTCGATCTCGTCGCCGCGATCCGCCGGCGGGTCCTCGAGGACGGCATCCCCTACATCGGCTCCAGCGCCGGCACGAACATGGCCATGCCGACGATCAAGACCACCAACGACATGCCGATCGTCTATCCGCCGTCGTTCGACGCGCTGAACCTCGTGCCCTTCCAGATCAACCCGCATTACCTCGACCCCGATCCCGGCAGCACGCACCGCGGCGAGACGCGGGAAGAGCGCATCCGCGAATACCTCGAGGAGAACGACCTGCCCGTCGTCGGCCTGCGCGAGGGGACGATGCTCCGCGTCGTCGACGACGCGGTCACGCTGGTGGGAGAGAGAGCGGCGCGCATCTTCCGCCGCGGCGCGGAGCCGGAGGAGCTGCCGGCGGGATCGCTTCTGGCATTGTGAGGGGGACGAATGTCTGACGAACAGACCTGCGGGAAAGGCCTCTCCGAGCATGCACGCCTGCCCGCGAAATTCGCCGCCGTGGCCACGGCCGTGGCCGGGATGCTGGACCAGCACCGGACGTCGCTCGACGTGACGGAATCGAGCGGGCGCGCCGAGGACGACGCGTACCGGACGCTCGCGCACGACTTCCGCGCCATCGCGGCGATGCTGGAGGCGACGGCCGGACGCATGGCCGGATACCGCGACCTGCCCATGGCCGGCCACGACGAAGCCGCGCTCTCGACGGCGGAGGCGGTGGGGGTGTTCAAGGCTTTGGTGAGCGCGGAGCGCGATCTCCTGCAGCAGTTGCAGGACTCGGTGGAGATGTACGAGGCGATGCTGGGTTAGAACACGAGCCCTGTCATGTCCCGGAGGGACAGAAGAAGGTAGCCGGTGGCAAGCCGCGAAGCGGCGCAGCCACCGGGTAGGATCGCGAAGATTGCGCGCCCCGGAGGGGCGCCAGACCCCTTCTGCGGCCCCTCCGGGGCCGAAAATGGGGTCACCCTGGTCCGGTGGCTGCGCGCTCCGCGCTTGCCACCGGCTACCTTCTGTCGCGCCTCCGGCGCAGAGGCAGTGTCATCTCCTCATCACCGGCGCGCACCGCGCCGTTTTCCGGCTCGGATGACAGGCCCATCACGCGCGGCGTTGTGTACCGGACGGCCGTGCGAGGACCACCAGCGCGTCCGACTTCGAGCGCAAACGCTCGATCAGGTTGATCGCGGCGAACAGCGGCAGGGCCAGGCGCGCTTTCCAGCGGGGCATGCCGCCGGCGAGGGTCAGGCGGTCGACGGCGGTGCGGGTGGGGACTTCGTCGAGATAGTGGACGGCGACGGCGTCGAAGCCGTGGTTTCCGAGAAAGCGCGTGAGAGTGGTCTCGTCGAAGTACACGACGTGGGGATCGCGGTAGTTCGACTGCCACAACCGCTCGATCGCGCCGCGGAGCCGGAAGGCGTGCGCGATGCGGAAGAAGAGGCCGTCGGCGGAGGGGACCTTGATGACCCAGAGCGCGCGGGCCTTCGTCTTCACGAGCGCGGCGAAGGCGTGGAGGTCGTCGAGGTGCTCGATGACGTCGAGCGTCGAGAGCACGTCTGCCGGCGGCGCCGATTCGTCGAGCACGCCCTGCAGGACGTTCCCCACGCGCGACCGCGCGGCCTGCGCGGCGGTCGGATCGGGCTCGAGACCGCGCACGCGGAATCCCGCGGCTCGCGCGGCGTCGAGCAGATAGCCGAAGCCGCAGCCGACGTCGAGCCACTCGCCGCCATCGACGTGCTCGCGCACGAAGCCCACGATCGCTTCCGCCTGCATGCGCCGGACGCTGCCGATCGACTCCACATAGGCCTCCCGATCGACGTCCGCGTAGCCCGTCCCCTGCCCCTGCGAGGCCGGCCTCAGGCGCAGCCCGCAGGTGGTGCAGCGGTGGATGGTCAGCCCCGCGACGACCCTCGCCTCGAACAGCTCGCCTGCGCACACGGGACAACGCACGCGGGCAGCATACCCGCACGCACCACCCTCTAGAGCTTCAGCTTCCGCAGCGGCGGAGGCGCGCCGCTCACGACGTCGAAGTCGACGATCCCGATGCGCGCGCCGCTCTCCGCCTCCGCGATCACCCTCCACTCGCCCGGCACCACGTTCTGCTTGTACGTCAGCCCGCGATAGCCGCCCGAGCGGCCGCCGCTGATCGTAAACGGGATCACGCTCGTCGTCCGCCACTTCCCCGCCTTCGCGTCGTACAGCAGCCAGCGGTGGCGGATGGTCGTGCGGATGCCGTTCGGCACGAAGACCGACGTGAAGCAGTACACCCGCTCCGAGCCGGCGCGGTGGAACACGGTCGACGAGGAGCGCCACACGCGCCAGCCGGGCGACTCCACCAGCGCGTCGTAGGCGCCGTCGCGCTTGCGCACGTCGTGCGCGACGAGCATCTCTTTCTTCACGAGCGGCACCGGCGGGATGAAGTTGAGCGCGTGCACGGCCAGGAGCAGTCCCGCGACGGCGAGCGACGGCCCGATCGACGCCGACTCGCGCCGCGAAACGCCCCGCAGCCCGAGCACGAGCAGCACGGCGACGAGCGTGCCGAGGTAGAACCAGAACGTCGAGATGCTGCGGAGCGCGTGCGCGAGCGCGAAGTTGAAGAACATCGCCGCGCTCATCGTGAACAGCGCCCACGCCAGCGTCAGCTCGCTGTAACGGCTCTGCAGGAACTCGTTTCCGATCAGCAGACCCGCCAGCCCGAGGACGATCAGGTAGCCGGGCAGGTCGCTCGAGCTCAGGAAGTAGAAGATGAACAGCGCGCTGAAGATCCCGCCGAAGAAGAACTGCAGCACCGCGTTCAGGTACTGCGAGCCGCGGAACTGTACGCCCCGCCCCAGGGCCACCAGGATGGCCACCGCCCCGGTCAGGTAGCCGAGCAGGATGAACAGGTCGACCGACTTGATCTTCTGCCCCAGCGTGAGCGCGTCCCAGGTGAAGCCGCCGATGAAGAACACCGCCGGCACCCAGGGACGGACGCGCTGGTAGGTGTGGAGGACGCGCGTTCGGACGGCCACTCGGGCCGAAGGATACCGCACGAATTTCGCGCCCGTTTCTTGCGTTCTTTCCCCCGCGCATGCTGCCGCCGAGCTCGGATTTCGAAGAAGCCGCCGTTGCCGAGAGCCAGGAGAAAGTCGAGGAGCCGCCGCTCTTCAAGGTCCTGCTCCACAACGACGACTTCACCACCATGGAGTTCGTGGTGTGGGTCCTGGAGTCGATCTTCAACATGGCCGAGGAGCAGGCCGTCCAGGTCATGCTCAACGTCCACCTGCGCGGCACCGGCGTGGCCGGCATCTACACTTACGAGATCGCCGAGACCAAAGTCGAGAAAACCACCGCCCTGGCGCGGGAGCACGAATATCCGCTGTTGGTTACTATGGAGCCCGTGACGTAAGCATGATCGCCAAAGCCCTGCAAGCCAGTTTCGAGTTCGCCGTGAACGAGGCCATCCGCCGGCGGAACGAGTACGTCACCCTCGAGCACCTCCTGCTCGCCCTGCTGCACGACCGCGACGTCGTGGACGTCGTCCGCGCGTGCGGCGGCGACGTGGACGAGCTCAAGAAGCAGCTCGACGACTTCATCACCAAGACCTACGAGCAGGTCGAGGACGAGGACATCCAGCCGACGCTCACGACCATGCTGCAGCGCGTCATCCAGTACGCGCAGCTCCACGCGCAGAGCTCCGGCCGCAAGGAGGTCGACACCGGGCAGATGCTCGCGGCGATCTTCCAGGCCGACAAGTCGCACGCCGTCTACCTCCTCCGCAGCCAGAGCATCACCAAGCTCGACGTCCTCACCTACCTCTCGCACGGCATCCCCAAAGACGCGCCGCACTCCCCGGCGGGCGTCATGCCGGAGGCCGACGCCGAGGAAGGGGGCGCGCCGTCGCGCGATCCGCTCAAGAGCTTCGCCGTGAACCTGCTCGAGCGCGCGAAGAAAGGCGAGATCGACCCGGTCATCGGCCGCACCGCGGAGCTCGAGCGCACCGTCCAGATCCTCTGCCGGCGCCGCAAGAACAACCCGCTCTACGTCGGCGAGCCCGGCGTCGGCAAGACCGCGATCGCCGAGGGGCTGGCGCTGAAGATCAGCGAAGGCGACGTGCCGCACGTGCTCAAAAACGCCGAGGTCTGGTCGCTGGACATGGGCTCCGTGCTGGCGGGGACGAAGTACCGCGGCGAGTTCGAGCAGCGCCTCAAGGCCGTCATCGCCGCGCTGGTGGAGAAGAAGGACGCGATCCTGTTCATCGACGAGATCCACACCATCGTCGGCGCGGGCGCGGTCAGCGGCGGCACGATGGACGCCTCGAACATGCTCAAGCCCGCCATCGCCTCGGGCAAGCTCCGCGTGATCGGGTCGACGACGTACGGCGAGTACAAGCAGTCCTTCGAGCGCGACCGCGCCCTCGCACGCCGCTTCCAGAAGATCGAGATCGGCGAGCCGACGGTCGAGGAGACCATCGAGATCCTCACCGGCCTGAAGAAGTACTACGAGGAGCACCACCACGTGGTGTTCACGCCCGAGGCGATCCGCCTCGCGGCGGAGCTGTCGGCGAAGTACATCCACGACCGCCACCTGCCCGACAAAGCCATCGACGTGCTCGATGAAGCGGGCGCGCGGGCGCGGATGTTTCGAGTCGACGAGTCGACGAGCCGTCCAGCCGACAAGGGGCCCCTCGAAGACTCGAAGACTCGAGGACTCGACGCCACGGTGATCGACATCGCGGACGTGGAGACGGTGGTGGCGCGCATCGCGAAGATTCCGCCGGTGACGGTGGCGGTCAGCGAGAGGGACCGGCTGCAGCATCTCGACGCCGACCTGCGCCGGGTGATCTACGGCCAGGACCACGCCATCACCCAGATCGTCAACTCCATCAAGCTCTCCCGCTCCGGCCTCGGCCATCCCGACAAGCCGATCGGGTCGTTCCTCTTCAGCGGCCCGACCGGCGTCGGCAAAACCGAGCTGGCCAAGCAGTTGGCGGTGTCCCTCGGCGTGGAGTTCATCCGCTTCGACATGAGCGAGTACATGGAGCCGCACACCGTCTCGCGGCTCATCGGCGCGCCTCCGGGGTACGTCGGCTTCGATCAGGGCGGGCTGCTCACGGACGCGATCCAGAAGACGCCGTACGCCGTGCTCGTACTCGACGAGATCGAGAAGGCGCACCCGAACCTGTTCTCCATCCTGCTGCAGGTCATGGATCACGCGACGCTGACGGACAACAACGGCAAGAAGGCCGACTTCCGCAACGTGGTGCTGATCATGACCACGAACGCGGGCGGCCGGGAGATGACGGACGCCTCGCCGGGCTTCATGCAGAACAGCGCCAGCGGCCAGGGCCGGGGCGTCATCGAGCGCACGTTCGCGCCGGAGTTCCGCAACCGCCTCGACGCCTGGATCGCGTTCCAGCCGCTGTCGTTCGACACCATTCAGCAGGTCGTGGACAAGTTCGTCGCCGAGCTGCAGAAGCAGCTCGCGCCGAAGAACGTGACCCTCGAGCTGCGCCCCGCGGGACGCGAATGGCTGGCGCAGCACGGCTACGACAAAGCGTTCGGCGCACGCCCGATGGCGCGCCTGATCTCGCAGAAGATCAAGGAGCCGCTGGTGGACGCGATCCTGTTCGGCAAGCTGGCGCTGGGCGGCCACGTGGTGGTGGACGCGAACGCGGACGAGCTGCAGATCGCGTTCTGAGCTCTCAAGGTGTAGGGCGCGGCTTCAGCCCGCCTCCCCCGTGGGCGGGGGCGTTCCCCCTCCCCGTCCGAGGGGCGGGCTGAAGCCGCGCCCTACATTTGACGCGGGATAAACTGCGAGCGTGTCGACCTTCCCCGATCCGCGGTATGCCCCCAGCGACGTCGTCGCCATGGGCGAAGACCTGCGCATCGACACGCTGCGGGAGGCTTACCGCAAGGGGATCTTCCCGTGGCCGCACGACGGGCTGCCGCTGCCTTGGTTCTCGCCGCGGCGCCGGGCGGTGATCTTCTTCGACGAGCTGCACGTCGGGCGCTCGCTGCGGAAGACGGCCAAACGGGCACCGTTCACGTTCACCATCGACCGCGACTTCCGCGCGGTGATCCGCGCCTGCTCCGAGGCGGACCGGCCGGAGCAGGACGGGACCTGGATCGCGCCGGCGCTGGTCACGGCGTACACGCGGCTCCACGCCGCGGGCGACGCGCACAGCGTCGAGGCGTGGGACGAGCACGGCGCGCTCGCGGGAGGGCTGTACGGCGTGGACGCCGGTGGGGTGTTCACCGGCGAGTCGATGTTCCACCGTCAGCCCGACGCCTCGAAGCTGGCGCTGTTGTTCCTGATCGAGCATCTCCGTGCCCGGGGCTCGGTGCTGGTGGACTGCCAGGTGATGACGCCGCACATGGAAGCCCTCGGCGCGCGGGACATCCCCCGGGCGAAGTTTCTGGACCTGCTGGCCGAGGCGCAGGCCAGGGGCCTGCGCCTGTTCTGACGCCGGCGGGCCAGCGGTGGGTAACGCACCGGCGCTAACGGATGTTCGAGCGCGCGCCGGGCATCATCCCCAGGGGCCGGTCCTGCAGGCGGTCCGCGTATTCGCCGTGGCCGGCCTCCAGGAGCAGCGTCAGCTCCAGGAGCCGGGCGAGGCGGTCGATCCAGCAGCGGGCGTCGCGCTCGTCGAGCGACGCGAACGTGTACGCGAGCGCGTCCGCCTCGCGCGAGAACTGTTTGCGGATGCGCGACAGCAGGAGCTCCTGCGTCCCGTCCTTGTGCATCACGTGCAGGGCGTCGAGGATGAGGATGTTCGTCGTCCCTTCCCAGATCGGCAGGACCTGCGCGTCGCGCAGCAGGCGCGGCATGGGGCTGTCCTCGATGTACCCGTTCCCGCCGATCAGCTCCATCGCCTCGGACACACACGGCACGGCGAGCTTCCCCGTGACGGCCTTCACGATGGGGGTGAGGATGCGCAGCAGCCTGGCCGCGTCTTCGTCGCCCGCGTCGGCTTTGCCGAGGGCATCGACGGCCTCGAAGGTGAGGAGCATCGCACCGACGTGCTCGGCCTCGATGTCGAAGAACGTCTCCTGCGCCAGCGGGAACTCGATCACCGGACGCCCGAAGGCGTGGCGGCGCTCGATGTAGTACCGCGACTCGAGGACGGCGCGGGAGATGAGCGCCACCGACGCCACCGCGTTGTAGAGACGGGAGAGGTTCAGCATGTCGGTCATGGCCGCGAAGCCGCCGACCTCCTCCGCGCGTACGCCGGTGAGCGTCACCTCGCCGGTGGCCATCGAGCGCACGCCGAGCTTCGGTTTGAGGCGCTCGATGGTGAAGCCGGGCACGGTCGAGCCGTCCGCATCGCGGGTCTCGACGAGGAACGTGCGCAGCCCCTTCGTCCCCTCCCCGCCGTTCACGCGCGCGGTGACGAGCACCGCCTGCGCGTCGACGTTCGAGCAGAACCACTTGTGGCCGGTCAGGCGCCACGTGCCGTCGGCGTCCTTCCGCGCGACGGTCTGGTTCGCGCCGACGTCCGAGCCGCCCGCGCGCTCGGTGAGAAACATGCCGCCGGTCCACAGCGTGCGCGGATCGGCCGAGGTGAGATGCGGGACGACGCGCA
Source organism: Thermoanaerobaculia bacterium (assembly GCA_036375075.1). GTDB lineage: Bacteria > Acidobacteriota > Thermoanaerobaculia > Gp7-AA8 > Gp7-AA8 > QHVT01. Next base: position 53,734 of record DASUSN010000061.1, on the reverse strand, counting down.
TCACCTGCTCGTGCGTACCGTGGCGGGTGAGCACGCGCGCCACGCCGTCGGTCATGCACAGCGGGCAGTAGAGGCCGCACTCGGCCATGGCGAACATGTAGCCGAGGGCGAAGCCGACGAAGTGCGCCTCGCGGGAGTGCTCGTGGGTCTGGTACTTCATCCCGACCATGTTCGAGCCGTACGCGATGCGCTCCATCTCGCGATAGGCGGGGTGGTACTCGACGCGGCTGATGCGCTCGCCGCGGGGGTCGTGGGTCAGGAGGCGGGGCTGTTCGCGATCGGCGATGACGGCGAGCGGCGCGACGATCTTCGCGGCCTGCTCGCCCATCGCAGACAACTGCGGCTCTGCCCACGCAAACGCCTCGGGTGAGAGTTTGCGCCGGCAGAGCGCGCGGAAGTCGGGACAGTTGTCCCAGTAGTTATCGCTCGGAGACCCGGGGATGAACTGCTCGGACATCCACCGGAACGTCTACAGGCTGCGCTTTTTGCCGCGGATGTTCCGCCGGCTGCCTTTGGCCTTGCCGCCGCCCGGCGCACCGCCGCCACCGCCCCAGCCGCCACCACCTTCGTAGTCGCCGCCGCCGCCGCCGTAGCCGCCACCGCCGTAACCGCCGCCGCCGCCGTAGCCGCCGCCACCACCGCCGCCGTAGCCGCCGCGGTCACCACCGCCGCCGCCGAAGCCGCGACCGCCGCCACCACCGCCGAAGCCGCGGCCACCGCCGCCGCCACCCGCTCCGCGCGGCCGGTCTTCAGCCGCATTCACGCGAAGCGCGCGGCCGCCGAGCTGGTAGCCGTTGAACTTCTCGATGGCTTTCGCCGCATCCTCGTCGTTCGCGAACTCCACGAACGCGAAGCCGCGCGGCCGTCCCGTCTCCCGGTCGGTCGGCAGAAACACGTCGCGAATCTCGCCTACCTGAGCGAAGAGGCCCTGTACTTCCTCTTTCCGGGTGTTGTAATCCAGGTTTCCGACAAATACTTTTGAGCCCATCCAGTCTCCATCACTTTCTGCCCGGGTGACACTCACCCGTCGATCACACTAGCTTCGCAAGGCTCGGGCCGGAACGCTCAGCCTCCACGCTCAGCATCGTCTTACGGCGCAGGTTATCACGGCTGTCCAGCACGGCAGGTCCCGCCATTCGTGTATTCAAGCTCCGGTCCACTACAGCTCCACCTGCGCGCCCAGCTCGATGACCTGGTTCGGCGGCAGGCTGAAGAATCCCACCGCGCTCGACGAGTTCCGCATCATCCAGGCGAACAGATGCTCGCGCCAGATGGCCATGCCCGGCTGCCGGGTCGGGATCAGCGTCTCCCGCCCGAGGAAATAGCTGATGCTCATGGCGTTGAAGGAGACGTGCTGGGTGCCGATGTGCTCCAGGGCATCCGGGATGTCCGGATCCTCCAGGAAGCCGAAGTGGATCGTGAGCCGGTAGACCCCGTGTCCCAGCTCCTCCCATTCGTACCGTTCCTTCTTCTCCAGGTGCGGCCGGTCCTCCGTCTCGACCGTCAACAGGACCACGGTCTTGTGGACGATCTTGTTGTGCTTGATGTTGTGCAGCAGCGTCGTCGGCACGCCGGCCGGGTTGCGGGACATGAAGATGGCCGTACCGGGCACGCGCGGGATGCGGTTGTTGGACAGCTCGCGCAGGAAGTCCTCTACCGTCATCCCCTGCTCCGCGAGCTTGCCGCTGAGGATCATCCGGCCCTGGCGCCAGGTGGACATGCAGGTGAAGATGAGCAGGCCGACCACGAGCGGGAACCAGCCGCCGTCCCACACCTTGACGATGTTCGCGCCGAAGAAGGAGAGGTCGAAGCAGAGGAAGAACAGCGCGAACGCGAGCGAGCCGAGGAACGGCCAGCCCCAGCGGTCCTTCGCGTAGACGGCGATGTGCGTCGTGGTGATGCCCATCGTGGCGGTGACGGCCACGCCGTACGCGGCGGCGAGCTCGCCCGAGCGCTGGAAGGCCAGCACCAGGCCGATCGCGGCGAACATCAGCAGCCAGTTCACCGAGGGGATGTAGATCTGGCCGATCTCGCGGGCCGACGTGTGGCGGATGCGGATGCGCGGCAGGTAGCCGAGCTGCACGGCCTGGCGCGTCAGGGAGAACGCGCCGGAGATCACCGCCTGCGACGCGATGACGGTCGCGGCGGTCGCCAGGATCACCAGCGGGATCAGGATCGCCTTGGGCGCCATCAGGAAGAACGGGTTCTTCACCGCCGCGGGCGAATGCAGCAGGAACGCGCCCTGTCCGAAGTAGTTCAGCAGGAGGGCGGGAAAGACGAATGCGAACCACACCCGGCGGATCGGCTTGAGGCCGAAATGGCCCATGTCCGCGTACAACGCCTCGCCGCCGGTGATGACCAGGAAGACGGAGCCGAGGACCAGGAAGCCCGCGAGCTGGTTGCGGATGAAGAAGCTCACCGCGTGCGTCGGCAGGACGGCCTGCAGCACGGCCGGCTCCTTGACGATCTGGACGATGCCCAGGATGGCCAGCGTCGCGAACCAGACGATCATGATCGGCCCGAAGACGGTACCCACCTTGGCCGTGCCGTACTTCTGCACGGCGAAGAGGCCGATGATGATGGCGATGGTGATCGGCACGACCCAGTCCGAGAAGACGGGCGTGACGATCTCCAGTCCTTCGATCGCGGAGAGGACGGAGATGGCCGGCGTGATCATGCCGTCGCCGTAGATCAGCGCCGCGCCGAACAGGCCGAGGGTGAGGAGCACCGCGCGCCGTGTGGACGGGGTGCCCTTCGGCCGCACCAGCGACATCAGGGCGATGATGCCGCCCTCCCCGCGGTTGTCCGCACGCATGACGAACCACAGGTACTCGACCGAGATGATCAGCACCAGCGACCAGAAGACCAGCGAGAGCACGCCGAGGATGTTCGCGGGCGACGGCGCGAGATGGTGCTCGGGGGCGAAGCACTCGCGGAAGGCGTACAGCGGACTCGTACCGATGTCCCCGTACACGACGCCGAGTGCACCGAGATAGAGCGTGGCTAGATAGCGTTTGCTGGACTGCGCGTTCGGCTCCATGCGGTACGGCGAGCAAACGTAGCACATCGCGGGCCGGGAGGGGGGTACGATATGGCCATGACCGTCGACACACGGTTGTTCACGGCGGAGGAGGTACTCCAGCTTCCGGACGATGGCTCGCGGTACGAGCTCGTGGATGGGGAGTTGAAGAAGATGTCGCCTTCGGGAGCGGAGCACAGCAGGATTGCGATGCTCATCGGCGCAAGTCTGGTGGCTCACGTCACCAAACATCGCCTGGGAGCCGTATACGGTGCGGACGGCGGATTCGTGCTCAGGCGGGGCCCGGACACGATGCGGTGTCCGGACGTTTCGTTCGTTTCGGCGGAGCGTTATGTTCGGACGGCAAAGTTTTTCCCCGGGGCGCCGGATCTGGCCGTGGAAGTCATCTCCCCTTCTGATTCCGCTCCGGAGATCAGCTTCAAGACATCGCAGTACCTGCGTACCGGCGTGCGCGCCGTCGTGGTCGTCGATCCAGAGCACCGCATGGTGTACGTGCACCGCGCGTCCGCCACGGACATGGTGACGGAGATCGTCGAGGACGTCCTTGCCGTCGACGACGTCGTCCCCGGCTGGAGAATGCCGCTTTCGGAGATCTTCGAAGCATGACCGTCGACTCCAGACCGTTCACCGCGGAGGAGTTGCTCCGGCTCCCGGGCGACGGCTTCCGGTACGAGCTCGTTCAGGGGGAGCTGAAAAAGATGTCGCCTGCGGGCTACGACCACGGTGATATCGCGATGAACATCGGCGCGCATCTCAAGGCCTACGTACGCGCGCACCGCCTCGGAAAGGTATTCGCCGCCGAAACAGGATTTCTGCTGTCGCGCAACCCCGATACGGTCCTCGCGCCGGATGTTTCGTACGTGCGCACGGAACGGCTGATGCGTCCCCGTGGCCGAGGCTTTTTCATCGGACCGCCCGACCTGGCGGTCGAAGTGATCTCGCCTGATGACCTGTACACGGACGTCGACGAGAAGACGCGCCAGTATCTGAAGGCAGGGACGCAGGCTGTGGTGATCGTCAATCCGAGAGCGGGTACGGTGCAGGTCCATCGCGGCAACGACGTCCGAACGATGTCGGACATGCTCGCCGTGGACGACGTCGTGCCGGGGTGGACGATGCCGCTCGCCGAAGTCTTCGAGGAATGACGCCTATGACCGTCTCCCGCCGCTCTTTCGCAAAGCTCCTCGGCGTGGGCGCGGCCGTCGCGGCCTTACCGCCGGCGCTAGCGAAGACGAGCTCCCCAGTCATCCTCAACTCGAACGAGAATCCATACGGCCCCTCGCCTGCCGCGATGCAGGCGATGCGCGATGCGATGGCGGGATCGTTCCGCTACCCCGACGAGGTCGAGTCCGCCCTGGGCGACGCGGTGGCCAAGCTGCACGGCGTCGCGCCGGATGAGGTGCTGCTGGCGAACGGGTCGAGCGACGTGCTGCACCTCGCCGCGGCGGCGTGCCTCCCCGGCGGCAAGAAGCTCGTCACGGCCATCCCGACGTTCGAGGCGCTGTGGTTCCACGCGCGCGGCAACGAGGTCGTGCGCGTCCCGCTCACGGCGACGCATGCGCACGATCTCGACAAGATGCTCGAGGCCGCGCGCGGCGCGGCGCTGGTGTACCTCTGCAACCCGAACAATCCCACCGCCACGATCACGCCGAAGGCCGCGGTGCGCGCGTTCCTCGACGCGGTCCCGGCTGACACGGTGGTCCTCGTCGACGAGGCCTACCACCACTACGCCGACAGCGCGGATTACGAGAGCGTGATCCCGCTCGTGGCGAAGAAGCCGAACCTCGTCGTCGCGCGCACGTTCTCCAAGATTTACGCGATGGCCGGCCTGCGCTGCGGGTATGCCGTCGCCCAGAAGCCGCTGATCGAGAGGCTGCAGGCACACCACGCGTTCAACGCGATGAACGTCATGGCCTGTGTCGCGGGCCGCGCCTCGCTGCTCGACAGCGAGCATACCGCGGCGTCGAAGAAGAAGAACCGCGAGACCCGCGCCTGGGTCGTCCGCGAGCTCGAGGCCCTGGGCTACAAGTCGCTGCCGAGCGAGGCGAACTTCTTCATGGTCGACGTGCGGACCGAGGTGCGGCCGGTGCTCGAGGCGATGCGGGAGCGCGGCGTGCGCATCGGCAGGCGCTTCGCGCCGATGCCGACGCACCTCCGCGTCACCGTCGGCACGCGCGAGGAGATGCAGCGGTTCCTCGCGGCGTTCCGGGAAATCGTCGCGTAAACGGATGTGGAGTGCGGCACTCCAAAGGGCGTACGATATTCCCATGACCGTCGACGCGAGACTCTTCACGGCCGACGAGCTTCTCCGCCTCCCGGAGGATGGCTCTCGCTACGAGCTCGTCGAAGGAGAGTTGAAAAAGATGTCGCCAGCGGGTGGAAAGCACGGCAGGATCGCCCACCGGCTTTCCCTCCGTCTCGGCTCATACGTGGAGCAGCATCGACTCGGGGTCGTTTACTCGTCCGACACCGGCTTCATCCTGTCACGATCGCCAGACACTGTGCGCGCGCCGGACATCGCATTCGTGCGGAAGGAACGAGCGGTGGATACCGATGGCTATATCCCCGGCGCGCCCGATCTGGCCATCGAAGTCGTCTCGCCCTCGGATCTCTACAGCGAAGTCGTGCAGAAGACGAACGAGTACCTGCGTGCCGGCACGCAGGCCGTCGTGGTCGTGGATCCATGGAAGCGGATCGTTCAGGTCCACCGGCTGTCGGGAGCGGAAACGATCGCGACGAACGTTACGGACGTGCTCGAGGTGGCCGATGTGGTCCCCGGCTGGAAGCTGCTTCTCGACGATATCTACAACGCCTAGCGGAGCGGAGCGCCGGCATCCTGCCGGCCGCTACGCCGCCTTCCAGGCGGCATGGCTCCTCGCGAGATCCAGGCCGGCTGGAAGCCGGCGGAGCGGCCGCCTGGAAGGCGGCGCTCCGCATTACAACTGCTCGTTGAACAGGAACGAGAAGAAGTCCCGCAGCTTGTGGGTCGCGGGGCGTTTCTTCCAGTGCTCCAGGTCGACCGGCGTCGCGTCCTTCAGGTCCTTTTCGAACGTCTCTTCCAGCTCGCGGGCGACTTTTTCGTCGTACACCACCAGCGACACCTCGTCGTTGATCTCGAAGGAGCGGTCGTCGAAGTTGGTCGAGCCGACGGAGGCGCATTTGCCGTCGACGACGATCACTTTCTGGTGGAGCAGGGTGCGGTTGTATTCGACGATCTTCACGCCGCCTTTGAGCAGCGTGCCGAAGTGATGGTGGCTGGCGTGCTGGGTGAACGGCGCGTCGCTGGCGTGCGCGGACGGAAGCATGATGCGCACGTCCACGCCGCGCTCGACCGCCTCCAGAAGCGCCTTCCGCGCGTCGGGGTCGGGCAGAAAGTACGGGTTCTGCACGCGAAGCCGTTCCTTCGCGCTCCGGATCAGGATGTAGTGCAGCAGCTTGAGCGTCGACGGGCTGCCGGACGGCGACAGCCACACGACGTGCGCGTCCGTGTCGCCGACCTTCTCCAGCCGCGGGAAGAAGTTCGTCCCGCCCGGCACCTCCCCCGTCTCCTCGATCCAGTTCTCCGCGAACGCCGACTGCAACTGCGCGACGACCGGGCCTTCCACGCGCGCCGAGATGTCGCGGAAATGCTGCTTGTCCTGGGCCTGGCCCAGCCAGTTGTCGGTCAGGCAATGCCCGCCGACGTAGCCGATCCGGCCGTCGATGACGAAGATCTTGCGATGGTCACGATTGTTCAGCAGGCCGAGGTTCGAGAAGCGGAAGGGGTGGTACTTGTGCACCTTCACGCCCGCGTCGCAGAGGTCCTGCAGCCCCTGCTTGCCGAAGTTCTTCCCGCCGCTGCCGTCGAACAGGACCCGGACCTGCACGCCCTCCCGGGCCTTCGCGCACAGGGCCTCGCCGATGCGGCGCGTCAGCTCGCCTTCCTTGCACAGGAACGTCTCGTAATTGACGGTCTCCTTGGCTGCGGCGATGTCGCGCAGGACGCGGTCCCACATCGCGCCGTCCTGCACGAGCTCCACACTGTTGCCGTGTACGCAGGTTCCCTGCGTGAGTCCGGCGATCGACGGGACGAGGTCGTCCAGCCCCGTCGGATCGAGCTTCAGATGCGGCCGGCGGCGGCGTTTGACGGACCACAGCATCACGGTCAGCACCAGGATCGCCACGGCCAGCACCACCAGCACCCAGACCGGTACGGGAACTTTCATCGCAGTTTCAGCTCCGCTGTGATCGCCCAGTGGTCCGAGGGGCCGCGGCGGACGACGTCGCTGCCGATCGTCTCCCAGCGCGGATCGGCGAAGATGTAATCGAGGCGCTGGCGGGTCATGGGGAAGGTCGCCTCTTTGAAGTCGCCGACCACGTGCAGATGGCCGTGCGAGAGCAGCGTACGGATCTCCTCCCCGCCCGGCGGCACGTTGAAGTCGCCGACCAGCACGTGAGGCAGCGAGCCGCGCGCGAGGATGTCGCCCAGCTCCGCGACCTGGCGCATGCGGGCCACGCGGAGCAGGCGTCCCCACGCCGCGAGGTGCGTCACGAAGAAGAGAACGTCGTTCCCGTCCACGGAGATCTCCGTCTGCAGCACCGAGCGCGGCTCGCCGGAGCCGGGCAGCGGATGGGTGAAGGTCGACTTGATCGTGCCGCGCGTGAGCACCGCATTGCCGTAGTCGCCGCCGTTCATGCCACAGCTTCGCCCGAACGCGAAGTTCAGTCCGGTCAGCGACGCCAGCACCTCGGCCTGATCGACGGGGCCGGCGCGGGTACGGCAATGGACTTCCTGCAGACCGACGATGTCGGGCTTCACCGCGGCGATGACTTCTGCCAGCTTCGGCAGGAAATCGGGACGCCCCGCCGCGGCGTGCCCCTGGATGTTGTACGACATGAATTTCACAGCTACGGGCCGTGTGAGCAAAAACGATGCAGCCTCTGCACGGCAGGGCGCAGGGCGCAGGGGGCAGGGCGCAGGAGAAGCTCCGGGGCGTCAGAAGGAGTATGCTCACGGGCGGTGTCGTCCTCGTCCCGGAGCCTTCGTCCGACGCATCCGCGTGCCCATGCCACTTCGGGCGAGGACGGCACGTGCTGATCGACCTCGATCGCCTGATGCGCGAGCGCGCGATCGACACCGTGATCGTCCCGATGCACGGAGCGATGCACTCGTCGTTTCGCTGGCTGTCCCGCGCGGCGAAGATCACCCGCGGCTACGCGGTCAAGCGGCTCGATCGCGAGCCGGTGCTGGTCACGTATCCGATGGAGCGGGAGGAGGCGCTGGCGACGGGACTGACCGTGCACCTCGCGCACGAGCTCTGCTCCAAGCCGGACGACTTCGAAGAGCTGTACGCGAACATGCTCCGCGAGCTGGGCTCGGGCGAATCCGTCGCCATCTTCGGGAACGTCCCCTTCCACCTCTACCTCGGCATCGCCGAGGGACTGGAGCGGCGCGGCTGGCGCGTGTATCGGGCGGACGGCGAGGACCTGATCCAGCTCGCGCGCAAGCGGAAGGATCCGCGGGAGCTCGCGATCATCCGCTCCGTCGGTGAGCGTACGGAGCAGGTCGTGGACGGCGTCCGGGCCCTGCTGCGCGAGGCGGAGGGCGGCCGGGCGATGACCATCGGCGACCTGAAGGCGTTCGTCTCGCAGGAGATCGCCCGCCTGGGGATGATCGAGGATCACGAGACCATCGTCTCGCAGGGACGCGACGCGGGGGTGCCGCACTCGCGGGGCGACGCCAGCGCGCCGCTGCGTCTGTCGGTGCCGCTGGTCCTGGATATCTTCCCCGTGGACAAGAGCAGCGGCTACTTCTTCGACCTCACCCGCACGTTCTGCATCGGGCCGATCCCGGAGGAACTGGCGCGCATCCACGGGCTGGTGCTCGAGGCGTTTCAACGCGCGCGCGACGCGATGCGCCCCGGGACGCCCGCCGCGTCGTATCAGGCGCTGGTCTGCGATTTCTTCGAGTCGCACGGGTTTCCAACCCACCGCTCCGACCCGAAGTCGTTCGACGGATACGTTCACGGCCTCGGCCACGGCGTCGGCCTGGACATCCACGAGAAGCCGTCGTTCGCGCTGTCGCAGCAGGACGCCGTGGAGGAAGGCGACGTGCTCACGATCGAGCCGGGCCTGTACTTCCCCGGCCGCGAGCTGGGCGTGCGCATCGAGGACACGTTCGTGGTGACCGCCGACGGTGTGGAGACGCTCTGCCGCGGCGACTACGGGTTGCGGCCGTAATCCTCTCCGTCCCCCTCTGTGTCTCTGTGTCTCTGGTGAATACGGGAACGGAGAAAACAAAAACGCGGCAGCCCGGAGGCTGCCGCGTTCGAGAGAAAAACGAGCGATTACAGGTTGCGGTCGATGAAGTTCTGGAGCGCGCCCTTGGGCGCCGCACCGACCATGCGGTCGACCAGCTTGCCGTCCTTGAACATCATCATGGTCGGGATCGACGTCACGCCGAAGCGCTGCGCCACCACCGGGTTGTCGTCCACGTTCAGCTTGCCGATTACGGCCTTGCCGTCATACGACGGAGCGAGCTCCTCGATGATCGGGCCGACCAGGCGGCAGGGACCGCACCACGGCGCCCAGAAATCGATGAACACCGGCTTGCCGCCGTTCAGGATCTGTTCGAAATCCGAATCCGTGATCTGCTGCACTACTTTTGTTTCTGGCATCTCCTAGATCTCCTCACGTGTGACTTCAAAGTCGAGCCCGGCGACACAAATTCCACACAGCGGGGCGGCATAGCGGAGGCTATATGATGCGTTCGCAGTGACGATGCATCGCCTCCGGGTGGCCGCCGTGGTGGTGTTCGCTGTGCTGCTCGCGGCACAGCTCACCCTCCATAACCACTCCCTTATTCCCGAGGGTGGTGGCGCACCGCCCTTCCCCTGTTCCGTCTGCGCATTTGGTGCCGACCCGGCCACTCTCGCCGTCCCGTTCATCGCGGTGACGCTCGTCGTCGCATTCCTCCTCACGCCACGCGAGCGCGAGGCCTTCGCCTCGGCCGCACGTGCGACGCGGCCGAACCGCGGCCCGCCTCCTTGCTGATTCGCCCGCGTCCACGTTCACCTTCACGACGCCGAGCGCGCCAGCGCGCTCCGAGGACGAATTGACATGAGATTTTTCGCACACGCGGCGGCGATGGCCGCCGCCTGGATCCTTGCCGCCACCCTTTACGCCCAGAGCACGGCCACGATCACCGGACGCGTGATCACCCCGGACAACACTCCGATCGCCGATGCCACCGTCACCATTCTCGAGTTGCGCCGCACCGTAGAGGCCGGCGCCGACGGAACGTTCCGCTTCGATGCCCTTCCCGCGGGCCACTATCACCTGCACGCCGAAAGCAAACGCGCCGGCCATGCGGTCGGCGAGGCCGGACTCCAGGCCGGGCAGACCCTACCGGTCGAGATCGTCATGGACCCGGCGATTCATCACGAAGAGATCGTCGTGAGCGCCGGCCCCGACGCCCGGCGCGCGTCCGAGGTGTATCAGCCCGTCAACGTCATCGAAGAGAGTGAGGTCGCCGAGCAGTTGCAGCCCACCCTCGGCGAAACGCTCAACCAGGAGCCGGGAGTGTCGTCGACGTATTTCGGCCCCGGCTCGAGCCGCCCCGTGATCCGCGGGGTCGGCGGCGATCGCATCCGCATCCTCGAAGAAGGCGTGGGCACCGGCGACGCCTCGAACGTCAGTCCCGATCACGCAGTGAGCATCGAGCCGTCCAAAGCGCAGCAGATCGAGATCGTGCGCGGGCCTGCCACGCTCCTGTATGGCAGCAACGCCGTCGGCGGCCTCGTGAACGTCGTCGACAACCGCGTGCCCACGAGCGTGCCCACCGAGACCGTGACCGGCAGCGTCGACCTCCGCGCGAGCTCGGCGGCGAGTGAGCGCAGCGGGACGTTGACGCTCGACGGCGGCGCGGGCCGCTTCGCCTGGCACCTCGACCTCTCCGACCGCGACACCGAAGACGTCGACATCCCCGGCCCCGCCGACGCGGAAGACGATCCCGCGGAGTTCCGCGGGAAGCTCGACAACAGCTCGCTCGAAGCGCGCTCCGGCACCCTCGGTGCCTCGTACGTCGGCGAGCGCGGCTTCCTCGGCGTGGCCGTCACCGGCTTCTCGACGAACTACGGCGTTCCCGGCCACGCCCATCACCATCACGAAGAGGGCGAGGAAGAAGAAGAGGAAGAAGAGGCGCCGGTGCGCATCGATCTCGACCAGCGGCGCCTCGACGTCCGCGGCGAGCTCACGCAGCTCACCGGTCCATTCGAGAACGTACGTCTCCGCGTGGGCATCAACGACTACGAGCACCGCGAGCTGGAAGGAGCGGAGGTCGGCACGCTGTTCACGAACGAGCGCGTCGAGGGACGCCTCGAGGCACGCCATCGCCCGCTGGGCCTGGTGCGCGGCGTCGTCGGCGTGCAGCTCGCGAACAACGACTTCGCCGCGATCGGCGAAGAGGCGTTCGTGCCGGCGAACACCGTCGACACCCGCGCCATCTTCGCGTTCGAGGAGCTGACCCGCGGGCGTTTCGACTTCCAGTTCGGCGCCCGTTACGAGAACCAGGACGTGAGGGTCGAGGCGCCGCTGCCGAGCCGCTCGTTCGGCGGGGTCTCGGTCTCGGGTGGCGCGATCTTCCGTCCGGTGGAGAGCTACGGCGTCGCGCTGTCGCTCGCGCGGACGGTGCGTCTGCCGACGGCGTCGGAGCTGTACGCGTTCGGCCCGCACGTCGCGACGCGGCAATTCGAGATCGGCAACGCGGACCTGAGCGAAGAGACGAGCCTCGGCATCGACCTCTCGCTGCGCAAGACCGCCGGACGCGTGCGCGGGCAGATCAACTTGTTCCGCAACACATTCGATGGCTACATCTACGACGCGCCGGCCGGCGAGGAGGAAGACGAGCTGCCGGTCTTTCGCTACGTGCAGGCCGACGCGCGCTTCACGGGCGTGGAGCTCGAGACGCACACGGAGCTGTGGCATGAGGGCGACCATCACCTGGAGATCGATCTCGGCGGCGACTACGTGCGCGGCACGCTGGCCGGCGGCGGCGATCTGCCGCGCGTCCCGCCGCTGCGGACGGCGCTCGGCCTGCGCTACAAGTTCCGGCAGCTCTCCGCGCACGCGGAGGCGTGGCGGTATGCGACCCAGCGCCGCGTGGCGGAGCTCGAGGAGTCCACGCCCGGCTACACGCTGATCAACGCCTCGCTCTCCTACCGCATCCTCACCTCGCGGATGATCCACGACATCCTGCTGCGGGGAACGAATCTGACGGACGAGCTCGCGCGCAGTCACGTCTCGCCGCTCAAGGAAACGGTGCCGTTGCCGGGGCGTGACATCACTCTAGCCTACAGCGTGACGTTCTGAGCCTGGTTGGCACGTCCCTCGCCTTAGAGGCTGCCAGCAATGCCCGAACGGCGCCACCATGACAGACCCGGTGCGCCGGAGCGGAGGTCGTTTCCACGGCCTCCGCTCTGGCTGAACCTTCTCCTCCTCCTCCTCGGAATCGGAGGCGTGCTCTACGCGCGCTACCACCGCGACCAGGTCTCGACCCGCTTCGCCCGCGTGATCGCCGAGGAGGCACGGACGCCCGCGGATGTGAAGAAGACCAAGGAAGAGCTCGCGACGATGGACCTCAGCCGCGAGCAGCTCCGCAAGGAGCTCGAGGGGCGGGCGAAGTTCATGACCAGCCTCAAGTCCGAGAACTTCTACCTCGCGGTAGATACGAAGCAGCGCAAGCTCCGCTTCTACTACGGCGACACGGTCCTGCGCGAGGCGGACCTCGTCGTCGGTGAGTCGCGCACGATCGCCGGCGGCGGGAAGCAGTGGACGTTCATCCCCCTCCAGGGCGCGTTCCCCGTCGAGGCGAAGATCGTCGGCCACCACTGGCGGGTCCCGGAGTGGGTGTATGCCGCGAGGAACGAGCCGATACCGGCGCAGCGGCCCACGGTCGAGAACGGCCTCGGCAAGTACGTGATCTTTCTGCCCAACGGTTACGCGATCCACACGCAGCCGAGTCCGGACAGCCCGCTGCAGGGCGCGAAGCCGGGCTCGTACATGGTGTCGGAGGACGTCATGCGCGCCATCTGGCCGCGCATCCACAAGGGCACGCAGGTGTTCATTTTCTAGGGAGACAGATCGAAATGCGGAGATGGCTTGGATTGCTGGGATCGTGGGCGCTGCTGGTGCTGGGCCTGGGGATCGTCGGATACGCGGTCGCCGCGGAGGCGATCACGCTGTCCGACGCGCGCAAACTGCACCGCGTGGAGACGATCGACCGCGAGGTCCAGCATCAGATCCAGCAGCAGCTCGCGAACCTGCAGAAAACGATGTCCCAGACGTCGACGCAGGTGACGCAGCTCCAGTCCGAGGTGGCGTCGACGGAGAAGGCGATCGAGGACCTGCACGACTCCAATTTCGTGATCACGGTCTCGACGCAGGAGAACAAGGTCTACGCGCGCCGCGACGGACAGCTCGTCTTCGAAGCGGTCTGTTCGACCGGCAAGAACGAGACGCTGAGAGCACAGGGACGGACGATGGTGTTCCGCACGCCGATCGGGCGCTTCCGCATCAAGTCGAAGGAAGAGAACCCGATGTGGGTGCCGCCGGACTGGCACTACATCGAGGAGGCGCAGAAGGAAGGGCTGGAAGTGGTGCGCCTCCAGCACGGCCAGCGCGTCGGCGATGTGTACGTGAGCGGCAAGGAGGTATACGCGGGCGGCTACCCGGTCGAAGGCGGGCAAACGATCGTCCGCGGCGGCGCGATCGTGATTCCGCCGGTCGGAACGCGCGCGCGGCAGTTCCCCGACGTCCTGGGCACGCACCGCCTCAACCTCGGCGACGGCTACGCGCTGCACGGCACGCAGGCGGTCAAGCAGCTCGGCCAGAGCGTCTCGCACGGCTGCGTGCGCCTGCACAACGACGACATCGCGCGCCTGTTCGCGATGGCCTCGGTCGGCGACGAAGTGGTCATCTACTGAGGTCATCCCGAGCGTCGAGCTCACGTCGGTTCCCGGAGCGCCGGCGTCCCGCCGGCTGACCGGCTGGCGTCCCGCCGGCCGGTACTCGGGAGGACGGAGCCTCTCGCGTGGTGCCGCGCTCCCCCGCCCGCCCAAGTGGCGGCGCGGGACGCCGCCACGCCAGCCGGCGGGACGCCGGCGCTCCATCACGGCATCGTTTCTTTGAGACTTTGAGACTCGATGAGAGGATGCGTGCCGATGCATCCGTGGCGTGCGCGGCTTCACCGCTGGTTCGAACCGCTGGCGCGGCGCTGCCCTCTCTCCCCGAACACCATCACCATCCTCGCGCTGCTGCTCAACGTCACTGCGGCGTGGCTGTTCTACGAGCGCCGTTTCCTGATCGCGCTCGCGTTCGTCGCGGTCGGCGGGCTGGCGGATGCGTTCGACGGCATCGTCGCCCGCGTGCAGGCGAAGACCTCGCGCTACGGCGATTTCCTGGATCACTTCTGCGACCGCGTCAGCGATCTGCTCCTCGTGACCGGCTGGCTCCTCGGCAACCGCGTGCGCATCGAGATCGCGATGGCGGTCGTCCTGGCGGTGATGCTGAACGGCTACATCGGCACGCAGATCGAGGCGACCTGGGGCGAGCGGAACTACGACTCCATGGGGCGCGGCGAATTCGTCCTCGCGCTGATCGTCCTCCCGATCGCGTCGTCCATCCTCGCGGACAACGGCTGGGACGCGATCGCTCCCGCGGGGCTGCGGATCACGGAGTGGATGTCCCTCGTGCTGCTGCTGTTCGCGATCCTCGGCATCGCGCAGAGGTTCGCGCTGGCCTCACGTCTGAGCCGAGACGGCCGGTGACACCGTCGTTTCCGCCTTGATGGGAATCGTCGGCGCCATGGTCGTCGCAGACGCCGTGGATGTGGACGTCCGCGTCGATGCCGGGAACGGCACGCCCTGCTCGAGCTCGTAGAGCAGTGCGACGAGGTAGTCGTCGCGGAGCTCGCGGGCGATGTGGTCGATCGCCGCGAGCGGCACCCCGCTCTTCTCCGCCAGGCTGTTCATCAGCGCCGTGTCGTTGCGCAGGTGCACGAGCGCCAGGTCCGTCGCGGCGCGGATGCCGAGGGCGCGGGCCATGGCGATGTTCGCTTTCATGTAGCGGATCAGCAGCGCCTGATCCATCCAGTCGATGACGCGGTCGAGCGGCAGGATGGTCCGGTCGCAGAGATCGCCCGGCTCGCTGGTCGCGAGGTGCTGGATGGTGGAGACGCCGTGCTCCGCGAGCAGTTCCGCGGTGGTGTCGTCGATGCCTTCGACGGCGGTGATCGACAGCTCGTCCGCATCGACGGCGTTGGAGCCAAATAGCTTGCGCGCGCGGGCGCGCAGCGACTCGATGGCCATGTTGTGGAAGAGGCCGACCAGGAAGAGCACGGCGTTGCTCGCCAGCGCCGCGCTGCCCGAGCCCGCTGCTCCGGCGGCCGGCTCGCCGGCGAACGCCGTGATGCCGACGATGCCGAATACCCATCCGAGGGCCACGGCCGATGCCGTGCGCAGCGCGCTGGTCAAGATGAACCGCGACGACAGCGCGTTCGCGTACAGCCGCGCCACCATGTAATACAGGACCGCGACGTACGAGCCCAGGCCGGCGTACATCATCCCCTGGACGCCGTTTGCCGCGGCGCCCTTCTGCTCCGACGCCTCGTAGCCCGCGAAGACGGCGATGAGGAGGAAGATGCCCGTGAGGAACAGCGACGCGGCGATGGCGCCGGTCGGGCTGTGGTCCTGCCCCTCCACCGATCCCTCGACGCGATCCTGCACGCGCGCGTGCGCGCGGCTGTTGCGGAACGCGTAGTACTGCTCGAGCAGCGCCCGCCCCTGCGCCCGGCGCGTGTTCGCCAGCAGCAGGTGGTAGATGATCCCGATCGCTCCCGGCAGCACGCCCAGGGTGAAAAAGAACCCGGACGCGTCGAGGTCGGAGAGATGCACGCCCTGCAGCTCGAGATCTCCCACATAGGCCAACGGCAGGATCGCGAAGATCCCCGACAGAAACAGAACGAAGCGCTTCTGGCCGTTCGTGAGCGTGGAGGAAGTCAGCGTCGCGACAGGCGCGACCGAGTCGGTCGTGGGTTCGGGCATGCGTAATTGTACGATTAACCGGGTGTTCCGCACGAATCCGATCACCGGCGAGCGCGTCCTTTTCGCGCCGCATCGAGCCTCCCGCCGCGGCGCCTTCGGCGACGATTCGGAGGAGCGCTGCCCCTTCTGCCTCGGCCATGAGAGCGATACGCCGCCCGAGCTGGTCCGTGCCGGCGATCCGTGGCGCGTGCGCGTCTTTCCGAACAAATACCCGCCCATCGAAGGCGCCGAGGTGATCGTCGAGTCGCCGGAGCACGAGGAATCGTTCGCCGGCGTCGAGCACGCCGAGGACGTCGTGCGGACCTACGTCGGCCGCTATCGCGCGCACGCCGGCGCGGCGTACGTGTCGCTGTTCAAGAACGAAGGAGCGCGCGCGGGAGCCTCCATCCCGCACGTGCACTCACAGCTCGTGCCGCTGCCGTTCGTCCCGCCGAGGATCGAGCGGGAGCTGGCGGGGTTCGCGCGCGGCTGTGTGTTGTGCGGCGTCCGCGACAACATCATCCACGAGACGGCGTCGTTCGTCTGGCTCGCGCCGTCCGCCTCGGCCTTCGCGTACCAGCAATGGATCGTCCCGAAGCGGCACGTGCACGAGGTCAGCGCACTGTCGGAGGACGAGCTGCGCGAGCTGGCGTCGCTGCTGCGGGCCTCTGCCCGGTCCACGCGCACCGTCGCGAGCGCGTTCAACTGGATGTTTCTGAGCTTCCCGCGCGCGGAATCCGCCCACTTTTACGTCGACGTCACGCCGCGTGCGGCGGTCGTGGCCGGATTCGAGCTGAGCACGGGCACGTTTGTTGAGATCATCGACCCAGCCGACGCCGCGCGGCGTTTGCGCGAGACGGAATGATTCCTCTCCGAGACGACAATCCCCGCCGTACGTTCCCGGTCGTCAACTACGTCCTGGTGGCGGTGAACATCCTCGCCTTTCTCTGGGAGCTGTCCCTCGGTCCCAACCTGCAGGTCGCGCTGTCCAACATCGCGTTCATCCCCGCGCGTTACTGGGTCCCGGGCCACTGGGTGTTCGACCTGCTGACGATCGTCACGTCGATGTTCCTGCACGGCGGCTTGATGCACATCGGCAGCAACATGCTCTACCTCTGGATCTTCGGCGACAACGTCGAGGACCGCCTCGGCCACGGCCGCTATCTGCTGTTCTATCTCCTCTGCGGCTTCGCCGCGACGCTCGCCCACGCCGTGTTCAGCCCCGGCTCGCGCGTCCCCGCCATCGGTGCCTCCGGCGCCATCGCCGGCGTCCTCGGCGCGTACCTGATCCTCTGGCCTCACGCGCGGGTGATGACCCTCATCCCCATTTTCTTCTTCATCACCGTCCGCGAGCTCCCCGCGATCCTGCTCCTCGGCATCTGGTTCGTCCTCCAGCTCTTCAGCGGCGTCGGCTCGCTCGGCGTCGTCGACGCCCAGGACACCGGCGGCGTCGCCTACTTCGCCCACATCGGCGGCTTCGTCGCGGGGATGGCCCTCATCGGCCTGTTCGGCGGCTTCCGCCGCCCCCGCCGCCGCGAGCCGCCGCCGCCGTGGTGGGCGCAGCCGCAGTGAGCGGCGGCGTGGCTCACATCTTGTAGAGCTCGACACCATGAACTGGCTCGTCTGGCTCAGTCTCGCCGTCCTCGTCGCCGTCATCGCCGCGGTCACCGGCATCAAGCCCAAAGGGACGCGCCCGGTCGCCGGCACGCGCATGATGGGCGTCGCCCGGATCTTCCTGTTCGTGATCGTCGCCATCCTCGCGTACCTCGCCTACCGCGCGCGAGGGGGCTAGATCACCGCCACGTCTTCACCCGCGGCCACACCTCGGACAGCGGTGCCTTCAATCCCCGCGCGTGATAGAGCGCCATGTTCTCTTCCGGCATCGCGTAGGGATGGTTGGTGCGATCGAACTCGCGGAGAGACTGCCACATGGCGGGATCGGGGCTGTCGTCGCCGACGAGGATGACGGAGTCGCCGGTCGAGTCGCGGTAGCCCCAGAGGTAGTAGTTCTGGTGGCCGCTGATGGCGCGCGGGAGGCCGTATCTCGGGCCGTAGAAGTCGATGGCGCCGGCTTCGCCGTAGTTGCTGGCGTAGATGACGGTCTTCGCTCGCTCCGCGGGCGGGAGCGTGTGGTAGTAGCGGGCCACTTTCGCGACCATCTCTTCCCATCCGAACTGGTCGGCGAAGAGCTGGGGCATCTCGGACGTGTGGGAGACCTCGCTCGCCTGCGGCTCCACGCCCAGGGCACGCTGGTAGGCGAGATATTGCGGGGGCGGAAGGATCGGAAGCGCGAGCGGGACGGCGATGACGCCGCCGAGGACGATGAGGGCGAGCTGCGGGACCCAGAGCGCTTTGCGCGACGACAGCCAGACCGCGCCCGCGGCGAAGAGCATCGGGTAGATCGGCGCGACGTAGTAGTCCTTCGCCTCGAGCCGGATGAAGACGACCAGCAGGACGGCGTACGTCCAGGCGAGCACGCGATAACGGGACGACCGGAAGAGGAAGATCAGCCCCGCGATCCAGAGCGGTGCGGCGAAGGGATTGAGCATCATCGCCTGCTGGACCATGAACGGACCCGGCGCGAGGACGACGTTCTTGCCGCTCTCCTTCACGTTCCGCAGCAGCTCGAGCGTCGGCCAGCCGTAGCGGATCTCCCACAGCACGTTCGGCAGGAAGATCAGCACCGCGAGCGCGCCGCCCAGCCAGATCCACGGCTTCGCGAGCGAGCGGCGCAACGGCGTGAGCAGCAGTCCCACCGTGAGGGCAAAGCCGAGGAAGAGCATCGAGTGCTTGTTCTGCAGTCCGATGCCCGCGAGCGCGCCGAACGCGAGCCACCAGCGCTCCGATGCGCCGTTCGCGATCTCCACCACGACCAGGATGCACGCCAGCCAGAGCACGTGCTCGACGCTGTTCATGGACAGGACGTTGTCGATGCCGAGGTAGATCGGCGCGAGCAGCACGGCAGTGCAGGCCAGCGCCTGCGCAGCGCGATTGCCGCCGAGGCGCGCGGTGAGGACGCCGGTCAGGATGACGCGCAGCGTGCCGGCCAGCGTCGTGACGAAGCGGAACCCGCGCAGCGAGCCGCCGAGGTGCTCCCCGATCCAGGAGTAGACCGCGACCAGCGGCGGGTGATCGACGTAGCCCCAGTCGAGATGGCGGCCGCAGGCGATGAAGTACAGCTCATCGCGGAAGTAGTGATAGAAGCCGGTGGCGTACAGCGCGACCGCGAACTTGACGGCGCCCAGCGTGAGAATGACCGGCCAGGCGGGTCTGCGCACGCGTTACTTCAGCCCCTGCTCCAGGTGCTCGTACGCCTGCCGCAGGTTCTCGCTCCGCGACTTCACCTCGGCGAACGCCTCCCGCCAGATCAGGCTCACGCGCTGCGTGTTGCGCTCGCGCAGGCCGAACAGCACTTCGCGGAGCGCGTCGGTCTCGGGACCGGTGAGGTCCTGCCGCGCGACTTCGCGCTCCAGCAGCACCTGGGCCAGGCGGAGATGCTCCTCGTCCGTGGCCGTCTGTGCGGACGGCGCGGTCATGGCCGGGATCTTCATCGTGGTCGGGCGATCGACGGGGAGCTCACGATGCAGCCCCGGCTGCGTGCCGCCCATGTCCACGGCGCCGGGGAGCTCTTTGAGCTGCGGGCTGAACTTGCCCATCATGAAGAACAGCTCTTTCTCGTTGGCGAAGTTGCCCACCAGGCGGGCGCTCTTGGCCAGCTCGAGGTGCTCGGATTCCTGCAGCATGATGAACGCGCGGGCGCGGTCTTCGAGGGCGATGCGCTTGGCGTGGACCCGCCACGCCGTGAGCGTGCCCTGGATGAAGCAGGCCTGGCCGGCGCGGATGCTCACCGCCTCGACCGTGACGTTCTCCTCGATGCGGATCGAGCCGTTCGTCGACTCGATCTCGGAGTAGATCCCCGAGTTCTGAATGACGAGATTGCCGGGAGTCTTGATCGAGAGTTGTCCGTGCGCGTTGACCTTGATCTCGGTCCCGCGCGGAATGATCATCGTCGGGAAATTTGCCTGGTCCGTGGCTGCGCTCATCACGACCTCCTCTTCCCACCCTTGTCCCTCGCCTCACCACCCGTAAAGCCCACGAAGGCCGTCGGCAGCGGCTCGAAGTTCCTGTAGTCCTTGCTCGTGCGCGCGCGCATGAGCAGCAGGGCTTCGTTGCTCCATTGATAGTTCAGGATGTAGATACGCGGATCGATGGGCACGTATGTGCCCGGGGTCTCCAGATCGCCGCGGATCTCGTAGTGCAGGTGCGAGTTCGTGCTCCAGCCGGTGTTGCCGACCGTGGCGATCACGTCGCCCTGACGCACGGTCTGGCCCTTCTGGACCCGGACCGTGTCGCAATGCGCGTAGATGGTGATGAAGCGACCCGCGTGATTGATCGTGACCACGTTGCCGAAGCGCCACCAGGCCACGCTCTGACCGAGGGGATAGCGTCCGGCGAAGGTGACCACACCGTCGGCGGCCGCGTAGATCGGCGTGCCCGTCGGCGCGGAGAGATCGAGTCCTTTGTGGAAGTCCGTCGCGCGCGTGAACGGCGAGACGCGGTTGCCGAACGGCGACGTGAGCACGAAGCGGTCCCCCGGCACCGGCAGGATCGACGGCGTGTGCCGGACGATCTCCTGGTTCGCGGCCTCGTAGCGCGCGAGGAGGTCGAGCTGCTCCTGCAGCCGCCGCATGGCATTCTTCAGCGACACCTCGCGGCGCCGGGCGTCGTGGAGCGGCTCCTCGGCGATCGGGCGGTTGGAGGTGGAGAAGCCGCCCGTGCCGAGGCTGCGATCCAAGCCGTAGACGGTGATCAGCTTCTCGACGCGGATGCGCTGCTCCTCGAGGCTGCGCTCGAGGGAGCTCATCTGCACCACGTTCTCGCGCAGTCGCTCGCGCTGGATGTCCCGCTCCTCGCGCTGCTCGTTGAGGAAGTTGGTCTTGTAGACCCTGCGAATGACGGTGGGCGCAGCGGCCATGGACCCGATCAGGCCAGCCAGCACGAACGACAGGACGACCAGTCCCACGACCACGCGGCGGCGGTCGAAGAAGAAGTACCGCACGCGCCGGCGGATGTCGCTCGGATGGATCTGGATTTCGATCATGGCTCGAAACTCCGCGCAGGACAGAGCGCGGGTCGAGTAGTTTAGCACAGCAACTTGCACAGGAATCAGTGCAACCGGCGATCGCCATCACCGGGCGGCGGCCCACCTCGGCCGGCCAGACGTCGAATGCCTGCCGTCACCAAAACGCGCGCGGCGTCGGCCTCGCCGCGTTCCTCGAGCCGCAACGGCCATGGCAAGTACGCAAAGCATGACACATGTCCCGGAGGGACAAGAGAAGGTAGCCGGTGGCAAGCCGCGAAGCGGCGCAGCCACCGGGTAGGATCGCGAAGATTGCGCGCCCCGGAGGGGCGCCAGAGCACCTTCTGCAACCCCTCCGGGGCCGCAATAGAGGCGACTTGGTCCGGTGGCCGCGCGCTACGTTGTCGGCACTTCGCGCTTGGTGAGATTCATGAAAATACGTGGTCGTGCAGGCGGTCGGTTCCCCGCCCGGGATGGTCGCGCGAAAGGAATGTGGAGCAAAATCGAAATGATCCTCACCACCCGTCTGACCGGGATCACGACGACGGATGACGTGCGGCGCTGGAAGGAGTCGCTCGAGCGCGACGCGGCGAACGTCCCCGACGGCGGCACGTTCAAGCTCCTGCTCGACCTGCGCGGCTACGAGCCCGCGGACGTCGACGCGCACAAGGCGATGCGCGTCGTCATCCCCCTGTTCCTGGCCGGCTACGGCTTTCGTACCGCCCTCCTCGATCTCTTCCCCGGGACCGAGCTCCGCTTGCAAAACCTGCGCGGCATCACCTGCACCGCGTTCGCAAACGTCCATCACGACGCGACGAAGATGCAGAGCTACGAGGAGAGCCTCGCCCGCGGGAACGAGCGGTACTTCACGGATGTCGAGGCGGCGCGGGTGTGGCTCGAACGGGTGTAGGGCCGCCGCACGCCGCGGAGCGGAACGCCGTGAAACGTTTTCGCGCCGAACGTCACTACTCTCCGATTTCAACCGATGGAGGAAGAAACGGAAATGGCTCGTTCGATGCGTCTGATCCTGTTCTCGCTCGTCACTCTCGCCCTGGCCGCGCCGGCGTTCGCGTACAACGTCGTGAACACCTCGTGGACCGTTCAGTGCCTGTTCAGCCCGACCTGCAGCGTCGCCGTGACCGACTACGTGTCGGAGTTCGCCGTCAGCGGAGGCAGCGGCAACGGCCGCCTGCAGTCGCGCGTCTTCCAGGGCCAGGCCGGCACCACGGGTGCGGGCAAGTGGGTGTACGAATACCGAATCAACCTCACCCCGGTAGGCGGCCTCACGTACATCCCGTACGCCGACATGCTTGCCATCGACACTTGGGGAGCCGTGCGCCAGTACGACTTCAACGGCGACGGCATCGCCACGGACGAAGTGTTCAACATCACCAGCGGCGGCATCGGCTCGAAGGCCGTCACGGCCTCGTGGCTCGCGTCGCCGTGGACGTTCTTCCAGTTGAGCAATCCCGTCTACGCGGGCAACTACCCGGGCGGCGGCGAGAGCAGCTACTTCTTCGGCCTCGTCTCCGACCGTGCGCCGGTGCTGCGGTACATGTGGGTGCATCTCGACAGCGGCTGGGTGCTGGTGGAGGGCTACGCGCCTCCCCTGCCGTAGCCCGGCGGCCTCTGGCTTCGTGAGCTCGTTCCAAGACGTGCGGTGGCGAGAAAGCCACCGCACTCCGAGAACGCTGCCCTACGCTGCCGGCGGATCGCCGCGTCGCCCTCGGTCCACCGGCGAGATCCGTCGGCCGAACGGATCGACCCATCGTGACATATTGACTTACTTCCCGTCCGGACCTATATCGGATTCGGGTCCAATCAGAATGAGGGAGGGGGCATGCCGATCCGAAAGATCGCGCTGGAAGAGGCATTCACCGCGCCGGCAACCGCACCGTACCTGGCCACGACGCTGAAGGTCGTCCCCGAGGAGAACAGGCCCGCGTTTGTGGACCTGCTCGAAAACTCCGACGAGCGCATCGCAGCGATGGACGAGGCCGGAATCGACATCTTCGTCCTGTCGCAGACCAGTCCCGGCGCGCAGGCCGAGAAGGACGCCGCCGTTGCGGTACAGCGGGCGCGCGAGACCAATGACTACCTGCACGGACAGATCGAGGCGCATCCGGATCGATACCGCGGGTTCGCCCATCTGCCGATGCAGGACGTTCGGGCGGCTTCCGACGAGTTGCGGCGGTGCGTGAAGGACCTGGGCTTCCTCGGTGCGCTCATCAACGGCAGCACGAACGGCGTCTACCTCGACGACCCGTGCTACCTCCCTTTCTGGGAGCGCGTCGTCGAGCTCGACGTGCCGGTCTACATTCATCCGGCCGACCCTCTCGTGCAGCCGTACGTCCTTCAGGGATATCCGGTGATGCAGGGCGCGCTGTGGGGGTGGAGCGTCGACAACTCCTGCCACTTCCTGCGCCTGCTCTTCAGCGGCCTTTTCGACCGCTTCCCGGGGCTCACGATCATCCTCGGACACATGGGCGAGACCCTTCCCTACTTCGCGTGGCGGCTCGACTCACGCTATGCCGTGACGAAGACCTTGTATACGCCCGTCCTGAAGAAGCAGCCCTCCGACTACTTCCGCTCGAACCTGATCATCACGACGACCGGCGTGTGCCAGGACTCCTCTCTCCAGTGCGCGATCGCCGAGATGGGCGAGGACCGCGTCCTGTTCTCGGTCGACTACCCGTACGAGGACACCAACGAGTGCACCGAGTGGATCGAGACCACGCCGCTCACCGATGCTCAGCGCGAAAAGATCTGCTATCGGAATGCGGAGCGCGTGCTCCGGATCGGGTGACGTGGGTAAAACTCTCCCACTCTCGGCATCGTGACTCACATGCGGGCAAGCCCGGGGCCACAATTCGACAGCGGGCCTTCGCGCGCAGATGGAGCACTCTCATCGCCCGAGCCAGGTCCAGGGGTTCGAGACACCCTCCGCTCTGCTCGAACGCGACGTACCCGTAAGAGAACGCTCGCGAACTGGAAAGCGGCGCGCCGGTTGCGCTTTCGTATTCGCACGTTCGCGCGCTGAGGCTCCCGAATAGCAAAGCGCTCCAAATGGCGGGGCACGCGCCCTACGCTGTCGGCGCTTCGCGCTTCGTCAGGCGCTTCACGACCACCGGCAACAGCGTGATCGCGAGCATGAGCACGAGCACGATCGTCAGGCGGATGGCCGCGTCGCCCTCGGTCATCGAGCCGTTGAAGAGGGCGTCGGCGCAGTAGGCGAAGACGAACATCGGGGGGATGATGCCGACGAGGGTGGACGGGACGAAGTCGCGGATGCGGACGCCGGCGACGCCGGCGCCGTAGTTCAGGACGGCGAAGGGAATCCCGGGGATGAAGCGCATGGCCACGAGGGAACGGAACGTGGCGTGGTCGACCTGCTTCGCCACGGCCCGGCCGACGCGGCCGAATTTGTCGAGCAGCCCCTCCCCCACGAACCGGCCGACGTAGAACGACGCCACCGCGCCGAGCACGCCGCCGACGATCGAGTACACGCCGCCGAGGAACCAGCCCCAGATGAAGCCCGCGGCGAGGACGAAGACCGACGCCGGCAGGGCCAGCACGCAGGCCAGCAGGAACGCGCCGACGAAGATCACCGGCCCGTACCAAACGCCGCGCAGTTGCTCGACGAACAGGCGCATGTTCTCGCGCGTGAGATACTCGCGCGCGGGCGACAGGTAGATCCCCACCACCGCCGCGCCGAGCAGCAGCGCGACGCCGCCGCGCAGGAGCATCCGTCGCGACATCAGCGGAGCACCTGCACCTGGGTCGTCAGCCCGTACGTCCGCAGCACGACGCGGAAGGCCGTGTCGCACGGCACCTCGCGAAAGTAGAACGTGGCGGCCGTCTTCGGCACGTCCGGGTCGATGATCATGTTCCTGATGCCGCACTGCTTCTGCATCGACTTCAGCACGACGCGCGGCTCGGCGTCCTTCACATCGAGTGTGACGGTGGGCGCCGAGACCGCGGCCGCGAGAAGGAGCGGCGCGAGGATCACGACGCCAGGCTCTCCACGATCATGGCGATCCCCTGCCCGCCGCCGATGCACGCCGTGGCCAAGCCGTAGCGCTGCTTGCGGCGGCGCAGCTCGTACAGGAGCGTGAGCACGAGACGCGTGCCGGAGGCGCCGAGCGGGTGGCCGAGCGCGATCGCGCCGCCGTTCACGTTCAGCTTCTCCTTGTCGATGCCCAGCTCCTTCGCCACCGCCAGGATCTGGCCCGCGAACGCCTCGTTGATCTCGATCAGGTCGATGTCCTCGAGCTTCAGGTTCGCCTTCTTCAGGGCGATCTGCGTCGCCGGGACCGGGCCGATGCCCATGATCTCCGGATCGCAGCCGGCGATGCCCCAGGAGACGATGCGGCCGAGGGGCTGCTTGCCCTTCTCCCTCGCCTTCTCCGCCGTGGTGACGACCAGCATCGCCGCACCATCGACGATGCCCGAGGCATTGCCGGCCGTGACGAAGCCGTCCTTCGCGAAGGCGGGCTTCAACTTCGCGAGGCCCTCCATCGTCGTATCCGGCCGCATGTGGTCGTCCTCGGAGATCAGCTCGCCCTTGCGGCCGACGGCCACGGGCACGATCTCCTCTTGCAGACGGCCCGACTTCACCGCCTCGGTCGCGCACTTCTGGCTGCGCATCGCGAACTCGTCCTGCTCCTCGCGCGAGATCTCGTACTTGCGCGCGAGGTTGTCCGAGGTCTGGGCCATGTAGAGGCCGGCGTAGGTGTCGAGCAGCGCGACCATCAGCGAGTCTTCCATGTTGCCCGCGCCGAGCTTGAGGCCCTTGCGCGCGCCGCGGATGACGAACGGCGCCTGGGACATGTTCTCCATGCCCCCCGCGAGGACGGTCGTGGCCTCGTCGAGGTGGATCTGTTCCGCCGCGCTGACGATCGACTGGATGCCCGAGCCGCACAGCCGGTTCACGGTGAGCGCCGGGACCTGCTTCGGCACGCCGGCCTTGAGGCCCACGTGGCGCGCGCCGTAGATGGCGTCGCCCGAGGTCTGCAGAGCGTTGCCGACGATGACGTGGTCCATCTCGTCCGCACCGAAGCCGCTGCGCTCGAGGGCGCCTTTCGCCGCGACGACCGCGAGGTCGATCGCGCTGATGTCACTGAAGTGTCCGTTGTATTCCGCCATCGGCGTCCGCGCGCCGTCGACGATCACGATCTCTTTCAAGGTGAATGCTCCTTCTTGCGGGGGTGGAAACGCCGCGGGGGCGGATCATATTCGAAGGCCGCGGAGCATGTAGGGCGTGGCTTCAGCCCGCCCTTTCGGGGGCGGGCGGGCGTTCCCCCTCCCCGTCCGAGGGGCGGGCTGAAGCCACGCCCTACATTCGGCTGACGACGTTCCTTCGCCAGAGCAGCGCGATGGCCGCCAGCTCCGTCAGGGTCATCCAGACGCTCCCCTCGATGCCGAACTCCCCGCCCGTCAGGAAGGCCGGGCCGGAACCGCGCTCGACGAAGACCGTCGCCATCGAGTCGTAGCCGCTGACTTCATGGCCGAGGATGGGGCCGGAGGTCACGTTCCAGGCGAGGTGGAGGCCGATCGGGAACCAGAGGCGGCCGTAGCGCTCGTACGCCAGGCCCAGGAGCAGGCCGCCGAGGAAGATGTTCGCCAGCCCCAGCCAGGAGACGGCGGAGTTACCCATGTGCAGCGCCGCGAAGACCAGCGCGACGAAGACCAGGGCGAACCCGCGGTGCCACCGGTGCAGCTTCTGGAACGCGTAGCCGCGGAACAGCAGCTCCTCGTGCACCGCGGCCGGGAGGTACACGATCAGCACCTCGCGCCACGGAAAGCCCGCCCCGCGCTCGTGCCAGACGGCAGTCGAGAGCATCACCAGCGCCGCGCACATGGCGATCAGCGCCGCCCCGAACGCGCTGCCGAAGAGGAGCTCCGGCACCGCCAGCCGCGGCGGCACGAACAGGCCGAGGGGCCAGCGGCCGCGATCCCAGAGGGCGGCCGTGACGGCCGTCGCGACGCTCACCGAGATCAGACCCGTCCACTGGATGAACGGAAATCGCAGCCACGTCAGAAGGATGAGTGTGGCAACATAGAACGACACGAACAGGGCCAGTGGTGCCACGACGCGGTCGAGAGCGGCCGCGCGCTGTCTGATCGTCCAGGAGGAAGCTGCATGAACCGGATCGCTCCCGACGCTGCCGCGCTGCTGCTGCGCGTCGTCGCGGCGTTGATCTTCATCCCCCACGGCTGGTCGAAGATCGCCGGCGAGGGCGGCTCGGCCGCGTTCGCCGCCGGCATCGCCGAGAGCTACGGCATCCCGGTCTTCCTCGGCCACCTCGCGGCGTACGCGGAGCTCTTCGGAGCCGTCCTGCTCTTCGCCGGTCTGTTCACCCGTGTCGATGCGCTCCTCCTGGCCGGGACGATGTTCGTGGCCACGTTCATCGTCCAGCTCCCCGACGCACTGTTCGAGGTTCCCCCCGATGCTATCAAGGCCTTCGTGATCCTTCGCGGGATCGAGCTGCCGCTGGCGCTGTTCGCGATCTGCTGCGCGCTGGTGCTGACCGGCGGCGGGCGGTGGTCGCTGGACGCCCTGCTGCGGGGAATCCTGGACAAAAAGAGAGCGGCGGCCGAAGCCGCCGCTCTGCAGACATGAATCGCGATTGATGCCGTGCTACTGGCCGATCGCCGCTGCCGCGCCGGTCGCGGCGGTCGGATCCTCGACGATGATGCCGATGTTCTTCGCACCGCTGGCGCGGGCGAGATCGAGGAACTTGATCGTGGTCTCGTAGTCGACTTCGCGTCCGCCGGAGAAGAACACCATCTTGGAGGTGTTGCCGCGGATGATCTCGCGGATCCGGTTGGGGAACTGCTCCATCGACATCTCTTCCTTGTTGATCAGGACGCGCGGACCGGCCGCGAGGCGCAGCACGATCTGGTCCTGGACCGCGGAAGGAGGAAGGTTCGCCGGCGCTTTGGGCGGGACCTTCACGAGGTAGCCCATCTGCACGACCGGTGTGAGAACCATGAAGATGATGAGAAGCACGAGAACGACGTCCACCAGAGGTGTGACGTTGATCTCCGACCGCATTCCACCACTGCCACCTACTTGCATGGGACTAGACCTCTCCCCCGGCTTTCTTCGGCTGCGAGATCAGCCCGACGTCGTTGAAGCCGACTTCACGGCAGGCCTTGAGGACGTCCAGGACGTCCCCGTATTTCACCAGACGATCACCTTTGACCGCGATCTCGCGATCGGGCGTGCGCTCGTAGATCTCCTTGAGCGACGACTCCACCTGATCCTTGCGGACGACGTTCGGTCCGAGATAGACGGAGCCGTCGGCCTTGACCGCGATCTGGAGCTGCTTCTCGGTGTCGGGCGTCTTCTCCGGTGCGTCGGTGATCGGAAGGTTCACCTGCACGCCCTTCTGCAGCAAGGGCGTGACGACCATGAAGATGATCAGCAGCACCAGACACACGTCGACGAGCGGCGTGACGTTGATATCGGAAGTCAGAGCCGCATGGCTCAGCTTTCCGAGCGAATTACCCGACAGCTTTTTCATCGCCGACACCCACTTCCTTCATGAAGTAGATTGCCATCTCCGAACCGGAATTGGACATCTCGACGGTGAAACGGTCGACGCGGTTCTGGAAGTAGTTGTAGGCCCAGACCGCGGGGATGGCCACGAGGAGGCCGCCGGCGGTCGTGAAGAGCGCTTCTGCGATACCCGCGGAGACCGACGCGATACCGCCACCGCCCTTGGCCATGCCGGTGAAGGCGTTGATGATGCCGACGACCGTGCCGAACAGACCGACGAACGGCGCAGTGGCGCCGATGGTGGCGAGAACGCCCAGGTTCTCCTTCAGCTCGGCGACGGTGATCATGGCCGTACGGTCCATGCCCTGGCGCGCGGCTTCGACGGCCAGCTCGGGATTGGTGTTGCGCTTGTCGCGGCGCGAAGCCTCGAACTCGAGCAGGCCGGCGGCGATGACCTTGGCCAGGTGGCTCTGCTTGTACTTCTTGGTGACCTCGATGGCCTGACCGTAATCACCCTTGGTGAGCAGGTTCGAGAGCGCACCGAGCAGCTTGAGCGACTGATTCTTCGCCTTGTTGAAGACGATGTAGCGCTCGACCATGACCCACAGCGAGTAGATCGACATGATGGCCATGACAACGATGACGGCGTAGCCCACCACCGTCATCTCGCGAAACATGTGTGCCAAATCCATGACTCAATTCCTCCTCTGCGATGCCGGCAGACCGGGATCGCCTGTCTTTTAATTCAACTTGAAGTTGACGGTGAGATTGAAGATGACGTCGACGGCCTGGCCGTTGAGCGTACCGGGACGGAACTTCCACTTCTGCACCGCGTCGGCCGCGGCCTGATCGAGGCCGAAGGGCAGCGGCTTGAGGACTTTGACGTCCCGGACGTTGCCGTTCTTGTCGATGATGCACTCGACGATCACGATGCCCGACACGCGCGCCTTGCGCGCGACCTCGGGATAGTGGGGCTCCACACGGCTGATGACCACCGGGGCCTTGACGTCGCCGCCGACGCGCAGCGGGGCCGTCTCTTTCGGAGGAGGAGGCGCCGTGTCCGTCATGACGCCGCCGACGACACCGCCGACGACGCCTCCGACGACACCGCCTTCGACACCGCCCTCGACGCCGCCTTCCACGCCCGCGTCGGACGACGCGGCCGCTTCGACCGGCTTGACCTGGTCAGGGACGACCGTGGGGGCGAGGTTCTCGATGTCGCGCGGCACGTCGACCGGCTTCACTTCCACCGGCTTCACGGAAGCCGCTTTGGGCGGCGGCGGAGGCGGCGGGGGCGGAGGAGGAGGCGCGGCCGCGACGGAGTACTGCGCGACCTGCGCGGGTGAGTTGTCGGGAAATTCGACGTTCCACAACGTGCCGAAGATGATGCCGGCGGCGACCACGGCGTGCAGTCCCACCGACACCGGAAGCGTCAGATACTTCTGGATCCCGGCTTTGACTTTTCGCGATTCGACGACTGTAGTTTCAAACATGAGCTGTGTTCCGTGTTCTGTTAGCTCTTCTTGCCGCCGGCGGCTGCCGCAGCTTCCGCCTTCTTCTTCTTCACGATCGCGATGGCCTCGTTGCGAATCCGGTCGGCCTCGGCGATGAGCTGCTGCTGCCGTGCCGGATCGGTCTCGAGAGGCGCCTGCTGGCGGTAGAGGAGGCTGAGGTAGACCATCGCCTCGAAGTAGTCCTTGCGCATGGCGATCGCGCGCTCGAGGGCACCCTTGCCCCGGGCGATGATGGCCAGCCGCTCGGCTGTGTCCTGCGGCGGGTTCTTCGCGATCTTCTCGTAGCAGACCACGCCGTAGGTGTAGAAAGCTTCCGGGTTCTTGGAGTCGAGAAGGGTGATCTTCTCGTACCAGTTGAGGGACTCGGCGAAGTTGCCCTGCTTCGCGTAGAGGGTGGCGATCGACCGGACGGCTTCGATGTCGGCGGGGTGGGTCTTCAGCCACTCGCGGAAGTAGTTGATCGCCTCGGTGATGCGGTCGGCGTTGAGGTAGAGGTTGATCAGCGCCTCGCGGGCGATCCGGTCGTCGGGGCGCTTCCGCAGATACTTGCGCAGCTCCCCGATCGCGGCGTCCGCGTTCTTCACGTTCGCCGGCGACTTGTCCTCCGGAACGTAAAGACCGATCAGCGAGTACCCGATCATCCGGTCGAGGTCAGGAAAGCTCGACGAGTCGATCTCGCGGGCCTTCTTGTAGTGCTGAAGAGCCGTCGCGTAGTCTTCCTTCGCGTACGCGTCGTTCGCGTTGCGAATCTCCACACGAGCCTGCACCTTCTGACAACCGACGAGAGACAATAGGGAAAGAGAAAGTGCCGCAAAAAGGCACAGCTTCTTTTTCATGTGATTCCGAACTCCCAGATGAGTGATCGCAGAACAGTGCAGGGGGCGCTTTCAGGCTGCTTCCCGGCCCGCGTCGTCAGGCAATGGCCAGCGAATATACAGATGGGGTGCATCACCGTCAACCTGTTAGTTAGTTCCTGAAACCGAAAGTTTTAGCTGAAAAAATTCATCTGAAAAACACTCATGTTTCCGGCCCCCGCCTGCCGGTGTTCAGGGATCCCTCGTCTGCTCTATTCGACACTCGTTCCAGTTCGAAGGAAACCGGGGGGCGAAAAAGATTTTTCAGTACGTCGGTTTCCATTCCGACGTGAGATCGCTGATCGCAGACCACAACTCTGGAAACAACGGTTCACGCGTACCGGCCTCGAGCTGCGCGGCGGGCACGCCCTTCAACGAAAGAACGCGGTCGCCGATGATCCGGAAGGCCAGGCGCATGTGCGTGAAGCGCCACTTCAAGAACGCCTCGTCGTAGTCCATCATTGCCTGCAGCAGTCGGAAAAGCCCGTAGTTCCGGGCCGGTTCGCGCTCCAGCTCGATCACCGTCACCGAGTGTTTGCCGATCAGGGCCTGGAACTTCGGCCAGATGCGCTTGCCGACGTCGAGCAGCCGGTGGAAGCCGGGCGACTCCTGCCCGCTGCCGCGTCCCAGCGAGGTCGTGCGGAGGACGTGGTAGTCCACCGGGGCCATGGTCTCGAGGATGACGATCTGCTCGCGCAGAAGGTCGAGGATCAGCCGCGAGCGATGGAGCAGCTCGGCGGCAAGCTCGGGGTTGTCGTTTTCGATGTGTACGACGGCGCGGTCGATCTCGTAGTCGATGTGGTGCAGCCAGAGCTCGGCGGTCTGGTGCATGACCTGGAAGAGCCGCTCCTCGGGGTGGGATAGCTGGTCGATGGGTTTCTGGAGCTCGAGCAGCTCGGGAACGCGCACGTAGCGCTCGTAATCGGTGTCGCCTTTTCCTTCGAGAATCGGACCGGTGTGTGGCATGCGGCGCGGATGATACTCGCGATTGGTTGGCGGTTGGCGGTTGGCGGTTGGCGGAGGCAGAGCCCGGCGTTCTAGCCCGTATTTCTCCACGCGAGCAGACATCGCTGCCTCCGCAGTACGGTGTGCGCCGGCTGTCATCCCGAGCGGGGGACGGCGTGCTATGCAGCACCTGAGAAAAAAAACCAGGCCGTGATGGAGCGCCGGCGTCCCGCCGGCTGGCGTGGCGGCGTCCCGCGCCGCCACTTGGGTGGGCGGGGGAGCGTGACACCGGGCGAGAGGCTCCGTCCTCCCGAGTACCCGGCCGGCGGGACGCCAGCCGGACAGCCGGCGAGACGCCGGCGCTCCGAGAACCGACAGCGAACGCGTAGCGCGAAAGCGCGCGGCTGCGGAGCGCCGGCTGGAAGCCGGCGCTTCGCATCGACTTCTCGGGGTGCGACGCGCCCGCACGATCGCGGATGGTCCCTCAGCGAAGTCGGCGCAGACGCGTCAGCTCGTCCTTCGCGCCGATCTGCTCGTAGATCGCGAGCGCGCGTCGCAGGTGACCTTGTGCCTCGCCTTTGGCGCAGCGCTTCGACCGCTGGCAGAGCTCACCAAGCGCAGCGGCCGCCTGCGCTTCGCCATCGAGGTCGCCCAGCGCCGCCGAACGGGCGGCGGCGGCGCGATAGCTGTCGATCGCCAGGCGATCGAGTCCCACGTTCTGATACGTGTGGGCGAGCAGACGGTGAATCACCGGCTCCGCGGACCCTGGGGCGATCGGCTGGAGACGGTCGATCGCCGCGGCGCGCAGGCCGCGCGCGGCCAGCAGGTGCCCTTCGAGAAAGGTCTTCTGTTCTGTGCTCGGTGACAGTGCCCGGACCTTGGCCACTTGCCGCCGGATCTCCGCGAGCTGTTCCGGAGCAACGACCTCGAACACCGGCCATCCTTCCCCGTCGCGCGTCGATGACAGCGATCCCGCAGTGATCAGCACCGAGTACTGGCGGCCCGGGATCAGCCGTGGAGCGTTGGCGGGGTAGACGAGGCTCGCGCCCTTGACCTTGGTGGACCACTCCACTCCGACGCCGCGGACCGTGACCTGAACTTCAGTGACGGCGGGGGGAGCGGCCCAGCGGATGGTGGGGCGCGCATCCTCGACGCGGGTCCAGCGCGGACCGAGCAGCGTCAGGGCATGTTCTGCCTCGACGTGTCCGCTCCGGAGCGGCGCGAGAAGGACGCCCCCCTCCGCGCGGACCGGCGTCCGGGCGACGGTGCACGGCGCGCCGGACGTTTCGTCCGCGTCGAGCGTGCCGCGCGTCAGGTCCGGACAAAGCACGGCCACGGACGAGCCGGGGCCGGTGTGGAGCAGATCGCCCGTACCGACGGCCGTGCCGAAGCGAGCCGGCAGCCAGCCGCTCCATCCATCCCGGCGGATGCTTACTTTTCCGCTGGCCGCGATGACCGTGGCCTGGGCCTCGACCGTTCCGGCCTGCAGAAGCGTCATCAGCGCGAGAGCTGCGGCCATTCTCATGGCAACCCTCCGGCGAGGACTCGTTCCGTGGCGGTGGCCACCCACACCGGCTCAACGACGGCCTTCTCCGCCCGGGCCCCGGCGAGGCATCGCTGCCACTCGCGGCCCGCGTCCTGCGACCGCTTTTCGAGCACCTGCGCCTGCAGGCAATGCGCCGCGGCGCCGTCGCGAAACCGGAGCGCGGTCCGGATCTCGCGGTCCGCCTGCACGAGCAGGCCGAGGTCGAGGTAGGCCCAGGCCAGGTTCTTGTGGAACGTGTACAGGTCGTCGCGGTCCGATGGCTGCTTCGCGAGGCCCCGCTCGAGGAGCTCGATGGCGGCGGGAGCGTCATGCGACAGGATGTGCAGCCGTGCGAGGTTGTTGTACGCGTGATACCTCCGGCTGTTGCGGGCGATCGCGGCGCGGTAGTGGACGATGGCGCTCTCGCGGTTCTGCAGCGCTTCTTCGGCCCAGGCCATGTTGTGGTGCGCGGCCTCGTTCTCGGGATTCGCGCGCAGAGCACGCGCGTAGCTGTCGATCGCCTCGGACAGGCGGTCCTGCGATTGCAGCACCGCGCCTCGATCGCTGTAGTGGCGGCTCACCAGGCGCAGACTCCACCAGCCGATCGATGCGAGGAGCAGCACGCCCGCGCTGGACGCGATGACCCAGCGTCCGTGCAGGCGCGGCGGAACGTGGCGGCGCTGCAGGATCCGGGCGAACCAGCGGCGTCCCGCCGCGGTGAGGGCTCCGCCCGCGAGGAGCGCGAGGAAGCCCTGGATCAGCGTCCCGGCGACGCCGAGTGCGTCGACTCCGCCGCTCAGCATCCGGACCGCGACGTCCGCCATGAGCGCCAGCGCCGCCGCCAGCAGCGCGCCCGCGATGGCGAGCGTCACCGGCGAGAGGCCGGGATGCTCGTCGAGCTCGTCGAGGCGCCACCACCACGACGACGCTCGCGCTCCCACGGCGCGGCGGACGGCGGCCAGCTTCGCGGACCGCGGTCCCGCCGCAAGCCACGGGGCCGACGCGATCAGTCGCTCGTCCGCGCGGGCAACCGCCTCGAGCGCGGCGACGGGCGGCAGGTCCGCGGCGATCGCTTCCGCGACCTCCTCCCGCAGCGTCAGCAGCTCCAGGAGCTCCCCGGCGTCCGGAGGCTTCGTCTCGGACAGCCGCTCGACGGCAAGCTCGTAGCGGCGGAAGACGTCCGTCTTCGCCGAAGGTTGCAACGCGCCTGCTTCGTTCGCGTGAGCCATGTTCCCGGAACCTCTCAATCGTCGGCAGCGTCCGGAATGCCGATGTTCAGGTCGTCGAATGCGGCGACCACGTTGCGGTTGACGAGGAATCCGATCCGCGGCGGCAGATCGGTCGCCCACTCCTGCGCGAAGACCTGCGTGCCGTTGACCAGGAATCGGGCGGCTCTGGCGGTACCGACCAGGCGCAGCTCGTTCGCCGCGTTGGAACGGTGCACGGCCGGGTGAGGCCCGTCGGAGCTGAAAAGGACGGCCGACATCCGCCCTCCACCGGACGTGATCGAGATCTCGCCGTTGCCGTTGATCGCGAACTTGGCGAAGCTGTCCGCGTTGTTGTAGCGCCACACCAGCCCGAAGAACGAACGCTCGTCGCCGCCGAGCTTCGTGACCGTGAACGAGAGATCGAAATCGGCTTTCTCCGGAATGGCGAACGGCACGGTCGCGAATTGCCACGCGTGTCCCTGCGTGTCGATGACGAAGCGGCCGTCGCGGACCGCGGCGGGCACCGATGGCTGGGCTGGCTCCCACGCGAGCCGGGGATCGCCCTCGTCGAAGGAGTCGCGCAGCAGGCCCGTCTGCCGGGGGCGCGCGGTGCCCGGCCAGATGGGGAAGTCGGGACCGAACACCTCGAACGCCGCCCAGAAGCGGGGATCGCCGAGCTCCGAGTCCTTTCGCAGGACCTCTTTCGCGCGCCACAACGCCCGGGTCACCGGCAGCCCGTCCAGCAGCCCCGCGTACAGCTCGGCCATCAGCACCTGACTGGCGCGGTCGCCGACCGGCCAGAGGCTGGCGACGACGGCGCTCGCTCCCGCCATGCGGAACGCGAGGGAGAGGTCGTACGCGCCGCTGCCGTCCTGCAGCGTCGGGAAGCCCGTGTCGCAGCCGGAGAGCACGACCAGGTCCGTATCGGTCAGATCGAGGTCCGCCGCCTCGGTGGCGGTGAGCAGAGCGTCGCCTCCGTCCGGCGGATGGAGCTGGTTCGCTCCCGCGAACGCGAGGCCGGTGCGGGCGAAGCTGGGCTCCAGGTCCGTGCTGCGCTGGTCCGCGTACCAATCGCCGTTGCGGATCGCGAGCTCGCGCCGCGGGTCCACTTCGTCGCCCGCGAGCGGTTCGCCGGACGGCACCCGGAAGCCGTGCGCGGCGATGTGGAGCACGGAGGGATTGGCGATCCGGCGGAGCGCGGTCTCCGTGGCGTTGCCACCGCTCAGCGTTTCGGTCGGGATTCCGCGGTCGCCGACCATCCGGGCCAGGCCGGCGATCTCGGCAGCCGACCATCCGAGCGGCGCGAAGTCCGGAGAGACGACCCGCGGCCAGGGGTTCGCGTCGTCGGCCGATGGCTCGTACGCGGGCGCGACGAAGGTCACGCCGGAACGCGGTTTTCCGGCCGATGGCACGCGCGCGTCACCAGCCCAGTGCAGCGACGACACCGCGTACCTGCTTCCGAGGGGCCTGTGCTCGCGGTCCTCGAGCGCGCTCCACGGCAGGAAGCGCACCGGCCCGGCGGCGAGCAGGAGCACCCGGCTCTTCCCCTCCAGCCGGTGCTCGATCGGGTCGATCAGCACCGCTCCCGCGGGGCGGAGGGTATCGCGCACCAGGCCGCCCCGGACGTACCGCACGAACTGCGCGTCGATCTCCGCTTCCCGCCCGACGTCTACCCAGGTGACGTCACCGGCGCCATCGACGACGAAGGCCAGCACGCGGCGCTCGCCCGCCGCGGTGAAGGGCATGTATCCCACGAGGACGGTATCGGTCCCCAGGCTTGCGAGCAGGTCCGCCCACAGGTTCTGAATGTTGCGCTGCACGGCCGGACCGGAGGCGCCGCGCAACCGCCCTTCGACGTCGGCGATCTTCGCTTCGAGGGTTTCGTAGGGGGTCTGGTCTTTGCCTCGCTCCGCCTCCGGATCTTCGAGGCACACCCGCCACTTGGCGAAGTCGGTCGCCGGAGGAGGGGCCGCGCGCATCAACCGCTGCTCCGCCCGCTGCCGGCGGAGCTCGACGAGCTCGTTCAGGCTCGCCAGCATGTCCGGGTCGCGAAGGGCTCGCGCGCGGCTGACCCGCGTGAGGCGGTAGCGCCAGATCTGGCGGCGGAGCAGGACCCGTTCGACGCTGTTCTGGAGGACCAGACGGTCCCGGACGTTGCAGCGCACGACGTCGTCGAACAGACGATCCTCCGGCGTCAGCGCCCCCGCGATCCAGCGGAAGTCCCTCTCCGTCGACTGCTCCAGCAGGCGGAGGAGCATGCGGCGCTCGGCGTCGAGGTGCTGTGCGATCGTGTCCCGCAGCCTGGCGGGGTCGCACGGCGGGGGCTCCGGAGTTACCGGAATCGCCTGGCCGGCGGCGAGGAGCGCCTCCAGTTGCGCGGCATCGTGGCCGATTCGCAGGCCGAGGGCCGCGCTACCCTCGGCGGCCAGATCGGCGAGCGACTTCGCGGCCGCGTCCCGCTCCTGGCTCTCATGCAGCGCGGACAGCCTGCCGAGGCTGTCGACCAGACCGCGGGTCCAGACGCCGTCCGCCCATTGCGTGCGGACTGCCTGCTCGAGCAGTGGCCGGACCCTGCGCTCCAGCCGGTCGTCGATGGGCGGGTCGAGCTTCAACGGCGGGCAGCCCTGACAGTTCCAGATGCTGAGTTGCCACGCCTCGTGATAGTTCGGAATCCCGTATTGCGCGCGCCTTGCGATCGCGTCGCTGTACACATCCGCCAGGACGGTCATCGCGCGCGCGGCCAGGCCGCGGTCGCCGAGCCGCGCCGCCGTGGCCAGCACGTCCTCCGCGAGCCGGATCGATTCCCATTGCACTTTCTCGCAATCCGTCGAGTACCAGCAATATTCGACGCCCATCATGTGCGCGTACTGCAGTTCCGCATCGAGAAGCACCGGGTCCTCCCGGCTGCCGGTGCGCCGGAGGATGGCGAGCGCCTTCTGGTAGGCACGGACGCTTTCGCACAGGAACCCGCGGCCGCCGTCGGCGTACCAGCGGGTCGCCGTCGCCAGCCGCCACTGCAGCGCGCCGACATCCAGCCACGCGAGCACATCTTCCCGCGAGTCCGAGCCCGTGATCGTGGCCGCCCGCGCATCCGACAGCGCCGAGACCTTCTGGACATTGAGCAGACGCGGGCTCGTCCGCAAGGCCTCTTCGATTGCGGTCCTGTCCTGTGCCCGCACCCGAGCCGTGCACAACACGATGCCGGCGAGCACGCCGGCGGCCGTCCAGAACGCGCGCATGGGGAGTGAATTGCTGCGCGAAGGATGGTAACGCGAACGCGATATGGAGTGCGGAGGCGTCACTCGATGCGGTACAGGCGGATCGACTTGCCCACCCGGCGCACGGGCTGGCGCTTCTCGAGCCAGGCGAACGCTCCGCGCTGTTCCGGTGTGCCGAATCTGAACTGCATCTCGCTGACGGCGACCCAGCCGCGGACGGGGTGGGCGGGCAGGTCTTCGGCGGGGATGCCGAGGCGGCGCCAGTCGGCGCTGCCGAAGTAGGAGAGGTACAGGGGCTGGAGGCGCTCGCGGCGGGTGAGCTGTTCGAGGCGGAGGAGGTCCTGGCCCCAGTCGAAGTTGCTGTCGACCGCGATCTCCTCGGGGCGGCGCGCGAGCTCGTTGAAGTACGGGAGGTAGTCGGGATGGGCGATGGCCGTGGCGACGAAGAACCAGCCGAGGAGGACGACGGTCGCGGGGCGGCTGCGGCGCCAGAGGGCGACGGCGGCGTAGGCGGCGAGGATGGCCAGGACCGGGTAGAGCGGGAGGACGTGCCGGACGCCGATGTTGATCCTGCTCGTCAGCGCGGGCAGAAGCATGAGCAGGGGGACGTAGGCGATCGGGTGGCGGCGGAGGGCGATCGTGCCCGCGAGGGCCAGGGCGAGGAAGGCGAGGGGCGTCTTGAAGAACAGGACGATGGGAAAGTAATACCACCAGCCCTGGTCGCGGTGCCGGCCGAGGAGGAAGGCGGGGTGGCCGGCGGAGGAGTGCTGGGCGACGTACTCCGCGCCGGCGATGAAGGCAGGCGCCGGAAGCGGGACGCGCATGACCACCCGGTGCCACGCGCGCCGGAACGGTTCGCGTGCGCGGTCGACCCACGGGACAGGCGGCAGCGGAGGGGCGTTCTTCAGCGTATCGCCCGCCCGGCCGGCCTGCGGGGATGGATAGCCGGCCGCTTTGGCCCAGTCGACGATGTCCACTCCGTGCACGCCGCGCCGCGCCGCCTCGTGGGCGTAGTCGTAGTAGCGGATGAGGAGATCGGGGCGGATCCACTCGTAGCCGGGGTAGCTGGCGAGCTTCGCGGCGCGGTAGCCGAGGGACTCGGGCGGGAGGTTGGCCAGTCGGGCGGCGTGGAGGGTGCCGAGGGAGAACTTGTAGCCGCTCCAGACGAGAAGCGCGGCGAGGAGGGGGATGAGGAGCAGCTCACCGGCGAGCCGCCGGTGGACCGGCCGGCC
Source organism: Thermoanaerobaculia bacterium (assembly GCA_036375075.1). Classification (GTDB taxonomy): domain Bacteria; phylum Acidobacteriota; class Thermoanaerobaculia; order Gp7-AA8; family Gp7-AA8; genus QHVT01. The sequence continues at coordinate 14,556 of DASUSN010000061.1, read as the reverse complement.
AGCGGCCGGCGCTCCGATACGCGCGACGAGCAGGGCGAGCGCGCCTGCGGGGAAGTAGAGGAGGAAGGAGAACTTGGAGAGGAGGCCGAGGCCGATCGCGAGGCCGAGGCGGAGCGCCGGCTTCCAGCCGGCCGCTACGCCGCCTTCCAGGCGGCCCGACTCGCGAGGAATCCTGCCGGCTGGAAGCCGGCGGAGCGGCCGGCTGGAAGCCGGCGCTCCGCTGAGCCAGACGTCGAACGCGTAGAGCGCGAAGACCACCGTCGCCGCGGCGGCCATGTCCGTCGTCGCCAGGCCCGCGTGCGCCAGGATGGGCGGGAGGGCGGAGTACAGCGCCACCGCCACGAGCGCCACCTCCGTCCCGAACAACCGCCGCGTCCATCCCCACACCGCGAACAGGCCGAGGAGGAAGAAGGGGAGGTTGCCGAGCCGGGCGACGAAGAGATTCCGCTGATACGCCTCGCCGCGGAACAGCAGGTCCGTCCCGCGGTCCACCCGCGGCAGTTCCGGACGCCACCGCGCCCCTTCGGCCGCGGCGCCGAGGCCGAACAGTATCCGGGCGAGGGGCGGATGCTCGGGATCGAGCGAGTACCCCGGCGTCGTCAGCCACTCGAATCCGCACACCACGTGCGTCGGCTCATCGACCGTCTGGCTGAAAACGCGATACGTGGAGACGAGACGGGCGACTGCGAGGACCGCTAACAACAGCAGCAGCCAGCGTCCTCGCAACTCGCCATCCGGGCTACAACCGGTCCGTCAGGATCGTCTTGGCGATGGTCGCGAGCTGCATGTTGCTCGTGCCCTCGTAGATCTGGCCGACCTTCGCGTCGCGCCAGTACTTCTCCACCGGGTACTCCTTCGTGTAGCCGTTGCCGCCGTAGAGCTGCACGGCCAGCGACGTCACCTTCTCGGCCACCTGGGACGAGAACAGCTTCGCCATGGCCGCCTCGCGGAGGAACGGCTTGCCGGCGTCCTTGAGGCGCGCCGCGTTGTAGACCATGAGGCGCGCCGCCTCGAGGTCCGTCGCCGCCTGGGCGATCTGGAACTGCACGCCCTGGAAGTCGGCGATCCGCGTGTTGAACTGCTTGCGCTCCTTCGTGTACGCGATGGCGTGCTCCAGCGCGCCGCGCGCCACGCCGATCATCTGCGCACCGATGCCGATCCGGCCCTCGTTCAGCGTCTCGATGGCGATCTTGTAGCCCTTGCCCGGCTCGCCGAGGACGTTCTCCTTCGGGACGCGGCAGTCTTCGAGAATCAGCTCGCAGGTGGACGACGCGCGGATGCCGAGCTTGTCCTCCTTCTTCCCGACCGTGAAGCCGGGGAAGTCGCGCTCGATCAGGAAGGCGGTGATGCCCTTGTAGCCGGCGTCCGGGCTCGCGTTCGCAAACACGATGAAGACGCCCGCCTCGGCGGCGTTGGTGATCCACAGCTTGCGGCCGTTGAGAACGAAGTGGTCGTCCTTGTCCTCGGCCCGGGTGGCCAGCGCGAACGCGTCCGAGCCGGACCCGCCCTCGGAGAGGGCATACGCGCCGACCGTGTCGGACGAGAGCATGCGCAGGTACTTCGACTTCTGGTCCTGCGTGCCCCAGCGGATGAGGGCGTTGTTGACCAGGGTGTTCTGGACGTCCACGAGGACGCCGCAGGAGGCGTCGACGTGCGAGAGCTCCTCGACGACCAGCACGGCGTTGAAGAACGTCGATCCCGCGCCGCCGAACTCGTCCGGCACTTCGACGCCCATGATGCCGAGGTCGAAGAAGGCCGAGATGAGGTCCTTGGACATGGTGGCGTCGTGGTCCATCTGGTGGACCAGCGGCCGGATCTTCTCGACCGCGAACTCGCGGACGCTCTCCTGGAACATCTTCTCTTCTTCGGACAGGAGCGTCAGCGGCGCTCCGGGGATGGTTTCTAGGGTGGTGGTCATGGCGGGCGAATGATATCTGAAGTGGGGGAGTTATGATGCCGGGCCGGGGCAATTGAAAATTGAAAATTGAAAATTGAAAAAAGCGGCTGCGAGCCAGGTCCTCCGGCTGCCCATTTTCAATTTTCAATTTCCCAATTTTCAATTTCTCCCTGCCCCGGTGGCGGAATTGGTAGACGCATGGGACTTAAAATCCCCCGCTGCGCGAGTGGCGTGCCGGTTCGAGTCCGGCCCGGGGCACCAATGGTCAATCTGTTGACCGCGTGCACAAGGTCCGTTACAGTACCGGTTGCAAACGGATCGCGTGCGCGGCGTCAGTTCACGCGTGGGGACCACGCGGTTTTGCGGCTCTGCGATCCGTGGCGTTGATTAACGGATTTCCGGGAGGGGAGGGCGGATCCATGGGGCACTGCCACTACTGCGGGGCGTCGTTTCCGAAGACGCGCAAGACGCGCAAGTACTGCACGAACCGCTGCAAGACCAACGCGTGTCTGGACAAGAAACCGCGGCTGCGCGCGGCGGACGTGGAAGCGCTGCAGGACGTCCTCAGCGCCGAGTTCGCCTCGGTCGAAGCCATGCGCGAGCGGCTGCGCGCGATCGTCGCGCCGCACCTGCCGCCGATCGCGACCGTGGTCGTTCCGCGAATGGACTGACTTACTCGATCGTGAAGTCCTGTTTCAGGTCGTACGAGTCGCTCTTCACGATCGGGTCGTCCACCAGGAGCTGCAGCGTGTACTTGCCGGCGGCCATCGCATCCAGGGGGATGGCGCCGCGCAGCATGTAGCAGCCGGGGGAGGCCTTGATGCGGTCCGGAACGACTTCCTCCAGCGGCGTGGCGAGATCGACGCCGTTGCCGCTGATGCGGACGATGAACGGGACGTTCAGCTCCTGATCGGACTGGCCGCAGTACCGCGCCGCCCATCCGAGCTCCTGGGTGCTCTTGAAGCGGTTCGCCACCTCGATCTTCGCGAACGGATCGGCGCCCGTCTGGGGATCGACCTGGAAGACGTCGCGTGCGGTCAGGGTCAGGCGCGTCGCGCCGCGCGGCTCCGTCATGGCGGGAACCGGGGCCGCGGCCGCGGGAGCGGGGGTAGCCGTCGCTGCCGGCGGCTGTGACGCGGCCACGGGGGCGGGCCCCGAAAGCGTCACCGTCCGCATCTGCGGGGTCAGGCCGCCGAAGGCTGCCCAGGACGGCAGCTCCTTGTAGTCCTCGACGATCTGCTTCTTCAACTCAACCGCCTCGGCGGCGCCGTAGTCGCGGCGGAAGATGTCGCGGATGGTGCGGCCGTTGATCGGATCGGTGACGAAGACGATCTCGACGCGCGGCATGCCGAAGCGCTTCGAGGCGTCGGCGTGCTCCCAGATCCAGACACTGCGGGCGCCCATCTGCCGGCCGCCGGACGGATCGAGTCTCCCCGAGGTGACGTCGGTTTGTCCGCGGCCGCCGCCGCCGCCACCACCGCCCCCGGCATTCGAATCGACGGTGTTGGCGATGCGGCCCTGAACCTCGGTGTAGTTCGGCGGAGTGCCGAGGACGACCCAGACGCGCCCGCGGTCGGTGAGCGAGCCGCGCTTGCGCGGCTCGTTGAACGTTTTGTCCGCGTACTTCACGCGCGAGTCGTGCTCGTCGCGGACCTCGTTCTGCGGCGTCCCGGGTGTCGGATCGCGCCGCGCCCAGAACAGGTCGATGAACTTGACGGCGTCATCGTCCGTGGCGACCTTTTTCCAGGCGCTCTTCTCGGCGCCGGTCATGATCCACTGGACCGGACCGTTCCGCCACTCTTCATACTGCGGCGAGAGCGCCGCGGAGGCGGTGGAGGCGAGCAGAAGCGCAGAGAGGGCGTACGCGGCGAGGATCCACGAGCGGAGCCTGAGTTGGGGCATGGAGGAATTGTACCGGGCCGCGCGCCGGGGGAGGACAAATCGCTGAAAACAAAAAGGGCGCCGTTTCACGGGCGCCCTCCGGGGTAGGTGTCACCACGTAGTCGTGTAACTACGAAGTAACCCCCTTAGGTTTATTAGAACAATCCATGCGAAATTCGTTACCTCCTCCCCTGAATTTCCGGCGGACCCTCGACTAGCGCCACGTCACGTGCCATGACCCACCTCGCCATCGTCGCGGACCGGATCGACCGCCCCTACTCGCCCTGTGGTGGAAGGGAGGGACGGGAACTTGAGATCTTCTTCAATGATCATGCGACCAAATGCCGCACTGACTCGTACGGATAGAGACGCATCCGGCCGCCTGTTTATTGCAGCCCGCGCACGCCCCATCCGTTGAGTGCATGACGAATATGATACGGTTTTTGTTCGTAATCGCAATCGAAAATTCGCACGATATTCCTACTTCAATCGCCGTGCCGCCGCACAGTTCCGTGTGCTACACTAGCCGACCCCCGGAGCCCTTTTCATGAATCGTTACCTCCTCATCGCAGGCGCGCTCGCGTTTGCCTCGCACCTCGGCGCGGCGACCGTCAACGGCAAGGTCATGTTCCAGAGCAAACGGGGCCAGCAGCCCGTCGTCAACGAGACCCTGGTCTGGCTCGATCCCGAGGGCAAGACCTGGAAGAAGCCGGCCGCGACCTTCACCATGACCACGCGCAGCAAGGAGTTCCTCCCGCACGTGGTGGCCGTGCCGGCCGGGTCGACGATCAGCTTCCCCAACGAAGACCCGATCGCGCACAACCTCTTTTCTCTCACCCCCGGCAACACCTTCGACCTCGGCCTCTACCGCCGCGGCGCGGGCAAGGTCCACAAGTTTGAGACCCCGGGGACGGTGAACGTCTACTGCAACGTCCATCCGAACATGTCCGCCGTCATCCACGTGATGAGCACTCCGTACTACGGCTTCACCGACACGAACGGGAACTACTCCTTCGACGTCCCGCCGGGCCGGTACCGCGTCACCGCCTGGAACGAGCAGGGCGGGACCCAGACCTCGGTCATCGAGGTGAAGGCGGACGGGTCGGTGGCCGGAGCGACGCTGCTGACCATCGACGGCCGCAACTTCCGCCTCACGCAGCACAAGAACAAGTTCGGACAGGCCTACCGCCCGCCAAAGGACTACTAGCGAACATGACCGCGCAGGCGCTCGACACCAAAGCCACGGTCTCGCGGGAGCTGCCGTCGAAAAAGGAGTACACGGTCGAGAAGCCGCGGGTGCCGCTGGTCCTGAAGCTGTTCGGACTGACGGCGCTGCTGATCGCGATCGTCGTGGCGGTCGCGGTGGGGATCACGATCCAGCGGGCGGACGCCGTCGCGCAGGAGACGGTCAGCCGCTCGATCAGCGGCGCCGCGTCGCTGTTCCAGGAGTTCGAGGAGCGCCGCCTGGACGGGCTGGCCGGCGCGACGCAGGTCCTCGGAAGTGACTCGAATTTCTACGCTTACATTCAGACCGCGCTGAATCCCGAGCCGGTCGCGCCCGCGCAGCCCGCGGATCCCGCGCAGCCGGCGCAGGCGGCCGACCCCAACGCGGTGCCGGCCGCGCCCGGCGTCGACTACAGCAGCATCAACGACACGCTCATCGAGCAGCGGGACCGCCTCAAGACCGACGTGCTCATGCTCCTGGACGACCAGGGCGTCCTCGTCGCCCGCACCGATCAGCCGATGATCGCCGGCGGCTCGAAGGAGGACTTCTACGAGAAGTCGCCGCTCGTAAGGGCCATCGTGGACGACGCCGGCGTCCCGGTCACCAAGGGCGTGCTCCCGCTGGAGGGAAAGCTCTACCACGCGACGGTCGCCCCCATCGCCGCCGGGGCGCGGGCCGTGCGCATCGGCTACCTGATCAACGGCTACGCGATCGACGACAAGTTCGCGAACCGCATCGCGGAGTCGGCGAGCGCGGGGGTGGTCTTCACGACGAAGGACGGCGCGACCACCGTCCGCTCGGGGAACGCGCCGAGCGTCATGCCGAAGGACATCGGCTCCCAGCGGACCGTGGAGGTCGACCGGAGCCGCTATGTGGTCACGACCAGACCGCTGCTCTCGGGCCGGGACGTGGTCGGGACCGCGATCTTCCTCCGCTCGCTCGACCGCGAGCTCGCCCCCTTCCGGGAGATCGAGCGCGCCATGATCCTCGGCGGTGGCGCGGCGCTGGTCCTCGCGCTGCTGTTCTCGTGGCTCATCGCCAAGCGCGTCACGCGCCCCATCGAGCAGCTCGCCGGGATCGCCCAGGCGGTGACCGCGGGCGACTACAGCACCCACCCCGCGGTCGACCGCAACGACGAGGTCGGGATCCTCGGCCGCTCGTTCGGCAAGATGATCAACTCCCTGCGCGACAAGGCCGAGCTCGAGGAGTTGTACGCGCAGATGGCCGACAAGGCCGACGAGGCGCCCGCCGTGGCCGCGCGCGTCCACGAGCCGGCGAAGCTGGACGAGGGGACGGTGCTGGTCACCGACCTCCGCGGCCTTCCGGCGACGGTGGGCGAGGGCGACGCCGCCTTCGTGATCGGCGCCGTCGAGCGCGCCATGCGCGTGCAGGAGCACGAGGTCGAGCGCCAGGACGGCGAGGTCCGCGAGATCAACGGCCATCGCCTGGTCTCCGTCTTCCGCGGCGAGCGGGGGATCATCCACGCCATCCGCGCCGCGCGCGCCATCAACGAAGAGATCGCGTCCCAGACGGGGTCCGGCAGCCCGATGTCCATCGGCGTCGGGATCGCCACGGGGGAGTTCGTCACCGGCTCCGTGAGTCTGGACGTGGAGAGCGGTCTGGCCATCGTCGGCAACGCCCCGCTGCTCGCGCTGCTGTTCGCCTGGCACGCGCCGAACGGCGTCGCCTATGTCTCCTACGAGACCGCGCAGGCGGCGGGGAGCGAAGTGCTCAACGCCGCGACCCGGGAGGAAGTGCGCCTGAAGTGGCTCCCCGGGCCGCTCCCGGTGGCCGCACTGCCCCTGCTGAGCATGACTACCGGGGTCATGAAGACGGTCGGCGGGACGCACGCCATGGCCACGCTGCGCATGGACGCCACCGAGGCCGGGGGCACCGCTCCCGGCGTCAGCGGCAATCAGGACCTCGCCCTGGGCCACTTCTTCGCCGGACGCTACCGCATCGAGAGCATCCTCGGGCGCGGCGGCATGGGCGTCGTCTACCGGGCCACCGACACCCAGCTCGACGAGACGGTCGCCATCAAGACCCTTCCCGGCGACGTCATGACCCGCTCGCCGGAGGACCTGGAGCGGTTCAAGCGCGAGATCCGTCTGGCCCGCAAGATCACGCACCGCAACGTGTTGCGCACGTACGACTACGGAGAGGCCGAGGGGGTGTACTTCATCAGCATGGAGTACGTGCGGGGCTACACCCTCAACGAGCTGATCGACGAGGCCCCGGCCCGGCAGATGCCGTCCCGCGCCACCATCGGCATCGCCCGCCAGATCTGCCGCGGCCTCCACGCCGCGCACGAACAGGGCATCATCCACCGCGACATCAAGCCGCAGAACGTCCTCATCGACGCCAAGGGCGAGGTCAAGCTCATGGACTTCGGCGTCGCCCGCATGACCGAGGCGTCGGAGGAGATGACCCAGGCGGGCCTGATCGTCGGAACCCCGCACTACATGAGCCCCGAGCAGGTGCAGGGCAAGGCCCTGGACGCCCGGACGGACGTGTACGCGATGGGGGTGTTGTTGTACGAGCTGCTGGTAGGACGGCGGCCCTTCGAGTCGACGTCCCTGACGGGGATCCTCACGGCGCACATCATGGAGAAAGCCCGCCCGCCCATCGAGCTGCGCCCGGATGTGGGCCGCGAGGTGAACGCGATCGTGATGAAGTGCCTCGAGAAGGACCCGGCCGCGCGGTACGTGGACGCGGGCGCGCTGTTGTCGGACCTCGACCGCGTCCAGATGCCGGTCGCCGCGTAGCCGCCGGATGATGGAGCGCCGGCGTCCCCGCCGGCTGTCGTGGCGGCGTCCCGCGCCGCCACTCGGGCGGGCGGGGGAGCGTGCGCGGGGCGAGAGGCTGCGTTCTCCCCAGTGCGCGGGCGGCGAGACGCCGCCCGGACAGCCGGCGGGGACGCCGGCGCTCCCTCAAACCTGCGAATAGCCTGGCACCGGCGTCTTCCCGAACAACAGCGTCCGGGCGACCGCGAAGCGTTTGACCCACTCCTGGAGCTCCCCGCCCGGGAGGGGCGGGCTGACGTAGTCCCCCTGGGCCATGTCGCAGCCCAGCTCCTTCAGAATGCGCCACGCCTCGAGGCAATCGTAGGGTGTCCCAAATGTAGGGCGCGGCTTCAGCCCGCCCCCTGGACGGGGAGGGGGAATGCCGCCGCCCACGAGAGGGGCGGGCTGAAGCCACGCCCTACATTTTGGGACGCCTCCAATCGCCTCCGCACTCCAAACCTCGGATCGCGTGCGGCGAGAGACGCAGTAAACCTCGCGCCCGGCGATGAAGGATCTCCCCATCTTGACGGCTCGCACGGCCGGGCCTACCCTAGGGACGTACTTCAGCCCACCAACAACTCCGGAAACTAACGTTCTCACAAGGCGCGAGCATCGCGTGGTGCCCGCAGTGTCCTCGTCCCCGGTCCCCAACCCGGTCTTCGCCCCCGTCTACCCAAACGACGAACAGCAGGAGGAGAGAGAATGGCCACCAGGAAGTTCAAAGAGCTCGATCAGCAGGCCCACGATCGATTTCAGGAGCGGTTGAAGCTTCTCGGAATCGATCCGGGCGACGTGCCGGAGTCCGTGACGATCAGCGACGGCGCGCGATCTTCGGGTCTCTTGTCGAAGAAGATCGTCGTCCGCGACGTGGCTCATCTCAAGGCGGTCGGCGGGATTCCGGACGACGACTACACCGAGCGCCATCATTCCGACCGCCACATCGAATATCCCGAGCTCACCGACGACCTCACGCGCCGTTTCGGCGCCGCCAAAGGCGATGCAGGGGCCGTCGCGCGCCTGCTCACCGCCGAAGACCGCACGACCGTCGGCAATGCCATGCGGGCATTCCTTCTGGGCAACTCGAGCAAGGTGCCGCAGCCGTTCGTCGACGCGATCAACGCCCTCGAGTTCCCGATGGAAGTGACGGTTACGGTGGGCAAGGACATCGTGGTGAACGGCGAATGGCTCCTCGGCAAGGACGGTCCCGAGACCGTGCAGGCCGGCACCATCACCATCGAGCCCACCGGCTACATCAAGTGCGTCGACAAAGTGAACATCGACGTCGGCATCTTCGCGCGCGTCAACTGAGACCGGAAAAAGGAGGAAATGAACAATGCCACCGCAACCCCCCATTCAGGTCACAGGCGGCGCCGGAACCGAGGCGACCAACGGTCCGGACACTCCAGGCACGGCCAAAGGCGGCGATCCGGGCAGCACGGGAGTCCCAGGGAAGAACAGTTGCGCCACGTCACCCGGCACCGGCGGCCCCGGCTCTGCCGGCCAGGCCGGAGGGAACGGCTCCAACGGCGGTAACGGAGGCGACGCCTTCGAAGCGAATATCCGTATCACGACCGAGATCTCGGGCGACTTCGTCATCTACGTCTCCGGCGGGCAGGGCGCTCGCGGCGGGAACGGCGGAAGAGGACAGAAAGGCGGTCCGGGCGGCCCGGGCGGAGCCACCAGCGGCAACTGCACCACGCAGGGACGGGGCGGCGACGGCGGCCTGGGTGGTATCGGCGGCGATGCGGGCGATGGCGGCGACGGCGGCGCCGGCTCTCTGGTGAACATCAAGTATGCCCTGATGGCGCCCGGGACCAACATCCTGATCCAGACCCCCACGGCGGGCGGCGGCGGGGCCGGCACCCCCGGGACGGGCGGGACAGGCGGAGACCCGGGACAAGGCAGCACCAACGGGAACAAGGGCGGCGACGGCGGCACCGGCAAGAGCGCCCAGCCTGGCGCGGCCGGCAGGGCCGGAATCGTGAACACCGGACCGATCTAGGAGGCGGAGATGTCGTTCGACACAGCGGACATTCGCATTCGCTATCCGGACGCCGGCCCCGGCAACGGCGGCGGTCCCGGTACCGCCGGCACAAAGGGCGACGACGGCACGGCGGGAAAAGGAAAGTACGACAGCCGCGGAAAGCTCGTCAGTTGCCTCTGCTCGAGCAATGGCGGCGACGGCACCCCCGCGGCGGACGGAACGCTCGCCGGTCACGGCTATACGCCGCCCGGCTCCTATGACTTCACCCTCAAGGCGGGGCAGATCATCGGCAACCTGAGCATCTGGAATCAGGGAGGCGCCGGCGGCAAGGGCGGCACAGGCGGTATCGGAGGCCAGGGCGGGGCCGGCGGGCTGGCCGGGCAGAACCCGGATTACGACTGCTTCACCCTCGGCTGCTGCAAGTTTCCCGCGACGGGCGGGATCGGCGGCGCTGCCGGAAGCGGCGGCCCGGGTGGCGATGGCGGCGTCGGCGGCCCCGGCGGCTCGATCACCGTCCTGTTCGGCACTCACGAGGGCGGTACGTTCCAGGGATCGGCCCCCGGCGGGAGAGGCGGAGAGGGCGGAGCCGGAGGCGATCCGGGCACTCCGGGAGCCGGCGGTCTCAACGAAAAGACCTCGGAGGACGCTCCCGACACCTACGCGCCGGCGGGCGCGGTCGGCGGAACCGGCGGTACGGGGAACTCCGCCGGCCCGGGGGCTCCCGGCCGCATCTCGTACGACAAACTGTGAGAGTCGAGCCGGGCCGGGACTTTGGTCCCGGCCCGGCCTTCAAGGAGCTGACCGATGTCCGCATTCGACCGCGCCGACGCGGCCGCACTGGTCCAACTCGCCTCGTTCACGGAGCTCGACCTCACCGATCTCGGCCTGCCGAGCCCCTGGAGAGTGATCCAGACGTTCACGACCAGCATCGGCGTGCAGGGCTACGTCGCCATGGGCTCGCTGCCCTCGCAGCCGGCGACCACGGTCGCGCTCCTCGCGGTCGGCCTGAGCTGGGACAACTTCATCGAGAACAGCCTGCTGGGCGAGCACGTCCTCTCCTTTCCTCCCAGCGGGCTGGTCGACGATGACAAGGCCCTGGCCGATCTCGGCTACAGCAACTTCTACGAGAGCCTGCGCACGAAGATGTGGGCGTCGGTGCTCTTCGCCAAGGCGACCGTGCGGCAGTTCACCACGGCCATGCCCATGGTCGTGACCGGCCTCGGACCGGGAGCGCCGCTGGCGCAGATGGCGGCACTCGACTTCCGCCCCAGCCACAAGTGGGGCGACAAGACCTCGCCGGCCACGGACATGACCGAGTATGCCTTCTCGTGCGTGCCCGCCGGAAACCAGGCGTACGCCTCGTCGTTCAACACGCTCGTTCCCGCCGGCTACACGGTCAACCTGCGCATGACCAGCGGCGTGACCGTCGACTTCTATCCGACCGGCTATCCGCAGAACTATGTCCTGGCGGGGAAGGTCCAGGGCGCCGACGCGAAAATCGCCGACCCCGACGACCCGTGGGTCGAGCGCGACTCGCCGTACTACCAGCAGACCCTCTCCGCGGTCGCGGGGCCGCGGCAGCGTGCGACACGCGCCGCCCAGACGGGAGCCGCCACGCGACTGGTGGACGGCTACAGCCCTCTCCTGGCGTACACGATGTCGCGGCTGTCCCTGAGCGAGTACCAGCGGTTTCAGCACCCCGAGCTCCCGCTCAAAGTCCCGGACGGCTACAGCTTCCACGACGACGTCAGGAACGGAGACGTGCAGTGGGGCTCGATCTACTACAGCGCGGACCGCGTGGTCGTGGCCTTCCGCGGCCTGTCGACGTGGCAGGAAGTGGTCACCACGTGGGGCTCGAACCGGGTGGCGCAGCCGTCGTGGCTGAGCGCGGGCGGCCGGATCCTCACCTCGTATGACGCGATCTACGGCGGCCTGCGCAGCGACCTGCACACGAAGCTGCGGGGGCTGAACATGGACTCCAAGCCGCTCGTACTGACCGGCCACGACGTCGGCGGCGCGCTCGCGTCGATCGCCGCGTACGACATGAAGCTCAACCCCGTCGAACGTGCGCCCGCGCCGGCAGGAATCTACACCTTCGGCGCGCCGCCCGTGGGCGACGGTACCTTCCGCCTCGGCTACGACGGCACCATGGGAGCGATGAGCTTTCAGGTCGTCCGCCCCGACGACGTGATTCCGAAGCTCGACCTGCTGAGCGTGCAGACGCTCCCGCAGCAGCAGTCGCTGCCCGGCGGCCTGCAGAGCCCACTGAACGGCTCGGTCTATCACGCGCTCACCGTCTACTCGCAGTTGCTCGACCCGTTCGGCGGGGTCGTGGCCGCGGAGTCGGAAGTCACCGCGCGGGCGAAGAAATACCACGCCGACGCGGTCCGCGATTACCAGGCCGGCAAGGCCGAGGTGCATCAGTGTTTGCTCGATACGGCGCAGACGGACGGGAAGCTCACCTTCTCCTGGGCCCTCGACGGCTCCTACACGCCGCCGTGGCATGACGCCCGGGACCGCGCGGTACACGTCCTGACCGACGTCGTCGTCAGACCCGGTCACGACCTCGTGCTGGAAGCGCCGGCGGGCGAGGAGGTACGCATCTTCGCCCAGCGTCTGACGCTCACCCCCGGCGCGCGCGTGCGTCTCGCCACCAGCGCCCGGCTGCACATCGGTCACCTCCGCGTCCTCGACGCCACCGAAGACGCACGCGAGACCGGGCTGGCGCGCATCGACGTCGTCGGCACTCCCGGAGCCCACGGCGTGCCCGGGCAGCCAGGCGAGCCCGGGACGAACGGCGCTCCCGGACAAGCCGGCGGGCAGGGCAGCCACGGCGGCACGGGACACCGAGGCCAGCACGGCGGCAACGCCTGGCCGGCCAACTTCTTCATCGACACCCTCGAAGGCGTCCTCGTCGTCCACGTCGAAGGCGGCGCGGGCGGCAACGGCGGCAACGGCGGTGCGGGAGGCAACGGCGGCAACGGCGGCTCGATCGGCCGCGGCAGGGTGGCCCCGGGCGGCAACGCCGGCAGCGGCGGCAGCGGCGGCACGGGCGGCTCGGCCGGCGCTGGCAGCGTCGTCACCATCGACGTCAATCACTTCACGCCGGGTTCCCACGTCGTCGCCGAGACCCCGCAGGCTCCGGGCGGCAAGGGCGGCGTGGGCGGCCCCGGCGGTGTGGGCGGCCGCGGCATGCCTTCCGGACGCGCCGGCGCGGCCGGTCCGGTCGGAACGCCCGGGGCCAACGGCCGCGCCGGGACAGTCATCGTCCGGCAAGCCTGAAGAAACGAAGAGAGAAGAGAGAGGAGAAACCACCCCATGCAGGACATCGTCATCGGCAAAGGCGAAAGCCAGTCGTATTCGGGAAAACAGTCCCTCGGCAACATTCGCGGTGAGGGCTCGGTGCTCGAGCTGGAGGGGGGCTCCGACGTCACCATCCAGAGCCTCTCCGGCAACGGCAACATCCGGGTGGTCGGTACCCCCGGCCAGGACGGGCCGAACGGCCCGGCCGGCGCGCCCGGCGCCGCGGGGGGCAACGGCGGCGCCGGATCGAACGGCGGCGATGCCGCGGACACGGTCGTACGCATCGACACGCTCTCGGGCGAGTGGACCATCTACGTGTCCGGCGGCGCGGGCGGCGCCGGAGGAAGCGGCGGGAACGGCGGCGACGGCAACGGACCGGGAGGGAACGGCGGCAACGGAGGGAACGGCGGCAACGGCAGCACGGTCGTCGTCTTCTACCGGCAGATGGAGCCGGGGACCGTCATCACCATCCACACGCCGGCCGCACCGGGCGGCCCCGGCGGAATGGGCGGGCGGGGCGGCGCGCCGAGCGGGAGGAGCGGGTACCCCGGGATGGCGGGAGGTCACGGCGCTCCCGGCATCGTCATCGTGAAACAGGAAGGGTGACGGATCGGGCGATGCCGCAGATCCTCCGCAGCAGCGATTCCGACGGCCGCGTGGTCCTCCCCGACCACGCGGTTCGTTCCGGCGCGCGTACCACAGCGGATGGGGCTCTCGAGCTGGAGTCGATCGAGATCGGCCCCGGTCACGAGCTCGTCTTCGAGTCGAACGAGCCGCTCCGGGTCTCGGTCGGCAGGCTCGAGATCGCGGACGGAGGCACCATCTCCGTTCGCGCTCCGCTCGACCTCACCGTCGCGCAGTTCGTCGCGACGACGCCGTCCGTGGTCGTGGTCGGGCCGGATGGGGCGCCCGGTCCCCGCGGAGCGAGCGCCGGATCCGGGCCGGGCGGCCGCGGCGGAACAGGAGGCGGCGGCGGCCCCGCCTTCGGCGCCAATTTCCAGTTCGACACGATCTCCGGCACCTTCATCGTCATCGCCCGCGGCGGCCGCGGAGGCCGCGGCGGAGATGGCGGAGCGGGTGGCGGAGCGAGACAGCGCGGCGGCAACGGCGGCGACGGCGGGCCGGGCGGCGACGGCTCCGCCATCCAGATCTATTACCAGACCCTCGCACCGGACACGAACTTCCAGATCGACACCGCGCCCGCGCAGGGCGGCGAAGGCGGCGACGGCGGTCCGGGCGGGCAGCCGGACGGTCCCACCGGCCTGCCCGGCGAGCGCGGCGCTTCCGGCAAACCGAGCACCGTCGTCATTCGACAGATTCAGACATAGGGCGCGGCTTCAGGTCTTGGAGAGGACAAGTGTCAGAAATGAACGGTCTCGCGAGAGCGCCCCTCACCCTAACCTCAATGGCGTTCACTTTAGGAGCGCAGGCCGAGAAAAACGCCGGGATGCGGAGCGCCGGCTTCCCAGCCGGCCGCTACGCC
>DASUSN010000060.1:0-5179 GCA_036375075.1 Thermoanaerobaculia bacterium | reverse complement strand
TCAACATCTTGCGATCTGCTATGAGTCCGACATACTCAAGCAGGTTTCTTTCTCTCAGGCGCGGCGCAGCGTGCCGTCACCTGCTCGGGATGACAAGGGCGCGCGGAGCGCCGGCGTTTGGAGTGGAGGCAGTCGCCTCCGCACTCCAAAGTTAAGATGCAGCGATGAAGGTCTACTCCGTCGCGGAAATGCACATCACCGATCGCGCGTGGATCAACGACTACGTCGCGAACGTCACGAAGCTCGTCGAGGCGTGGGGTGGGCGGTATCTCGCGCGGACGTCGAACGCCGAGCGGCTGGAGGGCGAGCGGCCGGTGCCTCAGGTGTTTCTGATCGTCGAGTGGCCGTCGCGGGAGGCGGCGGACGCGTTTTACGCAAGTGAGGAGTACCGCCCCTATCTGCAGAAGCGCACGGATGGCGCCCGGACGCAGATGTGGATCGTGCCGGGGGAGGATGTCGCCGGCGCCGCCCGGATCGCCTGACCGCCCCCACACCAGTGTCCGGTAGTGAAACCCGGGGTGTCCGGATTCGTACACTCGGGTTGTGGGAGGGAATCCGATGAGAATCGCAGCGACTACCGCTCTGGGCCTGCTTCTGAGTGCGACCCCCGTTCTCGCCGACGGGCTGTTCGACGGGAGCGACTGCCGTCATCAGGCGCCGCGGAAGGGGGCCTCGCCGGCGGCGGGGATCTCGCGCGTGGTCATTCACGCGGACTCCGGCTCGCTGAAGGTGGACGGTACGCCCGGCGTGACGCAGATCGTGGCCACGGGCACGGCCTGCACGAGCGATGAGGACTTCCTCGAGCGCATCACCCTGACGATGCGCCGGTCCGGCTCGGACCTGCACATCACCACGGAGATCCCGAACAAGACGGTCATCTTCGGCTTCTTCAGCGCCCGTCTCGACGTGGGGATCACCATCCCGGCCGGGCTGCCGGTGGTGATCGACGACGACAGCGGCTGGATCAAGGTGGCGAACACGGGGACGACGACGATCGACGACGACTCGGGCTCGATCGAGATCGCGAACGTCCGCGGCGACCTGACCATCCACGACGACTCCGGCTCGATCGAGATCAACGGCGTGACCGGCAATGTCGTCGTCGAGGACGATTCGGGCGAGCTGGTGGTGAAGAACGTCGGCGGGAACGTGGAGATCGAAGACGACTCCGGCGCGATCACGGTCGCGACGGTGCAGGGCTCGCTGCGGATCCGCGAGGATGACTCGGGCTCGATCCTGGTGCAGAACGTCCGCCGCGACGTGACGATCGACGACGACGGGTCGGGCGGCATCGACGTCGCGGACATCGGCGGCAGCTTCACCGTCGGCCAGAAGCACGGCGGCGGAGGCATCGACTACGCCCGGGTGCAGGGCAAGGTCCGGGTCCCGGAAAAGGACTAGGTCCCGAGCATCGCCCGCAGCACCGCGCCGAGGTCCGACACGTCTTCGAAGAAATGGGTCGGGTTCTCGGCGCGCAGTGTTTCTGCCGGGGTCTTGCCCGAGGCCACCGCGATGGTCGTGGCCTCGTAGGGGACGCCGCAGCGCACGTCGTAGATCGAGTCGCCGATGATCACGACGTCCGCGCCGCGGAACTCTTTCCCCACGTGCGCCGACGCGCGCTGCATGGCGATCGGCGGCAGCTTCGTCCGGTCGGAGGAGTCGCTTCCGAACGCGCCGAAGGGGAAGTAGCCGTTCAACCCCGGGCCGCCGAGCTTCAGCCGCGCGCCGGGCTCGATGTTGCCGGTGAGCAGGGCCAGGACGACGTCGTCGTGTTTCTCCAGCTCGGCCAGCAGCTCGCGGATCCCGGTCATCACCTGCACGCGTCCGGGCGTGGTGTTGCGGGCCAGGCCGTCGAGGTAGACCTCCCACAGCCGTGGCAGCGCGGCGTCGATGGCTGCCGGCTCGTGTCCCGCGTCGCGCAGCACCATGTGCGCGATCTGCGGGTCGGTGCGGCCGGAGAAGTCGTACCGCGCCAGATCGCCGTCGTAGCCGAACACGCTGCGCAGCGCGTCGGCGAACGCGGACCGTGACGCGCCGCGGTCGGTGAGGATCGTGCCGTCGATGTCGAAGAGAACCAGGCGTCGCAAGGAGCGGGACTCTAGCAGATCGTTTGACGAGTGTTCACCGCGGCGCGCCCTCAGCCCGCCTATCATCCCCGCGCCATGTCCGACATCACGCGCCGTTCCTTCGTCGCCACCGCCGCTGCCGTGACCGGGGCTGCCGCCCTGGCCCAGGTCCCGTCGCTGTCCTCCTCGTCGCCCAAGCCGCTCCGCATCCTGATCCTCGGCGGCACGGGCTTCACCGGTCCGCACCAGGTCCGCTACGCGGTCTCGCGCGGGCACAAGGTGACGGTGTTCAACCGCGGGAAGACGAACCCCGGCTCCGTGCCCGCGGGCGTCGAGCGCCTCCAGGGCGACCGCAGCACCGGCGCCCTCGACGCGCTGAAGAACCGCGAGTGGGACGCGGTGATCGACGTCCCGTCGACGCTCCCGCGCTGGGTGCGCGACGCGGCGACGCTGCTGAAGGACTCGGCCGGGCAGTACGTCTTCATCTCGACGATCTCCGTCTACTCGGACAACAGCAAGCCGGGCATGGACGAGACCGCGGCGCTCGCGCAGCTTACCGATCCGACGGTCGAGCAGGTCACGGGCGAGACGTACGGCGGCCTCAAGGCGCTGGCGGAGAAGGAAGCGGAGAAGGCGTTCCCCGGCCGCGCGACGATCATCCGTCCGGGCCTGATCGTCGGCGAGGGCGACAACTCCGATCGCTTCACCTACTGGCCGGTGCGCATCGCGCGCGGCGGCGAAGTGCTCGCGCCGGGCAATCCGACCGATCCCGTGCAGTTCATCGACGCCCGCGATCTGGCCGAGTGGATCATCCGCATGGTCGAGCAGAAGGCCTACGGCGCGTACAACGCGACCGGCCCGGCGCACCCGCTGACCATGGCGGAGATGCTGTACGGCATCAAGGCCTCGACCACCGCCGGCGCGCAGTTCACGTGGGTGCCGGCGTCGTTCCTGGAGGCGCAGAAGGTCCAGCCGTGGTCGGACATGCCGGTGTGGATCCCGCCGACGGGCGACATGACGGGGTTCGCGGCGGTCAGCATCAAGCGCGCTCTCGACAAGGGGCTCACGTTCCGGTCGCTGGCGGACACGACGCAGGCCACGCTCGCGTTCCACGAGTCGCGCGCGGCCGAGCGGAAGGCCAAGTTGCGCTCGGGGATCACGCCGGAGCGGGAGGCGGAAGTGCTGGCGGCCTGGAAGGCCTCGCTGAAGAAGTGAGGTAGATCGGACCTATACTCGCGCGCGCCAGATGCGCCGTGCCTCGCTGCTCGTCCTCTTCCTCACCGTCTTCATCGACCTGATCGGGTTCGGGATGGTCATCCCGTTCCTGTCCTTCTACGCGCGGGAGTACGGCGCGAGCGGGGTGGCGGTGGGGGCGGTGGTGGGGATCTACTCGATCATGCAGTTCTTCTTCGCGCCGGTGTGGGGGAGGCTGTCGGACCGGGTCGGGCGGCGGCCGGTGCTGCTGATCAGCCTCACGGCGTCGACGACCGGGTATCTCCTGTTCGCCTTCACGCACAGCCTGGAAGTGCTGTTCCTGTCGCGCGTGATCGCGGGGATCGGCGGGGCGAACATCGGGACGGCGCAGGCGTACATCGCGGACTCGACGTCGCCGGAGAATCGCGCCAAGGGTATGGGCCTGATCGGCGCCGCGTTCGGCCTCGGGTTCATCCTCGGGCCTCCGCTCAGCGGCATCCTGGGGAAGATGGGGACCAGCAACGGGCTGCCGGGCAACCTGCTGCCGGGACTCGTGGCGGGCGGGCTGTCGTTCACGGCGTTCCTCATCGCGCTGTCGGTGCTCGCCGAGTCCAAGCCGCGCGATCTCGTCCCGCGCTCGGGCGTGCCGCCGCAGTTCGACCGGCGGCTGTGGCGGGAGGTCTTGGCGAGCTCCGTGCTGCTGTCGCTGATGAGCGGTCTGTTCCTCACGCTGCTGGCGGTGTCGGGGATGGAGGTGACGGTCACGCTGCACGGGCGGGAGCGCTTCGGCTTCGAGCAGCACGACATGGCCTATCTGTTCCTCTTCATGGGCGTGATCGTCGCGTCGATCCAGGGCGGTCTGATCGGCCGTCTGGTGAAGCGCCTCGGCGAGAAGCGCGTGATCGCCATCGGCGCGGCGTCGTTCGTCATCGGCTTCGTGCTCGTCCCGTCGATCTTTCGCCTGCCGCTGCTGTACGCCGTGGCGTTCTTCATCGCCATCGGCCAGGGGCTCTGCTATCCGGCCCTGACGGCGCTGGTCTCGAAAGTCTCGCCGGAGAGCGACCGCGGCAGCATCCTCGGCTTCGCGACGTCCGCCGGCTCGCTGGCCCGTTTCTGCGGCCCGCTGCTGTCGGGCTATCTGTACGACGTCGCCAAAGCAGCCGGCGCGTTCTACGGGGGCGCGGTGCTCATGATGCTCGCGCTGGTGATCGCGATGCGCATGCGGGTTGAGTAGACTTCCCCCATGTCAATTCTGAAAGTGTCGCGCCTCGGCCATCCCGTGCTGCGCGAGAAGGCATCGGACGTCGAGATCAAGGACATCAAGGCGGGCAAGTTCAAGCAGCTCATCGACGACATGGTCGAGACGATGCACGCGTACGAAGGCGTGGGGCTGGCCGGCCCGCAGGTGCACCTGCCGCTGCGCGTGTTCGTGTTCGAGGTGCAGGAGCGCGTGGCCAAGCGGCGCGGGGTGAAGTCGGTGGGTGTCGGTGCGATCTTCAACGCGACGTACGAGCCGGTGGGCACGGACAAGATCACGGACTGGGAGGGCTGTCTCAGCGTCCCGTTCCTCGGCGGCGAGACGCCGCGCTTCCGCAAGATCCGCATCCGCGGCATCGACCACGACGGCGATCCGCTCGACCTCGAGGTCGAGGACTTCACCGCGCGCATCTTCCAACACGAGATCGACCACACGGACGGTCACGTCTACCTCGACCGCATGCCCGACCTGCGAACGCTGGGCTACACGATCGTGTTGTAAACGAAATTCAGCGGTGAGGGGGCGATTGCAGGTTGTCTGAAATGTAGGGCGTGGCTTCAGCCCGCCCCTCTCGTGGGCGGGAGCGTTCCCCCTCCCCGCCCAGGGGGCGGGCTGAAGCCGCGCCCTACATTTGCCTGTCATCCCGAGCGTCGAGCGAGGG
>DASUSN010000059.1:0-16490 GCA_036375075.1 Thermoanaerobaculia bacterium | reverse complement strand
CCGCCTCCCCGGGGTGAGCATGGCAGGTACGAACGCCCCCTCCCACCCGGGAGGCGGGCTGAAGCCACGCCCTACATTCGACGACGGCCTGGTGTCGGGCCGCCTGGACCCGCGGTTTCAGGCGTTGCCGGGGAGGTCCATTCGCCGGAATTCGGTTATAAACCGAGCTGCAACCCAAAAGGAGAAACCATGCGACGTTGTGCGGCGCTCGTCCTGGTGGTCCTCGCTCTTGGTGTTTCCGCGTCCGCGAATGAACTGCAGTCGCAGTGGCGGCGCTGCAAGAAGTGCGATGCGCTCTTTTTGCCGAAGGTCTCGTCGCCGTCAGCGTGTCCGGTGGGCGCCACGCACAAGGCGGTATCCGGCCACAACTACCTCGTGCCGTACGAGAGCTTCACCGAGGACGGACAGCACGGCTGGCGCGTCTGCAACAGGTGCAGGCAGCTCGTGTTCGCCGGCGGGGGAGACCACTCTCCCAGCGTCTGTCCGAAGGGCGGAGCGCACGATCCCACGGGCAGCGCGAACTACAAACTGCTGAACAATCCCGTGCCGGATGTGACGACGGAAGAAGGCTGGATGTGGTGCATCCAGTGCGGAGCCCTCTTTCTCCCGGGCAGCGGCACGGCCAGCGACAAATGCGCGGCGGGCGGCGCCCACAAAACCCCATGGTCCGTCCGTTACTTCATGATCGACGCCCTGCCGCCGAAGTCTGCGATCACGATCGCCGACGATGTCGGGTTCCCGTTCAACGGCGCCGAGGTCCAGTCGACGGTGGTCGGACCCGGGGTGCACGAAAAGTGTCCGGACGGGCGGCTTTTCATTTCGAGCGACGACATCCGGGGCACGAACGGAACGATCGTCTACCGCGATCTGCCCGCCGGACCGTGGGAGCAGTCCACGGTGCACCATGCGCCGAACGTCGGACCCATCTACGAGTACGGTACGAACGATCACGATCTCGTTTCGCGCTCCGACGGCACGATCTTCTACGTCAACGGCGCATGGTCCAGGGATCCCAACGTGTCGTCGAAGCCCTGGTTCAACCAGGCCTGGCGCTGGGATTTCGGTCCGGGCGCACGCTCGGTGGTCATGGTCTGGCGCTCGACCGACTGCGGCAAGAATTTCACTACGTTCCCGAGCTCCTCTACGACCCGGCGGTGGAGCACGACGGCTGGTGCGGACTGCCGCAGCCGCCGCGCACGTATTTCCACAGCGATGCCGGGATCACCCATTCCGTTCCCGAAGTGGATCCGGCGGCTTCCCACTGGCGTCGCTGCAAGAGGTGTCAGGGCCTGTATGACGTCACCGGGACCGGGAAACTCTGTCCGGTCGGCAACCAGTACGGTCCCGAGCACGATCCCGGCGCGGCGGTCAAGCTGACGACGACCGGCACGGGCGGGGCAGGATGGAAACACTGTAAGAACTGCGGCCTGCTCTTCTCGACGAACGGCGGGGCCGGGTCCGCGTGCGACGCGGGCCATGACGGCGCGAGCGGCGAATATCACCTCATGCAGAAGGCTCCCCAAAGCCCCGTCGTCGATCCGGGCTGGTCGTGGTGCTTCGTCTGCCAGAGCCTGTTCAAGCAAGGGGACGGCTCGCGCTGCCCGAGAGGCGGACAACACGAGAGTGGGGGAGTCTCTGCGATTCTTTTCGACAGCTCTCTCGTCGGCGAACCGGGCTGGCGCATGTGCACCAACTGTCGCACTCTGTATTTCGAACAGGCGAAGAACGTCTGCGCCGCGGGCGGCCAGCACACGCCGGCCTCGGAGAAGTACAAGCTCCTTCAAGCCCCCGCGCCGAGTTTCGCCACGCAGGACAAGTGGAAACGCTGCACGAACTGCGGCGCGTTCTATTACAGCGGCAAGCGGTCGTACTGTCCCGCCGTCCGGCCGCACGATGGAACGGGCAGCCCGGATTACCGCGTCGAGACCGTGAGCGTGCTGGCGTCGCCGGGTCCGTGGAGACACTGCCTGAAATGCGGCGGCCTGCACTGGGCCGGCGAAGGAATCCAGGGTTGTCCCATCCCGTCCGCGAACGAGCTGCCGAAATTCGACATGGGCGGAACGGACGGACAGCTCGTTACCGTCGACCGCAATACGGATGATCTCTACATGACCCATCGTTGCGTGGGATCGCTGCCGGATCATTCGTCCCAGAGTCACTTCGAGCTCTCGCCGTACGCGATCAACAAGACCCTCATCGCGCGGCTCCGGAAGGACCACTCGTCGTGGACCACCCACGCCATCCTCAATCAGAACGTATGGCGTACCTCGCTGGTCGCGTTGAAGAAGAGCAAGACTCTCGTCGCCGGCGTCGGATCCTGGGTCTTTCCGGGGCTCGCGCTCGGCGGCGGACACTTCTTCTGGGAAGGACTGGACGCCGGCGGCGCGGCCGCAGGGTGGGACGGCTTCGAAAACACCGTCCCCACGATCTCGTCGAACATCTGGGAGCACGGGCTCACGGCCCGTACGCCGGGCACCGACAGCGTGTTCGTCGCGTGGGGGGACTCGAGCTCGACCAGGGGACACGGCTATCGCCTCTCGTTCCTGGCGGACGGCACCTTCTCTTCGGTCCCACCCACAGGGAAGTTCGTCGAGGCGACGGAACACACGATCCTGCCCACCGCCGGAAACCCGGACGACTACGTGCTGCACCTCCAGGCCGTCGACATCGGCACCGGGCCGGTGCTGTTGTCCTGGAAGGACGTGGACAGCGCCGCAAAGACCGTCACGATCCGGGGGCGCTTCATCACCGGCCCGAATCAATTCACCTCGGATTTCACCATCTCGCAAGCCGCCGGCGCGCCCCGGGAGTTCGCGGCGAAGCCGTCCCGCTGGTACGGCGACTACCAGACTGGCGGCGGCTATGTGGGGCCGTTCAGCTACATCTATTTCCCGGTGTGGGTCGAGCCCGACGGAGTGCACTACGGCCGCGTCGAATACGTGAAGCCGGTCATCGACTTCTCCCCGCCGCAGTTTCCCCTCACCGCCACCTCATCCAAGCAAGTCCAGGCCGTCCAGCAACCCCCTCTGGAGGTCAAGCCCGAGTCGCAGTACAAACCGGACCCGAGACCGGAGAACAGAATGCGCGATCAATGACGCCGTTCGAAGACCCGGACGGCAACCCGATCGAGCTGTTCGAGCCGCGGCCATAGGGGGCAATCTCCGACGGGATGGGAACGACCGTCGACATGCCTGACGCGATCAACGCGTGAAAGTCGTTTTGGAGTGCGGAGGCAATCGCCTCCGCTTTGATATTCGGGAGCCTCAGCGCGCGAACGTGCGAATACGAAAGCGGAGGCGGTCGGTTGCCTCCGCACTCCAGACCGAGAGCGGCGTGCACTCAGCCGCGCCGTTCGTCGGAGTCCGTCACTTTCGTCAGCGACGCCTTAGGCGTCGCCACCAACCCGGAAGACTCGCTGCTTTCGCGGCGATCGCGAGAACCTCACAACTCCAGCGTTACCGCCCCCTCCTCCCCATACTCCACGGTGTAGCCGTGGTCGCGCATCAGGTTGCCGGCATCCCAGCACTCGCTGAATCGCGTGCGGTAGTTGAACACCAGGTGCGGCGTGCCGCCGCGCTGGATGACGCGGGCGATCGACTCGCGGTCCGGGTGTTGGAAGCGTTTGCCGTTCGTCGAGACCAGATAGGTCTTGCAGTCGAGCATTTTCAGCAGCTCCGTGCTCAGATTATTGCGGCTGCCGTGGTGGGGGAGCTTGAACGCCGTGATGCGCCTGCGCTCCTCCTCCGGCATGCGCTCGAGCGATTCCGCGAGGACTCCGGGGAATGCGTCCGCGCCGAACAGTACGCTCTTTCCCTCATGCTCCGCGGCGAACGCGATGCTGCTGCCGTTCGCCTCTGCGGCGTCGCTCCTGAACTCGGTGCGGGCCAGCGCCGCCACATCGAGCTCCTCGTCTCCCAGTAAATCGTCGATGTCCTCCGGGGGCGTCGTTCCCCCGATGCCCGGGACGAGTCCTGCCTCCTCGATCACCGCCGCCCACTTCTTCTCCAGCTTTTCGAGCTGCTCGCGTTTCGGGGAGAGGAGCGTGATCTTCAGGCCGTCGAAGTCAAAGCTCGGCAGCGCGCCGTCGGGCCGCACCACCACCGCGTGCTTGTCGAATGACGTGTTCCAGTCGTACTTCCCATCGACGATCCGCGAGGTGAGCCGCTCGCCCTGCTTCGGTCCGAGGATGTCGGTGAGGTGCTGGTAACCGTTGAACCAGATCTCCTTGAGCTCGATGCCGAGCTCCTTCGCATCATCGAGCAGCGGGAGGACGCCTCCGATGTGATCCTCGTCGATGTGCGTCACCACGAGCAGCTCGAACACGCGCTGCTGCTTCGGGAGCGACTCGATCTTCTTCCTCACCCCACCGTACGAGCCCGGAGCTCCGGCATCGATGAGCACGCGCTTCCCATCACCGCCGCCGTACTCGATCAGGATCGTGTCGCCGAAGTCCGCCGGAAGCAGATGGACGCGATACATCACAACCTCCAGTCCGCGTCGCCGTACGCCATCAGCGTGAGCGCGAATGGATCGCCGGCGGCGAGCATGCTGCGTTTCACGTCGAGGAGTACATCGCCGAACACGGCGTCCGGCGTGCCCACCCGCTGCGCGAGCGCACCGACGAGCTCCTTCACGAACCGCGTCGCGTGACGGCCGCGGATCAGCGAGAGCGTCCCCACCACGATCGACGCACCGAGCACGCGGAACTCCGCGACGAAGCTGTGGAAACCGACGCGCGGCAACGTCGTACTGCAGCCGAGGAGCAGAACGAGAGGGCCGGGGTCCGTGTCGCTGCGGCGCACGTACTCCTCCTCCAGGAACGAGATCTTCAGGAACTTCGAGCCGATCTCCAGCGCCTGCTTGTCGTCCACCTCTTCCGAATGCGGAAACAGCAACAGCAGCGACGGGGAGTGCTCTCGAATTTCCGTGCTCCAGTCGTCCCACGTCTGCGCGACGAATACCTCCTTGACCAGCGCTTGCATCGCGGGAACCACTCCGTCCGCGCCCGTCACGTCGTCGGTCCGCATCTTCGCGCTGGCGCCGACCAGCGCCGATTCCAACGGATGGATCGTCGTTCGCTCCGGCGTCGGCGTGCTCAATCGATAGTCGAACGGCTCGCGATCCGCGGGCGGGTGAGGGAAGCGCTCCAGGACTCGGCTGAAGCCCCAGAACACCGCCGGACAGACGAAGTTGCGGTCGCGCTCATTCGGACACTTCGTCTTCCGCGGATTCGCGAGCTCCTCCTTGCCGTGCGGGCAGATCTTCGCCGTATCCTCCGGCGCGTAGGACGGATAGACGAATTCCAGCGGCAGGAACGCGCCTTCGCGCGCCTCGAGAATCTGGATGCGGTCCGCGCCGGCGATCTCCGGCGGCAGATTGCGCGCGATCCATTTCGAGAGGATGTGGCCGTCGTTCGCAAGCCGGATCAGGACGGAGACCACGTCCCCGTCATCGATCGTGATGTCGCTCGTGTCCGCGAGCTTCGTCAGCTCGTTCACGGCCTTCGTGATCGAGTCGATCGCCACGCGGAGGTCGACGGGCTCCTTGTACGCGACCGACTTCTCCGTTACGGCCATCACGCCGGGCACGCCGCCGGTGTCGTTGAGGACGAGCGCGGCGTCGAACGCGCGGCGGGCGCCGAGGTCTTCGAAGGTCTTCCGAATGACGCTCTCCTGCCTCAGGGTGACGTCGTCCTGCCATGCCCCGGTGGGTGCGTGCAGGATGAGCGTCTGCAGAACGCGGGTCTCGTGCAACACGATGACGCGCGCGACGAACGCGCCGTCCGGCGGCGTCAGCACAGGAAACCACGCGTCGGTCGAGCTGACGGCGCGGTTCGGCGGAAGATGAACCTTCATTTTCGCCGGCGACGAGGCAGGCTCACGATCGCCGTCGCGCAGCTCGAACAGCGCGATGGTGAGCTCGTGTCCCGTGGGCGATGACGGGAGCTGTGACTCGTCGAACGCCGTCTCCGCCGTCGCCCCTCTTCCTCCCTCGGGTGCGATGCGGATACGCACGAAATACGGACGCCGCGGCTCGATCCGTTCCACATGGCGCGACGCGTTGCGGTCTTCATGAAAGGTCGCGCGCACAAAGCGATCGGCCGGCGGCGCGGCGGACGGCACCGCGAGCTCGAACGACCCCTCCTTCACGCGGGACGGCTCGGGCCGGTCTCTGATCCCGTCGTCCGACGGGCGCAAGGGCGGTCTTGCATCGCCATCGAAATCGAACCGGATCTCCTGATCTCCACGGAGGAGAAGTGCGTCGACATCCGCACTCCCGATACCGGCATCCTCCAGGCCGCGCTTCAACTCCGCGTAAAGTTTATCCAGTCTCTTGTAGAGCCGTTTCTGTTCGATGTGCAGAGAGCGGGCGATATCGGGAACCTTCATCGCGCCCCGGAAGCGGGACTGTAGAATCAGCCGATCCTCGGCAGCCATCGTTGCCAGCACCCGGTCGATGGCCTGTGCCACACGGCGCGCGTCTCGCTCACGATCGCGCTCCGCTACGCGGTCCTCCACATTCGCATCGACCGCAACGTTCTCCGCCGCCAGGTCATCCGACACCAGCATCGGACGCGGGCTCCGCACCGGCAGGCGCAGGTAAATCGCTTCCAACTCCGCCACCGAGTACTCCGAGGAACCGGGCGTCGTCAGGATCTTCACGGCCTCATCGAATGAATACCCCTCTCTGGTGAGCAGGCGCTCGAGCGCGATCGCTTTGTGTCCGAGTTTTTTCGCTTCTGCGGACGGCCGCCACTTCCCCCATCGCTCCACCAGATACTGATGAAACAACCGGGTGATCGTGGTCGTGAGATAGGCAGTCAATGTGCCGGGGGGGCCATCAAACTTGCGAATGACGGCGTAATCGTCGTCGAGGAGGCGGACACGAACCTCCTGAACGAATTCGGCCGTTGCCTCCGGATCGAGATGGTTGCGTCGCGCGACGGATTGCGCAATCCGTTCGATCGTGAGGAGGTTCTCGAGGTAAATCTCTTCCGGATTCATACCGAACGCAACTTCTCCAGCTCGATCACCTCGATATCCGTCCCCGACAAACCGAACGGATGGCGGCTCATGATTGTGCGTGCTCTCGGTAGTCCGCCTGACGCGAGCTGCGTGCTGGCCGCGAAACGAAAGACTACACGAAGTACGCGACGGCAATCCGATCTGCGCGTCGCGAATTGAGATGGCGCCATTCCTCTCGAACGCATCGCGTCGCCTGACGTGGGTGTCCGTTGGGACACGCCCGCGTCCCTGTCGAAGGCGATGCCATACTCCCGACGGTTGCTGCCTGCGGCATTCCTTCTGCATAAAACTTACGCAAGGCGAGCCAGACGGCAGAAAAGGAGATGAAATGAACAGAGCTGTGCGTATGGCCCTCGTGCTTTCGCTATTGATGGCGTTTTCGCTGCCGGCGTTCGCGGTCGTGTGCAGAACCTGCACGGAGTTCGGCTGCGAGGCTGTTCCCTTACACACGAACACCTGGTGCAAATTCGTTCTCATCCCCGAGAACTGCCGGCTGGTGTCGTCACCCGACTGCACTCCATCAGACCCGCCCGCGCCCATGGCAATGCTGGGCGAGTTCGAGGTCTCGTCGATCGAGATCACGCAACCTTCCGAAAGCGTCACCACCGTCTCGAACGATCACCCGGCCGTTCCGGAGATGAAGACGGCCGCCGACGCTTCCCGGAAATAGACGCCCCCCGGTTTCGGCCGCAGGTCGCCTCACGCGGGCGTTCCGTTGGGGAACGCCCGCGTCCTGCCGAGTCACGAAAGGAGCCATATGCGCAGGTTGCTCGTTCTGCCGACCCTCTTCCTCTCCGCCACGCTGGCCGCCGGAACGTTGCGCGTGGAGATCGACCGCAACGGGTTCCAGGGCCCGCTCGAGATCGATGTCGGCATTCGCGAGGAGTCGGCGGCCCCGAAATGGATCGTCACCCGGACCCTTGCGGCGAAGGCATCCTCCGCGGCCTTCGACGAGCTCCAGCCCGGTCTCTACACCATCCTCGTGCGCGGCCCGCAGCCGCTGCAGCGCATCAGCACGCCCATCGCGGTCGGCAGTTCTCCCGCGGCGACGACCCTGAAAATCCCGAAACGACGCCTGACCGTGAAGGTCCTCCTCGGCGACAAGCCGCTGCCGAACGCGTTCCTCACCCTCCAGCACGACGCATTGCTCTGGACCACCGACCTGGTGGCCGACTCCCGCGGCATGTTCGAGGGCGAGAGCTGGGAAAGCAGCCGGTTCCTCGGCAAGGTCTGGCGCGACCGCACCGCCTCCGGCCACGTGATCGACGTCATGCTGCCGGAGCGCGAGTCGCTCATCATCGACATTCCCGACCGCCACGTGCGCGGCCGCGTGGTCGACGAGCGCCGGGAAGTCATCCCCGGCGCGGTCGTGACCCTGCGCACGGCAACCGGCGCGGTCACGCAGACGTTGCGCGCGACGGCGCGGATGGACGGCACGTACGAGTTCTTCGGCGTCGAGCCGGGGGAGCAGATCCTCACCGCGCGCGCCCCCTCGCATCTCGACAGCGACGTCATCGCATTCGACCTCGCTCCCGATTCGGGCTCGCGCGAATTCGAGATCGCGCTCGCGCATGGCGAGCAGCGCGCGTTGAAGGTCGTCGACGCGGACGGGGATGCGATCGCCTCCGCAACCCTCATCGCCGCGTGCGGCGGCCACGTGAAGTCGATCGCCGTGACGGACGACACCGGCAGTGCGCCGCTCGCCACGCCGGCGGGCGTGCCGTGCTCCTTCTACGCGCTGCCGCAGGAAGGCTCGCTCGCCACGGCCCATACGCACGGCACGATGCGCGTTCCCGCGGCCGCGTCGTCGCTGCGACTGCAACTGCTCACCGACACCGATCAGCCGCTCGGCGACGTCTCGCTGCTCATGCGCGTCAACGGCGAGATCATCCCGCCCGCGGTCGGACGTCAGTTCGCCTCGCGCGGCCTCGACCTCACGAGCGCCGCGGACGGCAGCGTATCGCTCGCGAAGATCCCTTCCGGCACCTACGAGTTCTGGCCGTACCGCGGCGAGGCCGAGGGGCTGATGCTGTACGAGCTGGCGGGAGACCTGGCTGCACCGATCACGCTCGACGTGAAGGCGGGAGAAAACGAGGCGAAGATCAGGCTGCGCAAGCGGCTCTGAGCGCCCCCGGTCGCTCCGAGCATGGGCGAGTGCGAGATCGCGGCGTCCACCGGCGAAGCCGGCGCGTGGATGGCCCACTGCAGCACGTCGACAGCCTGATGGGCGAGCGCCGCGGCCCGTTCGGATGCATCGTTTCTCTTCATTTCGTCCGATGGAGCCCGGGCGGGTCCGAGGGACGCGCCCGGGGGTTGACGGTTGCCGGTTGACAGTTGACGAGGGCGTGGCAGCGCGAGAGCGATCCGACCCATTGGTCCTATCCGCAGGAGCGGTAGCCGCAGGCGACGATCGTCAGGGCACCTGGATCGTAAACGGCGCTGACACGCGCTGTTCCATCGGCAACTCCGGCCCGAACCCTTCCGTGTTCGGATCGAACGAGGTGAGCACGCCCGTCCACACCATGCGATACGTCCCCGACACGAGCCTGCCGCCCACCGGTTCGGGCACAGCGCCCGCGCGCTCGTGCAGGGCGAGCCGCCCCGTGTGCTCCCCGCCGGGCGGCACGACGATCGGCGGCGACATGCACGCAGCCATGGAGATGACCCACGAGTACACCCACTCCTCGCCGCTCCTGCGCTGCATGGTGAGCCCGGAAGCACCGTTGCAGTTGAGGATGTAGAGCGTCTGATCGGCGGGGGCGCGCAACGTGGCCACGATCGTCGTCTCCGGTCCCTGCGATCCGTTCGTGAGGACGTATGAGGAGCGATCGGTGCGGATCGGCGCGGCCGGCACCGCGGGTGTCTTTGCCGGTGTCGGGGTTTCCACGGGCGCCGCCGTCTCCACGGCCGGCGTTTCGACGTCTCCGGTGCACGCCGAGAGCACCAGCAGGAGAAGCAGCGCGATGCGAATCACACGGATGTGGCGTGCAAGCCACAGACCGCCACGACGCCGTCGTCGCCGATAGGCTTGCCGCTGCGATATCGAACGCGCGTCGCCTAGTCCGGGATCTCCGGGTCGACGAACGCGCTCACCGGCGAAGCCGGCGCGTGGACGGCCCGCTGCAAGACGTCGACAGCCTGATGAACGAGCGCCGCGGCGCGTTCGGATGCGTCGTTTTCTTCATTTCCGTCCGATGGAGCCCGGGCGGTCCGAGGGACGCGCCCGGGCTCGCAACCTCCTTTACTCTCCGCCTTCGGTGCGGCGGACGGTCGCGTTCCGGCATCGCGGGCGGCACCGGCGTCACCGGCTGCGGAGCGGACGGCGCCGTCTTCCGGCGGTGCGAGACGCCCTCGAGGCGTTTGACTTCCTGCAGGTGCGGGACGAGAACGGCCTTCGTCGGGTCCTTGGCGAGCTGGGACCCGATCGTGTAGGCCTGGGTGGCGATGAGCGTGAGCCGTTCGCGGCGAACCAGGTTGGCGCCTCGATGCCTTTGAGGAACGCGCGCGCCTCTTCGGCCGCCGCCTCCCAGCGGAGCGTTTCGTCCTGCAGCCGGCGGACTTCGTCGAGCGGCTGGCCGATGGCCTGGGACACGTTGTCCAGCACCCCGATGACGTTGATCGACGCGTCGACGACGGACTTCGAGTGGTTCCGGATGCGCTGCTTCGCGATCTCCGGCGTGACAGGCCGGGAGGCTTCCCCGGCTTTCGCTGTACGTACATGGGTGGTATGGTGTACTGACGATGATCAAGAAGCTGACCCGAACCGGCAACAGCATCGCCGTGGTTCTCGACAAACCACTGCTCGAGGAACTGGGACTGGACGAGGATGCCGAGGTCGAGATCTCGACGAACGGACAAGTCATCGTCATCACGCCGAAACGCAGCGCCGCGCGAGAACGGAAGTTCCGCAATGCCGCGGAGAAGATCAACCGCAAATATGCCGGTCTCTTCAAACGCCTCAGCGAGTGATGAACCCGCTGTTCCTCACCCTCGATGAGGTGCTCAGCCTCCACGCCGAACAGATCCGTCTTTTTGGCGGGTCGTCGGGCATCCGCGACCTCGGACTGCTCGAATCGGCGATCGGAACCGTCGAGGCAACCTTCGACGGCGCGTTTCTCCACGAGACGCTCTTCGCCATGGCGGCGGCGTATCTCCACGGTATCTGCCGGAATCATCCGTTCGTGGATGGGAACAAGCGAACCGCCGTCGCGGCAGCGTTGACCTTTCTCGAAATGAACGGCGTCGAAGTGGATGCGGACGAGGATCCGTTCTACGGCCTCGTGATCGGTGTGGCCGAGGGACGCGTCAGCAAGGCGGCCGTTGCAGTTTTTCTGGAGACGCACGCGACCTGACTCCAACGCGACGACGCACGGTCAGCGGGACAAGGAGCTCCTCGGTAGAGCAAAGCGGGGACGGAGTGAGCCCGCCGCACAGTACGTTGCGTTCAGTCCAGTCCTCCGCGGCCGCTTCCTTGATCATCGTGATCTCGACTAACGCGCTCCGCGCTCGCTTTTAAGTGCCCTCGTGACACGTTTTTTCCGTGGAACACTCACGGCGAAATGCGAAACATTTCGGCATTGGTCGCGAGTCTGCGCACAATTCCGCTGGGTCGACGATTCGTCCCTTCCGCCAGGAACGTTTCGATCCGCTATCATCTGCCGATCATGCTTCGATCGTGGTGGGGTTTCGGATTGATCGTCGCGTGTCACATCGTGCCGGTCGCCGGAGCCACCGCGCGGATCGTCGTGAACGTCGACGCATCCGAGCCGGTGGCGATCACCATCGGCCTTCGCTCCGCCGATGAAAGCGTTCTTCCGATCAGAACCGAGCGCCAGAAGCGTGCCGGGGCTCCGGTCGTCTTCGACGAGCTCACGCGTGGGATGTACGTCGTCGTGGCGGCGGGCGCGGGACCTCTCGAACGCGCCGTCGCGCATGTTGGCGTCGCGGCGGGAGACGAGCGGACGATCTCCATTCCGATTCGCGCGCGACAGGTGACCGGCCGTTTTCTTCACGGCGGCCGTCCGTTCGACGGCACGGTCCTGTTCGAGAGCAACAACGGCGAATGGACTTCGCCGCCGGCGGCGGTGACAAACGGTGTCTTTGCCGGTTCCGCGTGGGCATCAGGGGAATTGCGAGCCGTCGTTTCGGGGGGCGCGCTGCGCACGTCGTACATGGCGGACTTCACGCTCGCCGCGGATGCAAACGCGTTCACGATCGACATTCCGTCCGGGGTGATTCGCGGAAGGGTCGTCGATGAGACAGGCCGCCCGCGCGAGGCACTTCTGTCGCTCTCCGCGAGGCAGCCCGATGGGACGAATCGCAGCGTGCGCACCAGGAGCAGCGCGGACGGCCGCTTCGAGTTCAGCGGAGTCTCGAACGATGCGGCGACGCTGCACGTCATTGCTCCGGGATGCCTCGCCGTCGAATCACAACGAGTGCGAAGCTCAAACGACGTCGTGGTCGTGGCGACGTGCAACGACGTTCGCCAGTTCACCGTGGTTGACGATCGCGGTTCACCGCTTGGCGACGCTGCGCTGCTTTGCTTCGACGCCGGGCGTCTCGTTTCGCGCACGATGGCGGACGAACACGGAAGGGCCGTCCTGCCGATGCCCGCGAAAGGCGCCGTCCTGGTCCTCCTCCCTGCCGAGGGCGGGATCAGCGTGGTACGCGACATGGAGTCGCCGACGATCCGGCATACGCGTGGAGCGTCTTCCCTGGAGGTGCGAGCGATGTTCGACGACGGCACGCCGGCGACCGGGATTTCGTTTGTCATGCGCATGGATGGTGAGCTCTTGCCGTTCGCTGCCGTTCCCCTCAAAACAGACGCGGCGGGCATGGCGCAATGGAACGGCCTGCTGCCGGGGCACTATGAGCTGTGGCCATACGAGCGGCAGGCCGAGGCGGAGCTCATCGTCGAGAGTGGCACCGGCCATGCCCCGGTGTCGGTCGATCTCAAAACAGGAATCACGCGTGTCACCGTCCGCATGACGCGGAACTAGGCTGCACGCGAAGTGCTGGCGAGCACGAAGAAAGAAGGAACCGTTCGATGATCAGAAAATTAGCGTTCTCCCTCCTCCTGCTGTTCGCCGCAGCTCCCGCATTCGCGCTCTGCGGCATATGCGATGGCTTTGCGACTTGCAATTACGACCGCGTGAACGGCTACACCTGCCGGATCAAAGTCGATCCGAACACGCAGGAGCCCTACTGCACGGAGGTTCAGAATCCTGGTGGCTGCAACGTTGGCGGGAGCGTTACTGAGCAGGAGACCACCCATACGTTGAAGGTCACGGATGTGCAGATCGAGGCCGTTCAGCCGGATTGCACAGGAGCTGCATCACTCCAGCCTCCTGCCGCCGACTCCGCAATTCCCGCCCCAGTGCTTCACCGCTGACGCCAACGCGTGCTCGCCAGCACCTCGCGGAGTAGCCTGCGGCATCGATGCCTCCGCTTCTCCACAACCGTCATCCCCCTCCACCCCCCGTAGACCCCCGCCCCCCGTTGATACACTACCCAGTCCATGTCCGGGTTCAAGCTCCTCTCTCCTTTTCAGCCGCAGGGCGATCAGCCGCAGGCGATCGAGCAGCTCGCGAGCGGTATCGAGCGCGGCGATCCGCATCAGGTGCTTCTCGGCGTCACGGGGTCGGGGAAGACGTTTACCGTGGCCAAGGTCATCGAGCGGGTGAACCGGCCCACGCTGGTGCTGAGTCACAACAAGATCCTGGCGGCGCAGCTCTACCAGGAGTTCAAGAACTTCTTCCCGGAGAACCGGGTCGAGTACTTCGTCTCCTACTACGACTATTACCAGCCCGAGGCGTACATCCCGCAGACGGACCTGTACATCGAGAAGGAGATGACGAAGAACGACGAGATCGACAAGCTGCGGCTCGCGGCTACGAAGGCCCTCTTCGAGCGCCGCGACGTGATCATCGTCGCCTCGGTCTCCTGCATCTACGGCATCGGCGACCCGGAGCTGTACTACGGCATGCTGCTGTTCTTCGAGCGGGGCAAAGAGAAGCCGATGACGGACTATCTCCGCAAGCTGACGGAGATGCAGTACGAGCGCACGCCGTACGACCTGGCCCGCGGCAATTTCCGGGTGCGGGGGGACGTCCTCGAGCTCTGGCCGGCGTACGAGGACGACGCGGTGCGGATCGAGTTCTTCGGCGACGAGATCGACAAGATGACGCGCATCGATCCGATCACGGGCAAGACCTCGGGGCGGACGTACGACCGGCTGGCGGTGTACCCGAGGACGCACTACGTGACGCCGCGGGAGCGGCTGCTGCAGGCGATGGAGAACATCCGCATCGAGCTCGACGAGCGCGTGGCGGAGCTGCGTGCGAACGACCGGCTGCTCGAGGCCCAGCGCCTGTCGCAGCGGACGATGTTCGACCTGGAGATGATCGCGGAGCTCGGCTACTGCAACGGGATCGAGAACTACTCGCGCCACCTCAGCGGCCGCTCGAAAGGGGAGCCGCCGCCGACGCTCATCGACTATTTCCCGGACGACTTCCTCCTCGTGGTGGACGAGTCGCACCAGACCATCCCCCAGGTGCGGGCGATGTGGGGCGGCGACCGCGCGCGGAAGGTGACGCTGGTGGACTACGGCTTCCGTCTGCCGAGCGCGATCGACAACCGCCCGCTGTCGTTCGACGAGTTCGAGGGGAAGCTCAGCCAGATCCTCTACGTCTCGGCCACGCCCGGGCCCTACGAGCTGGAGAAGACGGGCGGGCTGTTCGTCGAGCAGGTCATCCGTCCGACGGGGCTGCTGGATCCGGAGATCGTGATTCGGCCGGTGAAGGGGCAGGTGGACGACCTGATCGGCGTGATCCGCGAGCGCACGGCGCGCAGCGAGCGGGTCATGGTGACGACGCTGACCAAGCGGATGGCCGAGGACCTGACGCGGTATCTGATGGAGCTGGGGATCAAGGTGAACTACCTCCACTCCGACGTCGAGACCATGGAGCGCATCGCCATCCTGCGCGACTTCCGCATGGGCGTGTTCGACGTGCTGATCGGCATCAACCTCCTGCGCGAGGGCCTGGACGTGCCGGAGTGCTCGGCCGTGGCCATCCTGGACGCGGACAAGGAAGGCTTCCTCCGCTCGCAGACGTCGCTCACGCAGACCATCGGCCGCGCGGCGCGCAACCTGAACGGGACGGCGTTCCTGTACGCCGACCGGATCACGGACTCGCTGCGGTTCGCGATCGACGAGACCAGCCGCCGGCGCGAGGTGCAGCGGAAGTACAACGAGGAGCACGGCATCGAGCCGGCGCAGATCATCAAGTCCATCGACTCGGACCTGGTGAAGATGGCCAACCTCGACTACCTGGACATCCCGCTGCCGGGCCAGAAGTCGAAGCTGGACCTCGGCGAAGGGGAGGACCTGGACAAGGCCATCAGCCGGCTGTCGAAGGAGATGAAGGAAGCGGCGAAGAACCTGGACTTCGAGAAGGCGGCCGAGATTCGCGACCGCCTTCGCGAGCTGAAGGAGATGCGGATCTTCGTGTGAGGCAGGGCGCAGGGGACAGGGCACAGGGGACAGGAGAACGGTCAAGCCATCCTCTCCTGCCCCCCGCGCCCTGCCCCCTGCGCCCTGAAGCTCAGTACCCCGTGCAGAACTGGAAGTGCATCGGGTCGTACGACTTTCCTTTGAAGTCGCCGCCCCACTGGAAGCCGTGCGCGCGGAAGATGGCCACGACGGCGGGGTCCATGTCGCCCTTCACCTTGCCGCCCTGCGGGTTGGTGGACGCGTTGAGGTCGATGCCGATGCCCCACGAATGCGTGGACCACGTCCCGCTGAGGCGCTTCATCCGGTAGTTGTAGCAGCCGTCGTAGGTCTTGATCGACGCCTGCAGCCCCTGCGCGGCGATCTCGTTGAACACGCTCTTGAACGCCGGCACGAGGAGCTTGTGGCAGCGGAAGCGCGTGAGCATGGTGGACGGCGGGAAGCCGAGCTTGACGGGGAAGGGGAGGATCACGGTGGCCAGGATCAAGGGCTCCCACTTCGCGGCGTTGATCTGCCCTTCTTTGTTGACGAACTTCCGGATGTCGCCGAAGGTCGCGATGAGCTCATCGAAGCCGTGCGGCGTCGGGAGCAGGACGGGCTTCTCCGGAAGGCGCAGCGCGGTCCCACTCACGAGGTTGTGGTTGTCGGTGAAGCCGTTGAAGCGCGCCACGGGCCTGGCCAGCGCGGCGTCTTTGTACTTCTTCGTGGCGATGATGGCGAACGTGTCTCCGTCGACGACGGTGTAGCTGGTCGTGGGCATGGGTGTCCTCCTGGTTGTGTAGGGACAGTGTAAAGGGTTTTCCCGTGACCGGAACGCGGTCTTGCGCCGCCGCGGGGGAGCGCCGGCGTCCCCGCCGGCTGTCGTGGCGGCGTCCCGCGCCGCCACTCGGGCGGGCGGGGGAGCGTGCAATGGGGCGAGAGGCTCCGTTCTCCCGAGCGCGCGGGCGGCGGGGACG
>DASUSN010000058.1:0-40241 GCA_036375075.1 Thermoanaerobaculia bacterium | reverse complement strand
CACCTGTCCCGGAGGGACCACAAGAAGGTAGCCGGTGGCAAGCCGCGAAGCGGCGCAGCCACCGGGTAGGATCGCGAAAAGATTGCGCGCCCCGGAGGGGCGCCAGAGCACCTTCTGCGACCCCTTCGGGGCCGAAAAGGGGGCGAACGTGGTCCGGTGGCTGCGCGCTCCGCGCTTGCCACCGGCTACCTTCTGTCGCGCCTCCGGCGCAGAGGCAGTGTCATTTCATCCTCACCGGCGCATCGCCGTTTCACGCTCGGGAGGACAGGGTCGTGGGGGCAGCGCAGCCAGACCATCACGCGAGAAACAGGTCGCCCGCCGACACCGCGACCGTGCCTTCGGCGGTCGTCAGCAGCGCGCGGCCCTGCTCGTCGATGCCCACCCAGGTGCCGTCGACCGTGCGCTCGGCGAGCACGCAGTGGATGCGGTCGCCCGGCTTGTGCACGGACAGCGCGCGCCATTGCGCGAGCACGTCCTCGCGGTCGAGGGGGTGGGAGAGCTTTTCGTCCATGTGCTCGACGAACGCGGTGATCGCGGTCTCGATGCCGCCGAAGTTCCGCGGGGAGACTTCGCTGATGGCGATGGCGTTGGGGCGCGCGTCGTCCTTCACCGGCTCGACGTTCACGCCCGTCCCGATGAGCAGGAACACGCGCTCGTCCTGCACGCGCGCCTCGATGAGGATGCCGGCGATCTTGCGGCCGTTCACGAGCACGTCGTTCGGCCATTTGATCCGCGCGTCGATGGCGAAGGTGTCGCGCAGGTACGTGGCCACGATGTTCGCAATGGCGAGCGGGAAGAGCGGCAGCTCCCGCACGGGCCGCGAGAGCAGGGTCGTGGCGTAGATCCCTTTGCCCGCGGGCGAGGACCAGCTCCGGTCGTTGCGTCCCCGTCCCGCGAACTGCTCGCCGGCGATGATCATCGCCTGCGGCAGGGACAGCTCGTTCTCGATGCACTCCGTGACGATGCGCCGGGCAATGAGGTTCGTCGACGCCACGCGCGGGATGACCGCGAGGCTTTCGATCGTGCGGAGTCGCGAAACGATACGGGTGTCGATCACTGGTTCTGCTGGAGCTTCTCCAGTCTAGCGCGCAACTCCGTCTGGCGCGCCTGCGCACCGGCAACGATGTTGGCCGGGGCGTTCCTGGTGAACTGCTCGTTCGCGAGCTTGGCGTCGAGGGACTCGAGCTCCTTCACGGCCTTTTCGATCTCGCGTTTGACGCGGTCGAGCTGCTCCTGGGTGACGACTTTCTCGGGGAACTCGACGGCGATGTGGAAGCCTTCCACGACGTCGTGATGCGCCCCCTCGGGCGCTTCTCCCTCCACCGACACCTCGGTCAGCCGCGCGAGCTCGATCAGCAGATAGGCGTAGTCGCGGAAGAAGTTCGAGTCGCGGTCGTCGTTGCCGCGGATGTAGAGCTTGAAGCGGTCCTTCGGCGTGAAGCCGCGCTCCGCGCGCACGTTCCGGACCGTGGTGATGATGGCCTTGACGGCGTTTACCAGCCGTTCCGCGTCCGGGTCCTCGAGCACTTCCTCGGGCACGGGATACGGAGCGATCATGATCGACGGCTCCACGCCGCCGAGCTTCTGCCAGATCTCTTCGGTCACGAACGGCATGAACGGATGGAGCAGGCGGAGCGACCGGTCGAGGACTTCGAGGAGCACTCTTTTCGCGAGAGCCCGGTCCTGGTCGGAGCCGTGGCGGCCGAGCAACACCGGCTTCGCCATCTCGATGTACCAGTCACAGAACTCGTGCCAGAAGAACTTGTACAGCGCGCCCGCGGCTTCATCGAAACGGAAGATCGAGAGCTGCCGGTTCACCTCGGCGGTCGCGCTGTTCAGCCGCGAGAGGATCCAGCGCTCGACGGTGCGCAGGTTCTCCCGCTCGATGGGGCCGGCGTCCCTCAGCTCCGCGTCGATGTGCATCATGGCGAAGCGCGACGCGTTCCAGATCTTGTTCACGAACGCGGAGTAGCCGGCGATGCGCGACTTGCCCAGGGGGATGTCGCGGCCGGTCGTGGAGATGGCGAGCGTGAAGCGCAGGGCGTCCGCGCCCACGTCGTTCACGACGTCGAGCGGGTCGATGACGTTGCCCTTCGTCTTCGACATCTTCTGGCCCTGCTCGTCGCGGACGAGGCCGTTCAGATACACCTGGCTGAATGGCGCCTTCCCGGTGAACCGCAGACCGAACATGATCATGCGCGCCACCCAGAAGAAGAGGATGTCGAAGCCGGTGATGAGCGTGTCGGTCGGATAGAAGATGCGCACGTCGGGCGTGTCGTCCGGCCAGCCCATCGTCGAGAACGGCCAGAGCCCGGAGGAGAACCACGTGTCCAGCACGTCGGTCTCCTGCGTCACCGGCGCGCCGCACTCTGGGCACGCCGTCAGGTCCTCGACGGACACGGCCATGTGGCCGTTCGGGCAGTGGAACGCGGGGATCCGGTGCCCCCACCAGAGCTGGCGGGAGATCGTCCAGTCGTGGATGTTCTCCATCCAGTTGAAGTACGTCGCCTCCCACGTCTGCGGGATGATCTGCACGGCGCCGCTGCGCACGGCCTCGATGGCCGGCGTCGCCAGCGGCTCGATCTTCACGAACCACTGCCGCGACACCATCGGCTCGATGTCGGTGTCGCACTTGCCGTGCACGCCGACGTTGTTGGTGTGGCTCTCGACCTTCGCGAGCTGTCCGGACTCGCGGAGCATCTCGACGACCTTCTTCCGCGCCTCGAAGCGATCGAGCCCCGCGAACTCCGCGCCCGCGGCGTCGGTCATCCGGCCGTCTTCGCCGATGACCTGCAGTTGCGGGAGGTCGTGGCGCTTGCCGGTCTCGTAGTCGTTCTTGTCGTGGGACGGCGTCACCTTGACGACGCCGGTGCCGAACGCGGGATCGACGAGGATCGGGTCGGCGATGATGGGGATGCGGCGGTTGACGATCGGGAGGATCGCGTACTGGCCGATGAGGTCCTTGTAGCGCTCGTCGTCGGGGTGCACGGCCACCGCGGTGTCGCCGAGCATCGTCTCCGGGCGGGTCGTGGCGATGGTCAGCTTGCGGCCGCCGGCCTGCGCCTCGTCGAGCGTCACGTCGTAGTCGACGAACCAGAGGCTGGCGTTGCGCTCGCGGAACTCCACCTCGATGTCGGAGATGGCGGTGCGGCAGCGCGGACACCAGTTGACCATGGCGATGCCGCGGTAGATGAGGCCGTCCTCGTAGAGCTTCACGAAGACGTGCCGGACCGCGCGGGACAGCCCTTCATCCAGGGTGAAGCGCTCGCGCGTCCAGTCGGCCGAGGCGCCGAGGCGGGTGAGCTGGTCCTTGATCTCGGTGGAGTGCTGCTCCTTCCACTCCCAGATCTTCTCCACGAACTTGTCGCGGCCGAGGTCGAAGCGCGAGATGCCCTGCTCGGCGAGCTTGCGCTCCACCACCATCTGCGTGGCGATGCCGGCGTGGTCGGTGCCGGGCACCCAGAGCGTGTTGAAGCCGGACATCCGCTTCCAGCGGGCGATGATGTCCTGCAGCGTGTTCACGAGCGCGTGGCCGATGTGCAGGCGGCCGGTGACGTTCGGCGGGGGAATCACGATCGAGAACTTGGGGCGCTCGGGATCGAGGTCCGGTGTGAAGTAGCCGCCGGCTTCCCAGGAGGCGTAGATGCGCTGCTCGAAGGCGGACGGCTCGTAACGCGTTGCGAGTTCTTCTTTCATGGCAAAGGCAAAGGGACGGCGATGATATCGCGCGCGCCGGTCGAAATGCGCGCTCCCGCCCGGCTGTTGCGCATCACCCGAATGCCTTCTCGGGCTCGCCGCATTTCCGCGCTCGTTCTCCTCGTGCTGGCCTCCATCCTGTCCGCATCGTGCGGCAAGGAGCGGGCTCTGCCCGGCGGCGGGAGCGGTGCGGGCCCGGTCATCCTCATCTCCATCGACACGCTGCGGGCCGACCATCTGCCGATCTACGGCGCGAAAGGCGTGGAGACCCCGCACATCGACGCCCTGGCGCAGGACGCGATCGTCTTCGACAACGCCTACTCGCACGTGCCCCTGACCTTCCCGTCTCACGTGACGATGCTCACCGGCCTGCTCCCGGCCGCCGCGGGCGTGCGCAACAACCTGGGCTATCGCTTCGACAGCGCCGCCCATCCGACCATCCCGGCGTTGCTGAAGCCGAAGGGTTACGCGAGCGGAGCCGCCGTCTCGGCCTACGTCCTGCGCGGCGCGACCGGTCTCGCGGCGGCGTTCGACGAGTACGACGACCGGATGGATCGCGGGGCGGACAGCACGACGGCGACCATGGGCGACGTGCAGCGCTCCGGCAAGGAGACGGTGGCGGCCGCGCTGCGCTGGATTCAGTCGCGCGGCGAGCAGCCGTTCTTCTACATGGTCCACCTCTTCGAGCCGCACGCACCGTACGCGGCGCCCGAGCCGTTCCGGTCCAGGTACGCGGCGAATCCGTACGACGGCGAGATCGCCGCGTCGGACGCGTATGTCGGAGAGCTCATCGCCGGGCTGAAGGCGAGCGGACTGTACGACCGCGCGACGATCATCCTTCTCTCCGATCATGGCGAAGGCCTGGGCGATCACGGCGAGGCGCAGCACGGGATCTTCCTCTATCGCGAGGCCATCCACGTCCCGCTCGTGCTGAAGTTGCCGGGCAATGAGAAGAGCGGGAAGCGCGTCGCGGCGCCGGTGCAGTTGACGGACATTCTTCCCACCGTCGCCGGCATCGCGGGTGTGGACGTGCCGCCCGCGGTGAAAGGCAAGTCGCTGGTCGCGATCGCGGATGGCGACGTGCCCGCGGGCCGCCGCGTCTTCAGCGAGACGATGTACCCGCGCATCCACCTCGGCTGGAGCGATCTCGCGTCGCTCGTCGACGCGACGCATCACTACATCGACGCGCCGCGCCCGGAGCTGTACGACATCGCGAAAGACCCGCGGGAAAAGCAGAACGTCCTCACGGACAATCGCCGCGTCTATGCGTCGATGCGCGCGGAAGCCCAGACGCACGACCGCACGCTGACGGCGCCTTCGCAGGTCGACCCGGAGGAGGCGGCCAAGCTCGCCGCGCTCGGCTACCTCGGCTCGACGAGCACCGCCGCTGCCGGCGCGAAACTGCCGGACCCGAAGGACGGCATCCAGGATCTCGAGCGCATCAGCGAAGCGAATACGCTGATCGGGCAGGCGCGCTACGCCGAGGCGGTGGCGGTCCTGCGGGACGTGGTCGCGCGCAACGAGTCGTATTCGGACGCCTGGACGCTGCTGGCGAAAACGCTCCAGACCATGGGACGCTCGGACGAGGCGCTCGAAGCCTACAAGAAGACGATGACCGTGGCGCCGATGCTCGCGCCGGGCACCGCGTTGTCGATGGCCGAGCTCTATCTGCGCACCGGCCGCTTCGACGAGTCGATCAAACACGCGGAGCTCGCGCTGAAGGCGCATCCGGCCGCCGCGCGGATGGCCATCGCCCAGGCGTATTTCGCGAAACGCGATTTCGCGTCGGCGGAGCGGGAAGGCTCAGCGCTGCTGAACGATGAGGAGAAGCGGAACGACGCGGCGGTGCTGATCGCGCAGGTGCGCATTGCGGCGCGGCGAATCCCCGAGGCCTTGCAACTGCTGGACGAAGTCGAGCGGCGGACGTCGGCGAGCGGCGAGAAAGTGCCGCCGAATTTCTGGTTCGCACGCGCGGATGCGGTGGCGCGGCTCAATCGCGTCCAGGACGCGGAGCAGGCGTTCGCGCAGGAGATCCGGCTTTATCCGAAGAATCGCGAGGCGTACGTGCGCCTCGCGGTCCTGCAGACGCTCACCGGGCGAGAGACCGACGCGAATCGCACGTTCGACCTCATGCTCCGCGCGAACCCCGAGCCGTCCAGCCGCGCATTGATCGACGAGACGCGCCGCACGCTGCGGCGGAACGGCTGACCCCATGACATTGAAGCGCATCCTGCTGGTCCTGCTGTTGGCGTCGTTCGTCGCGTCGTGCGGGGGGAAGAAGGAGACCGCGCAAGCCTCGGACGTGCCGGTGTTCGTCATCTCCATCGACACGCTCCGCGCCGACCATCTTCCGGCCTATGGCTACACCAGAGGATCCACGCCCGCGCTGGATGCATTCCGCCGCGACGCGATCCTTTTCCAGCACGCGTATTCGCAGGTGCCGCTGACGCTGCCGTCGCACGCGTCGCTGTTCACCGGAACGCTTCCCTACGAGCACGGCGTGCGCAACAACCTCGGCTATACGCTCGACGCGGCGAAGCCGACCGTTGCCGGCCTGCTCAAAGCGAACGGCTATGAGACCGGCGGCTCCGTGTCCTCGTTCGTCCTGAGGAAAGACACCGGCATCGCGTCGGGATTCGATTTCTACGACGATTACATGACCCATTCGCCGCTCGAGTCGGCGACGTCGTGGCAGCGCGACGGCGAATTGTCGCGGCAGGCGCTCGCGCAATGGCTCGAATCGACGAAGAGCGCGCGCGTATTCGGGTTCCTGCACCTCTACGAGCCGCACAGCCCTTATGCGCCGCCGGCCGAATTCGCCGCGAACCGCGATCCGTATGACGGCGAGATCGCTTATGCCGACGCGATCGTCGGACGCTTTCTCGAAGACCTGAAACGGCGCGGTCTCTATGACTCCTCCCTGATCGTGATCCTCTCCGATCACGGCGAAGGGCTCGGCGAGCACGGGGAGAAAGAGCACGGGATTTTCGTGTATCGCGAGTCGATCCACGTCCCGCTGCTCGTGAAGCTGCCCAATCAGCAGCGCAAAGGGGAGACGGTCGCGCGGAATGTCGGCCTGACCGACGTGCTGCCGACGATCGCGGAAGTCACGGGCCTCCCGAACGCGCCAAAGGGTGTGAGTCTTCTGGCCACGGATGCGCCGGCTGCCCGCCCTGTTTACAGCGAGAGCTATTACCCGCGGCTGCAGTACGGCTGGCACGAGCTGAAGTCGTTCGTCGCGTCCGACCTGCATTACATCGACGCGCCGCGCGTGGAGCTCTATCGCCATCAGAGCGATCCCGCGGAGAAGACCAACGTCGCCGGCGACAATCGCCGCGAAGTGGCGGCCTTCCGCGAGCAGTTACGAGGCATTGAAGCCGCGCATCCGTTCGCCGAACCGAAGGTCGCGGACCCCGAGGACGAGAAGAAGCTCATGGCCCTCGGCTATGTCGGCTCGAGCTCGTCTTCGACGGGCAGC
Source organism: Thermoanaerobaculia bacterium (assembly GCA_036375075.1). GTDB lineage: Bacteria > Acidobacteriota > Thermoanaerobaculia > Gp7-AA8 > Gp7-AA8 > QHVT01. The sequence continues at coordinate 33,067 of DASUSN010000058.1, read as the reverse complement.
CTCGCGGATCCGAAGGACAAGCTGGACGTGCTCGACGTGTTCGCCTCGGCCACCGATCACTTCCGTGTCGGGCGCTACGCGCAGGCGGCTTCCGCGATGGAAGCGCTGATGCGCGACAACCCCGATTTCACCAGCGGGTGGGGTCTGCTCGCGCAGTCGTACCGCAAGCTCGGCCGCCACGAGCAGGCATTACAGGCGTTGCGGACGCAGATGAACCAGACGCCGGGTAACGCGCAGGTCGCGCTCGCGATCGCCGACCTGCTCATGGAGATGAAGCGTTACGGTGAGGCGCGCGAGCATGCGTTGCTCGCACAGAAATCCGGCGGAGCGTTCGTGCACGAGACGCTCGCAATGATCGCCATTGCGGCAAAAGACCTCGCGACCGCCGAGAAAGAGGCGAACGCGAGCCTATCGAAGGAGCCCGATCGCATTCAGGCCCTCATGCTCCTGTCGGAAATTCGCAGGAAGCAGGGACAGCCCGCGGAAGAGCTCGCAATGCTGAATCGCGCAAGCGAGGTCGTGCAGCGCCGGCATCTGCCGCCGATTCGAGATCTTGAATTCCGTCGCGGCGAAGCGCTGCTCCAGGCGGGCCGGGCCGTGGACGCGGAGGCGGCATTCCGCCGGGAAACCACTGCATTTCCAGCGAATCTGCACGCCTGGGCGAATCTCGCCCTGGTGGTCGGGGCCCAGGGACGCCGGGATGAAGCACGCAAGCTCGTCGGCGATGCAATCGAGCACAACCCGGGCGCGGAGGCGCGCCGTCTCGGCGTGGAAGTTCTGCGTACAATGAATGACGAGCAGGGTGCGCGCGAGGTGGCCTCAGGCTCCACGCGGTAGTCACAGACGTCACGGCGCGGTGTGAGCCCCGTGACCGGTTCGTGACAAGCGCCCATACGCGATTCCGGCAAACCGGATCGCTTTCTACAAACCGTTGAAGGGGGGAATGCCACTCGCCGACGAATGTCACGTGAAATGAGTAACTTACGACGTTGGCACATCGGCCTGCCGAATGCTGTAGGATCTCGCAACTTTTTCTCGTGCAGTCTCAGTCAAAAAGGAGGATGGATGCAGTTCGGTAAACGATGTTTTTTAGCAATCGCCGCATTGCTGATCGTCGCCGCTCCGCTGTTTGCCCAGACGCTGGGTAACCTGACGGGTACGGTCACGTTCGACAATGCACCGCTTCCGGGCGCGACGGTGACGATTTCGTCTCCGGCGTTGCAGGGAACGCGTACCACTACGACGGACGTCAACGGTAATTACAACTTCTCCGCGCTTCCCCCGGGCCAGTACACGGTCCAGTTCAACATGGAGAGCATGGAGTCGGCGACCGTTCCGGCCCGTGTCACTCTCGGTGGTACCGCTCGCGCTGACGCGACTCTGCGTCTGACGACGGTCGCCGAGTCGATCACCGTCACGGCGGCCGCTCCGGCCGTCCTCGAGACGACCGAAGTCCAGACGAACATCCAGGCGGATCTCGTCGAAGAGCTCCCGATCGGCCGTACGATTCAGGCGTCGATCACGCTCGCTCCGGGCGTCACGAACAACGGTCCCGGTGGCGCACTGGTCGTCGGCGGTGGTTACGCCTACGACACGCTGTACGTCATCAACGGCGCCGTGACCAACGAGAACCTGCGTGGCCAGACCGATGACCTGTTCATCGAGGACGCCATTCAGGAAACGACGGTCATGACCGGCGGTATCTCCGCCGAGTACGGCCGTTTCACCGGCGGTGTCGTTTCGGCGATCACCAAGTCCGGCGGTAACGAGTTCTCGGGCAGCTTCCGCGACAGCTTGACCAACCCGTCCTGGGATGAAACCACGGACTTCGGTGAAGCGCAGCAGGACAGCACGCTCAACGAGACGTACGAAGCCACCCTCGGCGGCCGCATCATCCGCGACCGTCTGTGGTTCTTCGGCGCCGGCCGCAAGGCGGAGCTCAGCCTCCCGGGCTTCTACATCAACGGCGGCGCGCTCCAGGATGCGTGCCCGACGTGCCCGACGCAGGTTCCGCGCGAGGCCACGATCCAGAAGGACGACCGCTACGAGGCCAAGCTGACGGGCCAGATCACCCCGAAGCACACCCTCGTCGGCTCCTACCTGTCGTACAAGGTCAATCAGACCCCGCACTGCGCGTTCGGTTGCTGGGATGAGAACACCATCGACGTGAACGGCCGCGATCTCCCGCGTGAGATGACGACCGGTCACTACAACGGCATCATCACCAACAACTTCCTCGTGGAAGCCGGTTACTCGACGCGCTCTCTCGAGTTCGTCGATAGCGGCGGCGACCACGTCACCACCAACTTCAACGACCCGGCCGACCTCGCGCGCGGCACCTGGGCGTACGACTACACGGTTGCCGGCGGCGCCTGGGGCGCTCCGATCTTCTGCGCAACCTGCGGCAGCGAATCGCGTGAGAACGAAGCCTGGAACCTGAAGGGCACGTACTACCTCGCCACGAAGAGCGTCGGCACCCACAACATCGTTGCGGGCTACGAGAACTTCGCCGAGTCGCGTTTCGCGAACAACTACCAGTCGGGCAGCAACTTCGACGTCTACGTGTACGCGACGGCGCCGGAGTACGAGGCTGACGGTACCTTCCGTCCGATCATCAGCGCCGGCGACGTTCTGCGCTGGGTTCCGATCGAACGGCTCTCGAACGGGTCGGACTTCAAGACCAACTCGTTCTACGTCAACGACAAGTGGGACTTCAACAACCGCTGGAGCTTCAACCTCGGTCTGCGCTACGACGTCAATGACGGCGTCGACAGCGCCGGGAACACGATCTCCGACGACAGCGCCCTCAGCCCGCGCCTCGGCGCGACGTTCGACATCCTCGGCGACGGCCGATTCCGCGCCAACGCCACCTACTCCAAGTACGTCTCCCGCATTCAGGAAGGCGTCGGCGGAGCGGCTGGCGGCGGTAACCCGAGCTACTACTACTATTACTACGATGGTCCGCAGATCGGCGGCGTTGGCTCCGGTCTCGACTCCTTCGGCGTTCTGGAAGAGCTCTTCAAGTGGTACCTCGGCATCGGTGGCACGCAGAACCGGACGCACCTGTTCGCCGTCACCATCCCGGGCTTCAACACCCGCTTCGACGGTCAGCTGAAGTCGCCGAACGTCGACGAGTTCACCCTCGGCCTCGGTGCGCAGATCGGCCGCAACGGCTTCGTCCGCGTCGACTACGTCGATCGTCAGTGGAACGACTTCTACACCGTCACCACGCAGCCGAACGATCAGATCGAGAACCCGGTCCTCGTCGGCGAGTTCATCGACTTCAAGACCACCACCAACACCAACGACATCGAGCGCACCTACCAGGCCCTCCAGGGACAGGCTGCCTACCGCCTGTTCAACCGCCTGAACATCGGCGCGTCGTACACCTACTCGGAAGCCCGTGGCAACGAGATCGGTGAGACGGCGGGCAGCGGCCCGGTCGCTTCGGCGCCGTTCTCGTACACCGAGTACAAGGCGTTCGCGCAGAACAACCCGGTCGGCTTCCTGCCGAACGACCAGACCCATCGCCTTCGCGCGTGGGTTTCGTACGACCAGTCTCTCGGCTTCCTCGGCAACCTGAACGTCAGCGTTCTCGAGCGCTTCGACTCTGGTGTTCCGTACGGCGCTTTCGCCAACCTCGACCCGCGTGCGTATGTGACCAACCCCGGCTACGCGACGCCTCCGTCGACCGTCAACTACTACTTCACGGACCGCGATGCGTTCCGTGCGGACGACCTGACGGCCACCGACCTGGCGCTCAACTGGACGCTGCCCCTCTCGCGGGTGAGCTTCTTCGCGCAGGGTGAGGTTCTCAACGTGTTCAACGAGCAGGCCGTGGTTGCGCCGGGCAACGGCGTCACGACCTTCGCTTCGCGCGGCAACGCGTTCAACCCGTTCACCGAGACTCCGCGCGAGTGCCCGCAGGGCACCGCCACGGCGACTTGCGTGGCCGGTGGTTACCACTGGCGGAAGAACGCCACGTTCGGCGAGGCGACCGGAGCTGCTTCCTACCAGCTTCCGTTCACCTACCGCGTGTCGCTCGGCCTCCGCTTCTAAGCTTCAGTCGTCGTTCAACGCAGTACACTCGAAGGCCCCGGCGCAAGCCGGGGCCTTCAGCTTTCCGGGCCGCGAAATCACCTGTCCGCGTCGCTTGTTGCGCGATGACCGTGAGCTCTCGATTTTCCGCGCGCGCGCTGCTGATCGTCTTCGTGCTTGCCGCCGCGGGTTGCGGTCGTGAGAAGCCGGTTGCCGCCGGTTCGTTTCGCGGTGCACCGATCATCCTGATCTCGATCGATACGCTGCGGTCCGACCGGCTGCCGGTCTACGGTTACGCGAATGGACAGACACCTGCCATCGCTGCTCTCGCCGCCGACGGGATCGTCTTCGAGCGGGCGTACTCGAACGTGCCGCTCACTCTCCCTTCGCACGTCTCCATGCTCACCGGCCTGCTGCCGCCGGACCACGGCGTGCGGAACAACGTCGGCTATCGCTACGATGCCGCCAAACATCCTCCGATCACCGCTTCGCTCCGCGCCGAAGGATATGAATCGGCGGCGGCGATCTCCTCGTATGTGATGCGGGGCAATACGGGCCTGACGGACGCGTTCGATTTCTACGACGACGCGATCGCAAACGAGGCCAACGTGGCGCTGGGCAGACTGCAGCGGCCGGGAACGACTACGCTCGAAGTGGCGAAGTCCTGGCTGGACCGCCGAAACGACAAGCCGTTCTTCCTCTTCTTCCACATCTACGAACCGCACGGTCCTTACGAGGCGCCGGAGCCGTTCCGCAGCCGCAACGCCGATCCTTACGACGCCGAGGTCGCGGCATCGGACGACGTCGTCAGGAAGCTGCTGGAGCATCTCAAGGCCAAGGGCCTGTACGACCGCTCGATGATCATCCTCCTCTCGGATCACGGAGAAGGCCTCGGCGATCACGGCGAAGACGAGCACGGCGTGTTCCTGTACCGCGAGGCCCTGCAGGTCCCGCTGATCGTCAAGCTGCCGGAGTCGGCACGCAAAGGCGAGCGCGTCGCGGCGCCGGTGGAGCTGACGGACATCGCGCCGACGATCGCCTTCACCGCGGGCCTGGACCCGCTGCCGGCGTGGAAGGGCGTGAACATCCTCGATCCGAAAGCGCTGGCCGCGGAACGGCAGCTCTATGCCGAGACCCTCTATCCACGCATCCACCTCGGATGGAGCGAGCTGCGCTCGCTGATGGTCGGATCGCATCACTACATCGAGGCTCCGAAGCCCGAGCTTTACGACCTCTCCACCGATCCCGCGGAGCGCACGAACGTTCTGCGCGATCAGCGCCGCGTGTATGCCGCCATGCGCGAGCGGTTGTCGAAGTACGGCACGGCGATGGCCGCTCCGGCCGCGGTGGATCCCGAGGAAGCGGCGAAGCTCGAGGCGCTCGGATATCTGGGCTCGGTGAAGACCACCGAGGGACCGCTGCCCGATCCGAAGGACCGCATCGGCGACCTGACCGTGCTGCGGGAGTCGAACCGCCTGACGGCCGAGGGGCGGCACAAGGAGGCGGTGGCGGCGCTGCGCGCGATGCTGGCGTCGAATCCTCGCTTCACGGATGCGTGGGCGAAGCTCGCCAGCGTCTACGAAGAGATGGGGCAGGACGAGGAAGCGCTTCGTGCGTACGCCGAGGGCGTGAAGTCGTCACCGGCGTCCGCGGCGGAGTTCGCGTTGTCGATGACCGGTTTGTACCTGAAGCTGAACCGGCTCGACGAGGCGCGCAAGCACGCGGAGCTCGCTCTGGAGCGCAATCCCGCCGGCGCGCACCAGTTCCTCGCCAGGATCGCGCTGCAGGGCGGCGATTTCGCCACCGCCGAGCGGGAGGTCAATGCCGCGATGGTGGACGAAGCCGCGAAGCCGCGCGCGATGGTGACGCTCGGGCAGATCCGTGCGGCACAGGGCCGCATGGGCGAGGCGGTACAGATCCTGGAGCGCACCCGGGCCGACGTCCAGGCGCGGCAGATGCGTGTCGAGCATCTGGAGCTCGCCCTCGGAGATCTCTACGCGAAGACGAACCGGCTTCCGGAAGCGGAGCAGGCCTTCCGCCGGGAGATCGAGCTGTTTCCCGCCAACCTGACCGCCTACTCGAGCCTCGGCGTCGTGCTGGTCGTACAGAAGAAATACGATCAGGTCGATCCCGTCTTCGCGCTGATGGCGCAGCGGAATCCGTCGCGCCGCGCGTACCTGGTGGCCGCCGAAACGTACGAGGTGCTGGGCGACGCACGGACGGCGTCGGAGTGGCGCCGCCGCGCGGCAACGGCATCGTAAGGAGTTCCTCGGGTTCCTCGGAGTTCCTCGGCGTTCCTCGGGGGAGGGTGGGCCGGCTCCTCCGAGGAACCCGAGGAACTCCGAGGAACCGAGGAGCCCGGTTACGAACCGGTAAACGGTTCCCGGGCGCTCTTTTCCGCGAAACCTTTCTATGGTGGCTCCGTCTGAACTAGTGAACGACGAAGCGACCTAACGAACGACGAACGAACGACCCGCAGCAAAGAACAATCTCCTACCTCCTCCTCCTGATCTGACGCCACCGCCGGCCCGCAAGGCCGGCGGTGGTGTTTTAATCGCTATATGCGAATCGTGATTGCGGGCGGTAGCGGGTTCATCGGAGAGCCGCTCGTGCGGCGGCTCGTCGCGCGCGGGGACGACGTGGCGGTGCTCAGCCGCAATCCGGCCAGGGTGCAGGCCGGGCGCGGCGTGGCCTGGGACGGCCGTACGCAAGGCGCGTGGTCGGAGGAAGTCGCGAGCGCCGATGCGATCGTGAACCTCGCCGGCGAGAACGTCGGCGAAGGGCGATGGACGGACGAGCGGAAGCGGCGCCTGATCGCCAGCCGGCTCGACGCCACCGGCGCCATCGTGCAGGCCCTGCGCAACGCGCCGCCTCGCGAACGGGTGCTCGTCAACGCGTCCGCGGTCGGCTACTACGGCTTCGACCGCGACGAAGAGCTCGACGAGCACGGGACCCGCGGCGGAGGCTTCCTCGCGGAGCTCGTCGACCAGTGGGAAGCCGCCGCGCGAGAGGCGGAGCCGCTCGCGCGTCTGGTCATCCCGCGCTTCGGGGTGGCGCTGGCGGCGGACGGCGGAGCGCTGAAGAAGATGATGCTGCCGTTCAAGCTCGGCGCGGGCGGCCCGGTCGGAAGCGGGGAGCAGTGGATGGCGTGGATCGATCGCGATGACGCCGTGCGCTTCATCGAGTGGGCGATCGACAACAGGAGCGCCCGCGGCGTCTATAACGTGACCGCGCCGCAGCCGGTGCGCAACCGCGACTTCAGCCGCGCCCTCGGGCGGGCGTTGCATCGCCCGGCATTTCTCCCCGCGCCGGGATTCGCGCTACGCGCGGCATTCGGACAGATGGCGGAGGAGGTGCTGCTGGGCGGCCAGCGGGCGGTTCCGCGCCGCGCCGAGCGTGAGGGCTTCCGGTTCGATCACCCCACGCTCGACGCATCGCTCGCGCGAATGTAGGACGGGCTTCAGCCCGTCCCTGGCTGGGTTTCGGCCCGTCAGTTTCTCGACGTGAGCATGTGCCACTCCGGATGCTCCTTCACGTAGGAAGGACGCCGGTCCGGGATCGTGCTCACCGTGGTATTCACTTCCGAGGCCGTCTCCAGCATGAGCTGGAACTTGCCGAGCATCGCTTTCTGCACCGCCTTGGGCAGGCCGCGGAGATCGTCCATGAGGCGCAGCGTCGCGCTCTCTTCGTCGTCGAGCTCCCAGGGCGCGATCTGACGCTCGACCGAGCAGCCGAAGAACTCGGCCTCGCTGATGCCGTACACACTGAGCATCTTCTTGAGCTGCGCCAGCTTCAGCGATCCGATGCGCTGGCCGGTTTCGAAAGAGCTGATCGTCTTCTCGCCCACACCCGACAGCTTGGCCACGTCTTTCTGGCTCAGACCGCGGAGGCGGCGGATTTCGCGGAGTTTCAGTACGAGATCCATGGCTTCCTCACCTTTTCCACTACACACACAAACCACATCAGAATCTGCGCATGAGGCCGACCACCACACCCTGCACCGCGACGTCCCGGGCAGCTGCGTAGATCGGATGCATCATCGAGTTCGCCGGCTGCAGGCGGACCCGCTCCCCTTCCCGGTAAAGGCGCTTGAGCGTCACCTCTCCGTTGACGTTGGCGACGACCATCTCGCCGTTGTCCGCCCGTTCCCGCCGGGCGATGATCACCAGGTCGCCGTCGAGGATCCCGTCATCGACCATCGAGTCGCCGCGGACCTTCAGCACGTAGTTCTCGCCGCGGGTGGTCAGGTGCTCGGGGACGGTGATCGTCTCGTCGGATACGTCGACGTCGAGGGGACGGCCGGCAGCGATGTAGCCGAACAGCGGGAGCTCGCGCGCGCTCGAGCGCTCGTCGCGCTTGGGCTCCCTCTTCTCTTCCTTCTCCTCGACCAGCTCCACCCCCCGCTTCTGGTTCCAGTCGCGGCGGATGAGCCCCTTCTTCTCGAGGAGCGACAGGTGCTTGTACACCGTGCCGTAGGAAGAGAATCCGAAGTGGTCGCAGATTTCGCGATGGGTCGGCGCGACTCCACGTTCCTTCTGGAACTCCCGGATGAAGTTCAGGATGTCCCGCTGCCGTTCCGTCAGGTATCTCATTCCGCCCTCACACCCCACAATATGGGCGGTAACGTGGCGAAAGTCAAGCGTAAGTTGCGGTAATGGGGCGTAATGTTGGGTAGTGGTCTAGTTTGAACGTCCGGTTGTAACAGCGCCGACCATCGCCGAATACTGCCGAACGTCAGCGCCGCATCGCGTCGAAAAGGATGACGCCCGCCGCCCGGATCGTGGCCCGTTCCTTTTCGTCCAATTCGATACCTCGGACGGGTTCCTCCAAAAGCCAGCCAACCCGAACCCGCGTGGCGCTGGCGATCTTGGCGACCGTCTCAAACTGCGGGTGCGTGTGGAGGTCGTTGATGATCCTGCTCAACGTCTCCGGCGCGATCGAGGCGCGGCGCGCTACCTCGGCATGCGTCAGGCCGGAGCGCTGGACCGCGAGGCGCAAGCGACCGCGCCAGCCCTCAACCGGCAACGCGGTCTCCCATCATCAGGTCGACGATCTCGTCAAAGCCGTTCTCCACGGTGATCGTGTCCCCGTTGGCGAAGGTGATGAGTGTCCCTTCCTGGCTGCCGTACGGGTTCGGGATGAACGTCTGGATGTGAAGGGCGTTCACACACCGGTGGTCGCGCGCTTCGACGTCTCTCAGGACGAAGACGGGAAGACGTGGGCCGCGCTGGTGCATCGAGTTCGCGTCCTCACTCGCGGGGGAACTGCACCGCTTCGGTGAAGCCGGGGAGGACGCGCTCGATCTCCGCGTGGCTCTCTGCCGACTCGACACCGAGGAGTGACGTGTAGACGTACTCCTCAACGGTGACGCCGCTGTTCCGAGCAAGCCGTTCGATCAGTTCAAGCTGATACCGCGTGCAAGCGGACGAAGTATGGTCGTTCTGCTACTCGAAGCAGAAGAACGTCCCCGCGCACCTTCAGGGCAAGGAAGGCTTCGGCTCGATCTGGACGTGGACCGCGCTGGATGCCGACTCGAAGCTGATGATCTCCTGGATCGTGAGTGACCGCAGTCAGGCCGCGGCGGATGCGATCATCGCGGATCTGAAGTCGCGGATCACGAACCGCATTCAGCTCAACTCCGATGGCCTGCCGAGTTACGTTGAGGCGGTGGTCAAGGTCTTCCGTCCTGGCGAGGTAGATCACGCGGAGATCGTGAAGACGTACGCGAACAGTAAGCCGGGATCGGACGTGAGTCCGAATAGTGCTGCCAGTCGCTACTCACCGGGACGCATGCTGAAGGTGGAGAAGCGCGTTGCCTTCGGTGAGCCGAACGCGGAGCGCGCTTCCACGTCCTACATGGAACGCTGGAACCTCACGCTGCGCATGTCGAATCGCCGGTTCACCCGGCTGACGAACGCCTTCTCGAAGAAGCTGACGAACCACGCGTACATGATCGCGATCACGATGGTCTACTACAACTTCTGCCGGAAGCATCGCTCGCTCGGCGGGAAGACTCCGGCCATGGCCGCGGGGATCACCACCTACGTCTGGACCGCGAGTGACATGCTCGCGCTGGACATGTGGGGCGAGCAGGCTTCGGCGGCGTAGACGGAAACGCTATGGAGCCTTCTTTCGGCCATGATGTAAACATTCTTTAGGGTTTTTTTTAAGCGGCGGCGGTAGTCAACGCCACCTTCCGAAAAGTGAACTAGCAGCCAACCGACGCGAGTGCCAAAAATTTCAGTAGCTTTTTTTTTGAAGAGGCTGCGGACCCGCCATCGCCACCTTCACAAGGTGAAGCTGCCAAACGCTGACGAGCAGCGCGATCAGGGCGATGGCGTCGGTGACTGACACTTCGTATCGAAGCTAATGCCGTCCCATCAAAACGGCAAGTTCTTCCCTGTTACAACTTGACCTTCAAACTAGACCACTACCCGTAATCTTGGGTAGTGGTCCAGTTTGAACTGGACCACTACCTAATGTCGGCAAGGGGTCTAGTTTGCGGACGGTGCAGGCAGAGGATAGGCGACTCGAAGTCGCCTACCCCCCGCCGTCGATCTCGAAGACGTCGCCGAGGCCGATCGTGCTGTACATGAGGTAGGTCTTGCCGCCGGACTTGACGATCTGCACGTCGCCCATGATTTCCGGGCTGGTGTTCCCCGCGGGCATCGCGTGGTTGATCGGCGACCGGTGGTAGTACTTCCGGAAGAACCCGTCGAGGTCGATGTTGCGGGGCGCGGCGGGCTCGATTTTCAGGAGCCGGGCGTCATATGCGAGCCCGCCGGTGTGGTCCTTACCCTGGACGAAGATGTGTCCGGCGGCCACGTGCATGGCCAGGTGATCGAACTTGCCCGGGTGCGGGGCGTACGTCGTGGGCGTGTAGCCGCGGGCCGTGGGGGTGAACTTCCAGATCCTGTTCTCCCGCTCGGCCGCCCACAAGTTGCCCGACTCGTCGTACGAGACGTCCACGAAACTGCCGGTGTTCTCATAGACCGGCACGGGGTTGTTGCCGCCCACGAACGCGCCGTACTCGTAAACGCGAAGGCGCCTGTTGCCGGTGATGATCGCAACGTGTTTCCGCGCCTCATTGCGGTCGAACCTTCGGATGCCGAAGCTTGGCGACCTCCGGGTCAGGAGCAGCCTGGGCGATGCCGGATTCGTGACGTCCCATACCGCGTCCCGGTCCTTTGCCGACGCGGTGACCGCGTGATACGTCGCCCCGACCTTCATGGCCACGACGCTTTCCGGGGAGAAGCCGGAGGTGTCTTTCTTGGTGATCGGACCCGTAGCACCAGCGTGGGAGATCATCTGCACGAGCGCCGGGAAGTGGAGCCCATCGGTGCGACCATCGTCCTGGACGACTCCCCATCCCATGAAGGTGTAGGCCCCGTAGATGTGGCCGCGGTCATCGAAGTCGAACGGCGCCCCGCCGCCGATGTTGTCCTGGTCATCCTGAAGCGGGATGAACCACTTCGTGGACTTCGCCTCGGGATAGAAGAACCCGTGGCCGAGGAGAGCGTCTTCAGGCGGGTTGCGCCCGACGCCCCGAATCGTCGTGCCGGTCTTGAACGCCCGGACCGTTTGCATGCCGGCGGGCAACATCTGAGTGAAGAACGGGTCGAGCGCATAGCCGACAACCGCGTTGCCGATCACGATGTACATGCGTGGAGGCGCGCTGCCGCGCTGCTCGCGGACGGTGCGAATGTAGCGCGCTCGCGCCGTGCGGAAGCCGAGGGCACCCTGGAAGCTGGCGGTGCTCGTCGAATCGACGTAGCGGCCGACGAATTTCCTGATCGGACTCGAATAGGGATACGTCCTCAGGCCGTCGTTCTTCTGGCCGTTGAAGTTGGTGCCCTTGCAGCCGGTGCAGAGGACCGGAGGCTCGTTCTTCGAGCCCGGCATCGGATGCAACTGAGCCTGCAGGAACGGCGCGACGAGCAGCAGGGCGGCAATCGTGAGAAGGGCCGGACCAGCGTATCCGGAGACGCGCTGCCGGCCGTCGTTGCGACGGTCACTTCTCTTCATGGAGGATTGCTCCTTTCAATTTTGGGGCAGGAAAAATGAATGTAAGTCCGCTGCCGCCGTTTGTCGAGGGTGCGGAACGGACAAAAAAAGAGCCGGCCCCCGAGGGACCGGCTCCTGTCGACTGCCAACTGCGAACGGTCGATTAGTCCAGTTTGATCGCCTTCTTGGTCTTCTCGCGGCGGGCGCCTTCCTTGGCGTTGTAGTCGGCCATGCAGTCGCCCTGGTCGACCATCGCGCAGGAGAGGTACTCGCTGATCTCCATCATGACCGCACGGATCGCCTTGCCGGTCGGGGTCTTCTCGTACTTGCCGAGGTTGCCGCCGAAGCCGCCGCGGTAGACGCCGACGCGGAGGCCGCCGCTGGACGCGCGCGCCTCGACGGTGCGCGTGAACTCGATCTCACCCGTGGTCGTGTCGATGACGCGGAGGTCGATCGCGAGATAGGCGTCTTCCTTCTTGCCGCCCAGGCTGATGCCGCGGAAGCTGACGCCACCGTCGGTGCCCTTGACGTCCGTCTCGAACGACGAGAGCGCACCCGTCACGATGTACTGCGCGCCGGTGAGCTTCCCGATCTTCGCGCCCGTCTTCTTGTTGACGCGGCCGGAGTCGGCCAGGTCCTGCTCGTCGAGCACGGCGGAGAGCTTCTCACGCTCCACCATCTTGAACTTGCCGGTGCCCGCGAGCTCGTTCGTGAGCATGTCCGCCAGGTCGCGGCCCGCGCCGCCGTACCACCAGCCCGCGGAGGTCTCGTTCTTGAAGTCGTTGACTGCGAGGACCGGCTTGTCCGCGGCCATCACGGTGCCGGCAATGAAGATCAGAAGAAACGCCAAAGCAGATTTGAAGCGCATTTGTCCCCCGTTTTGATTTAACCGATTTCGACGCTGAATCTAGGTCGAAGGTGGTAAGTGTACCGTGATCCGGCTCACGTTATTAGTGGCCGGAGGCGTCATCGGCGTCGAGAAGCGCGGAATCCCACATTTCCACTCGATTTCGCCCACGATTCTTCGCCGAGTACAGGGCGCGATCGGCCCTTTCGATCAAGCCTGCCGGGCTCAGCGTGCCGTCGTCGTCGGGCTCATCCATGCCCGCGATCCCGATGGACGCCGTGACCGCAATGATCGTGTCGCCGCACTGCAGCTCCGTCGATTCCAGCCGGCGCCGGATGCGCTCGGCGACCACCGTCGTGTTCCCCGTCTTCGTCTCCGGCAGCACGATGCAGAACTCCTCGCCGCCGTAGCGCCCGGGCACGTCGTACACGCGGCAGCACTCCCGCAGCAGCTTGCCGATGCCCTGCAGCACCTGATCGCCGGCCGAGTGGCCCCACGTGTCGTTGATCCGCTTGAAGTGGTCGACGTCGAGCATCAGCAGCGACATCGGCGAGCCGTGGCGCAGCGACCGATTCAGCTCGCTGTCGATCTTCTCCATCACGAACCAGCGGTTGTACAGCCCCGTCAGCGTGTCCCGCGACGAGACTTCCGACAGCAGGCGGTTCTTCACCACCAGGTCGAGGTTCTCGCGCTGCAGGCTGAGCATGCGGTGCTCGAGCTCCTCGTAGCGCGCCTCGCTTTCCTCCACGAGCCGCAGCACGTCGAACATCTCGTGGATCAGGCGGCGCTCGGCGTCGCCGAACGGACGCCCGTCCGTCGCCACGATCGACACCCGCGGCATCGGCAGGCGCACGGCGAACGAGTGGCCCTGCTCACACGAGTGGCTGTCGACGAGTTGCAGAGGCCTGCGCAGCAGCTCGGAAAGAGGAGCGAGAATTCGTGTCGCGGCGGACTCGAACGTGTGCATGACTCACTTCGTTTCGTGGAGGACGGACGCAGTATAGCCACGCGAAAAATCGCGGCACAAGGGCCAATGATGGAGCGTTGCGACGAGTTCCTCGGGTTCCTCGGAGTTCCTCGGAGTTCCTCGGGGGGAGAGAGACGATGCCGGAGAACCGGGCCCCCCCGAGGAGCTCCGAGGAACCGAGGAACTCCGAGGAACTCCGTCAGGCGCGCTGCTCCACCTTGAACTTGTTCAGGCCCGCAGAGATCTCGTCCCCGGTATGCACCTTCGTGTTCCGCGCGGGCAGCGTGTTGAGGAACGTGCCGTTGCGGCTGCCGAGGTCGCGGACGCGGACGGCGCCGTCATTTTCGCGGACCAGCTCGAAGTGGCGGCGCGAGAGGAACTCGTCCGGGACCCGCACATGCCCCTCGCGGCCGACGACCAGCCCCGTCTCCGGGATCTCGAACTCCTGCCCGACCAGAGGACCCTCGACGCACACGAGCACGACGCGCGAAGGCTCCTGGGCCGCGCGCTGCGCCCGCACCTTCTCCGCCAGCTCGGATTCGTCCGTCAGCGCCGCCGTGTCCAGAGGGATCGGCTCCACGGGCAATCCCACCTGCTGCGTCGGCTCCACGCTCACCAGGGCCGATCCCACCCGCAGCAGGTGCACGCCGTCTTCGAGCACCGCCTCCTCGATCGGGTGGCCGTCCAGGAACGTCCCCATGTGAGAGTCCGCGTCCCGCACCACGAGCTGCTCGCCGCGCACCGAGATCGAGCAGTGCCGGATCGACAGCTCGGCCTCGTCGAGCTCCACGTGACACGCCTTCCGGCCGATCCAGAGCGGGTGCTCGTGGATGGTGAAGACGGTGTTGATCGCGTCATACGAGCCCCGCGCGATCACGCGCACCGAGCGGGGACCCGCGGGCGGCTGCTCCGCCTCCGTGGCCACTTCCGCCGTCGGCTCCTCCGACGGATCGACGCGATACGGCTTGAGATCGAGCTCGCGGATCTGGTCCGCGTCCACCAGCCGCGCCAGCAGCGCTGCCTTGCTGCCCGATAGCCATTCGCCGCAGTGACAGGTGGCGATGGAGCTCGGCAGCTTCACGGCGACCACGCCCGGGACGTCGTAGGCCTGCCCGCATTTTGGACAGCGGATCAGCGGCATGGTCGCGGATGATAGCCGCTGAACCGCTGAACGGCTATGATTCGCGCGGTCCATATGTCAGTCGCTAAAAGAATCGCTACGGGTGCGCGGACGGGGCTTCGGACGAAGTTCGTGGCCGCCTTCGCTCTGCAGGCCGTCGTCATCGCGCTTCTCCTCGCCATCCTCCAGTATCTGCTGGTGAGCCGGGCCATGGTCAACATGACCGTCGCCCAGGGGTCCGCGATCGCCGAAACGGTGAAGTCCACCGCCGGGTACTACGTCATCTTCGGTCTCACCGACGATCTGAAGAAGATCGCCAACGACCTGAAGAAGAACCCGTCCGTGGAGTACGCCGAGTTCCTCGACTCCAACGGCAAGATCCTCGCCGCGACCGCGGCCCGGCAGGCCGTCGGTCTTCCCGGGCGGAAACTGGAACGGGAGCAGGGCGGCGTCATCAACGTGGACCAGCACGTCTATACCGAGCCGTTCTTCGAGAACGAGGCGGATGCGAGCAACCCCGCGGCGAAGCCGAAGGGCTACTTCCGCCTGCTGATGAACGAGAGCCAGGCCGATCGCGCCATCGCCTCATTGATCCGCTGGAACGCCGGGACGACCCTGCTCGTCCTGCTCGCGGCCAGCGTCCTCTCCTGGCTCGCGTCCCGGCTCATCGTCAAGCCCATCCTGGCCCTGGTCGAGACGGCAGGGCAGATCGCCAAGGGCGATCTCACCCAGCGCGCCAGCATCACCTCCGGCGACGAGATCGGCACCCTGGCCGGCGCGTTCAACGACATGACCGCGAACCTCGAGCGCACCGTCAAGAGCCTCGTGCAGTCGCAGGCGCAGCTCAAGAGCGTCGTCGAGACCGTGGAGACCCGCTCCCAGCTCGTGATCGACCGCGTCGACGAGCAGCGCGCCGTCATCGACGAGACCTATAACTCCATCGATCAGCTCAACAACGGCGTCCGGAAGATCACCGACAACGTCGAGGCGCTCTCCGCCTCGTCGGAGGAGACGTCCTCCTCCATGCTGGAGATGGTGGCCTCGATGGAAGAGGTCAGCCGCCACACGGACACGCTCTTCACCTCCGTGGAAGACACCGCCTCTTCGACGCACGAGATGGTCTCGTCCATCAATGAGGTGGACCAGAACGTCGTCTACCTCACCAATTTCGTCACCGACACCTCCTCCTCGATGGTCGAGATGTCCGCCTCCATCGCCCAGGTCGAGACCAACGCCGCCCGCTCCTACGATCTGGCCATCGCCGTCTCCGACGCCGCCGAATCGGGCATGAAGGCCGTCCGGGAGACGATCGAAGGGATGGAGCAGATCCGCCAGTCGGTCATCGAGGCCAACACCGTCGTCTCCCGCCTCGGCGAGCGCTCGGTGGCCATCGGCAAGATCCTCAACGTGATCGAGGACGTCGCCGAACAGACCAACCTCCTCGCTCTCAACGCCGCGATTCTCGCCGCGCAGGCAGGGGAGTACGGCAAGGGCTTCTCGGTCGTGGCCGCGGAGATCCGCGACCTCTCGGAGCGCACCGCCTCCTCGACCCGCGACATCGCGAACCTGATCCGCTCCGTGCAGGAGGAAGTCGAGAACGCGCTGCGGGCGATGTCCTCCGGCTCCGGTCTCGTGCAGACCGGCGTGCAGCTCTCGCACGAGGCGGGCAAGGCCCTCAACAACATCCTCGTCAGCGCGGCCAAGGCCTCCAGCATGGGCAAGGAGATCGCCGGCGCGACCCGCGAGCAGGCCAAAGGCAGCGAGAACGTCACCCGCGCGGTCGACCGCCTGCAGTCGATGGTCGGCCAGATCAACTCCGCGACGCGCCAGCAGGCGCAGGGCTCCGACCACATCCTCAAAGCGGTCGAGCAGATGCGCGAGGTGACGAAGTACGTCCGCCAGGCGATGGTCGAGCAGAAGTCCGGCTCGGGGATGATCTCCGCCGCGGCCGAGCGGATGATCGAGATGATCCACGAGATCTTCCAGGTCGCCGCGAGCCAGGCCTCGGAGAGTGAGAAGATCGTCGCCACGATGCAGCAGGTGCGCTCCATCGCGGACAACAACCGCTCCGCTGCGGGCGACATGAGCGCCGCGATCACGCTGCTCAACGACGCCATCCGCAGCTTCGACGACGAGGTCCGCAAGTTCAGGGTGCGTGCATGACGGGCGGAGCGTAAATGGCCATCGCCACCGAAGTCCGCCTGGTCACCTTCCGCGTCGGCCCCGAGACGTTCGTTCTCGACATCATGGCCGTGCGCCAGATCGTGCAGTACACCGGCTCGACGTCCGTGCCCACGGCGCCGTCGTTCGTCGAGGGGATCATCGTCCTGCGCAACGAGGTCATCCCGATCATCGACCTGCGCGAGCGTCTCTATCCCCGCTCCGACCGCGCCGAACAGCCGCTGGTGCTCATCACGTACAGCAGCGCCGGCGTGATCGGCCTGAAGGTCGACGAGGTGCGCCGCATCGTGACCCTGCCGATGGACTCATTCCTCCCGCCGCCGTCCCTCGTGCGCGGCATCCGCGGCGAACTGCTGATCGGCGTCGTCCCGCACGGCGAAGAGGTCTACCTGCTCATCGACGTCGAAGCCGTGCTGACCGAGCCGGAGAAGGTCGAGCTCATTCAGGCAGACCTTCGTCCTCCGAAGGATCTCCGCTCGGAACGTCCGATCGCCGATCCCGCCTGAACCCGTACGGGCAGTGCCGGCATCCCGACTCACAGCAGTACCCCCGCTCGCGGAGAAACTTCTCCGTGAAGACCAGATACGGTCCCTCGTAATAGAAGTCTTCGCCTTCCACGAGCTTGCGGTTCATCGTTCATCGCTCATCGTTCATCGTTCGGTTAGACTCCGCCCGTGTTTTCCCGCTCCCGCCTGCTCCAGCTCACGGAAGCGATGAAGGGGAAGCTGATCGTCGTCTACGGCGACATCGTAGCGGACCGCTTCATTTACGGGACGCCCAAGCGCATCTCGCGCGAGGCGCCGGTGCTCATCCTCCGGCAGTACCGGGACGACGTCCTGCTGGGCGGCGCCGGCAACGCCATCAACAACATCTTCTCCCTCGGCGGGTTGCCCGTCCCGGTGTCCGTGCTGGGCAACGACGCCGCCGGCCAGGCGCTCCTGGCGAGCATGAACGCCCAGGGGATCGACTGCAGCGGCATCCTCCGCGCGGACCGCTATGCGACGCCGACCAAGGTCCGCATCCTCGGCGGCATGCCGCACTCGACCCGCCAGCAGATCGTCCGGTACGACATCGAAGATCGCTTCGAGATGACCGACGACGAGGTCCGGCAGTTCAGCGCGGTGCTGCGCGACCAGATCTCCGTCTGTCACGCCGCCCTCGTCAGCGACTACGGCTACGGCACCGCCCGCCCGCAGCTCGTCGCGACGCTCACCCAGTACGCCCGCAACCGCCCCGTGACCCTCGACTCGCGCTACAACCTCCTCGACTACCCCGGCGTCACCGCCGCCACCCCGAACGAGGAAGAAGCCGCGGCCGCGGCCGGGACGTCGCTGTGGAACGGCGAGGAAGCGAAGATCGGCGAGGTGGCCCTCACGCTCCAGCAAAGCCTCGACTGCGAGGCCGTGCTCATCACCCGCGGCAGCCGCGGCATGGCCCTCCTCCAGCGCGACGTCCCCGAGCCGCTCCTCATCCCCGTCTTCGGCACCGACCAGGTCGCGGACGTCACCGGCGCCGGCGACACCGTCATCGCCACCTTCACCCTCGCCCTGGCCGCCGGCGCGTCGTTCGCCGAGTCGGCCAAGCTCGCGAACTACGCGGGCGGGGTGGTGGTGATGAAGATGGGAACGGCCACGGTCTCGAACGAAGAGCTCCGCCACGCCATCGAGCGCGACGAGGAGCTCAATGAGTAATGTAGGGCGTGGCTTCAGCCCGCCCCCCGCGTGGGTGGGTGGCTTCCCCCTCCCCGTCCGGGAGGCGGGCTGAAGCCGCGCCCTACATTCGAGAGCCAACCATGAACGCCCCCATCCTCACCGCACCCCAGCTCACCGCGGCGCTCCAGCAAGAGCGCGCGGCCGGCAGATCCATCGCCTGGGCGAACGGCGTCTTCGACGTCCTCCACGTGGGCCACGTCCGCTACCTCCAGGACGCCGCCAAAGTCGCGGACGTCCTCGTCGTCGGCGTGAACGGCGACGCATCCGTGCGCATGCTCAAGGGCCCCGACCGCCCCCTGATGCCCGCCAGCGAGCGCGCCGAGATCATCGCCGCCATCAAAGGCGTCAGCTACGTCACCATTTTCGACGACAAGTCCCCCGCAAACCTCCTGCAGACCCTCAAACCCGACTTCCAGTGCAAAGGCACCGACTACACCGCCGACTCCGTCCCCGAGGCGGAGATCGTCCGCGCCTACGGCGGGCAGGTCGTGATCGTCGGCGACCCCAAAGACCACTCCACCACCGAGATCCTCGAAAAAATGCGCCGATGACGCGTCTCCTGGTCCTCCGCCTGTCAGCCCTCGGCGACGTGATCCACACCATCCCCGCCGTCGTCTCCCTGAAAGCCCGCAACGACATCACCTGGGTCGTCGAAGCCCCCTACGCGGAGCTCGTGGAGAGCGTCGCCGGCGTGCAGACCATCCCCGTGCGCATGAAGAAGTGGACCCGCGATCCTCGCGCGGGCATCGATGCCATCGCCCGGATGCGCACCGTCGACACTTCCATCGACTTCCAGGGCCTCATCAAGTCCGCGGTCCTCGGCTTTCTCTCCGGCGCCCGCACCCGCTACGGCTTCGACCGGAACGCGATCAAGGAAAAGCCCGCGCTCCTCTTCGCCAACAGGCACATCCCGGTCGACACCACCAGACACGTGATCGACCAGAACCTCCAGCTCGCGGGTGTACCGGCAGGGGAGGGGAGCTGGAGCGAGTTTCCCGTGCCCGTGAACGGCTGCGAGAACGCCATCGTCCTCCTCCCCGGAGCCGGCAAGCCCAACAAGATCTGGCCCCACTTCCGGGAGCTGGCGAAGCGCATCCCCGGCGCCCTTGCCGTCTGGGGACCCGGCGAACGCGAGCTCGCCGAGGCTACCGGCGCCCGCCTCGCCCCTCCGACCAACCTCCGCGAGCTCGCCGGGATCCTCCGGCAGGCCAGGGTCGTCATCGGCGGAGACACCGGCCCCCTCCACCTTGCGGACGCGCTCGGTACGAAGGTCATCGGTCTCTACGGACCGACCGATCCGAGGCGCAATGGGCCCTACCACCAGCCCGCACACGTCATCGATCGTTTTCGCTCGACGAAATCAATGGAATCGATTTCTGTTGAAGAGGTCATGAATACCCTCGAAAGGGTGCTCGCCGAGTGAACCTCTTCCTGCTCGCCGCCATCATCGCGGCGCAGATCACGGTGCCGCCGCCGCCTTCCGTGACCCCGGTCCAGCAGAAGTTCGCCGAAGGGGAGACCCTCGACTACAACCTCGCCTGGCTGAAGATCACCGGCGGCACCGCCCGGATGACCATCCAGCCCCACGGCGACGACAGCTTCCGCATCACCTCCGTCGCCCACTCCAGCCCCTCGTTCTCCCGGATCTTCCGCGTCCGCGACGCGATCGAGACCACCGTCGCCCGCGGCGACTTCTCGACCACTCGCTACGTCAAGCGCCTGGACGAGGACGGCGACAAGATCGAGGAAGTCACCGTCATCGAGGACGGCGTCGCCACCCGCACCCGCAAGAAGGTCAAGAAGGTCAAGGTTCCCCGTCCCGTCTTCGATCCCATCTCCGTCATCTACCTCCTTCGCCAGCGCGATCTCACGCCCGGAAAGGTCTACGACTTCGAGCTGATCGCCGACGGGAGGCTCTACACCGTCCACGCCCGCGTCGTCCGCAAGGAGAAGGTCCAGACCGCGGCCGGCACGTTCGACTGCGTCCGGGTCGAGCCGCAGATGCTCAGCGGTGGGGTGGAGCGCAGCGAGCGGCTCTTTCTCTGGTACACCGACGACGAGAGGAAGATCCCGGTGCGCATCCGCACCGAGGTGAAGTTCGGCGCCGTGACGGCCTCCCTCCGGGGAGTCTCGGCCGGCGTGACTTCCCTCGATCCCCCCGTACAGGTCGAAGCGAAAAAGTGACGGATGGTACACTCGCCACCGCCCGGTCAGGAGACTCTGGAAACCAGATATGAGCGTTCGTCTCGGTGAGTTGCTCACCAAAGCGAGCCTGATCACCCAGGATCAGCTCAAGGAAGCGCTGCGCGTTCAGAAAGAAACGGGCGGCAAGCTCGGCGAAACCCTGATCAAGCTCGGTTTCGTCTCCGAAGAAGACATCACCGAGTGTCTGAGCCAGCAGTTCGGCGTCCCGTCGATCAACCTGCAGCACTTCGAGATCGACTCCAGCGTCATCAAGCTCATCCCCGGCGACGTCGCCCGCAAATACAACATCCTCCCGGTCAACAAGACCGGCGCCACGATCACCATCGCCATGGCCGATCCGACGAACGTCTTCGCCATGGACGACATCAAGTTCATGACCGGCTACAACGTCGAGCCGGTCGTGGCCTCCGAGCTGGGGATCAAGGCGGCCATCGACAACTACTACGGCACCACCTCCTCGCTCGAGCTCAAGAAGGTCATGGAAGACCTTCAGACGCAGGAGACCGCCGACCTCGAGGTCCTCGAAGAGGACGAAGAGCTGGACGTCAACGCCCTCGCCGACTCGGCCGAGGAAGCGCCCGTCGTGAAGCTCTGCAACCTGATCCTCACCGATGCCATCAAGCGCGGCGCCTCGGACATCCACATCGAGCCCTACGAGAAGGAGTACCGCGTCCGCTTCCGCATGGACGGGATCCTCTACGAGATCATGAATCCGCCCTTGAAGCTCAAGGACGCGATCACCTCGCGCATGAAGATCCTGGCGAAGCTCGACATCGCCGAGAAGCGCCTCCCCCAGGACGGCCGCATCAAGCTCAAGATCAAGATCGAGGACAAGAACAAGGAGCTCGACTTCCGCGTCTCCGTTCTCCCGACGCTCTTCGGCGAGAAGATCGTCATGCGGCTCCTCGACAAGGACAACCTCCGCCTCGACATGACCAAGCTCGGTTTCGAGCAGGAGTCGCTGGCCCGCTTCGAGGAAGCCATCTTCAAGCCGTGGGGCATGGTGCTCGTCACCGGACCCACCGGTTCCGGCAAGACCAACACCCTCTATTCGGCCCTTTCGAAGGTCAACTCGCCCGAAGTGAACATCATGACGGCCGAGGACCCGGTGGAGTTCAACCTGCCGGGGATCAACCAGGTGCAGATGAAGGAGTCGATCGGCCTGAACTTCGCCGCGACCCTCCGCTCCTTCCTGCGGCAGGACCCGAACATCATCCTGGTCGGCGAGATCCGAGACTTCGAGACCGCGGAGATCGCGATCAAGGCCGCGCTCACCGGCCACCTCGTGCTCTCGACGCTGCACACGAACGACGCCCCGTCGACAGTCAACCGCCTGATGAACATGGGCATCGAGCCGTTCCTGGTCGCCACGGCCACGCAGCTCATCGCCGCCCAGCGCCTCGTGCGCCGCATCTGCCAGAACTGCAAAGAGGCCGTCGAGATGACCCCCCAGGCCGTCGCGAACCTCGGCTACAAGAAAGACGAGGTCGGCACCTTCCACATCTACAAGGGCCGCGGCTGCGAGAAGTGCAACAATACCGGCTACAAGGGACGCGTCGGCCTGATCGAGGTCATGGTCATCGACGACGACATCCGCGACCTGATCCTCTCCGGCGGTACGGCCATCGACATCAAGCGCAAGGCCATGGAGAACGGCATGATCACCCTCCGCCGCTCGGGTCTGATTAAAATCAAAGAAGGCGTCACCACGGTGGAAGAGGTGGTGCGCGAGACAGTCGCATGAGATAGGGGGCAGGGGGCAGGGCACAGGGCACAGGAGACCGTCGGTCAGCTCCTGCGCCCCGCGCCCTGTGCCCTGCGCCCTCGGAGACATCAATGGCCGTCACCCTGCATCAACTCTTGAAGACCATGGTCGAGCGCGGCGGCTCGGACCTGCACGTCACCACCAACTCGCCGCCCCAGATCCGCATCGACGGCAAGCTCGTGCCGCTGGACATGCCGCCGCTCACCGCGCCGGAGACCAAGCAGCTCGCCTACTCGGTCCTGACCGACGCGCAGAAGCACCGCTTCGAAGAGAACCTCGAGCTCGACCTCTCCTTCGGCATCAAGGGCCTGGCGCGCTTCCGGGCGAACATCTTCAACCAGCGCGGCGCCACCGCCGCCGTCTACCGGCAGATCCCCTACGAGATCCTCGGCTTCAAGGAGCTCGGTCTCCCGCCCGTGGTCGAGGAGATCTGCAACAAGCCCCGCGGCCTGGTGCTCGTCACCGGTCCCACCGGCTCGGGCAAGTCGACCACCCTGGCCGCGATGATCGACAAGATCAACCGCGAGCGCCACGAGCACATCATCACCATCGAGGACCCGGTCGAGTTCCTCCACCAACACAAGAACTGCATCGTCAACCAGCGCGAGCTGCACGCCGACACGCACTCCTTCGGCAACTCCCTCAAGAGCGCGCTCCGTCAGGATCCGGACGTCGTCCTCATCGGCGAGATGCGCGACCTCGAGACCATCGAGTCCGCGCTGCGCATCGCCGAGACGGGCCACCTCACCTTCGGAACGCTGCATACGAACTCCGCGGCCCAGACCATCAACCGTATCGTCGACGTCTTCCCGGCCCACCAGCAGCCGCAGATCCGCGCGCAGCTGTCGTTCGTCCTCGAGGGCATCCTCTGCCAGGCCCTGCTCCCGAAGGCCAACGGCAAGGGCCGCGTCATGGCCATGGAGATCCTCGTGCCCAACGCCGCCATCCGCAACCTGATCCGCGAGGACAAGGTCCACCAGATCTATTCGATGATGCAGACCGGACAGGCCAAGTACGGGATGCAGACGTTCAACCAGTCGCTGGCGACGCTGTACTTCAAGAAGCTGATCACGCTCCAGACCGCGCTCTCGCGCTCGTCCAATCCCGACGAGCTGCAGGAGATGATCTCCCGCGGCGCCGGCGCGCTGTTCCAGCAGGGACCGCCGCAGACGATCAGCGCTTCGCGGCCGAGCCGCCCCGCGTAAAATGCTAAGAGCCAAGAGCTAACAGCCAAGAGCTAACAGCTAGGAGCTGCACATGCCGACATTCGAGTGGAAGGGGACAGCGAGGAACGGGCAGACGCAGACGGGCGTCCTGGTGGCCGACTCGAAAGATGCCGTCATCGCCATGATGCGGCGGCAGCAGATCGTCGTCACGGCGGTCAAGGAGAAGGGCAAGGAGATCGCCCTGCCGAAGTTCGGCGGCGGCGTGCCTCCCCAGGCCATCGCCATCTTCACCCGCCAGTTCTCCGTCATGATCGACGCCGGCCTGCCCCTCGTGCAGTGCCTCGAGATCCTCGGGAACCAGCAGGAGAACAAGACCTTCAAGCGCGTCCTGATCCAGATTCGCCAGGACGTCGAGTCGGGCTCCAACCTCGCCGACTCCATGCGCAAGCATCCCAAGGTCTTCAACGACCTCTATACCAACATGGTCGCCGCCGGCGAGGCGGGCGGTATTCTCGACACCATCCTGCAGCGTCTCGCCAACTACATCGAAAAGGCCGTCAAGCTCAACTCGCAGGTGAAGTCGGCCATGATCTACCCGGTCGCCGTCATCAGCATCGCCTGCATCGTCGTGGCGGTCATTCTCTGGAAGGTCATCCCGGTCTTCGCCTCCCTCTTCGTCAGCCTCGGCGCGGAGCTGCCGATGCCCACCCGCGTCGTCATCGCCCTGTCGAACTTCATCGCCGACTTCTGGTGGCTGATCACGCTGGTCATCGTCGCCACCTGGTACTCGCTCAAGAAGTACCACGGCACCTACAAGGGCAAGCGCGTGCTGGACGGCCTGCTGCTGAAGGTCCCGATCCTCGGCATCCTCCTGCGCAAGATCGCCGTGGCCCGTTTCTGCCGCACGCTGGCGACGCTCACGTCGTCCGGCGTTCCCATCCTCGACGGCCTGACCATCACCGCCCGTACCGCGGGCAACGCGGTCGTCGAGGACGCCATCATGGCCACCCGCAAGTCGGTCGAAGAAGGCAAGACCATCAGCGAGCCTCTCGGCGACACCGAGGTCTTCCCGCCGATGGTCGTGCAGATGATCGCGGTCGGCGAGCAGACCGGTGCGCTCGATACGATGCTCTCGAAGATCGCCGACTTCTACGAAGACGAAGTCGACATCGCCGTGGCCGGCCTGATGAAGCTCCTCGAGCCCGTCCTCATCGCCTTCCTCGGCGTCGCCATCGGCGGCATCGTCATCGCCATGTACATGCCGATGTTCACGCTGATCGGACAACTCGGATGAAGAAGAGGGCGCAGGGCGCAGGGCGCGGGGCACAGGAGATCCGTCCTCCTGCCCCCTGCGCCCTGCCCCCTGCCCCCTGACCCGTCATGTCTTCCGACGTGCGAATGCTCATCGCCGTCCGGGTCGTGGTCGTCACCACGCTCCTGCTCGCGGCGCTGATCATCCAGTACACGATCCGCACGGTCCTCCCGCTCGACTACCTCTACATCACCGCGGGCGTGACGTACGCCCTGACCCTCGGCTACATCGGCCTCGCCTTCGCGTTCCCGTCGCGCGTGCTGAACCTCGCCGTCCAGATCGGCGGCGACCTGGCCGTGGAGACCCTGCTGGTCTACTTCACCGGCGGGCTCGATTCGCCGTTCTCCTTCCTCTACCTCGTCTCCGTCATCACCGCGTCGATGCTCCTCTACCGGCGAGGAGGTCTGCTCGCCGCGTCGGCGGCGTCGATCCTCTACGGCGTGCTGGTCGACCTGATGTACTACGGCGTCCTGCCCACGCCGCAGCAGTCGCTATTCCTGCCCATGGCCTGGACCTCGTCGCGGCTGTACTTCAACATGGCCGCGAACTTCTCCGGCTTCTACGCGACGGCGCTCCTCACGTCCTACCTCTCCGAGCAGCTCCAGCGCACTTCGCGCGAGCTCGACGCGAACCGCCAGAACCTGGCCGAGCTCCGCGCCCTCAATCAGAACGTCGTCGACTCCATCCCCTCGGGGCTCGTCACTCTGACGTCGACCGGCACGGCGTCCTTCATCAATCCCGCCGGCGCGAGCATCCTCCGCACCGACCCGCTGGCCACCCTCGGCCGCCACGTCACGGAGCTCGGTTTCTTCACGCGGGAGCAGTGGGAGTCCGCGCGCGAGGAGCTGGCCACCGGCGCGATCGTGCGCCGGGAGACCGACTATTACGGCCCCACCGGCGAGCATCGCAGCGTCGGCTTCGCCATCAGCCCCCTCAGCACGCTGGAAGGGACGTTCTCCGGCTACACCGTCATCTTCCAGGACCTCACCGACGTGAAGAAACTGGAGGCCGAGGTGCGGCTGAAGGACAGGATGGCGGCGGTGGGCGAGCTGTCGGCGGGCATCGCCCACGAGATCCGCAACCCCCTCGCCGCGATCGCCGGCTCGGTGCAGGTGCTCAAGAAGTCGCAGTCGCTGACGCCGCAGGAGCAGCGGCTGATGTCCATCGTGCTCAAGGAGTCGGAGCGCCTGAACAAGTCCATCTCCGACTTCCTCCGCTTCGTCCGCCCGCAGGAGAAGCGCGCCGTCGAGTTCGACGTCGCCGCGAGCCTCTCCGAGACCCTCGACCTCCTGGAGAACTCGCCCGAGCTCACCGCGACGCACGAGATCCGCCGCGAGATCGAGCCGCCGTCGTTCGCTCTCGTCGGCGACGCCGACCAGATCCGCCAGGTCTTCTGGAACCTGGCCCGCAACGCCGTTGCCGCCATGCCCAAAGGCGGCGTCCTCACCGTGCGCACCGCGGTCGAGGACTCGTCGTACCAGATCGTCTTCGCCGACAACGGCCGCGGCATGTCCCCGGTGGACCTCCAGCGCCTCTTCCAGCCCTTCCGCACCAACTTCCCCTCCGGCACCGGCCTCGGCATGGCCATCTCCTACCGCATCGTTCAGGAGCATGGCGGCAAGATCGACGTCACCTCGGCGGAAGGGGAGGGCACGTCCATCGTCATCTCCCTCCCCATCGTCGCGCGCCTCGGCCTGGCCATCGCGCGCTGACTCACATGTAGGGCGCGGCTTCAGCCCGCCTCTCGGACGGGGAGGGGGGAAACGTCCCGCCCACGAGAGAGGCGGGCTGAAGCCACGCCCTACATTAAGCCGTCGCTCCGCAGCCGCTTCGCGGCCCCGCACTCCAATCTCGCTGCGCTAGCGCTAGACTGACGCCAGTGACCGACGACCGCATCCTCGCCGCCACCCCCGACCAGGAAGACCTCCAGACCGAGCTCTCCCTCCGGCCCAAGATGCTGCGCGAGTACATCGGGCAGCACAAGGTCAAAGCCAACCTGGAGATCTCCCTCATCGCCGCGCGCAACCGCGGCGAGGCGCTCGATCACGTCCTGCTCTTCGGACCTCCCGGCCTCGGCAAGACCACCCTGGCCAACATCGTCGCCAACGAGATGAACGCCAGCCTGCGCACCACCTCCGGCCCCGCGCTGGAGAAGCCCGGCGATCTCGTCGCCATCGTCACCAACCTCGAAGCCGGCGACGTCCTCTTCATCGACGAGATCCATCGCCTCCCCGCGATCGTCGAGGAAGTCCTCTACTCCGCCATGGAAGACTTCCACGTGGACGTCGTCATCGGCCAGGGCCCGGCGGCGCGCACCCTGAAAGTCGAGCTCCCGCGCTTCACCCTCGTCGGCGCCACCACCCGCGCCGGCCTGCTCACCGCGCCTCTGCGCGCCCGCTTCGGCATCGTCCACCGCCTCGACTTCTACGACGTCGACTCGCTCACCATCATCGTCCGCCGCTCCTCCGACATCCTCGGCATCCCCACCGAGCGCGATGCCGCCATCGAGATCGCCCGGCGCTCCCGCGGCACGCCCCGCATCGCCAACCGCCTCCTGCGCCGCGTCCGCGATTTCGCCGAGGTACGGCACGAGGGGAAGGTCGACGTCGCCATCGCGCGCGAGGCCCTGCGCATGCTCGAAGTCGACGAATACGGCCTCGACGAGATCGACCGCAAGCTCCTCACCACCGTCATCGAGCGCTTCGGCGGAGGCCCCGTCGGCCTCAACGCCCTCGCGTCATCGATCGGCGAAGACCGCGGCACGATCGAAGACCTCTACGAGCCCTACCTGATCCAGATCGGCTTCCTCCAGCGTACGCCGCGCGGCCGCGTCGCCAGCCGCACGGCGTACGAGCACCTCGGCTACCCGCTCAGCGCGGCAAGGCACCAGCGGGACCTGTTTTGACCGGTTCCTCGGTTCCTCGGCGTTCCTCGGGTTCCTCGGAGGGGCTAAGAACCACCCCCCCGAGGAACTCCGAGGAACCGAGGAACTCCGAGGAACCCGAGGCGCTCCGTCAAGGCTGCGGCGTGATCAGCGTGATGTGCTGCGTCTCGTTGTTCGTCACCGAGATGAACGCCCAGCGGTCCGGCGGGGGGATCGGCGCGCTGAGCAGCGACTGCGGGACGGAGATCGTCACCGTCAGCACCCCCGCGCCCGTGGGGAAATTCGAGAGCTCCACGTAGCCCGGGCGGAAGAGGTTCTCCTGCCCCGCGAGCGTCACCGGGCGCTCGGACAGCACCACGCCCGCCGCATCCGCGATCCGGACGGTCGCCGGCGTGCCCGTGCTCCCGTAGGCGTAGATGCGCAGCGTGTTGCGGAACCGCGCGTCCGAGGGCACGCCGATCAGCGTGATGTCGTCGTAGCCCGTCGCGAAATCGCTCACCCGCACGATCGGGATCTCCGTGCCGAAGTTCTCCGCCGACCGCGACGTGTCGTACGCGCGCAGGTTCATCGTCACCCGCCCGGCCTCGCTCTTCGGCAGATACAGGAATGTCCCCGGGTTCCCGGTCGGCTCCACATTGCTCGGATCCGCGTCCACCACCGGCAGCGTCAGCAGGTACGGCTCGTCGCCCGTCTGGATGCACGTGACGAGGCACGGGTAGCGCAGCCCGTGGATCTCCGCCCGGTCTCCTTTCACCAGCCGCGCCCGGAAGTCCGTGCGGAACTCCGACCCGAACGCGCCCGGGATCGGCGTGGTGAACACCGGCAGCAGCACGGCGTCGAACGCCTCCTGCGCACCGCCCTCGAACGTGTAGACCAGATTCGTGCTGAGGCGGATGTCGTACTCGAAGATCGTGATGGCCACCGGTCCCGGCAGATGCGCCGGCGCCGTCGCCCGCAGCGTGGTGTCGTCCACCCGCGTCGCCGGCACACTCGCCGCTCCGAAATACACGTCGTACGGCCAGTTGCCGAACTGACCCTTGATCGTCACTTCCGTTCCGCCGGCCACCGGTCCGCGGTTCGGCGTGATGCTGTACTGCACTTGCGCAAAGAGGGGGACTGCGACGGCAAACAGCGCCAGAAGCCTGATGAGGTTACGCATGGAGCTCTCCTGAGATGGATGGGATGTTCGAGCGCGGACGCTCACTGCGGGCTGATCGTGGTGATGTGCTGCGTGACGTTGTTCGTGACGCTGATGAAGCCCCACACCGCCGGCCCGTTCGCCTGCGGTGTGACGATCACGTTCGTCAGGCCCGTCCCGGCCGGGAAGGCCGTGAACTGCGCGTACGCCGGATCGAAGACGTGCTGGCCGGCCCGTAGCGCAAGGTGGTGCGTCGCCGTCCCGATCTGCACCTGCACCGTCGTCGCCTCCTCGGCATAGAGGCGCAGCGTGTTGCGGAACCGCGGATCCAGCGGCACGCCCAGCAGCGCGAACGCGTCCTGGCGGAACTCGCTGCGGCGCACGATCGGAATCTCCGTCCCGAAGTTCTCCGCCGACCGGCTCGTGTCGTAAACCCGCAGGCTCAGCGTGAGATCTTTCGCCCGCTCCTGTTCCACCTCGATGAACCGGCCCGGCGTGCCGGTCTGATACGCGTAATAGTCGAACAGGTCCGAGCCCTGCGGGAGCGGCAGCAGCCTCACCATCACGTCGTTGATCCAGTCGCAGATCGGCGGCGAAGGACGGCAGGCGATCTCCAGCCCGCGGATCCCGATTTCCTCGGTCGGGCTCGTGTTCAGCCCGTGGATCTCCGTGCGGAACTCCGATCCGAACGCTCCCGGGATCGGCTCGATGAACACGGGCAGCAGGTACCGCTCGCGCGGGGACTCCTGAGCGAAAAGAGAGACAGCAGACAGCAACGTCAGAACCGCAAGAAGGCCTACACGACGCATCAAGCACTCTCCTAATAACATTTATGCTGCGACAGCATACGGAGAGTTGTGGCCGAGGTCAATCCTTCCGGAAATGGGCTCCGATCGACCGCGGATTGCGGATCGCTGCGTTCGCCACGATCGTGGCCATCTGCTGCCCGTGGAAGAGCTCCACGATGGACTTGCTGATCGTCGACTCGTGGTAGTACTTCGTCAGGCGCGTGCCGAGGTGGTGCATGTCGGCCAGAGCGCGCTTGAGACGCTCGTACGTCCGGACGATCCCCACGTAGTTCCACATCGTGTGCTGGATCGTCGTCCAGTCCTGCAGGATCAGCGCGGGGTCCTCGAGGTTCTCGTGGCCCGGCGGCTGCCAGTCGGGGATCGAGCCCAGGAGGATGTCGGGAATCGAGCCGTTCCCGGGCGGCAGCGACGAATACGCGCGCTGCACGCTCGGCGACGCGCCCGACGCCGGCGTGGTGATCTTCTGCCGGATCGACTGCGCCGCGTAGTAGCCCCAGGTCAGCCCTTCCAGCAGCGACGTCGACGCCAGGCGGTTCGCGCCGTGCAGGCCCGTGCACGACGTCTCGCCGATCGCGTACAGCCGCGCCAGGGTCGACTGCCCGAAGTTGTTCACCAGCACCCCGCCGCAGAAGTAGTGCGCCGCCGGCACCACCGGGATCGGGTCCTTCTCGATGTCGATGCCGATGTCCAGGCAGGCCTTGCGGATGTTCGGGAAGCGCTCCGCGATCGGCTGCGGCCCGTGGTAGTAGTTCGCCAGGTCGAGGTAGACGAATTCGTCCTTGCTGCGCGTCATCTCCTCGACGATCGCACGCGCCACCACGTCGCGCGGCGCCAGGTCCTTCAGCTCCGGCGAATACTTCTCCATGAAGTACTCGCCCCGCTGGTTCCGCAGCCGCGCTCCCTCGCCCCGCAGCGCCTCGGAGATCAGGAAGTGGTTCGCCTTCTTGTCCGCCAGCGCCGTCGGGTGGAACTGCACGTACTCCGCGTTCATGATCCGCGCGCCCGCGCGGTGGGCCATGACCACGCCGTCGCCCAGCGAGCTGCGCGTGTTCGTCGTGTGCAGGTAGATCTGCCCGATGCCGCCCGTGGCCAGCACCGTGTAGTCCGCGAAGACCGTGTAGACCTCGTTCGTCCGGTTGTCCAGCAGGTACGCCCCCACGCACTCGTTGGCCAGGCGATACCGCACCTGGATGTCCAGCGGATGGTGGTGCGTGGTCAGCAGGTCGATCGCCGTGACCCCCGTCGCCAGGGTGATGTTCGGCTCCGACTTCACCCGGTTCAGCATCGACGTCTCGATGGCCCGTCCCGTCGCGTCGCCCGCGTGGATGATGCGCGGTATCGAATGCGCGCCCTCCTGCGTCAGATCGAGCTCGCCCTCATCGGTCGTGGAGAAGGGGACGTGCACGTTGTCCAGCAGCAGTTGCTTGACCACCCGCGGCCCCTCGACCGCCAGCCAGTCCACCGCCTCCGCGTTCGAGATCCCCGCGCCCGCCCGGGCGATGTCGTTCACCAGCTTCGCCGGCGTGTCGTCCTCGCCCTGATAGATGATCCCGCCCTGCGCCCACGACGTATTGCAGTCCGCTGGATCGGTGGCCTTCGTCACCAGCAGCACCTTCATCCCCGCGCTCGCGAGCGTGAAGGCCGTGGTCAGCCCGGCGATGCCGGTCCCGATGATCAGAACGGGATAGTGGGCGCGGTTCTGCAGCATCGTTCCTCAGCCCCGAGCGCAGTCGAGGGGCCAGGTTAGCACCTGCGGAAATCCCGATTCGTGCAGCGCGGTGGCACGATCCCGTCGCATAGGCCTCCTCATCGCCGATGCTGAGTTGGCCCCTCGACTGCGCTCGGGGCTAACCCACATCACGCCGCCGACTGCGCGAACCCCGTGATCACGTACGACCCCGACTTCTGGTCCTTCTTGATCTTGATGATGTTGTTGTTCTGCGCGTCTTCCAGCAGGTCGCTGAAGGTGTTGTAGCCGTAGTACTCCTCGTTGAAGGTCGGCTTCTTGCGCTGCATGGTCTGCTTGACCATCGACCCCCAGAGGATCTCCTTGTTCTCGCGCATCAGCGCCTTGATCGAGTCGATCAGCAGCTTGAACACCTCGGCCTTCTTCTTGTCCTGGAAGGCCACCGTCGGCGCCTTGGCCACGCCGCGCACCAGGTCCTCGTAGAAGATGAACTCGTCGCAGTTGTCGATCAGCAGGTTGCTCGACGAGTTCTTCACCCCGCAGCCGATGACGTACTTGTCGTTCTCCTTCAGCTTCGACACCAGCGGCGAGAAGTCGGAGTCGCCCGACGCCACGACGAACAGGTCGATGTGGTCCTTCGACCAGCACATGTCCATCGCGTCCACGGCCATGCGGATGTCCGCCGAGTTCTTCCCCGAATACCCGCGCCCGGGGATCTCGATCATCTCGATCGCCGCCTCGTGCAGCTCGCGCTTGTAGTCCGGGAACTTGTCCCAGTCGCTGTACGCGCGCTTCACCACGATCTTCCCCTTCTCGAGCAGGCGCTCGAGCACCAGGCCGATCTCGAACTTCTTGTATTTCGCGTCCATCACCCCGATGGCGATGTTCTCGAAATCGATGAAGAGGGCGATCTTGCTTTCACTCATGCGTTGGGAAGGAGGCTTGCCGTAATCGGCGTCCTCGCTGGCGTTGTTGTCGAAGGTGGGCTTGCGCGGTGCTGGCACGGAGGGAGTCTACTCCAACAGTTGGCAGTTGACAGTTGGCAGTTCACAGGAGCTCTCCCTGTCATCCCGAGCCGATTCACAGCAGGCCGCGCTGCACCTGAAGAAAAGAAACGATGCCGTGATGGAGCGCCGGCGTCCCGCCGGCTGGCGTGGCGGCGTCCCGCGCCGCCACTTGGGCGGGCGGGGGAGCGCGGCACCAGGCGAGAGGCTCCGTCCTCCCGAGTACCG
>DASUSN010000057.1:0-42124 GCA_036375075.1 Thermoanaerobaculia bacterium | reverse complement strand
TTAATTCGACTTTGTCAGATTCAAGCAGGCGTAGAGGATCTAAAATAGGGAGCGAGGAATGACTGATGGGCCACGGCCCACCACGGACGTAAATCGAAAGGGAGGATTGCCGATGCCAAGCGCTCGCTACGAGCGATAAGTCGTAGGCTAGGCTCCTTTACGCGTCATTTCGATCGTCTCTTCATGACCAGGACTCGACCGTCGATCACCACCGCACGGAAGTATCTGCGGGGTCTTCTCCAGACCGATCGACGGAACATGGAGCGGATGGAACAGGCCGTTCCAGGCGCGAACGAGCAGGCACTCCAACACTTCATTTCCAACTCGCCTTGGGATGCCGAGGCGGTGATGCGCCAAGTGGCCCGAGGCGCGGACGCTCTGCTCGGTGGACATGACGATACGCTGCTGGTCATCGACGAGAGTGGGATCCCGAAGAAGGGAAAGCATTCGGCAGGGGTTGCCCGCCAGTACTGCGGACAACTGGGTAAGGTGGAGAACTGTCAGGTCGGCGTTTATGGCGCGCTTGCCCACCGCGATAAGGTGACGCTGACCGACGCCCGCCTGTTCGTGCCGCGGGAGTGGACGAACGATCCGGAGCGGTGCCGGCGAGCCGGGATTCCCGAACAGGTCTGGGAAACGCCACAGACGAAGTTCGATCTGGCACTGGAGATCGTCATCCAGGCGGTCGAGGAGGGCATCCGATTCAAGTGGGTCTCGGCAGACGGAGGGTACGGGGAGAACGCATTCCTGCTGCCACTGGACAATGCCGGATTACGGTTCATGGTGGATGTGCATTGCAATCACTTGGTCTGGTTCGAGCAGCCAGAGGCCGAGGGGAGCCAGCGGCGGCGGGTGGATGAGTGGGTGGCCGAGCAGCCGGCCAGTGCCTGGCGGGAAGTCACGACCCGGGAAGGCACGCGCGGAGCAATCCGCTACGAGGTGCTGCACGCCCGAGTATGGATCGATGCGGGACGGAAACAGCCGCCAAGGCAGTGGCATCTGCTCGTGAGGCGTGAGATCGATACTCCTCGTAAGATCAAATACACGTTGAGCAATGCTCCGGCGGACATGCCGCTGGAACAGTTGTCGTACATCCAGGGACAGCGGTACTGGGTCGAGCGTGCGCTGCAGGATGCCAAGAGTCACTCCGGACTCGGCGATTACCAGGTGCGGGGCTGGCTTGGATGGCACCATCACATGGCCATCGTGCTCATGGCCATGCTGTTCATGCTCGAGGAGCGGGTGCGCCACGGCGTCACCGCGCCGATGCTCAGTACGGCCGACATCGAAAAGGTGCTCAAGCACTACCTGCCACGCCGGGATGCCTCGGAGAAAGAGCTTTTCCGCCTGCTAGAGGAAAGTCATGATCGGCGACTGCGCGCAACAGTCTCCCACCGCAAACGATCTTCGCCAATCTGACAAAGTCGAATTAACCGCGCTGCCTACCGGCCTTCGCCGGATTCGTCTTTGCGACCCGATCGAAGTGGGCGGCTCCTTCAGCGCAATCGCCTCCGCTTTCGTATTCGCGCGCCTGGCTCGGTGAGGCCACCGAATATCAAAGCGGAGGCGGTCGGTTGCCTCCGCACTCCAAAGAAAACGGCGGCCTTGCGGCCGCCGTTTGCATCTGGATTCGTTTTTGGTGGAGCCGATGAGGATCGAACTCACGACCTCCTGAATGCCATTCAGGCGCTCTCCCAAACTGAGCTACGGCCCCACGTGAGCAGTTGCACTAACGGTTTCCGGGATGGGAAATTCCGTCAGCGCGGCGGATTCTACGGGAAGGCGTTACCATGGCGCAATGCGGAGTCCGAAGGTCGGGAAGCAGCGGTCGGCGAGCGGGGCGTTTTCCCTCTCGCGCTCGCTGCCGAAGCTCGGGCTGCCGGCGTCGTCCGCCGCCAGGGTCCCGCCGCGCCCCAGGCCGGTGGTGGGGAAGCCGAAGGGGAAGAAGAATTGAAAATTGAAAATGGAAAATTGAAAAAAGAGAGGCAGCAACCTGCCGCGAGTGGCCCCCCAGGGCTTTTTCAATTTTCAATTTTCAATTTTCAATTCTCGCCGCCAGGGAAGCCCATTCGCCATGCCCGTGTTAGCCTCGCCCGAGAATGGATGACCAGGACTCCCAGCATCCGGCCATTCGCGGTCTGAAGACCGTTTGCCGGTGCAACAACATCAAGTACCGCACGATCGAGCGCGCCATCCGCGAGGGGGCGCACACGCTCACGCAGGTCGCCTCGCGCACCACGGCCACCCTCGGCCAGTGCGGCGGCACGTGCACGCCCGACGTGCAGAAGATGATCGAGGAGCTCGCGCCGAAGTACGCGACGGCCATCGTGCCGCCGGCGAAAACTCAGGCAGCGACTCCGGACGCCTGGTGGTTGAGGAAGAAATGAGCAAGTCTCTCGAGGTCTATCTCAAGCCCACCTGAACGAGCTGCCGCAAGGCGGTCGCCGACCTGGAAGGTCGCGGATTCGAGCTCGTCAAGCACAACCTGGCCAAGGAGCCGCCCACGCGCGAGCTGCTCTCGCGGCTCATCGACGAATACGGTCTGGAGGAGGTGATCAGCACGCGCAGCCCCGCCTTCAAGGCCCGCGGGCTGGAGGTCGGGAAGCTGTCGAAGGTGGAGGCCATCGGGCTGATGCTGGAGGACGCGAACCTGATCCGCAGGCCGCTCGTGCTCAAGGGTAAGAAGGCCGTCTTCGGATACGCGCCCGCGGAGTACGATTCGCTCTGATGATGAACCCGGCCGCGATGGCCATCGTCGCCATGACCGTGATGCTGTGGATCCTCTGGAGCGACACGCTCCGGGCCCGCCGTCCTCAGCCCATCCTCTATGCCTTGCGCATCGCGCTGTACCTGATCGTCACCGGAATTCTGATCCTGAACATGGTCCGCTATCCGGAGGTGTTCGACGGGACGACCCGGGTGCTGATGGTCGTGGCGGTGCTGGTCGGATTGCTCGGCGCGGGATATTTCACCCGCCGTCTGGTGCTGCGCAGGTAGGGATTTCCTTCAAAAGGGAAAGTTCAGGAGTCAATGACTTCCGGAAGGGTGGACAATCCGGCGCGAATGCACTATTATGCCTTTGGGTTCGGTGAGGGTTGGCAGCTCTCCGAAGCGGATCTGACAAGTCGCGGGGCCTGCGAATCTCTCTCTCTCTCGATCTCCCACGGCTGACCAACGGCTACCCACAAGCCGTCCATAGCGTCGATCCTCGGGCCGAACCCAATTAAGCGAGCCGCGGAAACGCGGCTCGCACCATTTCTAGGGGACAATCAGCCGCGCGTGGCGCTTTTTCTTTACGCAACCACCGCCGCCTTCCTTCTTTACCTGATCCATCGGTATGTCGCGCCGCTGTCCCGCGCCGCAGCCGTCATCCTTTTTCTCCTGCCGTTCGTGTTCACCGGCCCGGCGCTGTTGACCGATCGGGTCTATGCGCCGGTCGACCACCCGTGGGAAATGGTGCCGCTGAACTGGATGAAGGCGGATCACGGCCTGACCTCGGCACACAACGGCTACCTGTCGGACGTGGCGCTGCAGATGGTCCCGTGGCGGGCGGCGGTGCGCCGGTCGCTGGCGCAGGGGGAGTGGCCGCTCTGGAACCGCTTCATCCTGGCGGGGGACATCCTCGCGCCGGCCGCGCAGCCGGCGCCGTACAACCCGTTCACGCTGCTGGCCTGCCTGCTGCCGCCGGCGCTGAGTATGACGTTCACCGCGGCGATCGCGCACCTGGTCGCCGCCCTCGGCGCCTTCGTGCTGGCGCGCTCGCTCGGATTGCGGGAAGCGGCAGCGCTGGTCGGGGCGGCGGGCTTCGCGTACGCGACGTCGATCGCGCTGTTCATCCTCTGGCCGCTGGGTTTCGCCTGGGCCCTCGCGCCGCTGGTGCTGGCGGGGGTGCGGCGGAGATCGCCGGCGCTGCTGACGATCGCCTTCACGCTGCTGCTGCTGGCGGGGCATCCGGAGACCGCGCTGCACGTGGTCTTCCTCGCCGCGGTCTATGCCCTCGTAATCGTGCCGCCACGCGCACTGCCGCGGCTCGCCCTCGCGGGCGTGCTGGCGCTGCTGCTCACGGCGTTCTTCGTCCTGCCGGTCCTCGAGGCCGCGCCGCAGACGCAGGAGCACGCGATGCGGAAGGACGTCTTCGCGAAGGCGCCGCGCGGCGCGGAGGCGTCCGAGGCGCTGGCGCGGTTCGTCACGGACGTCTTCCCGTACCTGCACACGCGTCTCCCGAACCTGCCGGTCGACACGGCCGCGGTGGGCAGCATCGTCCTCGCGCTGGCCCTCTACGGCGCGATCCGTGTCCGCTCGCGGGAGTCGTGGTTCTTCGCCGGCATGGCCGCGTTCTGCCTCCTGGCCCGCGCGGAGTGGAAGCCGCTCGCCCGGGCCCTGCAGAAGCTGCCGCTGTTCGACCAGGCGCTGAACGAGCGCTTCTCGTTCGGCGCCGCCCTGGCACTGGCCGTCCTGGCCGCATTCGGCGTGGAAGAGCTGTTCCGCCGCGAGCGCGACCGCGTCGCCGTCATCACCCTGACTGTCACGCTCGCGATCCTGGCCGCCGGCAACGCCTGGCTCGCGCGAAAGGTGCAGCAGCCCGCGACCTGGGGGCACTTCAAGATCGCCGCGGAGCTCCTCGGCCTGGCCGTCGCCATCGCGTTACTCCGCAAACCGCAGTTCCTCGTCGCCGCGATCCTCCTCCAACGCTTCGTCTCCGATGGCGACATCTACAAACCCCACGACCGGAAGATCGCCTACCCGCCCATCCCGATCCTCGAGCCGATGAAGAACGGGAGCCAACCCTTCCGCATCACCGGCCACGGCCTCGCCTTCATCCCCGGCACGAGCGCGCTTTACGGACTGGAGGACGTCCGCGGCTATCAGGCCATGACTTTCCGCCGCACGTTCGAGACCTTTCCGCTGTGGTGCATCCACCAGCCGGTCTGGTTCAACCGCGTCGACGACCTCACGCGCCCGTTCCTCTCGTTCCTCAACGTGCGGTACGCGATCACCTGGGACCGCGACCCGCCGCCGCCGGGCTGGCGCGAGGTCGCGCGGCAGAAGGGCTCGATGCTCGTCGAGAACACGCGCGCGCTGGAGCGGGCGTTCGTGCCACGGAGCATCCGGATCGGGCACGACGCGCTGACGGAGATGCGCGACGAGCGGGACTTCGCCGCGCGCGCGTGGATCGAGGCGCCGCTGCCCGCGCAGGACCGGGCCAACGGTCCGGGCACGGTCGTGACGCGCGACCGGCGGCTGGGCTACGACCTCGACGTGACGATGGAGAACGACGGCTGGGTGGTGGCGTCGATTCCGCGCTGGTCCGGCTGGCGCGCGTATGTCGACGGTCGCCGCGTCGAGACGCATTTCGCGAACCACGCGTTCCTCGGCGTCCAGGTGCCCAAGGGGACGCACCGCGTGAAGCTGGTCTTCCTGCCGGCGACTTTCGTCGCCGGCGGGGTGATCTCGCTGCTCACTGCATTGACGCTAATCGCTTTTCGAGTCCGGCGATCCGTCCTTCGCTCCGCTGCCCCTCCGGCAGCGACTTAGCGAACGCGATGGCCTCGGCTAGGGTCTCCTTCGCCGCCTTCGGGTCGCCTTTGGCGACGTAGATGTCCGCGCGGACGGAGTACACGGCCAGCTTGCGCGGGCCGTACACCCGGGCCAGGGCCCGGTCCGACGCCGCGAGCGCCAGGTCGTACTGCTTCATCTCTTTATAGGCGTACGCCAGCCGCGCGGGCGGGTTGTAGTCGTCGGGGAAGTCGCGCTCGGACTGCTCGAGCATGGGGACGGCCTTCTCCGGCGTGCCCAGCTCGATGTACGCGGTGAGGCGGTGCGAGTCGTACACGGTGCGCTGGTCGGGCGTCTTCGCGCGCGCGGCCGCGTCTTCGAGGAAGGACGACCACTCGCTCTTCAGCCGCACCACTTCTTCGTCTTCGCCCTGCGCGTCGGCCGCCTCGATCAGCGCCTGATACAGACCCGAACGGTCGTCGTCGGAGATGACGATCTTCCGGTTGTCGAACGTCTCCCGCGTCGCTTCCTCCAGCTTGCGCAGGAGCTCGACGCGCTTGGCGTGTTTCGTGTCGAGCGACGCCGCGCACGACAGGCCCGTCGACGCCACGTTCGGCGCGGACGCCGTCCCCTTGACGCGCGGATAGAGCGCGAGGGCGCGCGTCGCGCAGCGCTCGTCGTCTCCCGACATCGAGTAGGCGAAGATCAGCGACTCGGCCGTGCGGCCGAAGCTCTTCCACGAGCGCGGCGCGGCGGCGATCGCCTCCTCGAAGACGGCCGCGGCGTCTTTCTGCTTGCCGGAGGCGGCGAGACGATCGGCGCGGGTGAGAGCCGTGTCCGCCGCGGACGTCGCCCGCGACTGGTAGATCCGCTCCGACTCATCCAGCAGTTTCGTGAGCTGCGGGACCGTGGCGCCGCCGACGTAGCGGAGCGCGACCGCGTCGCGCTTCGGATCGAGGACGAGCAGCGTGGGCAGCGCGGGGATGGGGTACTGCTTGAGGAACGCCGCGTTCTTCGCGTTCTCCGTGTTGATCGAGAGCCAGACGAACCGTCCGGCGTACCGCTCGAGGCTCGCGTCCGTGTAGACGTAAGCCTTCATCGAGCGGCAGGTGTGTCACCACGGGGCCCACGCCTCGACGAAGACCGGGACGTTCTTCGACTTGGCGCGGGCCATGGCCGTGGCGTAATCGTCTTCGACGAAGTCGATCTTCGCGGACGCGGACGTGGCCGCGAGCACCGCGAGTGCCAGGAGGAGCCGTTTCATAGGGGCATTGTAGTGGCCCGTGGCCCGTGGCCCGTTCTCCGGGCTGTTACGGGTGGGCAAACGGACGGAGTTCCTCGGGTTCCTCGGAGTTCCTCGGGTTCCTCGGAGGAAGCCCCCACCCCGAGGAACTCCGAGGAACCGAGGAACTCCGAGGAACTTCCGTCACATCGGCCCCGGCGTCACCCAGCGCCGCAGCCACTCGTCCACCTCGCGGTAGAAGACCCGCGAGTTCTCCGCGTTCAGGATCCAGTGGTTCTCCTCCGGCCACACCAGCAGGCGGCTGGGCACGCGCAGCCGTTGCAGGAGGGCCCACATCTCCAGGGTGTTGTTCAGCGGGACGCGGTAGTCCTTCTCGCCGATGGACAGCAGCATCGGGGTCTTGAAGTTCGCGGCGAAGCGCACCGGGTTCTGCGTGCGCCAGTTCTCGTTCTGCTCCCACACCGGGCCCAGCATGGCCAGCTCGCGGCTGTAGATCGTGTCCGAGGTGCCCCATTGGGTCTCGAGGTTGACGAGGCCGGCGTGGCTGATCAGCGCCTTGAACCGCGTCCCCGACCAGGCCTCCAGCGCGTTCGCGAGATGCCCGCCGTAGCTCGCGCCGCCCGCGACCTGGCGGCTGGCGTCGATGAACGGATACTTCGCGATGGCCGCATCCGCGGCCTCCATCAGCTCGTCGGCCGGCCCGCGGAGCGGATCGCCCTGGATCATCTGCGCGAACTCCGCGCCGAAGCCGGTCGAGCCGGTGTAGTTCGTCAGCAGCATCACGTAGCCGGGCTTGGCCAGCAGGTGGTAGTTCCAGCGCAGCGTGATCGAGTCCTGCCACATGTTGTGCGCGCCGCCGTGGATCAGGACGAAGAGCGGGTACTTCTTCGACGGGTCGAAGCCCGCGGGCGTGAAGATCATGTTGTGGATCTTCCGGCCGCGCTTCGAGGTGAACCAGAAGTGCTCGGGCGCATTCCAGTCGATCGTCCGCGCCTGCTCGACGTTGAAGGAGGTGAGGTTGGTGTGCTTTTTCGTGACGGGATCGATGCGCACGATCTCGTTCGGATCGACCGACGAGCCCCAGCGCCCGACCATCACCGGCGCCCTGGCCGCCGCGACGAGGCCGCTGTACGTGCCGCGCTGCGGATCGAGGGCGACTTTCGCCGCGCCGCCGCTCGCGGGCACGGAGTAGATCTTCACCAGCCCCGAGTCCTCGGCCGTGAAGTAGACGGTCTTGCCGTCGCTGGCGACGGTGTAGGCTCCGACGGAGCGGTCCGTCTGCGCGACCGTGCGGGCGTTCTTCATGGACGGCCAGTCGAACGCGACGAGCTGCGTGAGGTTGTAGGTCTTGCCGTTGTTCGGTTCGTGGATGGCGTAGAGCGTCTTGCCGTCCGGGCTGAAGGACGGTCTGGCGTCCGGGCTGCTGTACGAGCCGGGCGCTGCCGCGATGCGCTCCGGCTCGCCGCCGTTGACGCTGACGCGGTACAGGCCGAAGTCGACCTCGGCGAACGCGCCGGTGTTGCGCGCCGTGGTGGCGACGAAGACGATCCACTGCCCGTCCGGCGACCATTCGCCGTTGATGGTCTCGCGCCCTTCGCCGCCGCCCGTCCCCGCGAACCCCGCCTCGGCCACGAGCTTCGTGCCGGCGAGCAGGTCTTTCACGCCGCTGCCGTCGACGGAGGAGACGAAGATGTGCGGCTCCTTCTCCTCGATCCAGCGGTCCCACGCGCGGATGGGGAAGGAGTCGTAGATGCGCACGTTGAACTTGCGGTCTTTCTCTTCCTTGGCCGCGGTCTTGTTCGCCTCATCGTCCGCGGCGCCGGGAAAGACCGTGCTGCCGAAGAGCAGGCGCGTGCCGTCGGGCGAGAACTTCGGCGAGCGGACGCCGGTGGAGAGGTTCGTCACCCGCTGCGCCTCGCCGCCGCTGGCGAGATCGAGGATGTAGATCTGCGGCTGCTCGTCGGCGTCGCGCTTCGCGGAGAACGCGATGCGCCTGCTGTCCGGCGCCCACACCGGGTCGCTCTCGCCGGCCTTCATCGACGTGACCTTGCGCGGCTTGGCGCTGCCATCCGAGGGGACGACCCAGAGGTCGGTGACGGTGTCCTTGTCGTTGTAGGAGGGCTCGGTGACGGAGAACACGACCCACTTGCCGTCGGGGCTGATCGCGGGCGTGCCCACGCGCTTCATCAGATAGAGAGCCTCGTGGGTGAGCGGCTGTTTCTGCGCGGCGAGGGCGGCGGCGAAGAGGAGCGTGGCGAGCAGGGCCAGGGTGCGTTTCATGCGGGCGGGATTCTACGGCAGCCGCTCCAATGTAGGGCGTGGCTTCAGCCCGCCTCCCGGCGTCCGATAGACTTCCGTCATGAAACAGACCGCACTGATCACCGGCGCCTCCTCGGGCATCGGCCTCGACCTCGCGCATCTCTTCGCCGCGGACGGCCACGACGTCGTGCTCGTCGCGCGCAGCGAGGGCAAGCTGCGCGAGCTCGCCCGCGAGCTCGAAACGAAGCACGACATCAAGGCCCAGGTGATCGTCGCCGATCTCGCGAAGCCCGACGCGCCGCAGCAGATCTTCGTGGTCGCCCCCGCGGTGGACATCCTCGTGAACAACGCCGGCTACGGCCTGAGCGGGAAGTTCGCGGAGACCGACCTGCGCACAGAGCTGGACATGATCCAGGTCAACATCTCCGCGCTGACGCACCTCACGAAGCTCTTTCTTCCGCCGATGCTCGAGCGCGGACGCGGGCGCATCCTCAACGTCGCCTCCACGGCCTCCTTCCAGCCCGGCCCGCTGATGGCCGTCTACTACGCGACGAAGGCGTACGTGCTGTCGTTCTCGGACGCGATCGGGGAGGAACTGCGGGGCACGGGCGTCACCGTCACGGCGCTCTGTCCCGGCCCGACCGCCACCGGCTTCCAGAAGGTCGCGGAGCTGGGCAGCGAGGCACTGCTGAAGATCATGCGGCCGGTGTCGTCGATGGACGTCGCGCGCGCGGGGTATCGCGGGCTGATGCGCGGCAAGCGTGTCGTGGTGCCGGGCATGAAGAACAAGATCGGCGTGCAGTCGATCCGCATCACTCCGCGCGCGCTCGCGACGAAAGTCGTGCGCGCACTGCAGGAACGCAGATGAGGGCCAGGAGCGCGGCGCAGGTGTCGAGCACGACGTCGTAGGCCGACCCGCCGCGCGTGAGCGTCCGCGCCTGCATGCCCTCGTCCACGCACGCCACCGCGAACGCGAAGAAGAGCGCCACGCCCGGCGAGCGCCGCGCGCGCCATGCGAGCAGGCCGAGGATGCCGTAGGCGACGATGTGGCCGCCTTTGCGGAAGACCGCGTTCACGAATTCCGGGACGTCGCGGCCGAGCATCCGTTCGAGCCAGCTGCGCGTATTGGTGTCGGAGAACGAATCGTTCGCGGCGGAAAGAATGATCGCGGTCCACACGATCAACGGCAGCCAGCTCGTCAGCAAACGCAGCAGAAAACGGGACATGGAACGCGACATGGGCGCGCTAGGGTATCGCCATTTACAATGACGCCCCACGCCATGGAACCGCGTCCCGTCCAGCTCACCGTGCTGCAGCCGAACCTTGCCCCGATGAAGGTGAGCTCCGCCGGCCCGACGATCACCCTCGGCCGCGCCACGGATTGCACGATTCCCATCAAGGACCGCTATCTCTCGCGCAGGCACGC
Source organism: Thermoanaerobaculia bacterium (assembly GCA_036375075.1). Classification (GTDB taxonomy): domain Bacteria; phylum Acidobacteriota; class Thermoanaerobaculia; order Gp7-AA8; family Gp7-AA8; genus QHVT01. Next base: position 31,700 of record DASUSN010000057.1, on the reverse strand, counting down.
GGAGATCGTGTTCCTCGAAGGCGAGTGGGTGGTGCGCGACTGCGGGAGCGTGAACGGGACGCTGCTGAACGGCGCGAAGCTGGCGCTGCCCGTGCCGCTCCGCCCCGGCGACCGCATCGCCCTCGGCGACACCGAGGTGATCTTCGAGGCCGGGGAGGGGAGCGAGCCGTCGAAGCTCATCGCGCTCGACAGCGACTCGCACGCGAAGAGCCTCGTCGTCCCCATCCACGGCATCGACGGCACGGCGCGCACGGGCGTGCTGGCGTCGCTGGCGATGCAGTTCATCGACGACCGCTCCATGGCGGACGTGTTCGAGTTCATCCTCGACCGCGTGGTCGAGCTGCTCCACCCGTCGCGCGCGGCGCTGGCGCTGTTCGGCACGGACGGGAAGACGTTCCACGAAGTCCGCCTGCGCCGCAGCGACGAGGACGACCCGGCGGACCTGTTCATCTCGCGCACGCTGCTGTCGGAGGTCGTGGAAGGGCGCAGCGTGGTGTCGTTCGTCGACACGTCGCAGGACGAGAAGCTCGCGCGCGCGCAGTCCATCGTGGCGCAGGACATCCGCTCCGCGATCTGCGCGCCGCTGGTCGTCGGCGACGCCGTCCTGGGCGTCCTCTACCTCGACTTCCAGGCCTACCGCGGCGCGGTGACGCACGAGGACGTGCACCTGGTCGCGCAGATCGCGCGCTTTGCGGCGGTGAAGCTGGAGACCACGCGCCTGCGCGAGGAGGCCATCGCCAAGGCCCGGCTCGACGACGAGCTGCGCACCGCGTACGTGGTCCAGAGCCGCCTGCTGCCGGCCACGCTGCCGGAGATCGACGGCTACGCGTTCGCCGGCACCAACCGCCCCGCGCGCACGGTGAGCGGTGACTACTACGACGTCATCGTGCGTCCCGACGGCCGCATGTACTTCATCATCGCGGACGTGAGCGGCAAGGGCGTGACCGCCGCGCTGATCATGGCCAGCGTGGCCACGGCCTTCGACATCTTCACGCGCACCGACCCCAGCCCCGCGGAGCTCGTGCGCGAGCTGAACGCGACCCTGGCCCCGAAGACCGCGCCCACGAAGTTCGTCACCCTCGTGGCCGGCCTGCTCGACCCGAAGACCGGCGTCGTGGAGTTCACCAACGCGGGCCACGTCGCCCCGCTGGTGATCTCGCGCGACGGCGTCGCGCAGATGAAGACCACCGACATGGTCGTCGGCATCCTCCCCTCCGCGCAGTACCGCAACCAGACCGTGACCTTGTCCCCCGGCGACTCGCTCGTGCTCTTCACCGACGGCGTGACCGAGGCGGAGAACGTGGAGGAAGAGCAGTTGGGGCTGGAGCCGGTGGCGAAGCTGGTGACCACACTGCACGGGGTGCCGGCGCCGCGGATTCTGGAGACGATCGAGGCGTACGTGGGCGAGTTCATGGGCGCGGCCCCGGCGGGGGACGATGTGACCATGTTGGCGCTGACGCGGTTATCGGACCAGGACCGATAGGACGAATAGGCCCTATAGGACTGCCCTATCGGTCCTATTCACGAGCGCTTCTTCCACGTCGATTCGTCGCGTGCCTGATGGACGACGCCGACGATCAGGACAGCTTGAGGCTCGATGACATAGAAGACCGAATAGGGGAACCGATTGAGCAATGCGCGTCGGAAGTTCTTGTAAATCAGCGGGTACATTTCCGGGTGCTCGAGAATCGATGAGTAGATGCTTTCGATCTCCATCCCGAATCTCCCCGGCAGGTCAGGCGAGCGCTCGCGGAACCACGCCAGCGCTTCCTCGAGATCAACGCGAGCCGAAGGCGAGACGATGAGCTTGCGCGTCACTTCCGGCCGAACAGTTCGTCTCGGATCTCATCCCAGGGCCTCGCCGAGGATGGATCGGCGTAGTAGGCAGCGAGCCGGCGATCGAGCTCCTCGCGCACGTCATCACTGATGGGCACGGCTTCGGGGACTTCTACGAGGCTGTCCCAGATGGCCTCGACGAGTTGCAACCGCTCGGCGGGCGGCAGCTCGAGAAGCTGAGCGAGATCTTTCACGAGCATCATTTTACTTCCGGACGCACATTACAACCATGCGCCGGCTGGCTCTCGCCCTGATTCTGGCGTTCGGGCTTCCTGCCTTCGCGGAACCCCTCCGCTGCGGCGACGGCCGCGTCGATTCCGTGATCGACTCCTTCGATTCCGTCGGCGGCTGGTCCGCGCGCTTTCGCGATCGCGACCTTCCCACCGTGATGCTGTCTCCCACCGCGGGTTGCGCGAACGGAGCGCTGGCCGTGCGCTGGACGCTGAATGGTGGCGAGTGGCTGGTCCTGGTTCGCGATCTGCCGCAGCCGGTGGACCTGACGCGCTTCACCCACCTGCGCCTCGCGCTCCGCGGTGCGAATCCGGGCGAGCGCCTCAACCTGCAGCTCAAGTTGATGGATGCGCAGGGAAGAGTGTTCTGGGTCGTGGCGGAGAGCGTCACGGACCTGCCGGTGTGGCGGCCGATGTACGTCGACCTGCGCGAGCTCACCTGTTTCGGCGACTCCGCCGCCTGTCCTTCAGGCGCCACGCTCGATCTCGCGCGCATCACGCAGCTCCAGATCGGCATCGCCCTGTGCCTGCGCGACGGCGCGCCGTGCGAGGCGACTGACCGGCACGGCGGCATCGATCTCGACGAGCTTGCGGCCGTCGATCTCCGTCCCGGCGCGTCGCATCGTGTAGCCATGGCCCGTCGCGAGCGGGTGATCCCGAATCCCGATCTGCGCGCCGAGACCGCCGGCGCGATCCTCGGCCATCAGCACGCGAATGGCCTCGTCCCGGCGTGGTTCCCCGAGGCGGTGCCGAACTACAACACGTACGCCGAGGCGGCGGCGCTGCTGGTGTTTGCCGACGAGTACCAGCGGACGGGGGACGTCCGCTATCGCGACGCGGCCGCGCGACTGACGAACACGCTGCTGTCGCTCCAGATCCGCGCGCCGCTGCGCCAGGCGGGGGCGTGGATGTCGGCGTATACGCTGCGCGATGGTGTCCTCGTGTCCTTCGACGGCACGTGCACCGGCGACGAGTCGCTGATCGGCGGAGACGACCGCGACCTCAATCGTTGCATGTGGGTCGGCAACGTCGGCTGGGCCGTGCTCGCCCTCGTCCGCGCGCGCGACGCAGACCTGCCCGTCGATCGCGTCGCCCTCAACGGCGCCATCCGCGCGGCGACCGACTGGATCGCGGCGCAGATCGGACGCATGCCCGCGCATCCCGGCCTGGTCACGCGCGGGCTGGAGGGGAACATCTCCGCCTGGTTCGCCCTCGCCGCTGCCGGGTCACCGCATGCCCGCGCGCTCGCCGACGCGATCTTCGCGCGCGGCTGGGACCCGGTCGAGCAGCGCCTCAAGATGGGCGTCGGCGACACCGACTTCGGCAGCGCGATCGACATGAGCGGAAGCTGGGGCGCGCAGTTCCTCTGGCGCACCGGCCGCTCGCGCGAGGCGCTGGCCAGCCAGGGTTACGCCCTGTCCGTCTTCCCCACGACCTCGTTCGACGGCACCCTCCACGGCCTCGGCGACATCGCCGGCCCGTGGACGCCGACCGTCGAATTCGGCGCCCAGGCCGCAGCCGCCGGCATCGCCGGCGCGAACGCGGTGATGTCCGAGATCTACCGTCTCAAACACCCCGACGGCTCCTTCCCCGGAGGCCCGGACGACTGGTTCGGCGGCATCGGCACGCCGTGGACCACGACCATGACCGGCGTGGCCCCCACGGCCTGGGTGTACTTCGCCCAGAATGGAGACCCGTTGCTAGGCGTGAAGACGCGCAGCGTGCGGCACTGAGACGCCGTGCCGTGAACCTGCGAAATAACGACATCAGCTAAAATCGCAGGATGGGCAAGGTACTGCAGCAGGCAGTAACCGAACTGACGAAGCTGCCGGAGTCCGAGCAGGAAGCCGCGGGCGCCTGGATCCTCGCGGAGCTCGAATCGGAGAGACGCTGGGATGACCTCTTCGCGCGGTCGGCCGACCTGTTGGAGGAGATGGCGGCGGAGGCCATTCGTGAGGACGAGGCAGGCCTGACGCAGGCGCTCGATCCGGACAAGCTTTGAAGTCCCGAACCAACGCGGCCTTCCGCAAGCTCCTGGCCGGGCTGCCGCGCAACGTGCGCGAACAGGCCGTGGCCGCGTACCGGCTGTTCCGCGAAAACCCCTGGCACCCGAGTCTCCACTTCAAGCGGGTGCATCCCAATCACCGCGGGAACGCTTCCTTCACCCCGCCGTCCACCGGCAACATCGCCCCGGTCGTCTTCGCCGACCGAGGCCCCGCGAGGAACAGCGCGGCCTCGGCCACGTCGTCCGCCGTCACCTCCACTTTCAACAGCGTCCGGTTGCGGTAGAAGTCGGGGAGTTTCGCCGTATCCACGCCGTAGGCCTGCGCGCGTTGTTCGCGCATCTCGTCGCTCCAGAAGCGGGAGCCGCCGAAGATGGCGTCGGGGTTGAGCATGTTGGCGCGGATGCCGTGCTCGCCGCCTTCCAGGGCCACGATGCGGCAGAGCTGGGCCTCGGCCGCTTTACTCACGCTGTAGGCGCCGAATTCCTTGCCGGGGGCGGTGACGTTCTTCGAGGCGTTGAAGACGATCGAGCCGCCCAGGCCCTGGGCTTTCATGATGCGCAGGGCGGCGCGGGAGACGAGGAAGTGCCCGCGCGCGTTGACCGCGAAGCTGCGGTCCCACTCGCTCGCGGGGAGGGTGTCGAGGCTGCCGAAGGACGAGATGCCGGCGTTGCTGACCACGACGTCCACGCCGCCGTAGGCGCGCACGGTCTCGGCGAAGGCGCGCTCGACGTCTGCCTCGTCGGAGACGTCGAGGCGCAACGCGATCGCGCGGCGCAGCCCGTGCTTCTCCACGATCTTCCGCGCGACCTCCTCGGCTAACGCGACGTCGACGTCGGTGACGACGACGTGCGCGCCCTCCTCGGCGAATCGTTCCGCACAGGCGCGGCCGATGCCGCTCGCCGCGCCGGTGATCAGCGCGACCTTGCTGGCGAGCTCCTTCTCCTTGGGCAGCAGCGTGAGCTTGTACAGCTCGAGCGGCCAGTACTCGGCGTGGAACGCGTCGTGGTCGTCGAGCGTGGCGTAGCCGCCGAGGGAAGTGGCGGCGGCGAGGATGCGCATGGTGTGGCGGTAGATGTCGCGCACGATCCGCGCGGCGCGCGCGTCCTTGCCCGCGGTCCACATGCCGACGCCGGGCATGAGCACGATGCGCGGCGTGGGATCGAGCATGGCGAACTCGGAGGGGTGGGCGTCGTAGTGGGCTTTGGCGCGGGCGACGTAGGCGTCGAGCGCTTCGCGGACGTTCCCCGTTTCGTCGAGGAAGAGCGGATAGCGTTTGGTGTAGAGGAGGTGGTCCGGGGTTGCGGCGCCGATCTGGGTGATCTCCGCCGCGTCTTCGCGCGCGAGGAACGACAGCACCTCGGCCGAGTCGTCGAATTCGAGGATGCGGCCGTTGAGGGCGCCGCGGAGCTTCGCAGTCGTCGAGTCTTCGAGTCTTCGAGTCTTCGAGTCGACGAGGAGCTCGACGATTTGAGGACTTGACGACTCGACGACTCGACGACTCGACGACTCGACTGCTCGACGACTCGACGACTCGACTGCTCGGCGACTCGACCACTCCTCCGCGCTCGTCACGAGCGCGATATGCCGCTCGTACGCCTCCTGCACGGTCTCCCCCCACGTGATCAGCCCGTGGTTCATCAGCACGAGCCCCTCGGCGTCCGGCTGCTTGTCGAACGCATCCGCGACGTCGCGCGAGAGACGGAACCCCGGGCGGCGGTACGGAACGAGGATCACCGCGTCGCCGAAGCACTCGCGCACCGTCTGCTCGCGGCCGCGCGTGTTGGTCAGCGCGAGGATCGCGTCCGCGTGCGTGTGCAGCACCGCCTTCGCGGGCAGGAACGCGTGCAGCAGCGTCTCGATCGACGGGCGCGCGGACGCGGGATCGATCAGACACTTCGCGAGGTAGTCGACCATCTCCTGGTCGGTCATGTCCTCGTCGCGCGACCGCAGCGGCGCGATCAGATCGAGGCGCACGCCGGGGAACTGCTTCGGCACGATCGACTTCATGTCGCTGCCGCTGGACTTGATGTACATGACGTCGATCGGGCGGCCGAGGAGATCGGTGGACTGCGCCTTGACGCTGTTGTTGCCGCCACCCCACAGGACCAGGTCCTCCTCCATGCCCACCAGCCGGGACTGATGGACGAGCTGCTCGATGAGGTCGGAAGGGGTTTCGGACCAGCGGTTCTGCATGGGGGCGGATTATAGGGGGCAGGGCGCAGGGCGCAGGGCGCAGGAGACCGGCGGTTTTTCTCCTGTCCCCTGCGCTATCCTCTGCCCATGTCGCTGAGCCGCCGCGAGCGCGATCGTCTCGTCGAGAATCTGATCGACGAGCTGAACGGCGCGGCGCTCTACGACTCGCTCGCGGCCGCCGAGAAGGACTCGCGACTGGCGGAGGTCTACCGGCGGCTGGCGACCGTCGAGCGGCGCCACGCGGACCGCTGGCGCCGCAAGCTGGAGGAGTCGGGCGAATCGCTCCCGGACTTCCGCCCGTCGTGGCGCACGCGCACGCTGGGCTGGCTGGCCCGCAGGTTCGGCACGAACGTCGTCCTTCCCTCGGTGCAGAGTCTCGAAAAGGCGGATACGAACAAGTACGCGACGCAGCCGGACGCGCGCGACATGCACGGCGACGAGCGCTCGCACTCGCGCGTCATCCAGCTCATGACGTCGATGCGCGGCGGCTTCGCGGGCACGGAGGTCATGCGCCTGGAAGGCCGCCACCGCACCGCCGGCGGGAACGCCCTCCGCGCCGCGGTCCTCGGCGCGAACGACGGGCTGGTGTCGAACCTCAGCCTGGTGATGGGCGTCGCCGGCGCGGCCATGCAGCAGCGGGCGATCCTGATCACCGGCATCGCCGGGCTGCTCGCCGGCGCGGGGTCGATGGCTCTTGGAGAGTGGCTGTCGGTGCAGAGCGCGCGCGAGCTGTACCGCCATCAGCTCGAGACCGAGGCGGAGGAGCTGCTGGCGGCGCCGGAGGAAGAGGAAGAAGAGCTGGCGCTGATCTACCAGGCCCGCGGCCTGGAGGAGGATCAGGCGCGCGCGTTCGCGGCGAGCATGATGAGCAACAGCGACACGGCGCTGGAGACGCTGGCGCGCGAGGAGCTGGGGATCGACCCGGAGGAGCTGGGCGGCTCGGCGTGGGAAGCGGCGATCACCTCGTTCATCCTCTTCTCCCTCGGCGCCATCGTGCCGGTGCTGCCGTTCCTGTTCGCGCGCGGCGGGACGGCGGTGTGGCTGAGCGTGGCCTTCAGCGCGCTGGCGCTGTTCGTTGTCGGCGGCGCAATCACGCTGTTCACGGGACGCCCGGTGTGGTTCTCGGGCTCGCGGCAGGTGGCGTTCGGCCTCGCGGCGGCGGCTTTGACTTTCGGAATCGGACGCCTGATCGGCGTCTCGCTGGGGTGACGCAACTCGCGGCACCGGCATTCGTACTCTCGCACATGCACTTTCTGAAGAACCTGGCGGCGGTGCTCGTCCGGCCGCGCGCGACGATGGCGAGGATCCTCCCCGATCCGCGCCCGAAGATCGTGCTGCTGCTGTTCGTGCTGGCGGTGGTCTCCGGGATCTTCGGCGACTTCGACGCGCCGATGATGCAGCAGGTCGTGCATCAGTCGGGCGGCGGGAGGGTGGCGTTGATCGTTGCGGGCGTGATCCTCGGCCTGACCGTCGTGCTGACGGCCCTGTGCTGGTTCTACGCCTGGGTTCCGTACCTCGCCGGCCGCTTCCTCGGCGGCACGGGAGATGTCGGCGGCGTACGGGCGGCCACCGCGTGGGGACTCGCGCCCGCGATCTGGGCACTGCTGTACCGCGTCCCTGCCGCGATCTGGCTGGCACCGTCGGCGGCGACATCGGTAAACATGCGCGGCGGCAACGTCACCTTCGACCCCGGCCGCCTCAGCCAGGGCTGCGGCGTCGCCTTGGTCTTCGCGATCGTCGAATTCCTCATCCTGGTCTGGTGCGCTTTCGTCATGAGCAACACCGTGGCCGAGGCGCACCGGTTCAGCGCGTGGCACGCGCTGGGGACGCTGGTGATCTCCGCGATCGCGCCGCTGATCGTCGTCGCGGCGGCCGTGCTCGCCATGATGTGACTGCAGCGCGGACATCAGTTAGAATAACTTTCCCATGCCCCTCCTGGCTCTCCTCGCGGTACTCGCCGGAGCACCGTTCACCGAGCCTGTTCCCGGTCCTGCTCCCCGCAATCAATTCGGTGCGCGCGCGGTGTCGAACGGCGAGGACTATCTCGTCGTCTGGACGGACCCGCGCGCGTATCCGTCGGCGACGTACGCGACGCGGGTGACGGCCGAGGGCGAGGTGCTCGACCGCACCGGCATCCGCCTCGGCAACCACACGATGTTCGGGGAGGCCATGGTGTGGAGCGGCTCGGCGTACGTCATCGCGTGGTCGGACGCACGGGACTTCTGGCTGATGCGCGTGGACCGCGACGGGGCCATCATCGACGGTCCTCGGATCGTGATGACAGGCGCGCAGCCGTCGTCGGCCGTCTTCGACGGCACGCACGTGGTCATCGCGTACTCCAGGGCTGCCGGCATCAACCGCGAGCCTCGTGCGCTGTTCCTCACGCCGGACGCCGAGGTCGTGAAGGACATCCAGCTCGCGCCCGCGGATGACATCGGTTCGCCGCAGCTTGCGTGGAACGGCTCGCACTTCGCGGCGGTGTGGCTCGCGATCAGCGGCCTGGAGAGGGTCCTCTCCGTCGACGCGGTGCGCTTCACGATCGACGGCACCGCCGGTCCGGTCACGCGCCTGCTCCACGACGCGATGCAGATCCGGCCGCAGATCGCATCCGACGGACGCGACTTCCTGCTGCTGATGTACGACGACCACAGCTTCCGTCACTTCACGCGGCATGTGAGCGCGGACCTCGCCACCGTCGGCGAGGCGGTCGTGCTGCCCGAGGGGCTGCGCGACAGCGCGAACGTGCTGTGGATCGGTGACCGGTATGTGGTGACGGGCGAGAACGGGCCGACCATCAACGCCGTACGTCTCGATCGCGCGGGGCAGTTGCTCGACGCGCCGCCGAAGACCATCCACGCGCTTCCCTACAGCGGCAACGCGGGGGGCTCGTCCTCCGCGACCAACGGCCGCGATCTGTTCGTCACGTGGAGCGAGGCCCGGTACTCGCCGGGCACGGTCTTCGAGCCGTTCGACGTCTACGGCGCGACGGCCTCGGGATCGACGCTCGAGAAGACCGCGGCTTCGCTGCTTTCCGTCGCCACGGTGCGGCAGGTCCGGCCGCTCGTCGCGTCGAGCGGCAGCAATTTCCTCACGGTGTGGCAGGAGGACACGGGCGTTTACGCGCGGCGCAACGCGCTCGACGGGCGCCCCATCGATGCCTCGCCGGTCCGGCTCACCGAGCGCGCGGACGACGTGGCCGTGGCGTTCGACGGCGCGGGCTACGTCGTGGCCTGGACGGCGTCGACTCCGCCGGCCTACCAGTACGAGCTGACCACGCGCCGGATCGCGGTGAACGGTGCGCTCGAAGCGAGCGGCGGCACGCGCATCCCGTCTCCGTCGCCGACGCCGCTCGCGCTCGCGAGCGACGGGGAGACGACGCTGCTGACGTGGGCGTCGACCGCTGGGGTGAAGGTGGCCCGGCTGACCCCGAACGCGACGCTCCGCGATCCCGTGCCGCTCACGCTCACCGCCGAGAAGACGGTCCACGCGCTGTCGATCGCGCCCGGCGACGCCGGCGAGTTCCTGGTCGCCTGGAACGACTCGCGTTTCACCGAGCATGGGGGAAACACCCCACTGAACGTCTTCGCCGCGCGTGTGACGAGCGGCCTCACGAACCTCGATGCGAACGGTTTTCTCGTCGCCTCGACGCCCGCCACGGAGGGCTATCCCTCCATCGCCTGGAACGGCAGCGAATGGCTGGTGGTGTGGCAGCGCGGTGCGAACGAGGTTCGCGGACGGCGCATTGCGCGCAACGGCATGGCCCTCGACGCCGACGCCGACGGCGTGCTCGTCGCGGCGAACGCGAAGCAGCCGGTGCTCGCGTGGAGCGGCGGCTATACGCTCGTGTGGAATGCCACGGCACCGCTTCCCGGGCCGGCGCTGCTGCAGGCCGCCCGCTTCTCGCGCCTCGGCTCCTCGCTCACCGGCCTCACGACGCTCGGCGAAGTCGAAGCGCTCGGACCGCGATCCGCATCTCTCGCGAACGTACACGGACGCACCGTCATCGCCTACGCGCGCATCGCCCGCGAGCCGGAGTTCGGCGGCGTCATGCGCGCCTTCCTCACCGAGCTCGAAGCCCCGCGACGCCGCGCGGCGCGGCATTGAGCGCGGCTTCCCCGGAAATCGTACCCCTGCCGTCACGCAAGCTTTGCTGTCATCCTGAGCCGGCGTAGCGCGGCGAAGGACCCCCTGCCGGTAGCACGCGTCGCGCACGAATCAGGGGGTCCTTCGCCGTCTACGCGGCTCAGGATGACACCCGAGGCGCCATCTCGAATGCGGAGGCAATCGGGAGGCTGTTTCAGACCCCGGAACGCCGCCGGTCTCGATTCCGGAGCCGATTTTTGCCCCGTCCGAGGTTTGATTTGGCGGCTCGTAGGTTTTCCCAGCTCCGCCGGTAGAAAAATTTGGCGGTTCGTAGGTTTTCGAAGCGCCGTCCACGATCCTCCTTGCTCGTTCCGAGGTTTTGCCAGCTGGTCCGGAGCAAGGATTTCCGCGAAAACGCCGGGATTTGCACCGGGCGAGCAAATCCGCGCTCCGATCGAGCAAACAAAATCCTCGGCTGGGCAAACAGAACCTCGGGCCCGGCAAACAAAACCTCCGGCCAGGCAAATCAAACCTCCGGCCAGGCAAAAATCAGCGCGAACCCTGCTGGGAAATGTCCGGACGGAGCAAACCAAACCTCGAGGAGAGCTGCGATTGGCTCCGCCCGGGTAAAAAAGAGCACCGGCCGAGGGTCGCGCAGCCCGATCGTCGCGTCGGGTAACATCCCTCCATCGCTTCAGCCGGGGGGCTCCGTTGCGCAAGCAGGTTCGATTTTTCTGTTCGTACGCCGAGAAGGACTCACGGCTGGCCGGGAGCCTGCTCGACCTGCTCCTGCCGCATCTGAAGGCGTCGCGCAAGCATGAGTACGTGGTGTGGGAGTTCCACAAGCTGCTCACCGGCGAGCGGTGGAACGAGCGCATTCTGGAGGAGCTCGCGCAGTGTGATTTCGGGCTGTTGTTCCTCAGTCCGGAGTTTCTCGTGAGCGGCTACATCAAGGACGTGGAGATCCCAGCCCTGCTGAAGCGCGAGGGAATCATTCCGGTGGGACTGAAGCCCGTCGACTTCAGGCTCCAGGACCTGCAGACGCTCGACCAGTACCAGCTCTTCCGCCTGCGCACCGCGACCGGACGGCTGCAGTGCTTCTCGCAGCTGCGCGGTGCGGACCGCGACGCGTTCGCGCTGGAGCTGTTCCGGCAGATCGAAGGGCGGCTCGGATGAAAGGTACGCGGAAGAAGAAAGATACGGCGTCGTCCGCCGAGCCGCTGCTGGAGAGCTACACCAAGGCGGAGGTCGGGATTACCGACTCGGAGAAGTCGGTCGAGCCGCGGGCGTCGCTGACCCCGCAGCGGCAGCCGGTGCGGTACGCGGTCGTGTACGACGAGGCGGACGCGGTGAACGCAGAGAAGCTTCTGGGGCTGCTCCGCACGCAGATGAAGGCGTCCGCGCGGTACGCCTTCGAGGGGTGGGCGCCGTCCGATCTCAAAGCAGGGGAGAGGCACGACAAGCGTCAGGAGAGCGAGGAGGCCAGTCAGGTCGTCATCGTCTTTCTGAGCCCGGCGTTGTGTGGCGATGACGCGGCCAAAACGCGGCTCGCTGCACTGCGCGATGGCGGCCGTCTCCTCGTCCCGGTCGTTCTCGGCAGTGTCGACGAGAACCGGCACGATCTCGGGCCGTGCGCCGGTCTGGAGCTGTTTCGCGGTCCCGCCGGCTCGTTCGCGGGCGGCGGAACCGCGAAGAAGGAAGCATTCGCTCAGTCGTTGTGGCAGACCATCGAGACCACGATCGAAGGGACGCCGCTGCCTTCATCCGCCGCAAAACAGGAAGGGTCTCTCTTCGACCTCCAGACGAAGTCCCTCGATCTTCCTCGCCACATCGTCGCCACCCGCGCGCACCTCGCCGACATCCGCCTGATGGGCGGCGAGCGTGAATCCGCAACTTCGCAACGAGACGCGGTCGACGCCGTCCCCTACCTCCAGGCCTGGGCGGGCGATCCCGCCGCGCCGCCCTTCTTCGCCCTCCTCGGTGAGACCGGCAGCGGGAAGACGACCACCTGCCGCCTGCTCGCGCGGCGCATGCTCGACGCGCGTACGACCGACTCCGCCGCGCCGATGCCGATCTACCTCGACCTGCGCCGCTTCTCCTGGGACGGCAAGCCCGGCTTCACCCTCGACGCCATCCTGGAGGCCGTGCTCACCAAGAGCTTCCAGCGCGGCACCGATCCCGTCCCCACGCCGGGCGACGTGATCCGCCACGTGCAGCAGCACGGCGCGGCGGCGCTCTTCGACGGACTGGACGAGGTGATCGTGCACATGTCCCCGAAGCTCGCCCAGGACTTCATCCGCGAGTTGTGGCGGGTGCTCCCGCTGCGGAAACGCGACGGCAGCGCGGACACGCCCGGCCGCCCCGGCAAGCTCCTGCTCTCCTGCCGCTCGCACTACTTCCGCCGGGTCTGGGAGCAGAACACGATGCTCCTGGGCGAGGAACGGGAGGGGCTGCGCGCGCAGGACTACCGGGCCCTGGTGCTTCTGCCCTTCACCCCGGAACAGGTGGAAGAGTACCTGCGCCACAACGTCCCCGGCCTGGATGTGGAGCGGGCGCTGGAGTTGATCGGGTCCGTGCACAACCTCACCGAGATGTCCGCGCGGCCGTTCACGCTCTCGCTGATCGGGGAGTTCCTGCCCGAACTGGAGCAGAAGATTGCCTCGGGCGCCGAGATCCAGGGCGTGGACCTGTACAAGGCTATGGTCACGCGCTGGCTGCTGCGCGACGAGGGAAAGCACCGCTTCAACCCCACGCACAAGGAAGTGCTGATGGAGCGCCTGGCCGCGAAGCTCTGGGCTTCGGCGCGGCGGGAGTGGAAGGCCGAGGAGCTGGAGGACTGGCTCGACGACGTCCTGGCTTCGGACCAGCGCCTCCGCGACGTCTACGGCGCGGCGGAGCGGGAGGTCCTGAAGGAGGACCTGCGCACGGCCACGTTCCTCGTGCGCCCGGACGCGGAGAGCTTCCGCTTCGCCCACACCTCGCTCCAGGAGTTCTTCCTCGCCCGCCATCTTCAGCGCGCGTTGCGCGAGGGTGCCGAGAAGCGGTGGTCGCTGCCCATCCCCAGCGACGAGACGCTGGAGTTCCTCCTGCAGCTCGTGCGCGGGGCGCGCGACGACCGCGAGGTGAGCGAGCGGACGCTCGTGGCAATCCTCGGCAACTACCAGCCGCTCGGCTCGGAGTTGGCGTTGCGTTTCTGGCTCCACGCGAGATCGCGCGGCGACGCCTTCCGCACGCCTCCGCGTTTCGACCTGCGTGGAGCCCGTCTCGCGGACTGGCGGTTCTTGGGGTTATCCGGGCGGCCGCTGGTGTTGCGCGACGCGGACTTCCGGGAGGCGGACCTCCGCCGGACCGTGTTCGAGCGCGTGGACCTCTCGGGCGCGGACCTGTCCGGAGCCCGGATGTCCTTCGCCGAATGTCACGAGGTCACCGCCACGGAAGCGGTGCTCGACTCCGTGGACCTGAGCGGATCGCTCTGGCGGCTTTCGACTCTCACGGGCGCCGATCTGGGGACCGTGGCCCTCGGCGGGAGCCGGTTCATCCGCTGCCGGTTTTCCGGCGTCTCCTGGCCATCATCGGGGCCTCGTCCCGTCTTCGCGGGCTGCCGGGACGATGCCGGTGAACGCTCCACACTGTCCGCGGCGGCCAACCCGCGGGTCGACCTGTTCACGGGCCATGGCGACGGGGTAAGGACGTGCGCGGTCAGTCCGGATGGACGATGGATCGTGTCCGGCTCGAACGACAACACGCTACGAGTATGGGATGCGGCGAATGGGGAGAACATGTGGACGCTGGAAGGCCATGGCGGGGTGGTCATGGCGTGCGCGGTGAGCCCGGACGGGCGATGGATCGTGTCCGGTTCGTCCGACAAGACGCTGCGAGTGTGGGATGTGGCGAGCCGGGAGAGCGTGCGGACCCTGGAAGGCCATGACGACGTGATCACGGCGTGCGCGGTGAGCCCGGACGGACGATGGATCGTGTCCGGCTCGTACGACAAGACGCTGCGAGTGTGGGATGCGGCGAGCGGGGAGAGCATGCGAACCCTGCAAGGCCACGGCGATTGGGTCCTGGCGTGCGCGGTGAGTCCGGACGGGCGATGGATCGTGTCCGGCTCGGACGACCAAACCCTGCGAGTGTGGGATACGGCGAGCGGGGAGAGCGTGCGGACACTGAAAGGCCATGGCCGCGGGGTAACGGCGTGCGCGGTGAGCCTAGATGGGCGATGGATCGTGTCTGGCTCTTTCGACAAGACGCTGTGCGTGTGGGATGTGGCGAGCGGGGAGAGGGTGCGGACGCTGGAAGGTCATGGCGGCGCGGTCATGGCGTTCGCAATGAGCCCGGACGGGCGATGGATCGTGTCCGGCTCGTACGACGACACGCTGCGAGTGTGGAATGCGGCGAGCGGGGAGAGCGTGCAGACGCTGGATCGCCATGACATTTGGATCATGGCGTGCGCGGTGAGCCCGGACGGGCGACGGATCGTGTCCGGCTCGTACGACAAGACGCTGCGTGTGTGGGATGCGGCGAGCGGGGACAACGTGCGGACGCTGGAAGGCCATGGCGACGGGGTGACGGTCTGCGCGGTGAGCCCGGACGGGCGATGGATCGTGTCCGGCTCGTACGACAAGACGCTGCGAGTGTGGGATGCGGCGGGCGGGGAGAGCGTGCGGACGCTGGAAGGACATGGCGATGGGGTAATCGCGTGCGCGGTGAGCCCGGACGGGCGGTGGATCGTGTCCGGTTCGGAAGACCACACGCTGCGAGTGTGGGATGCGGCGAGCGGGGAGAGCGTGCGAACGCTGCAAGGCCATGGCGGGGTGGTCATGGCGTGCGCGGTGAGCCCGGGCGGACGATGGATCGTGTCCGGCTCGTACGATAAGACGCTGCGAGTGTGGGATGCGGCGAGCGGGGAGAGCGTGCGAACGCTGGAAGGCCATGGCGATTGGGTAAGGGCATGCGCGGTGAGCCCGGATGGGCGATGGGCCGTGTCCGGCTCGGACGACGCCAGGTTGCGAGTGTGGGATATGGCGAGCGGGGAGAGCGTGCGGACGCTGGAAGGCCATGGCGGCGGGGTAAGGACGTGCACGGTGAGTCGGGACGGGGCATGGATCGTGTCCGGCTCGTACGATAAGACGCTGCGAGTGTGGGATGCGGCGAGCGGGGAGAGCGTGCGGACGCTGGAAGGGCATCGCGGTGCGGTTGTGGGATGTGCGGTGAGTAGCGACGGTCGCCGAATCATCTCCGTCTCGTACGACAACACCATCCGTGTCTGGGATGCCACCACCGGCGCACCCCTGCTGACGATCGCACTATTCCCCGACGGCAGCGAAGCCGTCTTCGACGAATCCCCCCGTCGCATCCGTCGCGCCACCCCCGGCGCGTGGCGCTACCTCGGCTGGCTCGCCCCCGACCCCGTCACCGGCTTCCTCCGACGCTATCCCGCCGAGAGCTTCGGCCCGCTTCCCGGCGCGGAGTAACCGTCTGGAAACCTCGGAACGGGCGTTCCGTCATACCCTCTGATGATGACCAGAGCCGCCCTGCTCCTCCTCCTCGCCCTTATCGTTGCTCTACCTGGGTCCGCCGACCCCCTCGGCGATGTCCGCGCCGCCGTCGGGAAGCTGACGGCGCGGGAGCCGATCAAAGCCACCTATGAATACCAGCGCACGGTGAAGAACGAGGGGAAGTTCGGGGACGACAAGTTCTCGGGCAAGGCAGTCGTGGAGTTGGAGGGGAGCGCGAGCGGGTATCACATCGTCTTCCCTCGGCCGCTGCTCGACCAGGTGGAGCGGGAGAAGGAGGCTCGGGTGAAGAATCCCAGCCAGCAGACGCCGACCGCGAACGCGCTGCGGGAGATCGAGCCGGTGGAGACGGCGGACGCGATCGATTTCGCGCCGACGCTGCTCCGGCTGCTGGACGGGTCGAAGCTCGTGTCGGATGCGCAGGGCACGTGGGCGGGGAAGCCGGCCCGGGTGCTGGTGGTGCGGGTGCCGGACCGCCTGGACAAGGACGACGCGGGCAGGATGAAGATCGGGGAGAACAAGCTGACGCTGTGGCTGGGGCAGGACCTGGTGCCGCTGGCGGCGGAGCACGTGTTCAACGCGAAGGTCTCCATCCTCATCTTCAAGGGGGAGTGGAAAGAGAAGAAGTCGTGGCACCTGGCGCGCGTGGCCGACCGGCTGGTGCGCACGCGCTACGAGGCGCAGCAGAACAGCTCGGGGATGGGCCAGAAGGGGAACGAGCAGGTGGTGGCGACGCTGCGGGTGCACTGATGTGGAGTGTTGCGGGGTTTCCTGGAAGGCGCTAGATTGCGCCGCATGTCGACCAGAGAATTCTTCGCCGAGCGTCTTGCCGCTGAATTGCCTGCCTTCAAGAACGTGATCCGGGCGCTGCCCGGGGACCGTCTCGACTACCGGCCGCACGAGAAGAACTCGTCCGCGGGCCAGATCGCGTGGCAGCTCGCGGTGGAGATGTCGCAGGTCCCGGACCTGTTCCGGACGGGCGAGATCGACTGGATTCCGGCGAAGGGGCCGGAGTCGATCGACGAGATCTCCGATACGTTCGCGCGCAACGCGGACGCGGCGCTCGCCGCCGCGAAGAGCGTGGACGAGGAGCGGTGGAATGCGCCCGCGAAGTTCAAGTGGAAGGGCGAGGTGGCGTGGGAGACCACGGTGTCGGACATGGCGTGGGGGTATCTGTTCGACATGGTCCACCACCGCGGGCAGCTCACGGCGTATCTGCGGCCGATGGGCGGCAAGGTGCCGGCGTGCTACGGCCCGACGGCGGACGACAAGGGGTAAGAAGAGAGAGACCCCGAGCGAAGTCGAGGGGCCGGGTTAGCAGCAACGCTGCGCGATCCGACGGGCGGCTGCACGTGCGTCGTACTTCGGGTCGTGTAGCGCAGGTGCTAAGGTGGCCCCTCGACTTCGCTCGGGGCTATGCGCTTACGCGCAACAGAATCCGGAACGTCGAGCCCCGCCCCACCTCGCTGCGCACGTCGATCGTCCCGCCGTGGGCCTCGATCAGCCTGCGCGTGATCGCCAGGCCGAGGCCGACGCTGCGGTGTTTGGAGAGCTTCACCGTCGACACGCGGGTGAACGGCTTGAACAGCTCCGGCAGCTCGTGGGGCGGGATGCCCGGGCCGCGGTCTTCGACTTCGATCTCGACGCCGGTCCGCACGCCGTTTTCGACGACGCGCCCCAGGCGCACGTCCACCTCGCCGCCGTTCGGCGTGTACTGCACGGCGTTGGCGACGAGGTTCTGCACGGCCTGCTGGATCTTGATCGGATCGAGCTGCATCCGCGGCAGCTCCGCCTCCGTCTGCAGGTGGATGGTGATGCCGCGCCCTCCGGCCAGGATGCGCATCGTCTCCACCACGCTCCTCACGATCTCCTCCAGAGCGCACGATTCGAGCTGCAGGCGCACGTGCCCCGACTGAATGGCCGCGAAATCGAGCACGCTCTCGACGAGCCGCTGCATGTACTCGCTGTTGGTCCGCAGGTGTGCCAGCAGCGTCCG
This sequence comes from Thermoanaerobaculia bacterium, assembly GCA_036375075.1. Taxonomy (GTDB): domain Bacteria; phylum Acidobacteriota; class Thermoanaerobaculia; order Gp7-AA8; family Gp7-AA8; genus QHVT01. The sequence goes on along the minus strand of DASUSN010000057.1, from coordinate 13,840 downwards.
CGTGTTCTCCGGCAGTCCTTCCGAGTCCTCCTGCAGAAAACGGATGAAGCCCGCATTGGCGGTGAGCGGACTGCGCAGGTCGTGCGCGGCCATGCCCAGGAGCTCGTCCTTGTAGCCGTTGAGGCGCTGCAGCTCGGCGACCGTGCGCGCCAGCTCGCGCTGCGCGGTCACGAGGTCGTTGTTCACCAGCGCCAGCTCCTCGTACAGCTCGTACGTCGAGAGCGTGCGGCGGATCTCCTGCGCCAGCGGCTCGAAGCCCGGCTTCGTTTCGGCGAACGCCGCGGCGGACGCGGGATCGATCACCGCCACGATGCGCAGGGCGTCGCCGTCGCGCATGCCGAAGCAGTGCGCGTCGCGCGTCCAGATGCGCAGCGGCGTCGAGCGCGCGAAGCCGCCGCGGACCACACCGCGCAGAAAGAGCCGCGCCGCTTCCTGGCTGGACTCATCGACGGACTCGCCGAGAGTGGCGCCGAGCTGCGCGCCTTCCAGCTCGGCCGCGACGAGCTCGCGCACCGATCCGTCCGGCGCGCAGACGAACGCCAGACCCTCAACTCTCATTGAGGAGGGCGAGGCACTCGTCGACTCCGGCGGCGGTTCCATCCGCCCCGATCGTACGCCAAAGGCCGGGCGCGTTGCGGAACGCGCGGCCTCCGACGATCACCCGGGCCCGCGACAGCTCGGGCCGCTCCCGGAACAGCCGTACGACCTCGGCCACGGCCGGGAGGTGCGGCGGCAGCGTCGCGGACACGAGCAGCACGTCCGCCTGCTGCTCGACGCAGAACTGCACCGCGTGCGCCGGCGGCACGCTGGCGCCGAGGTACCAGGTCTGCCAGCCGTCGAGCTCGAGGAGGTCCGTGATGATCCGCAGCCCGACCTCGTGCAGCTCGCCGCCCACGCACATGGCCACGGCCCGCTTCCCGCGCCGTTCGCCGCCGAAGATGCGCGTGTAGAGCTGCGTCATCACCTGCTGCGTCGCCGCCGTGCAGAAATGCTCCTGCGCGACGCTGATCTGATTGAGCTGCCAGAGGCGTCCGATCTCCTGCTGCACCGGCTCGAAGACCTGCCGGTAGACGTCCCGCAGCGACGCGCCCCCGTCGAGCGCGTTCAGAACGATCTGCTGCGCGTCGCGGCGGCTGCCGCGGATCAGGGCCGTCAGGTACGCCGAGGCCACGGACCACAGCGGCGTGCGCGGATCGAGGCAGGACGGGACGTCATCCGTCATCGCCGGCAGCTCGTCGATCGCCGTCTGCACGTACGCCCCGGCGTCCGGCATGTCGCGGACGGCGCGGCCGAGGATCTCCAGATTCTCGATCAGGTCGCGCTCCCCGACGCGGCGCTTCGCCAGCAGGACCTTCGTCCAGCCGATGTAGTCGAGGAACATCGGGACGCTCTGCGCGTCGAGCGCGGTGGCGAGGTACTGCAGGTGGAAGCGCGCGTCTTCCAGGCAGCGCGTGCGACCGGCGGGGCCCCAGCGCGCGAACGCCTCCGGATGTGCCGCCGCGTGCTCGTCGGTGATCACGGCGGCGAGTTGTTCGAGAGAGCCTCGGATCTTTTCGGCGGAGGTCATGAAGAGACGTAGCGGAAGGCACGCAATTCCGTTGCCGCCGGGTCGAGCTTCAGCCCCTTGGGGATCGCGGCGTGCGACTCGCGGAAAGTGTGGCCGTGATGCCAGGCGCGGAAGCTCTCCTCGTCGGTCCAGTAGGTGACCAGCCAGAACTCGGAGGGGTCTTCGGCGGGGGAGAGGACGTCCATGCGGAGGAAGCCCGGGGCGCCGTCGACGAGATGCGGCCGGCCGCGGAACGCATCCGCGACGTCGCCCTCCATGCCGTTGCGCACCCGGAAGCGGCTGATGGAGACGTAGGCAGGGGTCATGGCGCGCACGTTAGCAAAACCGGAGCGCAGCGGGTCAACTCCGCAACCGCGTGCGGGTCAATTTGCATCACACGGCGCAAGGTTTGACCAGCCATTGAGGGAAAGTGCCGCTTCGCTGCCGCGGGGTTAACTTCAGTCAGTACCGCGACTTCGCTCTTCCATCCCTCCGGATGTGCCGACCTGGTCTGCTGTTTGGACTGGGAGCGTCCCATCGAAAAGGAGGAGGACCGAATGCATCGCAGATCTCTCTCTCTCATTTCACTACTTCTCGCCCTCGCCGCACTTCCGCTGTCCGCATCGCAGTTCATCGACATGCCCTTCGATCAGGTGGCGCGCGAGTCCGCGTTCATCGTTCGCGGCAACGTCGTGAACACCTGGAGCGCGTGGGATCCCGCGCACGAGGTGATCTTCACGTACGCCACCGTGCGTGTGAACCGCTATTTCGGGGAGATGACCGGGCCCGACACGCTGGTCGTCCGCGAAGTGGGCGGCACCGTCGACGGGTATACGCAGGAAGCGATCGGCTTCCCGGCCATCCGCGACGGCGAGAGCGTGGTCCTCTTCCTGTCGCCGTGGGAAGACAGCTCCGAGTTCCGCATCCACGCCTTCAACCAGGGCAAGTTCCTGGTGCGCAACCGCGGCGGCGTGGAGATGCTGGTGAAGGATCGCTTCACGCAGGGCGAGGAGCGGATGGGTCTGGGCCGTACCCGTGAGATGGGCGCCGACGCCGCCGACGACGACACCCCCGGCCTGGGGATGGACGAATTCGCGCGCATGGTCGACGACGCCCGCGCCGGCCGGTCCGGTGAAGGCCACCAGCGGCATCAGCAACAGTAAGGAGGAGGACCAGCCATGAAGAGATTCATTTCCTACTCGTTCGTCGCCCTGTTTCTCGTCGCCCTCGCCGAGCCGATGATGGCCTACGTGCTCCTCTCGCCGCGCCGGCGCTGGGCGACCACGCCGGTCTCGGTGCGCACCTACAACGTCGGCAACTCGACCATCACCGACGGGGACGGCGGCGTGACCGCGGTCGTCAACGCCATCCGGGTGTGGGGCATGATCAGCTCGAGCTCCACGTCCTCCGCGGCCGTGCGCGGTAGCGCGCCGGCCACGATCATGCTGAACACTAACGGCGGCGTCTGCACCGGCAGCTGCCTCGCGGCGACGCTGACGGGCTACTACGTCTCGCAGACCGGCGACGACCGGATCTATGACGCGGACGTCTACACGAACACCTCGGTGGCGCTCTACTCGTCGCGCGAAGCCGGCTGCAGCGCGGAGTACGACATCGACGGCATCATGGCCCACGAGGTCGGACACGTGATCGGCATCGGTCACTCGAACGTCTCCGGCGCCACGATGTATCCGTCGGTCAGCGCCTGTAACACGGGCAATCGCACGCTCGCCTCGGACGACTTCGCCGCCCGCGACGACCTGTACTAGGAGCCTGAAGCCGCACCCGGCGTTTTTGACGCCGGGTCACCTCCGGCACCACTTGACGGGTCAATCCCTGCGCACGTGCGCAGGGATTGATCCGTTTTCGTTTTGGACACAACTCGTCGTATGGAGGTCCATCTATCTGACGGGCAACGGGTTGGCTGCTGTTACAGACGCGGACCCTCACCTGGCGTGCCGCGTGGAGTAGGAAGCCGCAACCACTTTGAGGAGGAATGAATGCATCGTAGGGTATTCACCATCATCGGTTTGTTGGTCATCCTGGCGCTCCCGCTCTCGGCCTCGCAGTTCGTCAATGTGCCGTTCGATCAGATCGCGACCGAGTCGCGTTACATCGTCCGCGCCCAGATCGGCGAGACCTGGAGTGCGTGGGATGACGCGCATGAAGTCATCTATACGTACGCGACGATCCGCGTGAACCGCTACTTCGGCGACGCCACCGGACCGGACACGCTGATGATCCGCGAAGTGGGCGGCACGGTGGACGGCTACACCCAGGAAGCGATCGGCTTCCCGGTGATCCGCGCCGGTCAGGACGTGGTCCTGATGCTCTCCACGTGGGAAGACAGCTCGGACTTCCGCATCCATGCCTTCAACCAGGGCAAGTTCCTGGTCAACCGCCGCGGGAACCGCGAAGTGCTGACGGCCGATCCGGAGCGTCAGGGTGAAGCGCGCCTGGCGACCCGCGAGGGTGGCCGCGTGCAGACGACCGCTTCCGACGACGAGGCGGGAATCTCGATCGAAGAGTTCGCGCAGATGGTCAACGACGCCCGTGCGGGCCGCGCGGCCGGCAGCGGCCTCGGTCGCACGCAGCAGCAGTAATCTGAAGAGGAGAACTGAACGCACATGAACAGGAAATCGATCCTCACCCTCGCCATCGCCATGGTCGTCGTCGTGTCCGTCGCGCAGTCGGCGTCGGCGTACGTCCTTCTCTCGCCGCGCCGCACCTGGGCCTCGGGCACGGTGAACGTGCCGGTCTACACCGGCGGCAACAGCACCATCACCGACGGGGACGGCGGCGTGACCGCGGTCGTCGGCGCCGTCAAGGCGTGGAACGTGGTCACTTCCAGCCCCACCAACCAGGCCGCGGTTCGCGGACAGGCGCCCGCCACGATCATGCTCAACACGAACGGCCGCATCTGCACCGGCTCGTGCCTGGCCGCGACGCTGACCGGCTACTACACCGGCAACACCATCTATGACGCCGACGTGTACACGAACACCAAGTACAAGTTCTACTCGTCGCGCGAAGCCGACGGCTGCAGCGCCGAGTTCGACATCGACGGCATCATGGTCCACGAAGTCGGCCACGTGATCGGCATCGGTCACTCGAACGTCGCCGGCGCCACGATGTACCCGACCGTCAGCTCCTGCAACGCGGCCAACCGCACGCTCGAGTCCGACGACATCGCAGCGATGCTCGACCTGTACTGATCACCCCCCGGGAGAGGATCGCCGCAAGGCGGTCCTCTCCGTTACCCTCCCGCGGTCGAGCACGACCAGCTCGTCGCAGATCGCCTCCACTTCCTCCATCTGATGCGTGACGTACACCGCCGGGATGGGGAACTCGTCGCGCACGCGCACGAGGTATTGCAGGACGCGGTCGCGCAGCGCGACGTCCACCCCCGACAACGGCTCGTCGAGCAGCAGCACCTCGGGGTCGCTGAGCAGCGCCCGGGCGAGGGCGACGCGTTTGCGCTCGCCGCCCGAGAGCTGCCTCACGCCGCGGTCGAGCGCGGGCCCGAGCTCGAGGACGTCGATCACGGCGTGGCGGTCCACCCGGGACGCATAGAAGATGTTCTGGCGCACGGTCATGTGCGGGAAGAGGGCGTCGTCCTGTGGCACGTAACCGACGCGGCGGAGGCGCGGCGGGAGGCGGGTGACGTCCCGGCCGTTGAGCTGGATCCTGCCCGTGGCCGGCTTGCGCAGTCCCGCGATCACTTCCAGCAGCGACGTCTTTCCCGCGCCCGAGGGGCCGTAGAGGGCGGTGGTGTGCGCGTGGAGGTCGAGCGAGACCTCGAGCGTGAAGTCCGCCAGCGGCAGGACGACGTCGCGGACCACCACGCTCACACGCGCCTCCGCAGGAACGCCTCGGTGATCCACACCGCGGTGAACGCCACGGCCACGGAGACGCCGAGGAGCCGGAAGGCCTCGGCGTCGCGTCCGAGCTGCACGAGGTTGTAGATCGCGAGCGAGAGCGTGGTCGTGCGGCCGGGGATGTTGCCGGCCACGAGGATCGTCGCGCCGAACTCGCCGATGGCGCGCGCGAACGCGAGCAGCATCCCGCTGGCGATGCCGCGCGCCGCGAGGGGGAGCGTGATCGTCGCGAAGACGCGCGCGTCGCGGGCGCCGAGGGTGCGGGCGATCTGCTCGAGGCGCGGGTTGACCTCCTCGAAGGCCACGCGCGCCGCGCGCACGAGGAGCGGGAACGACATGACCATCATCGCGATCACCACCGCACGCCAGGTGAAGACGACGTCGAAGGGAAGGACGCGTCCGATGGGACCGCGCTTGCCGAGGAGCTGGAGGAGCAGCAGGCCGGTGGCGACCGGCGGCATGACCAGCGGCAGCGCGACGAGCGTCTCGACGAGCGACTTCCCGCGCCAGCGGTAGCGCGCCAGGAGCCAGGCCGTGGCGAGCCCCGGGGGCACGATCAGCAGCGTCGCGAGGGCCGCCGTGCGCAGGGTCAGCCCGAGGATCTGCCACTCAGCGGAGGACATCGAACCCGTGCTTCTTGAAGACGTCCTTCGCGCGCCTGGTCTGCAGGTACGCGAAGAAGCGCCGCGCGTGCGGCTGCGCGTCCTGTACCATCGCGAAGAGATACGCGATGCGCGGCCCCTCGCTCTGCGGGACCGCATACGCCACCCGCACGCCCTTCGCGATGCGGGCATCCGTGCGATAGACGATCGCGGCGTCGACGTTCCCCGCCACGACCGCGGCGAGCGCGCCGCGGACGTTGTCGGTGGGGATGACGTGGGCCTTCACGCGCTCCCAGAGCCCGAGTTTCTGCAGATAGGTCCGCGCGTAGATGCCTGCCGGGACGGTCGAGGGCTCCGCGAGGGCCAGCTTCTTCCCGGCGAGATCGCGCGGATGCCGGATGCGCGCATCGCGCGTGACGATCACGAGCTGGTTCCCCAGAAACGCGACCCGTTCCGAGAGCCGCGTGGTGCGCGCCAGCTCATCCGCCGAGAGCAGCAGATCCGCCGGCGCCCCGGCATCCACCTGCCGCGCCAGCATGCTCGACGCCCCGAAGTTGAAGACGACATCGTCCTTCGTCTCCCGCTCGTACGCCGCCGCGATCTCCTCCAGCGACTCCGTGAGACTCGCCGCCGCAAACACCCGCACCTCGGCCGCGTTGAGTGTGAGGGTGCCGGCGAGGAGCAGGAGAGCAGCACGCATGGCGATATCTATCTCGAAGTATATCGTCCTCCGTCCCACTCTGTGCCTCTGTGTCTCTGTGGTGAATACCCACGTGCTTCGTGCGAGGCACGCTCCTATTCACCACAGAGACACAGAGGCACAGAGTGGGACGGAGGAAGCTACATCTCCTTGCGCAGGTCGTCCCACAACCCGGCGATCGCCTTTTCCGCTTTCGCCTCCATCCGGCGATATACCCCCACCACCCGCTCCCCCCGCTCCGTCAACTGCGCGCCGCCCTGTTCCGCGCCGCCGCGCACCTTCTCCACGAGTGGGGAGCGGAAGGCGGCGTTCATGGTGCGGACGAGGCTCCAGGCGCGCATGTAGGACATGTCCAGCGACTCCGCGGCCGCGCGGATGGAGCCGGTGCGGGCGATGGCTTCGAGGAGGTCGGCTTTGCCGGGGCCGAGGACGATCGTGCCGTCGTCGAGGACGACGCGGATGCGCGGACGGACGGTGGCTCGCACGTTGGCGATGATACGCGCCGCGGCGCACGTACAATATGGCGCACGTCCAATGCGCAAATCGATCATCGCTCTCGCGCTCCTGCTCTCCGCGTGTGCGTCCACCCCTCTGCGCTACGGCGTGGAAGGCGTATCCGATCGCCTCTTCTGCGGCCGGTCCATTCCGGACGGGGGCGAGGTCACCGACGCTGACGTCGACCGGTTCCTCGACGAAGTCGTGACGCCGCGCTTCCCCGGCTTCACGTCCTGGACGGCCACGGGGAACTGGAAGGGGGAGGAGGAGCCGACGCTCGTGCTCGAGTTCATCCACCCCTACGGCCGCGACTACGACCGCAAGGTGCAGGAGATCGCCGAGGAGTACCGGAGGCGGTTCCGGCAACAGGCGGTGATGCGCGTGACCGAGCCCGCCCTGATGGAGCTCATCGAGGAATGACCGCCGCGTACGAGCCCACCTCCCGCAGGCCGATCGCGAACCTGTTCCGCAGGACCGCGCATGCGGCGGTCCGTGGGGCCGTGCGCGCCGGCATCCATCCGGACGTGTTCTCGTACGCGTCCATCGCCGCTGCGGGCATCGCGGCGTGGCTCTTCTGGCAGTCGCGCACCCACCCGCGCTACATCGTCCTGGCCGTGGCCTTCGCGCTGCTGCGCCTGTGGCTGAACATGTTCGACGGCATGGTGGCGCTGGCGGCGGGGAAGGCCAGCAGGAAGGGCGAGATCGTCAACGACCTGCCCGACCGCGTGTCCGACGTCCTGATTTTCGCCGGCGTCGCGCACAGCGGCTGGTGCAACGCGTTCTACGCCTATTGGGTCGCGATCGCGGCGGTCATCGTCGCTTACGTCGGCCTGTTCGGCCAGGCCGTCGGCGTGCGGCGGGAGTTCAGCGGCGTGATGGCCAAGCCGTGGCGCATCGTGCTGCTGAGCATCGGCGCGCTCGCCACCATGTTCCTCGTGCTGAACGGCCAGCGCTACTGGATCGCGGGCTTCTCCATCCTCGACTGGACGCACTTCGCGATCCTCGCCGGCTGCGTGCAGACCGTCTTCGTCCGCCTCTCCCGGATCTTTCGCGCGCTCGGATGAGTCGCAAAGTCGCAAAGTCTCAAAGTCGCAAAGAGCGTTCTGCCGCCGGCTTTGAGACTTTGCGACGTTGAGCCTTTGAGACTTCGATGTTCGAATCCGCAATCATCCGCGTCTACCTCTACTTCGCCGCCGGCCTGCTCCTGTTCGCGGGGACGGCCATCGTGCTGCTGAAGTTCGTCCTGAAGAAGAACGCCGACCACGCGTGGCGGTCCTTCCGCGGCTGGCTGATCATGATTCCGCTGGTCGTCGGCGCGATTCTCCTGGGGCGCGAAGCGACCATCGTCTTCTTCGGCCTGATCGCGCTCTACGGCTTCACCGAGTTCGCGCGCGCGACGGGCCTGTACCGCGACTGGCTGATCACCGGTCTGGTCTACCTCGGCATCATCGCGCTGACCGTGCTGACGCTCATTCCGCCGCCGGACGCGACGGAGCCGGTGCTCGGCTGGTACGGCATGTTCATGGCGTTGCCGGTGTACGTCGTCGCGGGCATCCTCTTGATGCCGATCCTCCGCGACCGGACCAAGGGGCAGCTCCAGCTCATCGCCCTGGGCATGGTGGGCTTCGTGTATATCGGCTGGATGTTCGGCCATCTCGCCTTCCTGGCCAACGGCCGCAACGCGGCGGGCTCGATCCTGTTCCTGCTGTTCGCCGTGCCGCTGTGCGACGTGGCGGCGTTCACGTTCGGGAAGATCTTCGGGCGCCACAAGATGCGTCCGAACATCTCTCCCAATAAGACGTGGGAAGGCTCGCTCGGCGCGCTCGCCGTGGGGATGGCGCTGCCGTGGGCATTCCGCTTCTCGCTGGTGGGCTTCGGCACGCGCGAGCTGATCCTGGCCGGGATCATCGTCGGCATCGGGTCGCAGCTCGGCGACCTGTCCATCAGCGTGATCAAGCGCGACATCGGCATCAAGGACATGGGCTCGCTGATCGAAGGCCACGGCGGTGTGCTCGATCGCATCGACTCGCTGATCTACGTCGCGCCGCTGTTCTTCCACATGACCCGCTTCTATGTTGGTCTTTGACATGGGAATCGAATGATGGAGGACTGGGACTACAAGCCGGTCGACGACTTCGACAAGACGCCCATCGAGCGCCTGAGCGTCTTTCCGCGGCAGCCGGACATGTTCTGGTACGGCGTCCGGTTCGCCGTGCACGCCGTGCTGCGGCTCTGGCTGAAGGTGTGGCACCGCTACCGCGTCGTGGGCCGCGAGCGCATTCCGGAGGACGTGCCGTTTGTGATGGTCGCGAACCACGCCAGCCATCTCGACGCGCTCTGCCTCCTCTCCGCCCTGCCGTTCCCGGCCATCCAGACCACGTACCCCGCCGCGGCGAAGGACTACTTCTTCACGACCCTGCCGAAGGTTGCGTTCTCCGCCATCGTGGTGAACGCGATGCCGTTCGACCGCAAGGAGAACCCGCGGGAAAGCATCAACCTCTGCCGTGAGCTCCTCGCGACGCCCGGCCACGCGCTGATCCTGTTCCCCGAGGGGACGCGCAGCGCCACAGGCGAGATGGCGCCGTTCAAGCCCGGCATCGGCTACCTGACCGCCGGCACGAATGTCCCGGTCGTGCCGTGCTATCTCGACGGCGCCTTCCGCGCCTGGCCGAAAGGCGCCTGGATTCCGCGCCCGTTCCGCCTGGAACTGCGGATCGGAGAGCCGCTGGCGTTCGCGCTTGAAAGCGATCCGAAAGCGGTCGCGGGTAGGCTCGAGGAAGCCGTGAAAAGTCTTCGAGTCGACGAGTCTTCGAGTCGACTAGAGAACCCCTCGACGACTTGACGACTTGACGACTCGAAGACTCGAAGACTGAAGGAGAACGATGCAAGAGCTCCACGCCCCCATCAACGACACCACTCTCTTCTATCGCGCATGGCCGAACGCCGGTGCGAAGAAGTGCGTGATCCTCGTGCACCGCGGGCACGAGCACTCCGGCCGCCTCGTCGACGTCGTCGAGGGCCTCGGCATCCGGGACGCGTCGTTCTTCGCGTGGGACGCGCGCGGGCACGGGAAGTCGCCGGGCGACCGCGGGTATGCGCCGGGCTTCTCGCAGATCGTGAAGGACCTCGACGCGTTCGTCCGGCACGTCTCGCGGACGCACGGCATCGCCGTCGAAGACATGGTCGTCCTGGGGCACAGCGTCGGTGCCGTCACGGTGGCCGCGTGGGTGCACGACTTCGCGCCGCCGATCCGGGCCATGGTGCTGGTCACGCCCGCCCTCAAGGTGAAGCTGTACGTCCCCTTCGCGCGCACGGGCCTCAAGCTTCTGCAGGCCATGCGCGGCGACCGGAAGTCGTACGTGCAGAGCTACGTCAGGCCAACCATGCTCACCCACGATGCCGCGGAGGCGAAGCGGTACGCCGAGGATCCGCTGATCACGCGGGCGATCTCGGTGAACGTGCTGCTCGACCTGTACGAGATCTCCGAGCGCATCGTCGCCGACGCGGGCGCCATCCGCGTCCCGGCGCTCGTCCTCAGCGGCGGCGCCGACTGGGTCGTCGACGTGAAGGAGCAGCGCAAGTTCTTCGACCGCCTCGGCGCACAGAAGAAAAAGATGCGCGTCTTCGACGGCATGTACCACGACCTCCTGCACGAGGCGGGACGGGCGGAGGTGCTGGCCGAGATCCGCGCGTTCGTCGAGGAGGCGTACGCGAGCGACGCGAAGCGCGCGCCGCTGCTGCACGCGCACCGCGAGGGCTACACGAAGCAGGAGTACGACGCGCTGACGCAGCCGGCGGGCCCGTTGAAGAGCGCGTCCTTCGCCGCGCAGCGCCTCACGCTCTCCACCCTCGGCAAGCTCAGTCGGGGCATCCGCCTCGGATGGGAGACGGGCTTCGACTCCGGCCGGTCGCTCGACTATGTCTATGAGAATGAGGCCCGCGGCGCCCTCGGCGTCGGCAAGCTGATCGACCGTACGTATCTCCAGAGTCCCGGCTGGAAGGGGATCCGCCAGCGGAAGCTGAACCTCGAAAAACTGTTGCGCCGCGCGATCGCGGAGACGAAGGGGGAGGTGCGCATCCTCGACGTTGCCACCGGCTGCGGGCGCTACGTGCTCGACGTGCTGAAGGACGTGCCCCACGCGACCGCGCTGCTGCGCGACTTCACGCCGGCGAACGTGGAGCAGGGGAGGGAGATCGCGCTCTCGATGGGCCTCTCGGATCGCGTGACGTTCGAGCAGGGCGACGCGTTCGACGAAGAGGCGCTGGCGAAGATCACCCCCGCGCCGTCGATCGCCATCGTCTCGGGGCTGTACGAGCTCTTCGGCGACAACGACATGGTCCTCCGCTCCCTCCGCGGCATCGCCCGCGCCATGACCGGCGGCGGCTTCCTGGTCTATACCGGCCAGCCGTGGCACCCGCAACTGGAGATGATCGCCCGCGTCCTCACCAACCGCGACGGCCAGCCGTGGATCATGCGCCGCCGCACGCAGGAAGAGATGGACGACCTGGTCCGCGCCGCCGGCTTCCGCAAGCTGGACATGGAGATCGACCGCTGGGGGATCTTCACGGTGTCGCTCGCGGAAATGTAGGGCGCGGCTTCAGCCCGCCCCCCGGGCGGGGAGGGGGACGCCGCCCTCCCACGAGGGGGGCGGGCTGAAGCCACGCCCTACATCGTGAAACGTTTCGGTGGCGCCGGCACCTAAAATGGCGTGCATGCGCTCGCTCCTCATCACCGGTGCAACCGGAGGCCTCGGGGCCGAAGTGGTCCGTCAACTGCGCGACGAGTACGACGTCGTCGCCCTCTATCGCTCGCCCGCGGGCTTCGCGGAGCTGAACGTCCGCGGCGTGCAGGCGGACCTTTCCGACTCCGCTTCCGTGCGCGCGGCGGTGCAATCGATCGGCACGCCTTATGGCCTGGTCCATCTCGCGGGCGGCTTCGCGCCGGGGAGTCTGGCCGATACCTCCGACGAGACGTGGGCGAAGATGCTGGACCTCAATCTCACCGGCGCGTTCTACGCCATCCGCGAGACGCTCGCGGTCATGGACCGCAACGCGCCGGGGCGGATCCTCGTCATCAGCTCCGACGCGGCGCGCACGAAGGCCGCGGGCTCGGTCGCGTACACGGTCTCCAAGGGCGCGCTGGACGTGATGATCGAAGTGCTGGCCAAGGAGCTGAAGAGCACGCGCATCACCGCCAATGCGCTGCTACCCACGTCCCTCGACACGCCGGCGATGCGCGGCGAGATGCCGCGCGAGAAGCTCGTGCCGCTGGACCGCGTCGCGGCCACGCTCCGGTTCCTCCTCAGCGACGCCGGGGCGAGCGTCAACGGGGCGCTGATTCCGCTGTCTGCGCGATAATCGCGCGCATGGACGCGGTGCAGCAGCGGCAGGAGGCGTCGCTCGTGGCGCTGCTGCGCAGCGGCGATCCGGGCGCGTTCGAGACGCTCGTGCGCCTGTACATGCCCATGATGCTGCGCGTCGCCCGCCGGTTCATGCGCTCCGAGGAAGACGCGCGGGACGCGGTGCAGGACGCGTTCGTGTCGGCGTTCCGTTCGATCGGCAGATTCGAATCGAGCGCGCGGCTCTCTACCTGGCTCCATCGCATCGTCGTCAACGCCTGCCTGATGCGGCTGCGCACGCAGCGCCGGCACCCCGAGGAGGACATCGAGGAGTACCTGCCGCGGTTCGGCGAGGACGGGCATCAGGTCCAGCGCAGCGAGATGTGGACCGAGACCGCGGAGAGCATCCTCGAGCGCACGGAGCTGACAGGCATCGTACGCAACGCCATCGACCAACTGCCCGACACTTACCGGGAAGTCCTGCTCCTGCGCGACATCGAAGAGCTGTCCACCGACGAGGCGGCGGCGACCCTCGGCGTCACCGCAAACGCCGTGAAGATCCGTCTGCATCGGGCGCGGCAGGCCTTGCGCACGCTGCTCGATCCGTACATGAGGCCCGTGACGTCATGAAGTGCGCCGACCTGATCACCATGTTTCTCGCCGAGTACGTGGACGGCACGCTGCCGCCGGAGACGCTCGCGGACTTCGAGCATCATCTTGACGTCTGCGCGTCGTGCGTGGCGTACCTGAACACCTACCGCGAGACGATCGCCATGGCCGCCGCGGCCGGCACCGCCCCCCGCCTGGACGTCCAGGACGTACCGGAGGAGCTGGTGCGGGCGATCCTCGACGTGCGGCCGCGTTGACATTCGCCACCTCCGGCAGTGGATGGTGTCCATTCCGGTATGCGAACCGATCCGTTGCACGCTGCGGGATGGTGTGTCGTGGTCATGGCCGCGCTGGTGTTCGTGACGGAGGTGCGCCGGATCGCGGAGGGGCCGCCGGTGCCGCCAGGCACCGCGACGGTAGCGACGGCGACTGTGCGCTCGGTGACTGTGGAAGCTTCGAAGCCTTCGACGCCCCGTCCGGCATACGTGGGCAACACGAACAAGCACAAATTCCACAAGACGTCGTGCCGCTACGCAACATGTCCGAACTGCACCGTTCGTTTCGCGACGCGCGAGGAAGCCATCGAGGCAGGGTTCCGCCCCGGCGGCTGCTGCAACCCATAAAGCTTGTCTCTCCCTGTCATCCCGAGCGTCGAGCGAGGGACCTGGGTG
>DASUSN010000056.1:0-28584 GCA_036375075.1 Thermoanaerobaculia bacterium | reverse complement strand
CGGGAGGACGGAGCCTCTCGCCACGTGGCACGCTCCACCTCCCACCCGGGGCGGCGAGACGCCGCCCCCGCAGCCGGCGGGACGCCGGCGGTCCCGTGGAGTTTTGAGACAGCCTCCGATTGCCTCCGCGCTCCAAATGTTCCGCGCGTTATGCTTCGGCCATGCGTCTGGTCCGTCTTGCTGTCGTTCTGCTCCTCACTGCCGCGTGCGCGCACAAGCCGCTGCCGGCGGCGAATACGCTCGAAGTCGTCGAGGCGAATCCGGCGAAGGGGTTCCACTACTCATACATCCTGAAGATGCCCACCGCGGCGCGGCTCGACGGTACGACCTACCTGCTCGTGGAGCCGAACAACACCGGACGGGTCTCCGACGACCTGAACGTCCACGCCGAGGCGGCGAAGAAGCTGGCGGGGAGCGCGGTCGGCGCGTATGTCGCGAGGAAGCTCGATCTCCCGCTGCTGGTCCCGATCTTTCCGCGGCCGGAGACGGGATGGGAGCGGTATACCCATGCGCTCGACCGCGACACGATGCTGATCGCGGAAGGTCCGATGCGCCGCCTGGACCTGCAGCTCCTGGCGATGATCGACGACGCGCGCCGGCGGCTGCGCGGCTACGGCGTGACGACGCACGAGAAGGTCCTGCTCACCGGCTTCTCGGCGTCGGGGACGTTCTCCAACCGGTTCACGCTGCTGCATCCGGAGAAGGTGCAGGCCGTCGCGGCCGGCGGCCTGAACGCCATGCTCATCGTCCCCTCGGCTACATTGGATTCCGTCGCGCTTCCGTACCCGCTCGGCATCTCGGACCTGCAGGAGACCGCCCGCACGCGCTTCGACGCGGCGAAGTGGAAGGCGGTCCCGCAGTTCCTCTACATGGGTGCGAAGGACGACAACGACGCGGTGCTGTTCGACGACGGCTACTCCGAGTCGGAGCGCGCCGTCGTCTTCCAGGTCCTCGGCGAGAAGATGCAGCCGGACCGCTGGACACACATGCAGGAGCTCTATCGCAACGCGGGCGCGAGCGCGACGTTCCGCACGTACGAGCACATGGGCCACGGCACGGACCAGAAGATCAACGACGAGGTCGTGGAGTTCTTCCGGAAAGCGATGGAGTAGGACAGAATTTCTCTCATGGCGGTGCTCGACCTCACGAAGCTCCATCAGGTGGACGACGACGGGCGGCTCTTCATCTCGCCGGTCATTCACGACTGGACGATCGTCTCGTCGTACGGGATCGACACGGTCATCGACCTCGAGGGCGGTCTGGACGAGTGCATCCCGACCGCGCCGAACGGCTGTCTGTACGTTTACTTCCCGATCTACGACGAGGACCTGCCCGACCTGCAGAAGCTCGAAGCGGTGGCGGGCCTCGGCGCGCATCTGGTCGGCGCGGGCCATCGCGTGCTGTCGCACTGCGGCATGGGCTTCAACCGCTCGGCGCTGGTCGCCGGACGCATCCTGCACCGCCTGGGCATGCCGGGGGAGCGCGTGGTGGAGCAACTGCGGGAGCGGCGTCCGGGGGCGCTCTTCAACGAGGTCTTCGCCGAGCACCTCCGGACGCTACCGTCCGCGCGTTAATCGTCGTCGTCGTCCATCCGGGTCATGACGTACGCCGCGACGCCGGCCAGCGCGACGACCGCGCCGACGGCGACGATCTTGTTCCGCTGGCGGTTGAGACGGTCGGCGGTCTTGTGGGTCATGCGCGTCTTCCAGCCGCGCTCCTTCATCGGATGCGGCACCTTTCCCTGCGTCAGGTCGGTGAGGAGGCTCTCGTAGACGTCGACGCGGTCGGCGAGCATGAGGGTCATCCAGTGCGCCAGCCGGCCTTCGCTGTAGCGGTAGGCGACGTCGCGCAGGACGCCGCTCAGCCCCTTGGGCGGGCAAGACGTGCCGAACACCGGCGGGAGCTCGTCGTGCTCGATCGACTGATGGATCTTCACCGTCGGGACCTGCCGCGGCGGGAGCTTCCCGCGCAGCGTATGGACGTCGGACGGCGCTTCCTTCGGGACGGCCGGACGGTTGCGAAGGTCGAGGTCCGCGCCCCAGCCATGAATTCGGGTTCTCGGGTCTTCTGTTTGTCTTTCCGGTTCTGCAGCCATGGTTTCTCCTTACGCCGCGTTGGGGATGACGATCGGCTTGATGCAGTTCTCGAGCTTGGCCGTGAAGATGCGGTACGCCTCCGGGATCTCTTCGAGGGAGAAGCGGTGGGTGATGACCTCGCGCGGCTTGAGGCGGCCGGCCAGCACGTGCTCGAACAGCCGTGGCAGGTGGCGCTTGACCGAGCACTGGTTGGCGCGGATGGTCAGGCCTTTGTTGACGACGTTGCCGATGGGCACGAGGTTGAAGGTCGGCCCGTACACGCCGACGATCGAGACCGTGCCGGCCTTGCGCACGGAGTTGATGGCCCACTGCACGGCGACAGCCGAGCCGGCCTGCAGCTTCAGCTTCATGCCGGTGACCGTCTGCAGCATGCTCCCGGCGGCGTCGCAGCCGACGGCGTCGATGCAGACGTCCGCGCCGAAGCCGTCCGTGATTTTCTTGATGTAGACCACGGGATCTTCGACCTCGAGGAAGTTCACGGTCTCGCACTGCGCGAAGCGCCGGGCGAAATCGAGCCGGTAATCGAGGTGGTCGAACACGATGACCCGTCCGGCGCCGAAGAGCCATGCCGAGCGTGCGGCGAAGAGGCCGACCGGGCCGGCACCGAACACGACCACGGTGTCGCCTTCCTTGATGTCGCCCATCTCCGCGGCCTGGTAGCCGGTGGGGCAGGCGTCGGTCAGCAGCAGCGCGTCTTCTTCGTGGATCCCCTCGGGGATGATCGTCGGACCGACGTCGGCATACGGCACGCGCACGTACTCGGCCTGACCGCCGTCGTAGCCGCCGGTGGTGTGGGAGTAGCCGAAGATGCCGCCCACGGCCGTGGCGTTGGGATTGGAGTTGTGGCAGTTGCTGTAGAGCTCGCGCGAGCAGAACCAGCACGTGCCGCAACTGATGTTGAACGGGACCAGAACATGGTCGCCGGCCTTGAGCTTCTGCACGCCGGCGCCGACCTCTTCCACGACGCCGGTGAACTCGTGGCCGAAGGTCTGACCGACGCGCGTGTCCGGCACCATGCCGTGGTACAGGTGGATGTCCGAGCCGCAGATGGCCGCGCGCGTCACGCGCACGATGGCATCCAGCGGATGTTCGATCTCAGGTGTGGGTTTGTCGTCTACCCGTACGCGGAACGGGCCGCGGTACGTCATTGCGCGCATCTCTCGCCTCCTGGAAAACGTTGGTTGACACGTTTTCACATAGTGCAATCGACGCACCGGTTGCGACGCGCGTGGCGTAAAATGTCCGACGGGTCCCATGGAGCTTCTTCTCTGGCGCTGGAGCACGTCCGCACAGATCGCTTCCGGTCTGATGATCGCGGTGTTTTTCGCCGTGCTCGCGCGGTCGGTGCGGCGCGTGGAGCTGCGGCCGTGGGTGAGCGCGTGGATGGCGAATCTCGTGGCGCTGTTCGTGACCAGCGTGTTCTGGTTCGCGCAGCCGCAGTCGCCGGTGTTGTTCGTCTCCCTGCGCTTCGGCTACTTCTTCAGCAAGACGATGTTCGTCGTCCTGCTCGCGCTCGGTGCCTGGGCCTTCGTCCGCCGCGGCATCCCTCGTCTGGCGATGAAGCCGGCCCTGGCCGCCGTGGCGGTGTATTCGCTCATCGCGGCGCTGGTCGTCGATTCCATCGAGCGCATCGGCGTCGTGCAGTCGGCGGTGATCGGCGTGATGCTGATCGCCGCGGCGCTGCTGCTGATCGTGAAGCGCGTGGACGGCTCGGGCTGGCTGGCGGGCGGACTGGCGTTGCGCGGCGTCCTCGCGGTGGTGGAGACGGTGGCGTACGCGACTCGGGTGGTGCCGAATGCGTGGGCAAAATCCGACGCGGTCGGCGTGTTTCTCGCGTCGCACTCTTCGTTCGACACCGGCGCCGAGTGGGTGATCGCCCTGGGCTGCGTGCTGACGCTCTACCGCACCATCCAGCAGGAGCTGACGCGGACCAACGCCGAGCTGCTCTCCGCGCAGGAGGTGCTGCAGGAGCTCGTGGACCGCGATCCGCTGACCGGCCTTTCGAATCGCCGCGCGCTGCCGGCGGTGCTGCGCGAGACGTTCCCGGCCGGCGCGACCATCCTGTTCTTCGATCTGAACGACTTCAAGGAGATCAACGACTCGTACGGCCATCAGGCGGGCGACGAGTGTCTCTGCCACTTCGCGAAGACGCTGGAGGCGACCTTCCGCCCGCAAGACGTCGTGATCCGGTACGCCGGAGACGAGTTCCTCGTCGTCGCGCCCGGCGCGAAGCCGGAGGACCTCACGGAGCGCATCGAAACGCTGCGCGACCGGCTGAAGTTCGACCGCCCCGGCCTGCCGGTCATCCGCTTCTCCGTGGGGCAGTCTGTGCTCCCGGTGAACGGAGAGCCGGAGGCCGCCCTGCGCGCCGCCGACGCCGCGATGTATCTCGACAAGGCGAACAAGACCAAGAAGCTGCGCGCGGTGCAGTGAGCGCGCGACCGGCGCGCCTAGCCGAACACGTCCCGCTTGAGGAACAGCCCATACGCCACGGTCAGGGCGGCGAGGGCCCAGATGCCGAGCAGGGCGATGCAGAAGGCCATGGACATGCCGTCGTACGGCGGCGCCTGACCGGTGTAGTAGTCGGCGAGGGGAAGGGCGCTGACGAAGAGGTATTTGCCCGCGGTCCAGTCGGGGCTGATGCGGGTGAGGATCGTGCCGCCGATCAACGACGCCAGCATCGTTCCGATGGACGCCGCGGACGACTTGAAGATGACGGACAGCATCAGCGCGATCGACGAGACGGCGAGCAGCGCGTACCACTCCAGGCCGTAGGCGATCAGGGCGTCGTGCCACAACGGGAGCTGGCGCACGGAATCGACGTTGAACGAGTTGCCCGTGAACTGGAAACCGTTGAACGACGGCGCGTCCCAGCCGCCCGCGGGGAGCACGGGCGCGGTGACGACGTACGACATCACACCCCCCAAGAGCAGCGTCAGCGAGGCGAAGAGCCAGAGCGTGACCAGTTTCGCGGAGAGGATCTTCCATCGCCGCACCGGCCGTGTGAGCAGTAATTTGTCCGTCCCCTCGGCGTTCTCCGCGGAGACGATGTCGCTGCCGAGGACGGCCACGAGGAGGGGGAGCAGGAGGAAGCCGGCGGCGTTGGCGAACGTCCGTACCACCAGCGGCGCGGTCGGCTGCTCGGGGTTGATCCCGCGGTCGAGGTAGAACTGCAGCCGGCGCACTTCCGCGCGCATCGAGCGCGCCCAGGAATCGTTCACGCGCCCGCGCCGCAGCCGGTTCTCGACCCGGGCGATGCGCTCCTGCAGCTCGGCGCGCCAGTTCGCGTTGCGGAGCTCGCGCAGTTGCCGGTATTGCGAATACGAGACGAGCGTGAGGATCACGAACATGATTCCGACGACGATGGCGAACCGGCGACGGCGGAGGAGCTTGAGGATCTCGTTGCGGATCAGGGCGATGAACATACGTCAGCGCCACATTACACGAGCCAGGCGGCGAATGCCCTCCCGGATTTCCTCCGCGGACATCCGCGAGTAGCCGAGGATCAGTCCCGGCGCATGACGGCGCATCGCGTAGCGCGAGATGCCGTATACGCCGACGCCTACAGCCGCGGCCCGGACGATGATCGCTTCCTCCGAGGCGCCGTCGCGGGGCCAGAGGACGAGATGCGTGCCGGAGCGGTCGCCGGTGACGGTCACGCGGTCGCCCAGATGCTCGGCGATCGCTTCGAGCAGCGCGGCCCGGCGTCTCGAGTTCTCGCGACGGGCTTTGTGCAGGTGCCGCTCGTAGGCGCCCGAGGTGATGAACTCCGCCAGCGTCTCCTGCTCGAGCGTGGGCGTGCCGCGGTCGGAGAGCCACTTCGCGGCGGTGAACGCTGCGACCAGCGACGGTGGCGCGACGAGGTAGCCGATGCGGAGCGCGGGGAAGATCGTGCGTGAGAACGTCCCGACGTAGATCACCCGGCCGTCGGTGTCGAGTCCCTGCATGGACTCGACGCGCTGGTTCTCGTAGAAGAACTCGCCGTCGTAGTCGTCTTCGAGCACGGCCGCGTTCGCGCGGCGCGCCCAATCGAGCAGCGCCAGGCGGCGGGCCAGCGGCAGGATGGTGCCGGTCGGAAACTGATGCGACGGCGTCACGAACGCGAGCCGCGCCCGGGCGGGGAGGCGCGCGGGATCGAGGCCGTCGGCGTCGACCGCGACGGGATGCAGCTTCGCGCCCGCGGCGCGGAACACCTCACGCGCGCCCTGGTACTGCGGGTCTTCGATCGCGACGCCGTCGCCGCGGTCCATGAGCACGCGTGCGGCGAGGTCGAGGGCCTGCTGCGAGCCGTTGACGATCAGGACCTGCGAGGCGTCGCAGACCACGGCCCGCGAGCGGCGGAGGTGCTCGGCGATCGCCTCGCGCAGCGCGGCGCTGCCCGCCGGCGGGCCGTACTCGTGCTTCGCCACCGAGGCCTTGCGGGCGCGGCGGAGGAGGATGCGCTGCCAGGCGTCGAGCGGGAACCCCTCGACCGGGCTGCGGCGGTAGGAGAAATCGTAGGGCAGCCGCGTTTCCGGAAAGTCCGTCGGCGTCTTCTGCGCGTGCGCGCCGAAGCGGGAGAGATGCAGGCGCGCGCGGTCCCGCGCGGTCTTCGGCCGCGGCGCGGCGAGGCCTTCCCCGACGTACGTGCCGGAGCCGGCGCGGCCGAGGACGAAGCCTTCGGCGAGAAGCTGGTCGTAGGCGAGGAGCACCACCGTCCGTGAGACCCCGAGCTGCTCGGCGAAGTCGCGCGTCGAGGGGAGGCGCTCGCCCGCGCGCAGCGTGCCGGAGAGGATCGCGCCGCGCAGGCCGGCGTAGATCTGCCGCGAGAGCGGGCCTTCGGCGCGGGAAACTGGTATCACGAGTTGCACGGAAAGTGGCGCTAGGAAAATACCACACGCGCGCGCACGCTGGCGCGCATGAAGACCGATTTCGACTTCCTCTTCGGCGCGTGGAACGTGCGCAACCGCTACCTCGTCGGCCGTTTGCGCGGCTCGAGCGAGTGGACCGAGTTCGACGCCACCTGCCGCGCCTGGCCGCTCCTCGACGGCAGCGGCAACGTCGATTCCTTCTCCGCCATCCGCGACGGGCGCGCGGTGCACGGCGCGACCTTCCGGCTCTTCAACCCGGCCGCGAACGAGTGGTCGATCCACTGGGCCGACACCATCCGCCCCGGCGTCCTCTGCCCGCCGATGGTCGGCAGGTTCGAGGGAAAGACCGGCACGTTCTACGGCGAGGAGGAAACGGACGGGCACAAGGTCCTGTGCCGCTTCCTCTGGACGCGCGGCGGCGCGCCGCGGTGGGAACAGGCGTTCTCCGGCGACGCGGGCCAGACGTGGGAGACGAACTGGGTGATGGATTTCACGCGCGCGTGATCCCTCCGTCCCACTCTGTGCCTCTGTGTCTCTGTGGTGAATACACACATGCCGCAAGCTTGTAACTGTGCGTCTTGGATCGCGTTCGTATTCACCACAGAGACACAGAGGCACAGAGTGGGACGGAGGAATCAGTCCACCGTTTCGCCGCCGGTGGCTTCGAGGAACATCTCCTCCAGCGTCTGCACGCGCTGACGCACGTGGAAGACCGCCACGCCGTGCTCCGTCAGGGCGGCGACGATCGGGGGGGCGTCGTCTTCTTCGATGGGGATGAGGAGGGTGTGATCGGTGACGCTCACATCGAGGCCGCGGCCGCGCACGATGGTCTCGGCGCGGGAGGGATCGTCGACGCGGAGCTCCATCGCGCGCTGGTTGGAGATCAGGTCGCGGACGGGGCCGGTCTTCAAAATGCGGCCTTTGTGAATGATGGCTACGCGGTCGGCGGTGAGCTCGATCTCCGCGAGGAGGTGGCTGGACACGAACACCGCCAGCCCCCGCTCGGCCGCGAGGGTGCGGAGGAGCTCGCGGATCTCGCGGATGCCCGCGGGGTCGAGGCCGTTCGCGGGCTCGTCGAGGATCAGCACGCGCGGATCGCCGAGCATGGCCTGGGCGATGCCGAGGCGCTGGCGCATGCCGAGGGAGTACGTGCCGACGCGCTGATCGAGGCGATGGGCGAGGTTCACCAGCGAGGCCACGCGCCCGATCTCCGCCGAGGGCACGCCGAGCATGCGGGCGAAGTGCTCGAGGTTCTCGCGGCCGGTCATGAAACGGTAGAGATCGGGGTTCTCGACGATGCAGCCGATGCAGCGCATCGCTTTCTCGAAGTTCTTCCGCAGATCGAACCCGCAGACCGTCACGCTGCCGTGCGTGGGCTTGATGAGTCCGACGAGCATCCGGATGGTCGTGGTCTTGCCCGCGCCGTTCGGCCCGAGGAAGCCGAAGACTTCGCCGGGGTTGAGATCGAAGGAGACATCGTCGACGATCGTGCGGTCGCCGATGATCTTGGTGAGGTGGCTGGCCGAGAGAGCTGTCATGATTGCGGCCTGATTCTATGCGTATGCGCCGATTCTTCTTCTGGTACCTGCCCCTTACCGCGTCGCTGATCGCGATTGCGTTGTTTGCCTACGGTTTCGTGGCCTATCTGCGCGGCGATCGCGGGGAGCCGGTGGATTTCCTCGCCCGTTCGACGCCCGTGCCCGCCGCGCGGCAGACCCTGGTCGCGCCGGTGATCCTGGGCGACTCGCTCGCGCGCGGGGCCGGCGACGAGCGCGGTTTCGGCATCCCCGGCCGTCTGGACGCCGAGCTCCGCCGCCGCAACGTCCGCGCCCGCCGCACGTACAACCTCGGCGTCAACGGCGCGCGCACCAGCGACCTGCTGCGCCAGCTCGAGTCGGCAAACGTGCAGCAGCTCCTCCGCGACGCGAACGTGATCATCGTGTCGATCGGCGGCAACGACCTGTGGGGCGGCACCGACTGGCGCAACGCCGCGCCTACGGACCCGGACGCGGTGATGACCGGCGTCCTGGACCGCATCGAGACCGCGGTCGAGCGCATCCGCGCGGTCAACCCGGAGGCGCGGATCTTCTTCATCGGGCTGTACAACCCGTTCGTGTCGTCGCCCGAGGGGGATCGGCTCGGGTCGCTCGTGAATCACTGGAACTCACGCCTGCTCGCGCACTTCCGGAACGACTCGAACTTCACGCTGGTCCCGACGGCGGACCTGTTCTCGCATCGCGACCGGCTGTCGATCGACCGGTTTCACCCGGGCGGGGAAGGGTACGAGCTGATCGCGCGCCGCATCGCGGAAAGCATGTGATCAGTGCCGCAGCACGCTGTTCTGGAGCGCCGGCGTCCCGCCGCCCGGGCACTCGGGAGGACGGAGCCTCTTGCGTGATGCTACGCTCCGCCGCCCGCCCAAGTGGCGGCGCGGGACGCCGCCACGACAGCCGGCGCGACGCCGGCGCTCCCACGTCCATTAGTGTCTGACTCTGCGGCGTTTGGGTAAAGTCGGGAAGACGAGCTCCGCGCGCCAGGCGCCGCGGCCGTGGGTGAACGCGTAGACCGCCGGGCCGCTCGCTCCTTGCGCGACGAACAGCGACTCGGTCACCGCGTTCGCGAAGCCGGTGTTCTCCACCGCCCAGGTCAAGCCGCGGTCCAGCGATACGAACACGCCGAGGTCGGTGCCGAGGTAGAGGCGGTCGCGGTGGATCGGATCGACCGCGATGGCGTGCACCGGCAGGTCCGGCAGGTTGCCGCTCCGCGGCGTCCAGGTCACGCCGCTGTCGCCCGACACCCACACGTGCTCGCCGCCGAAGCCGGCGTACGTCGCGTAGATCGTGGTCGGATCCGTCGGGTCGAACGCGAGCGAGGACACGAACCCCTCCCGCGGCTGCGTGAGCGGCCACGCCGTCAACTCCGTCGCCGAGGTGGCCGCGGTGTTGCGCGCGATGTGTCCCCCGGCCGTGCCGGCGATCACGAGCTCGTTGTCCGTCGGATGCACGGCCACCGCGGAGATCAGCGCCGGGAACGGCGTGCTCGCGGGGCGCCAGTTCTCGGCGCGGTCCGTCGTGACCCACATCATCCGCCCGCCGAGCCAGAGCCGGCGCGTCTCGGACTTCGGATCCATGACGAACGGGGCCACGAAGAGGAACTCCGCGCCGCGCAGGTCCGCGGCCATGCGGCGCCAGCCCTCGCCGCCGTTCGTCGAGCGGGCCATGTAGCCCCACTGCGACTCGCCGTACATGTACCGCGGCTGCTCCTGGTCGATGGCCACATACCCGCCGTCGCCGCCGAGCACGTGCAGCCAGGCGTCCGGACCGGCGTCGACCGTGCCGAGGAGCGTGCCGTTGTCCTGCGTCCCGCCGAGGAACGTCATGCCGTCGGCGGAGACGGCGCCGTGGTAGAACTGGGTGACGCCGTAATTGTTGTTCAGAGTCGTGAACACCATCTTCGACTTGACCGGGTTGCAGGGCGCCTTGGGATCCGTCGCCGGCTCCGCCAGGGCATTCTCCGTGCGGAAGATGCCGCCGTCGTTCGTGAAGAAGACCGTTTTGTTCGACGAGCCGTCGTAGCGCGGATGGAACACGATCGCGTGCTGGTCCGCGTGCGCGTACGAGGGATCGTTGACCCCGCCCCACCAGTACGAGGCGACGCCGAAGCTCTTCCCGCCGTCGTCCGAGCGGAAGAGGTCCACGCCGCCGGCCCACACACGATTCGGATCGACCGGATCGACCGCCAGCGTGTTGCAGTACCAGCCCATGCCGATCCACTCGCGCGCGGTGGCGCAGATGTCGCCTGAAGCGGTGAGGGGATTCGACAGCAGGAATGTCTGCACGAGGTCGGGCGAGTCGTTGGTGAGGCGCGGCTCCCAGGAGCCGGCGTCGCCGTTCGAAGAGGAGCGGTAGACGCCGAGAAGTCCCTGGTTGTAGTTGCCTTCCTCGTTGCTCGCGGCCATGGCGTAGACGATCGACGGATCCGACGGCGCAATCGCCAGCGACGTCCGGCCCATGTTCTCCTCGGACAGCACCGCCTCCCACGGCGTGCTGCCCTCGGCGTTCTTCGCGCGATAGACCGTGGCGCGCTGGAACGTGCCGCACGAGGCGAACAGGTAGTCGCCGCTCGTGTCGCCGCGGTACGCGAGCTCGAGGCAGCCGCCGGTGACCTTCGGGTCGAGGACGCGCGTCCAGGTCGCGCCGGAGTCCGCCGTGCGCCAGACCCCCGTGCGCGTCGCGGCGTAGATGCGCGACGAGTCGTGTGCACTGACGACCAGATCGTTGACCCAGTGGAAGTCCGGGCTCCCCGCGGGGGTGATGCGCGTCCACGTCTCGCCCGCGTCGCGGGTGGCGAAGATACCGTCGCCGCGCAGCGGGAGGGCGGTGCCGCGCACTTCCTCGCGGAAGAAGCCCTCGCCGGTGCCGGCGTAGATCACGTTGTGATCGCGCGGATCCATCGCCATGGAGTTGACGGCGATGTTCGCGAGGTCGTCCCCGATCGGCTCCCACTTCGCGCCCGCGGACGTCGACTTCCAGATGCCGCCGGAGACGCCGCCGGTGTACATCAGGTTCGGGTCGTTGGAGTCGACGAGGAGCACGCGCGTGCGCCCGCCGATGTTGCCCGGGCCGAGGAAGCGCCACTTGCCGAGGGGGCCGGGGGAGTCTTCGAGTCTTCCGGTCGACGAGTCGTCGAGGCTCGTCGACTCGTCGACTTGACGGCTCGATGACTCGATCCAGACGTTGTCGGTGGTCGAATAGCTCGGCATCGCCCGCATCGCCTCACGAGCGGCCGTGAGGCTGGCGAACGGATCGTCGCTCCCGGCGTGCTTCAGAGCGCGATACTCTGCGGCGCGATCGGGGTCATCATCGCGCTCGTCGACGTCCCGCGGGGGCAGCGAAGCGGTGCACGCAGTGAGAGCGAGAAGGAAGAGGACGGAGAGCCGGCGGACCATTGTCAGTTATCTTAATGAACTTCGAGGAGGGAAGGGATGCAACTGGGAAAAGATTCCTGCGCGTGCGGGCACGCGATCGACCACCACGACGGCGGGCGGGGCGGGCCGTGCAACGTCTGCGCGTGTGCCTCGGGGGAGCCGCCGACGGCGTTCCAGGTAGGGGTGATCCACGCGATGCACGAGCTCACGGTGACGATGATGCGGCTGGTGAAGGAGATCCAGAGCGTCAAGGGCGGGGGAGCGCCCTCTCCCTGAGGGGGCAGGGGACAGGGCGCAGGGGACAGGAGCGGGGGACAGGGACAGGAGAGGGCGGCACGCTTCCGCGTGTGTCTCCTGTGCCCTGCGCCCTGTCCCCTGCCCCCTCAAAGCTTACTTTGCCGGGGGTGCCGGTGGTGCTGGGATGGTGATGTCGATCGGGGTTACGGGGCCGAGGGTCGAGAGGGGCTTCTCGAACGCCGACTGCTTGCCCACGACCAGGACCGCCAGCGCGTCGGGGTGCACGTACTTTTTCGCGACGCGCTGCACGTCCGCCGCGGTCACCTTCTCGATGAGCCCCGGGTACTTCTCGAAGTAATCCGCGGGGAAGCCGTAGAACTCGAGCAGCACGCGCTGGCCGAGGGCTTTGTCGCGGGTGTCCATGGTGAAGACGTAGGCGTTGAGGATCGACTCCTTCGCCAGCGACAGCTCCGCCGCGGTCACCGGATCGTTGACCAGGCGCTGCACCTCGCCGCGCAGGGCCGCGATGGCTTCGAGCGTGGTCTCGCTCTTGGTGGCCATCTGCAGGCGGAACAGGCCCGGGTAATCCCACGGCGCGCCGACGCCGCCGCCGACCCCGTACGTCAGGCCTTTCTGCGACCGCAGCGACTGCATCAGACGGCCGGAGAAGCCGCCGCTGAAGATCTCGTTCATCACCACGAGCGCGGGGTAGTCCGGATTGTTGCGCTCCGTGCCTGCGTGGACCATGGCGATGTTGGCCTGCGTGACGTCGTCCTTGGCGATGAAGTACACCCCCGCTTTGGCCGGCTTGACGTTCGCGTCCGGCTTCGCCATCTGCGGGCCGCGCTGCCAGGAGGAGAACGTGTCGCGCAGCTTCTGCTCCAGCTTCGCCGAGTCGAAGTCGCCGATGAACGACAGAATGATGTTGTTCGGATGGACGGTGCGCTTGTGGAAGTCGAGCAGGTCCTGGCGCGTGATCGACGCGATCGTCGCGTACTCGCTCTGCCGCGCGTACGGGGAGTCGGGGCCGTATCCGAGCTTGCCGGCCTCGCGTCCGACGATGCCGCCCGGCTCGTCGTTGCGGCGGGAGATCCCGGTGCGCGCCTGGGTCTTGGCGAGCTCGATCTTGTCCTCGCGGAAGGCCGGGTTGCGCAGGAGGTCGAGCCAGATCGGGAAGACGGCGTCGAAATCGCCCTTGAGGACGTTCAGCGAGACGCTGGAGGACTCGGTGTCGACGCCCGTCTCGACGGACGCCGCACGCGATTCGAGGAACTGGTCGAGCTGATCGCCGGCCTGCTTCTCCGTGCCGCCGGTGCGCCAGGAGCTGCCGTAAATGCCGGCCATGCCGGCCTTCGCGGCGGGGAGGTCGCGGGCGCCGCCGCGGATGAGCGCGCGGCCGCGGATGAGCGGGAGCTCGTGGTCTTCCTGGAGGAAGATGACCATGCCGTTGGCGAGCTGGATGCGCTTCGGCTGGGGCATGGAGAACTTGCGGAGGGGTGGGGTCTTGATCTCGCGGTAGTCATTGACCTGCGCGAGCGCGGTCATGGTGAAGAACAGCGTCGCGAGGAGTGTCGCGGTCTTTCTCATTTCGCGGCTCCTTTCGGTGCGTTCTCGAGCTTCGCGACGGTGCGGTTGTTGTCCATGAACGTCGCGTTGGCGACGCGCTTCACGTCGGCGGCGGTGACGGCGTCGATGCGCTCGACCTCGCGGAACAGCTCGCGCCAGTCGCCCTGGAGGGTCTGGTAGATCGCGAGCTGGAGGGCGAGGCCGGAGTTGCCGGTGAGCTGGCGGATGAGACCGGCCTTGACGCGCGTCTTCACCGACTGCAGCTCCTCGGCCGTGACTTCCTCGGCCTTGATCTTCTCGAGCTCGGCGCGGATGGCGGCGGCCATTTCGTCGGGCGTATGGCCGGGCGTAGGCACCGCGTAGAAGGTGAAGAGGTTCGGGTACTTCTCGCCGGGGTTGCCGTTGAAGCCGGCGGCGACGGCGGCGATCTTCTGGTCGCGCACCAGCGTTTTGTAGAGGCGCGAGGTGCGTCCGCTGGAGAGCAGCATGGCCAGGACGTCGTACACCGCGCTGTCGGGATGCGTGGACGCGGGACGGTGGTAGCCCTCCATGTAGATGGGCTGGGACTGCTCGCGCAGGGTCACGGTGCGCTCGCCGATCTGCGGCGGCTCGACGACGCGGAGCGCCTCGGGCGCCGGGGCCTTGGGGAGCCGGCCGAAGTATTTCTCGATGACCGGCCAGGCCTCGGCCGGATTCACGTCGCCGACGATGGCGAGAACCATGTTCGCGGGGACGTAGTACTTGCGGAAGAAGACGTCGGCGTCGGTGGCCGAGAAGCTGTGCAGGTCGCTCGGCCAGCCGACGCCGCTGAAGCCGTACGGATGGGCGATGAAGGCGGCGGCGAGGAACTGCTCGCTGAGGCGGCCGAACGGGCTCGACTCGATGCGCATGCGGCGCTCTTCGAAGACGACGTCGCGCTCCTTGTAGAACTGCCGCTGCACCGGATGGCGGAAGCGCTCGGACTCCATGAAGGCCCACAGCTCGAAGCGGTTGGAGGGCATGGAGAAGAAGTACGCCGTCATGTCGGACGCGGTGAAGGCGTTCATGCCGACGCCGCCGGAGCGGTCGATGATCTGGCTGAACTCGTCGTTGGCGACGTGCTTGTCCGCCTCGGCGATCGCATCCTGCCAGTTCTTGCGCAGGAGCTCGACGTGGGCGGCGTCGGGTGTGACGGCGCTCTTCGCGCGCGTGTAGGCGGCGTAGGCTTCTTCGACCTTGGCCAGCGCGGCGCGCTCGGCGTTCCAGTCTTTCGTGCCGACGCGGTCGGAGCCCTTGAAGGCCATGTGCTCGAACATGTGCGCGAGACCGGTGATGCCGGGGACCTCCTGGGCCGAGCCGGCGTTGACGACGGTGGCGTACGAGAAGACCGGCGCGTCGTGCCGCTCGAGGATGATCACGGTCAGACCGTTGTCGAGCACGCGCGTGTGCGTTCGTTCTTCGAATGAGGCGAGGTCCTGCGCGCCGATGCTCGTGGCCGCGAGCATCAGCAGCAGGACCGGGATCGCCGCTTTGCGAACTGCTGTCATCGATTTCCTCCTTGCTGGTGTTGGTGCTTTACACTTTTGTCATGGTTCGCAGCCCGGCACAATCCGTGGACGACTATCTCGACGAGCTTCCGGAGGACCGCCGCGCGGTCATGACGGAGCTGCGCAAGCTCATCCGCAAACATCTGCCCAAAGGTTATGACGAAGCAGTGAACTGGGGGATGCTCTGCTGGCAGATCCCGCTGGAACGGTATCCTGACACTTACAACGGGCAGCCGCTCGGGTATGTGGCGCTGGCGTCACAGAAAAATTACTTCGCGCTGTACCTGACGAGCGCGTACATGGACCCGGCGCAGGATGCCGCGCTCAAGGAAGGGTTCGCCAAGGCGGGGAAGAAACTCGACATGGGCAAGTCCTGCCTCCGCTTCAAGAAGCTCGACGACCTCGCGCTGGACGTGGTGGCGAAGCTGATCGCGTCGGTGCCGCCCGAGAAGTTCATCGCGATGTACGAGAAGGCTCGGCCGGGACGTTCCCGGGAGGGAAGCCGAAGCTGAGGCGGATAGCCGAATACTCGGGATCCACGCCACCGTCGCGCGTGCGGATCGTCAGCGGCGGCTCGACGAAAGTCTCGTAGGTCGCCGGGATGTCCGTCTCGCGGGTAGCCGCGAAGAGAGTGATCAGCGGCGGCTCGCCTTCCTTGAAGATCACGTCGCGTCTCCGGATCAGCTTCAGCCGCGCGTCTTCGATTGCGGCCAGCGCGCGCTCGAGCTGCGCGGTCGGGAAGACGAACGCGAACAGGCCGCCCGGCGCGAGGATGCGCGCCGCGGCTTTGGCGTAATCGGCAACCGATCCTCGCACCTCGAGCCGCGCCGGAATCGCCTGCGCATGCGCCGCCTCGGACGCGGTGCCCACGGGCCAGTAGGGAGGGGAGCCGGTGACGAGGTCGAACGGCGCCTCGCCCGCGAGGATGGACTCGTCGCGGAGATCGCCGTGGTAGAGCGTCACCCGCGAGTCGAGGCCGTTGTAGCGCATCGACTTCCGCGCGAGGCGCAGCGAGATCTCCTGCGCCTCGACCGTGCAGAACGTCGCGCCGGGCAGCCGCCACGCCGCGATCGTCGCCACCGAGCCGATGCCCGAGCCCAGGTCCGCCGCGCGATCGACCCGCGGCGCGTGCGCGGTGCCGTACCACGCGGCAAGCACGTCGTCGGTCGAGTAGCGATGCCCCTTGGCGTACTGAAAGATGCGGAACCACCCGCAGATCACATCCAGCGTCTCGCTTTCCTCCGGCTCGACACCCCCGGGAGGAACGGGACCGGGGCGCCGCCACCCGCGATAGAGCTCTTCCATTGCCGTAGAGTATCGGAATGGCTTCGTCCAAACTCGTCTGGACCTCCGACCCCGAAGAAGCGAAACGCCTCCGCGACTCCGGCAAGCTCGATGAGTCGAAAGACGTCGAGCCGTCGAAGCAGACCATCCGCGTCGCCGTCGACCGCAAACGCCGCGCGGGCAAGACCGTCACCGTCGCCACCGGCTTCCAGCACACCCCCGAGACCCTGGCGTCCGTCGCGCAGACGCTCAAGAAAAAGTGCGGCTCCGGCGGAACGGCGAAAGACGGCGAGATCGAGATCCAGGGAGATCACGTAGCGAAGATCGCGGGAGAGCTGCAGAAGCTGGGCTACCGCGTGAAGTAATACGCGCCGCCGCGCTCCAAAGGCCTGTCATCCCGAGCGTCGAGCGAGAGACCTGGGTGGGCGGGGCGGCAGGCATGCTCTTCGTGCCCCTCCCGCCCAGGTCCCTCGCTCGACGCTCGGGATGACAAGTGGGTGTCCGCTACAGCTCCCCGCTGTAGCGGACGACTTCGCCGAGGTTGAGCTCGCGGATGCCGGCTTCGACCTTTTTCAGGTCGCCGACGACGATCCAGATGATCTCCTCGGGACGCACCACTTTCTTCCCCGCCGCGTTGAGCTGATCTTCGGTCAGCGCGCGGACGGAGCTGGCGTACTTCGCGTAGTAGTCGTCCGGATACTTGTAGTTGATGAGATTGAGCGCGGCGTTCTCCAGGGCGCTCAGCGAGTCGAAGCGGCCGGGGAGGCTGAGGGACTGATTGCGCAGCGCGCTGGCGAACTCCTCGCCAGTGATGGGGCGCTCGCCCGCAACGCCGCGCATCTCTTTGATCAACTCGAGGATCGACTCCTTGGTCTTGTCCGTCTGGACGGCCGTGGTGATGACGAACGGGCGCTGTCCGCGGGCATCCGACAGGGCGCCGCGCGCGCCGTACGTCCAGTGCTTGTCGAGGCGCAGGTTGCGATTCAGGCGCGACGTCGAGATGACGCCGAAGTTGCGCAGCACGCTCTCGATGGCGATGTCGTCCGGCTGACCGCCTGGCTCGGACACGTGCGCGGCGATGAGCATGGACTGCGGCGCATCCGGCTTGTCGATGAGATACACCTTCTTGCCCGCCGTGCGCGGCACGGTCGTCAGGTTCTTGGACGGCATCGCGCCGCCCTTCCACGACCCGAACACGCGCTCGAGCTGCGGCACGAGCTCTTTCAACGTGATGTCGCCGGTGACGATCACCGTGCTGTTGTTCGGCACGAACCAGGTGCGGTGCCACGCCGCGAGGTCCGCGCGCTTCAGCGGCGAGATGGTGTTGACGTAGCCGGAGCCGGTGAACGGCTTGCCGTACGCGTGCTCGGCTCCGTAGAGCAGGCGCGGGAGGATGCGCGCCGCCGCCGCGTTGGGGTTGGCCTGTTCCTGCTTGATGCGCGCGACCCGCTGGCGGATGGACAGGTCGACGAGCTCCTGCGGGAACGCCGGGTTGAGCGCGACGTCGGCGAAGAGGTCGAGCGACTTGCCGAAGCTCATCGGCAGCGCCTGCAGTTGCAGCACCGAGAGGTCGAGGGTGTTGAACGCGTTGATGCGGGCGCCGAGGGCGTCGAGCTCGTCGACGATCTTGAAGGTGTCGCGGGTGGTCGTGCCTTCGTCGATGACGTCGAGCGTCAGCGCGGCCAGTCCCGCCTTCGCCGCCGGATCCGATGCGTAGCCGGCGTCGGCCGCCAGCGCCACGTTCACGATCGGCGTGGAGTGCCGCTCGAGCAGGATGACCTTCAGCCCGTTCGGCAGCGTCGCGCGCTGGACGGCCGGGAACGTGACTTCCGGCGCCGCGGCGAGCGACGGGAGGACCTTGCGGTCGACGTCCGTCTTCCCCGGCGCCAGCGGCGGGAGGGGATTGACGAGCAGCGTGTAGTGCGGCGCGTCGAGCCACGCCTTGGCGACCTTCTGCACGTCCGCGGGCGTCGCCTTGGCCATCCGCTCGAGGCGATCGAGATAGGCGTCGGGCTTGCCGGCGTAGGTCTGGCTCTCGGCGAGGACGTCCGCGCGTCCGCCGAAGCCGCCGAGGGATTCCAGGCCGCGGACGAAGGAGGCGAGGTTGCGGCTCTGCGCGCGCTGCACCTCGTCCGCCGTCGGCCCCTTGGCGACGAGGTCCGCGACGATGGTGTCGATCTCCTTCTCGACCACCGCGGGATCGACACCGGGTTTCACGGTGGCGATGACGTAGAAGCCGCCCGCGATCTCGGAGTCGTCGACGAACGCCGATACGGTGGTGACGAGCTCCTTCTCATAGACCAGGCGCCGGTCGAGGCGCGCGCTCTTCGAGCCGCTCAGCACGTCCGCGGCGATCCGGAGCGGCTGCACGCGCGGGTCGCGCCACGACGGCGCGTGCCAGACGCGATAGATGCGCGTCTGCGGGACGCGGTCGGCCATCTCGTCGCGGATGTTGCGATCGAATTTCGGGATCCACTCCTCGGTGCGCGCCAGCGCCGGTCCGGGCGCGATGCCGTTGAAGTACTTCGTGACCAGCTCTTTCGCCCGGTCGAGGGTGATGTCGCCCGCGAGCGCGAGCACGGCGTTGTTCGGGCCGTAGTACGTCGCGTACCACTCCTTCACGTCCTCGAGCTTCGCCGCGTTGAGGTCCTCCATCGAGCCGATGGTCGGCCAGGAGTAGGGGTGGGAGTACGGATACATCGTCTCGGCGATGCGGCTGAACGCGCGGCCGTAAGGCTGGTTCTCGCCCTGGCGCTTCTCGTTCTGCACGACGCCGCGCTCGCGGTCCAGCATCTCCTGGGAGATGTTGCCGGCCAGGAAGCCCATGCGGTCCGCTTCGAGGTACAGCGTGCGCTCGAGGGCGGAGACGGGGACGTCTTCGAAGAAATTCGTGCGGTCCGTGCTGGTCGTGCCGTTGCGGTTGTTCGCGCCGAGGTCGTCCATCGCCTCGCGGAAGCCGTGGCGGTAGTTCTCACTGCCGTTGAAGAAGAAGTGCTCGAACAGGTGCGCGAAGCCGGTCTTGCCGCGCTTCTCGTTGCGCGAGCCGACGTGGTACCAGAGGTTCACGGCCACGACGGGCACGCTGTGGTCTTCGTGCACGAGGACGGTCAGGCCGTTGTCGAGGACGAACTTGTGGTGCTTGATCTCGAGTCTGGAGCGGTCGAACGCACCGAAGACAGGCAGCGCGAGCAGCAGGAGGGGAGCGAGTTTCTTCATATCTGCGCGATTGTACGAACGGCGCGGGAATCGGTTAACAAGGGATTCCCCGGATGGGGACGAAGTCCCCGTTTCGTAACCCGCGCCGCTCGCGGGGAGTCGTGCGACACTGTGGAAGGCAAACTGCCCGGCTGCTGTTTTAGCCGTCGTCCAATGATCGGAAACGGGTGTGTCATCGCCATCGGGGGGAACGAGAACAAGCGCGGAGCGCGCTCGTCCATCCTCGGCTCGTTCGTCCGCCGCGCAGGCGGCGACGCCGCGCGCGTCGTCATCATCCCGTCGGCGTCGGAGGAGCCTCGCGCGCGCGCCGCGCGGTACACGCGCATCTTCCGCCGCCTCGGCGTGCAGAAGGTGACCACGGTGCACGCGGAGCTGCGCGACGTCACGGAAGCGCAGCGCGAGGCCATCCGCACCGCGACGGGCATCTTCGTCACGGGCGGCAATCAGCAGGTGCTGATGGAGCACCTGCGCGCGACCGATCTGGTGCCGCTGATCCGCGATACCGTGCGCGGCGGTGCGGTGTATGCGGGAACCTCGGCGGGCGCGTCCGCGGCGTCGCACACGATGATCGCCGGCTCGGATGGCGATCTCGTCCATCTGGGAGAGGGGCTGGGCCTCATCCCGGACATGATCATCGATCAGCACTTTGGCGAGCGCCGCCGTCTGGGGCGTCTGATGAAGGCGGTGCGCTGGCAGAAGATGACCGGCGTCGGGATCGACGAGGACACGGCGATCGTCTGGCACGGGTCGAGCGGCGAGGTCACGGTGGAGGGCGTGGGGAAGGTGACGATCGTCGACCGCGAGCACCGGATCCACGTGCTCGCGGCGAAGTAGCGGAGCCAGCCGGCCGCGACGCCGGCATCCTGCCAGCCCGGCACTCGCGAGGAACCCATCAAATTTGCCCGGTGGGGTGCCAACACTGAGGGAGGCGACCCTCAAATTTGCCTGGCGGGGTGTTAACACTGAGGGAGGCGACCCTCAAATTTGCCTGGTGGGGTGGTCAACACTGAGGGAGGCGACCCTCAAATTTGCCTGGCGGAGTGTCAACACTGACGGAGGCGACCCTCAATTTGCCTGGTGGGGTGGTCAACACTGACGGAGCGACCCTCAAATTTGCCTGGTGGGGTAGTCAACACTGATGGAGGCGACCCTCAAATTTGCCCGACAGCCGCCGGCCTCTGCATTCCGAGCTCACGGCGCGCTCTTCGGCGGGACCACCGTTCCGTCCGGGAGGATCGGACGCTTCGTCCGCAGATTGAACGAATACCCCTTCCGGAGCACGTGCATTGCCGAGTCGGTGAGGGCGATGATCTCGTCGTCGGCCGCTTCGGGGGCGCTGGAGTGGGTCACGGTGCCGTCGAAGACGAACACCGCGCCGTTGCCATAGACCTTGAACCCTACGCCCGGCTCGACTTCGATGGCGGTGTCTTCGTCGATGCCCACGCCCAGGATCTGGGGGTTGTGCGCGAAGACGACGAGCATGCGGCTGACACGGCCGCGCTGGGCGAAGTGGGTGTCGACGACGCAGTCGCGCCAGTAGCCGAGGCCGGGCGCGAGGCTGACGTCCGCCCGGCGGACGCTGCCTCTCGAAGCGCCGCTGATGAACATCGTCGAAGTCATGGCCGCGGAGCCGGCGCTCGTACCACCGGCGACGAGGCCGTCATTGAAGATGCGCTCCGCGACGGCGTTGCCGAACGGCGTCCCCGCGACGATCGCGGTCAGGCGCAACTGATCGCCGCCGGTGTAGAAGATGCCGGTGGCGCGCTTCACCAGGTCCTGCAGCTCTTTCTGCGCGCCATCGTGGCGGTTCGTGATGTCCGGCTCCATGACCTCGGCCGCGCCGAATCTCTCGAAGACTTTGCGGTAGGCGTGCTCGCGGTCCTCGACGGACTCCGACGGCGTGCCGCAGACGATGATCCGGGCGTCGTCGCCGCCGCACATTTTCACGAAGTGATGGAGCAAGCCATCGCCCTCGGCCCCGCCGATCAGAAACAGACGCCCTATGTTGCGGTCCAGACAGTCCTCCCGGCGGCGATGACACGCCGCAACTCCAACGTTCTCTCCTCGAGCAGCAGCAGGTCCGCCCGTTTGCCCTCGGCGATCTCGCCCACGTCGTGAAGCTTCAGCAGTCGCGCCGGATTCGCGGTCGCGAGCGGCAACGACTCCTCGAGCGGCAGCGAGCGCACGGCATCGAGCAGCGCGCCGGCGCGGCCGATCGGCGCGTCGGTGGAGATCGTGACGAGCGAGCGGTCGCCGGGGCCTGCACCGGGCGAAGTCGAGGTGAACAGCTTCCACCAGTGCGGCAGGTTCTCCTCGACGCAATCGAGATCGATCGCCACGCCGCGGCGCGTGAGCTCGACGGCCTCCCGGAACAGCTCCTCGTTCCGGTTGACGTGCGTCGGATGCACGGCGGCGGCAGGTACGCCGAGGTCGAGCAGGTCGCGCACGATGGCCAGACGCTCGCGCAGCTCACCCGTGTGCAGATGCAGCACCCCGGCTTTGCCGGTGAACGTTCCAGCGACGTAGCAGTCGCTGGCGAGACGCGCCAGTGTCCGCGCGTCGAAATGCACGCCGCGGCGATCGGCGATGGCGATCTCACCCGCGCCGATGATCTCCTCGACCAGCACGATGTCGTCGCGCACGCACGACGTCAGGGAACGAGCGTCGTAGCCGCCCGTCCACATCCACGCGTTCACTCCCTCGGCGCGCAAGGCCTTGACCTTCGCGAGCAGGGCAGGGAGCGTCTTCGTGGTGGTATCGGTGCCGAGCAGGCCGACGACGGTGGTGATGCCGGCGGCGAACAGTTCCTGTGACGAGAGCGCCGCACTCGCCGAGCCCCAGCCTTTCTCGCCGCTGCCGCCGATGAGATGACTGTGGCAGTCGAGGAGTCCCGGCACGATCAGGCAGCCGGAGGCGTCGACGATCTCGGGATCGAACGCGGACGCGTCGACGGCGCCGATGCGCTCGATGCGGCCGCCGGCGATGACGACGTTCGCACGGCCGCGGTTGAAGACGGACCCGTTGGCGACGACGATCATCGCGCTGGAAGGCCTTCGAGCCGTCGAGTCGTCGAGTCGTCGAGAGCTCGACCACTCGACGCCTCGGAGACTCGGAGACTCTCCACGTACTCCGCCGCGATCGCCGGCTTGTCCGCGATGTACACGATCAGGTCGCCCGGCTGCGCCTCGGTCACCGCAAGCGCGATGGCTTCCGCCTCGTGGCGCCGCTCGACGATCGCACCCGGTTCGAGCCCGCCGGCGAGCAGACCTTCCCGGATCAGGCCCGCGACTTCGCCGGGCTTGCGTCCGCGGAGGTCGAAATCGTCGCGGACGACCACGCGGTCGAAGTGCTGGCCGACGATCTTCGCGGCGGCGGTGATGTCCGTATCGCGGCGATCGCCGGGGAGGCCGAGCACGCAGACCAGACGCGTACGGCGCATCGAGTCCGCCAGCTCGCACATCGCGGCCAGGCCGTGCGCGTTGTGCGCGTAGTCGATCATCACGCGGAACCCGTCGAAGTCGACGAGATTCAGGCGCCCCGGCGTGGTCGTCGACGACTGGAAGAACGACTGCAGGCCGGAGACGATGTCGCTGATGGCGATGCGCGTCGCGAACGTCGCCAGCACCGCCGCGAGCGCGTTGGCGAGGTTGAACCGCGCCTTCCCGCCGAACGAGATCGGCACGTTGCGGTCCTCGCACAACGGCACGCGCAGGCCGTTGTCGTACAGCATCAGCCAGCCGTTCTCGAGCGTGGCGCCGAGGCCTCCGTCGCCGACGTGGGCGCGGAAGGTGGCGTTCTGCGGGTCGAGAGAGAAGAAGGCCAGGCGGCAGCTCGCCAGCCCGCGCAGCACCGGCGTCATCTCATCCTCGGCGTTGAGGATGGCGTAGCCCTCCGGCATCACCCGCTCGACGGTCACGCCTTTGACGTGCGCCAGGTCTTCCAGCGTGTGGATGTCGCGCAGGCCGAGGTGGTCCTCGGCGATGTTGGTGACGATGGCGGCGTTCGACCAGTCGTAGGCGACGCCCGCGCGCAGGATGCCGCCGCGCGCGGTCTCGAGCACGGCGAAGTTCACCGAGGGATCGCGCAACACCACCTGGGCGCTGTTCGGGCCGGTCGTGTCGCCCTTCTGCACGAGCTGGTTGCGGATGTAGATGCCGTCGCTCGTCGTGAGGCCCACTTTCTTGCCGGCCATCTTCGCGATGTGCGCGCAGAGCCGGGCGGTGGTGGTCTTGCCGTTCGTGCCGGTGATGGTGACGATCGGGATGCGCGACTCGCACCCGGGAGGGAAGAGCATGTCCACGACCGCTTCGCCGACGGGCCGCGGCTTGCCTTCCGTCGGCGCGAGATGCATGCGGAAGCCCGGCGCGGCGTTGACTTCCACGATGCCTCCGCCGTTCTCGACGATCGGAGTCTCGACGTCCGGTGCCACGACGTCGACGCCGCAGATGTCCAGGCCGACCAGGCAGGAGATCCGCTCGGCCAGCTCGATGTTTGCCGGATGCACGCGATCCGTGACGTCGATCGACGTGCCGCCGGTCGAGAGGTTCGCCGTCGTCTTCAGCGGAACGATCTCTCCCGGCGCGGGCACGCTGTCCGGCGTCATGCGCCGCAGGGCGAGGAGCTGTACCGTCGCCGCGTCGATCGTGATCTGGGTGAGGACCTTCTCGTGTCCCTGGCCGCGTCGCGGGTCCTGGTTCGCGATGTCCACGAGCTGCGCGATGGTGAGGACGCCGTCGCCGATCACCTGCGCGGGGACGCGCTCCGCCGCGGCGACGAACTTCTGGTCGATCACCAGCAGGCGGAAGTCGCGGCCGGGGATGTAGCGCTCGATCACGACGCTGGTGCGGTACTGCTTCGCGTTTTCGAACGCGATGCGCAGCTCGTCCTCGCAGCGGATGTTCGTGACGATGCCGCGCCCCTGCGACGCGTCGAGCGGCTTGACCACGACCGGCCAGCCGATGCGGTTCGCGATCTCCAGCGCCTCGTCGAGGTGCCGCGTGACGTCGCCCTCCGGGACAGGGACTCCATGGAAGCCGAGGATGGCCTTCGTGCGGTCCTTGTTGCCGGCGATGTCGACGCCGAGGAAGCGCGTCGTCGAGGCGATGGTGGCCTGGATCTTCTTCGCGTTCGCGCCGTAGCCGAACTGCACGAGGTTGAGGTCGTCGAGGCGCAGGAACGGGATGCCGCGTTTCACCGCCGCATCGACGATCGCGCGCGTCGAGGGCCCGAGGGAGTTGCGCTCGTAGCTGCGGCGCAGTTGCGCGACGCGCTCGCTGACGGGAAACTCGCGCTCGAACACCAGAGCGTCGATCGCCTCCATGGCCAGCTCCCCGGCCAGGATGCCGGTCTCCCGCTCCTCGCACTCGTAGACGACGTTGTAGACCCCGCGCTCGCCCGTGGACCGGACCCGCCCGAAGCCGACGTCGATTCCCGCGAGGTTCTGCAGCTCGATGGCGAGATGCTCCATGACGTGGCCGAGCCAGGTCCCGTCATCCACCCGCGCGAAGAATCCGCCCCGCGTGCCCTCGGAGCAGCGATGCTCGACCAGGCTGGGGAAGCGCGCCTTCAGGCGCTCGGAGAACCCGTCGATCGTGTTCGTCGGCCGGTCTTCCCACGGCCCGAGATCGACTTTCCATTTGATGCAGGGGAACTGCGCGTAGAGGTTCGGCCCCATCAGGGCGAGCCGCTCCAGCACCACGAGCGTTTTGTTCGTCATTGGCGATCCCGCTGCGGTACAGCAACCGGTTTGCCAATTGTGACGGGGATCACATGGAGCGGTCAGCGGACGCGCTGGGAGAAAAATGCCGGGGATGTTTGCGCCTGGCGCAAAACTTACCTGCTTGACGGTTCCTCGGAGTTCCTCGGAGTTCCTCGGGTTCCTCGGAGCGAAAGACGCCGTTGTCCCTCCGAGGAACCGAGGAACTCCGAGGAACCCGAGGAACCGCCTACCAGCCTGTGCCGTGTTCCGGTGACGCGCGAGTACACTTCGGCCACATTGCAGTGAAGGAGACCCTTGTGCCCAGCTATTACATGTCCGAGGACCTGGCGAGGTTCGGTGAGATCTCGAAGGCCAATCCCAAGGGATGGGATGCATTCCTCAACTGGTATCAGGCCACCATGGCGCCCGGAGCCCTCGACGAGAAGACCAAGAAGCTCATCGCCCTCGCGGTGGCGTACGCGATCCAGGAGCCGTACTGCATCGATTCGTATTCGTCCGCCTGCAGCGACGCCGGCCTTTCGCCGGAAGAGATGGCGGAGGCGGTGGGCGTCGCGGCGGTGATCCGTGGCGGCGGGACGATCGCCCACTGGGCGCAGTCCTGCAACGCGCTCACGCGCCGGGAGGTGTGATGCGCGTTCTGGTCATCGGCGCGGGGCCGATGGGCGTCGCGGCTGCGATCGGAGCGTTCGATCGCGGCCACGACGTCACGCTGCTGGAGCGGGGAGAGGTGGGCGCGTCGCTGCGGACGTGGGGCCCGACGCGCTTCTTCTCGCCGCTGCACATGAATGTCTCCGCCCGCATGCGCGAGCTCCTCGGCGGCGACATGCCCGACGGCGACGCGCTGTTGACGGGGCCGGAGTACGCGGACCGCATCCTGGTGCCGCTCGTTTCGCGCGAGCCTCTGCGCGGCCGGGTCCACCTCGGACGCAACGTCATCGCCGTCGGCCGCCGCGGCCTGACGCGCACGGACTATGCGGGCCATCCGCTGCGTGCCGAGCGTCCGTTCCGCGTTCTGTGCGAGGACGACGAGACGTTCGACGCGGAGGTGGTGCTGGACGCCAGCGGCGGGCTGACCGTGCCGCGGCCGATCGGGGCGGGCGGTCTGCCGGCGCGCGGTGAGTCGCGGCTCGCCCGCCGCCCGATCCGGACCCTCGGCGCCCTCGCGGCGCTCCGCGACGATCTGCGCGGCCGCACGGTCTTCGTCCTCGGCGACGGCCACTCCGCCGCGAACGCCGTGACGTTTCTGGAGGAGATCGCCCAGGGGGATCCGTCGCTCCGGGTGGTCTGGGCAGTGCGCTCGCCGAACCGCCGTCCGTGCGAGGAGGTGCCGAACGACCCGCTGCCCGAGCGCGCGGGAGTCGTCTCGCGCGCGAATGCGCTGGCCGAGGCGCCGCCGCCCTTCCTGCGCGTCGAGCGGCGGGCGATGATCGAGAGCGTGGCGCAGAACAACGGTCACGCGGTGGTCGCGCTGACCGGCAATCGCGTCGTCGAGGCGGACTACGTCGCGGCCTTCACCGGCTACCGGCCGGACGGCGCGTTCCTCAGCGAGCTGACCGTGGAGATCTCGCCCGTGACCGAGGGCGGGGCGCGGCTGTATCGCGCGGTGTCGAACGTCACGGACTGCCTCATGGTCCCGGCGGTGAACCGC
Source organism: Thermoanaerobaculia bacterium (assembly GCA_036375075.1). Classification (GTDB taxonomy): domain Bacteria; phylum Acidobacteriota; class Thermoanaerobaculia; order Gp7-AA8; family Gp7-AA8; genus QHVT01. The sequence continues at coordinate 1,515 of DASUSN010000056.1, read as the reverse complement.
GACGATCTGCAGAGCGGGGAGCCGGGGTTCTTCTTTGTCGGTTCGCGAGCGTACGGACGCTCGAACGGATTTCTGCTAAAGACCGGGTTGCTCCAGTTGGACACCATCCTCGATTCGCTATGACGCCGTACGTACCGATGCTCGCCCTCGATACCCTGTGGTTCCAGGTGGCGGGGACGATCTGCAACATCGAGTGCACGCATTGCTTCATCTCGTGCTCGCCGAAGAACCACTCGCACGAAATGCTCTCGCTGGCGGACGTCGAGCGGCGGCTGGCGGAGGCGCGCACGCTGGGGGTGCGCGAGTACTACTTCACCGGCGGCGAGCCGTTCATGAACCGCGACCTGCCGGCGATCCTGGAAGCGACGCTGCAGCAGGGCCCGGCGACGGTGCTGACGAACGGGATGCTGCTGCGCCCCGAGGTGTGCCGCCGGCTGCGGGAGCTGTTCGACGCGAGCGAGTACTCGCTGGACATCCGCGTGAGTCTCGACGGCTTCGATCGCGAGGCGCATGACGCGATCCGCGGCGCGGGCGTGTGGGACCGGGTGATGCTCGGCCTGAAGAACCTCGGCGACGCCGGGCTGAATCCGGTGATCACGGTGACGACGGCCGCGGAGGGCGTGGCCAGCGCGGAGGGGCGCACGCGGTTCCTCGACGTCATCCGCGGCTTCGGCTTCGACCGCCCGCGGTTGAAGGTGCTGTCGCTGTTCCGCATCGGCGCGGAGGAGACGCGCACGCGGGCGTACGAGGATTGGGAGCGGCTGGAGTCGCTGGATGCGAGCGACGCGTCCACGCTGCAGTGCTCGGGATGCCGGATGGTGACGAGCAAGGGCGTGTATGTATGTCCGATCCTCATCGAGGAGCCGGAAGCGAAGATGGGCGAGACGCTGCAGGAGACGCTGCGGCCGTTCCCGCTGAAGTACGGGGCCTGCCATACATGCTGGGTCGACGGTGTGACGTGCACGACGTGAAGTTGCGGGCAGCGCGGCCGAGCGACGCCGCGGCCGTGGCCTCGCTCGCCGGGGAGCTCGGCTATCCCGCCTGCGAGCAGGAGATCTCGGAGCGGCTCGCGGCCCTCTCGGTTTCCTCGGAGGACGCCGTCTTCGTCGCCGTGCTCGGGTTGACGCCCGTGGCGTGGATCCACGTGACGCTCGTGACCCTGCTGGAGTCCGCGCGCCACGCGGAGATCCGCGGCCTCGTGGTGACCGCGTCCCTGCGCGCGCACGGCATCGGCGCGCAGCTCGTCGAGCACGCGGAGTGCTGGGCGCGCGAGCGCGGCGTGCCGCGCATGCGCGTACGGTCCAACGCGATACGCGAGCGCACGCACGCGTTCTACGAACGCCTCGGCTACAGCGTGGTCAAGACGCAGAAAGTGTTCGATAAGACTTTGTAGGGGCCGCTAGTCGGAGGCGATTGCCTCCGCACTCCAAACGACGCAGCGTACCCGTCTGTCATCCCGAGCGTCGAGCGAGGGACCTGGGCGGGTGGGGCGGCAGGCACGTGCTTCGCGCCCCG
>DASUSN010000055.1:0-9487 GCA_036375075.1 Thermoanaerobaculia bacterium | reverse complement strand
GAGGGCTACTTCGACGCCATCGCCATCGACCACGCCGGCGTGCCGGGCGTCGTCGCCTCGATGGGCACGTCACTCACCACCGGACAGGCGTCGCTGCTGCGGCGCTTCACGCGCAAAGTGGTGCTCGCCTACGACGGCGACAACGCCGGCCGCGCGGCCACGCTGCGCGCCGCGCCGATCCTCCTCTCCGCCGGACTGCACGTCGAGGCGCTCGACCTGCAGGGAGAAAAGGATCCCGACTCGCTCGTGCAGGCGCGCGGCGCGGATGGTTTCCTCGACGTCCTCTCGCACGCGCTCGACATCTTCGAGTTCGCCCTGCGCGAATGGGCGAAGGACGCGGCCTCGCTCAGCGGACGCGAGAAGTCGGAGCGCGTCGAGCAGTTCATGCCGCTCCTGTCCGCCGTCACCGACCCGGTCGTGCGCAACGAAGCCGCGCAGCGCATCGCCGATGCGTTCCGGCTGGAGTTCGAGACCGTGTGGTCGCGGGTGCGAGGGAAAGCATCGGCGTCAGCGTCGACCGAGCGTCAGCTCACGGCGCCGCAGACCACGGGAGAGAAGTTCGTGCTCACGGCGGCGATGCAGGGACGGCTGTCGGAGGAGCAGTTGGGGCGGCTGCGGGAGGAATACTTCGAGGACGCCGCGTGCAAAACGCTCTTTTCTATCATTAAAAGTGACCTCTCGGCAGGCCAGCCTATTGATTTTGTCCAAGTCGCGACCCATCTTAGGGGCGAGGCCGAGCTCACGCTCCTTTCCGAGCTCAGCCTCACGGAAGACATTGACGACCGCTCCCTCCAACGAATCGACGAAAACCTCCTCCCCATGGAGAGGGCTTTTCTCTCCCACCGCATGCAGCAGATCCAACGGCAGATCATCGACGCAGGAAGCGACGGCGAACGTGTGGCCGAGCTCTACCAGGAGAAGCTGCAGCTCTCGCGTATGTTGCACTCAATGAAATAATTAGCGTCCCCACCCGATTACGTTGGTGTCCTCTGGACGATACTTTGGCCGGTTTGTCAATCGAAAGTTCTGACACACCTGCCAAGGCCTCGTTCGAGGGCCTTCGAGAGTGCCGACAGGGCGATAGCGAAAGCTGCCCATTGCGAGGAGCGAAACCATGACGACACGCCTGCGCACTTCGAATCTCGAATCAGATCCAAACTTTGAAGATGAGGGGGTCGTCGACTTGAGCGTTGAAGAAAAATACGCGGAAGTAAAGCAGCTCATCGCAATCGGCAAGGAAAAGGGCTTTCTGCTTTACGACGAGATCTACGAGGTTCTGCCGGAAGAGGTCACCTCTCTGCCGGAGGAGCTCGACGAGATCTACATCCGCTTCAACGATCTCGGCATCGATGTCATCGAAGACGCCGAGAAGCCTCTGCAGGCCAGCCCGAAGGGCATCGTCACGATCGACGGTACGATCGAAGAAAAAGAGATGGATCAGCGCGAGGAGGTCCAGCAGGACATCATCGCGGCCTCCAGCGGCATCGTCGACAAGACCAACGACCCGGTGCGCATGTACCTGCGCGAGATGGGCACGGTCAAGCTGCTCGACCGCCAGGGCGAAGTGGACATCGCCAAGCGCATCGAGAAGGGCGAGCGGAAGGTCTTCAAGGCCCTCTCCGCGAACCGCATCATCCGTGAAGAGATCCTCAAGATCTACGAGGCCGCCAAGCGCGACGCCCGCGTGATCAAGGAGACCATCGACCTGGCCATGCCGGACGACGACGGCTCCACGCCCGACGCCGCCGCGGCCGACGGCGAGCCGAAACTGCCTGCCGCCGCGATCAACAAGATCGCCGACATCATGCAGATCTTCGAGGGCATCGCGAAGCTCGACAAGAAGATCAAGGACGGCCTGGTCAAGCTGGCCGACCCGAAGAAGCTCTCCGAGCGCACCATCGTCACCACGCTGAAGAACATCGACAAGCTCGAACAGGAGCTCGCCGACGAGCTGCAGCGCGTCGACTTCACGCCGCAGACGCGCAATCGGATGATCAACAAGCTCAAGGACATCGACAACGAGCTGGCCCAGGCCGTGTCGATGATCCGCAAGGACGAGCAGGCCCTGAAGCGCGAGAAGGACAAGACCCGCCGCGACTTCTACCGCCGCCGCCTGCAGAAGTACCAGGAGAAGCTCAACGAGCTGGAGACGTTCTACGGCGTCACGCACGAAGACCTGCGCAAGACGATCCGCGAGATCCGCTCCGGCGAAGAGGAAGCCGATCAGGCCAAGCAGGAGCTGATCGTGGCCAACCTGCGCCTGGTGGTCTCCATCGCCAAGAAGTACACGAACCGCGGCCTGCAGTTCCTCGACCTGATCCAGGAAGGGAACATCGGCCTGATGAAGGCGGTCGAGAAGTTCGAGTACCGCCGCGGCTACAAGTTCTCCACGTACGCGACGTGGTGGATCCGCCAGGCCATCACCCGCGCCATCGCCGATCAGGCCCGCACGATCCGCATCCCCGTGCACATGATCGAGACGATCAACAAGCTCACCCGCACCAGCCGCGCGCTCGTGCAGGAGCTCGGCCGCGAGCCGCAGGCCGAGGAGATCGCCGAGCGGATGGACATGCCGGTGGCCAAGGTCCGCAAGATCATGAAGATCGCCCAGGAGCCCATCTCCCTCGAGACTCCGATCGGAGAAGAGGAAGATTCGCATCTCGGAGATTTCATCGAGGATCGCGGCGTGATCTCCCCCATCGAGCACGTCATCGTCGCCAACCTCAAGGAGCAGACCTCCAAGGTCCTGCGCACCCTCACCCCGCGCGAGGAGCAGGTCCTCAAGATGCGCTTCGGCGTGGGCGACGGCGCCGAGCACACCCTCGAGGAAGTGGGCCGCTCGTTCAACGTCACCCGCGAACGGATCCGCCAGATCGAGTCCAAGGCGCTGCGCAAGCTCCGCCACCCCTCGCGATCGAAGAAACTGCGTCCGTTCCTGGACGCCACGTTCTAGGACACAAACCAATCGGGCCGGCGAAAGCCGGCCCGAAGTGTTTTGTTTCGCCGCGCGCCGAGTCGCGCGACGTGGCTCGCGTATCGTCCGTCGATGAGCGCCCGGAACGCAGGGGGCTTCAGCCCGCCCCCTCGTGGGGGCACTCCCGGCGTCACCCTCGCTGCCGACGCGCGTATCACGGTGCTCGGGAGAGGTTTAGGCGTACAGTGTGAGCCGCAAGAACGCACGCCCCATGGATTTCCGTCCCTGCGTGTCCTGCAAAATTTCAGCAATCGTGTCCGTCTGAATCACGAGGGAGGTCTGGTGTCTTCAGTCTGCGCAACCTTCACGGCGGGCCTGGCTGCCCTGCGATGGCTGCTGCTCGTCCTGGCCATCGTGTCGCCGGTGGTGGCTGCCGGTCAGGGCGCGGTCCTCACCAACGGCGCGAACCATACGGGCGTGATTCCTGTGGGAGGTCTGGATACGTGGACGTTCCAGGCCACGCAGAACGATAGCATCACCATCGCGATCGGTGAGCGGCCGTCGAGTGGAGCGGACCCGAAGTTCCTGCCGCGGATTCGCCTGCGCGGTCCCGACGGCGAATCTCTCGGCGACAGCGACGGCACGACCGCGGCCGAAATCGACGAGCGCGCCCCCTCGAGCGGCACCTATACGGTGCTGGTCTCGACTGCGGATTGCTGTACCACTCAGACCGGCCCCGGTCCGTACTTCCTCACGCTGGTGAAGACGCCCGGATCGTACGTGGTCTCGTCCGGCGATCAGGGCGGTGCGATGACCAACGGCGCCAATCACGTGGGTGCGATTGCGGTCGGCGACGTGGACGCGTGGACGTTCCACGCAAATGCGGGCGAGAGCATCACCGTCGGCATCGGCGAAGTGGCGGGAAGCGGAAGCGACCCGAAGTTCCTGCCGCGCATCCGACTGCGCGGCCCCGACGGCGAACCTCTCGGCGACAGCGACGGTTCGGACGCGGCCGAGATCGATGAACGCGCCCCCCGGGCCGGGACGTACACGGTGATCGTTTCCACCGCATCTTGCTGCACGACGCAGGTCGGCACCGGCAGCTACGTGGTCACCCTGGCCAAGACGCCGGGACCCTACACGCTCTCGTCGGGCGATCAGGGCGGGCCGCTGACCAACGGCGCGAATCACGCCGGCGTCATCTCCATCGGGGACCTCGACGCCTGGACGTTGCAGGCAAACGCCGGCGACAGCATCGCGGTCAGCATCGGCGAGACGGCGGGAAGCGACGCGGATCCGAAGTTCCTGCCGCGGATCCGCCTGCGCGGGCCGGATGGCGAGGCAGTGGCGGACAGCGACGGCTCCGACGACGCGGCATTCGACGAGCTCGCTCCCACGAGCGGCATCTACACGGTGCTCGTCTCCACCGCCGCATGCTGCACCACGCAAGTCGCCAGCGCGGGCTACGTGCTCACCGTGGCGAGGACGCCCGGAACGTACACCGTGTCGCCCGGCGACCAGGGCGGCACCATGACCAACGGAACAGCGTACACGGGCGAGATTCCGGTCGGGGACATGGACGTATGGACGTTCTCCGCCATCTCGCAGGACAACGTCGTCCTCCGAATCGGCGAGGTCGTCGGAAGCGGCCCCGATCCGCGGTTCCTGCCGCGGATCCGTCTGCGCGGGCCCGACGGCGAGCGGCTGGGCGACGCGGACGGCTTGGACGACGCCGAGATCGCGCGGCGCGTACCCTCGTCCGGTACGTACACGGTGCTGGTCTCGACCGCGAGCTGCTGCACCACCCAAACCGGAACCGCGAGCTACCGGCTCACGGTCGCCGGTCTCACCGCCCCCGTTCCCCCGCCCCGTGTGAATGCCTTCGCCGCGAGCCCCGCGGCAATCACCGCCGGTCAGTCGTCGACGCTGAGCTGGAGCACGGCCAATGCGACCGCGGTCGCGATCAGCTCCATCGCCGGAACGCAACCGCCGGCCGGCTCCGTGGTGGTCAGCCCGGCTGCGACGACGGCTTACACCTTGACGGCAACGGGGCCGGGCGGGACGGCCACCGCGACCGCGACGGTCGTCGTCAATGCCGCGCTGCCACCGTCGATCACGTCGTTCATCGCCAGCCCGACGTCGATCAACGCCGGACAGTCTTCCACCCTGACCTGGACGACGGGGAACGCCACGACGGTCTCGATCAGCGGCATCTCCGGCACGCTGCCCGTCAACGGCTCGGTGACGGTTAGTCCCAGCGTGACGACGACCTACACCCTGACCGCAACCGGCGCGGGCGGCACGGCCAACGCCACGGCGACAGTCGTGGTGAACACGGTGTCCTTGCCATCCATCGCGTCGTTCACGGCCAGCCCTGCGTCCATCAACGCCGGACAGTCGTCCACGCTGACCTGGACGACCGCCAATGCCACGACGGTCTCGATCAGCGGCATCTCCGGCACGCACCCCGTCAACGGCTCGACGTCGGTCACTCCGAGCGTGACGACGACCTACACCCTGACCGCAACCGGCGCGGGCGGAACAGCCAACGCGACGACGACAGTCACGGTCGGCTCGGCAGGAGTGCTGGAGCAATTGCGGTTCAGCTTCGGCAGCCCCGGACGGCGCCGTGCTGTCCGGACCCACGCGGCAGGCGACGACGTCATCCTGCTAGCCCGGCGGAACCCGGACGATCGATTCACCGCTCCCGTGCTCGGCGCGGTCGACGATGAGCCGTTTCCGCAGGCTGATGTGACCGGCGGCGTGCTCACGCTGTCGGGCGCACCGGGCGGACGCACGCTGGACGAATGGCTCCCCGCCGGGGGAACGGCTCGGATCAGCATCGCGAACGGCGACGGCGAGCAGTTCGTGGTGATCCTGAGGCGCACGGCTTCGGACCTCGCGGTGGTGAGTCCGGAGATCGCCGCCATCGGCGGCAGCGCGTTCACGCCCGCGAGCACGCTGACGATCTCGGGCGCCCACTTCAGCAGCCGCGCGGACGAGAACACGGTCGTCCTGAAGACGCCCGACGGGAGGAGCTTCCCGGTCGTGCCGGTCGAAGCGACCGCGACGACGCTCAGCATCCTCGTGCCGGTGATCCCGACCGCAGCGGGTACGGCGCTTTACGAAGGTCCGCTGTCCCTGCACGTCGAGACCGCGCCGAAGACGGACAGCAACGCGTTGTCCTTCACGCTCCTGCCGCTCCCGCAACTGCAGCGGGCGCCAGGCACCGAGACCCGGGAGCTCCTCGCGCTCATCGACGAGCTGTCCGGCACGATCCAGGACGGGGCGAGCGCACAGCTCGCGGCCGCGGGCATGCCCGCCGATCAGTTGCAGGCGCTGCGACAGATCCCTCACGACGTGGCCAACGTGCTTTCGGGCCAGCTCGCGGGTGCGCTCGACGGACAGCCGCAACAGCTCCTCGTCGACTACGACGGCGCGCAGCACACCATCACCCTCGATCGCGACGCGGTCATCCTTTTCGAGCGCCTGCTTCAGGCCAGCGGCGCCGTCGATCAGTTGCGGCAGACGGCCATGCGGGCTCGCGCCGTTCTGGATTCGGAGTGTGATGCCACCAACTGGGAGCGATTCATCCTAGCGGCCGAAACGGCATATGAGGCGGCCGACCTCATGGGGAAAGTCATGACGATCCTGGAGCCGTTCGCGTGGCTCTTCGAACGTCTGGCCCTGCTTCCCGGAGGCCAGGCATTCGCCGGCCCCGCCGCGCTCCTCGCGATCGCGGATCTCGCTACGACGATGAGCCAAGTCATGCTTTCCGCCATGCCGATCGTCCTGGATCATCTCAGTCTGAGCCGCGATCCGCTGACCTTGGCGGAAGCGACGTCCACTTCGGTGGCCGTCCACGGACACTTCAGTCCCATTCTGCTCAGTACCGGTGCCGAGATGACGCTCGCTGACCTGATCGACGACGCGGTCGAGGCCTACATCAAGAAGAAGAAGCTCCGACTGTTCAAAGGATTCATCGCCCAGATCATCAAGAGCGCTATCACGTACCTGATTTCCCCGATCATCGAGCGCCTCGGGGGAAACGCGTGGCAATTTCCTCTGCTCAAGCCGCGAGAAGTGCCGCTTTCCAGTGCGACCACGCTCGTCACGGCGCCGGGCAGCGGCGGAAAAATCATCCTCGGACCGCTCTGCGGCGGCACGATGACCATCCAGGCACGCGCGGGGGCCAGCGGGACGATCGGGTACTCCGTCTACGCGCACCGCTTCTCGAGAACGGCCAACGCCTACAGCGCGCGCATGTCGGGCATCATCAAAGTCACCAGCGCTCCCGCGACGCAGCCCATCGCCGCGATGGATCTGCAGGCCGGCGGCGCTTCCGTTCAGGAACGGCAGACCCTGACGGCCGAGGTGCCGGTCGGTGGAACGGCCTCGGTGTCCTTGTCCGCGGCGCGCAGCCGGAGCAGCACGGGCGCGCTGCAGTACACGTGGACGATCGACGGCCAGCCCGCCAGCACGCAGCGCGATTTCATCACGGCGCTCCCGGTCGGCGTCTACACGGTTCACCTCACCGTACGAGACTCCAACGGCAGCGCGACCGCGATTGCGACCGTGAACGTCGTCAACCGGTTCCAGACTCTCACTGCCGGATTCACCATGACCCGAGGATCGGAACAGGCTCACGAGGGAGAGACCCTCGTGCTCCTCGGAGATGCGGCGGGTGTCCAGATCGTCCTATCCGGCGCCCGCAGCTTCGATCCGCAGGGGAATCCGCTCGCGTACGAATGGCGAGTCGACGGCGGTACCGCCGGCACGGGCCGCGACCTCACGCGGACGTTTGCTCCGGGCTCCTTTGCGATCCGCCTCACCGTCACCAGCACAGCGGGCGTGCAGGCCTCGGCGACCGGCACCGTCACGGTGACGCAGCGAGCCGCGGCGCAGCCGGTCATCACGAGCGTCACGCCATCCGCCGTTCCCGCCGGCGACACGACCCTGACGATTTACGGCACGAACCTCAATGCCGCCGTGAGCGCGAGTGTCACCGGTCCGAGTTGCCCGGGCTCCTGCACGTTCGCCTCAACACAATTCCAGGACCGGACGGCGACGAGCTTCCGCCTGAACATGCACCTTCCGCAGAGCGGCAGGCACAACCTTACGGTCACGAACGGCACGGCCACCTCGAACTCCGCGAGCATCACGGTGGTCCAGGAAACGCCGGACACGATGACCGGCAGCCTCACGCCGGCGTCGCCGTCGTGTACGATCGCTTCGGGCTCGAGCAGTTGCAACGTCACCTTGACGTGGACGACCACTAACCCGGTGGACGTGTCGCGCGTGACCTCCAATTCCCCCAGCCCGAACACGCTCATCGACACCGGCAACAGCGGCTCCAAATCGGTCGAGGTACCCTACGGCGGCCGCTCGTTCTTCCTCTACAACAATGGCGTGGAGCTGGATCGAAGCAACGCGACCGCGAGCTGCGCATCCGGCACGTCGTGGAACGGCAGCAGGTGCCAAAGCGCCATGTCCGGCAGTCTCACCCCGGCATCGCCTTCGTGCACGATCGCGTCGGGCGGCAGCAGTTGCAACGTCACGCTGAGCTGGACGACGACCAACCCGGTGGACGTGTCGCGGGTGACCTCCAACTACCCCACCGCGAACACGCTCATCGACACCGGCAACAGCGGCTCCAAATCCGTGGAAGTTCCCTACGGAGGCCGTTCGTTCTTCCTCTACAACAACGGCGTGGAGCTGGATCGAAGCGACGCGTCTGCGAACTGCGCATCCGGCACGTCCTGGAACGGCAGCAGGTGCCAAAGCGCCATGTCCGGCAGTCTCACGCCGGCAGCGCCGTCGTGCACGATCGCGTCGGGCGGCAGCAGTTGCAACGTCACGCTGAGCTGGACGACGACCAACCCGGTGGACGTGTCGCGCGTGACCTCCAACTACCCCACCGCAAACACGCTCATCGATACCGGCAACAGCGGCTCCAAATCGGTCGAGGTGCCCTATGGCGGCCGTTCGTTCTTCCTCTACAACAACGGTGTGGAGCTGGATCGAAGCAACGCGACCGCGAGCTGCGCATCCGGCACGTCGTGGAACGGCAGCAGGTGCCAGGGCGCGATGACCGGCAGCCTCACCCCGGCATCGCCTTCGTGCACGATCGCGTCGGGCGGCAGCAGTTGCAACGTCACGCTGAGCTGGACGACGACCAACCCGGTGGACGTGTCGCGCGTGACCTCCAACTACCCCACCGCGAACACGCTCATCGACACCGGCAACAGCGGCTCCAAATCCGTGGAAGTTCCCTACGGAGGCCGTTCGTTCTTCCTCTACAACAACGGCGTGGAGCTGGATCGAAGCGACGCGTCCGCGAGCTGCGCATCCGGCACGTCCTGGAACGGCAGCAGGTGCCAGGGTGCGATGACCGGCAGCCTCACGCCGGCAGCGCCGTCGTGCACGATCGCGTCGGGCGGCAGCAGTTGCAACGTCACGCTGAGCTGGACGACGACCAACCCGGTGGACGTGTCGCGGGTGACCTCCAACTACCCCGCCGCGAACACGCTCATCGACACCGGCAACAGCGGCTCCAAATCCGTGGAAGTTCCC
>DASUSN010000054.1:0-19957 GCA_036375075.1 Thermoanaerobaculia bacterium | reverse complement strand
GATGGGTTGCCGCCGGATAGACGAGGTACGTGAGCGCGAGCTGATGGATGTCGCGGAGCCGCTGGAATGGTGCGGAGTCGATCACCTTGCGCTCGTCGGACGAGACGCGGATGAAAGTATGGATCGGGTCGCGAATCTCGTGCTCGTACTTGGGGAGCATGTCGATAGATCGTAGCAATGAGCGGTGATTTGTCCGCCGATTCTCCTCCGCGTAGATCCCCAACTACGGAACGCTGCAATTCTCCACACCCCGCTGTAGCGATCTTCATCAACGCGCGCGGAACGCAACACCACGATTTCGCGCAACTCTCATCAAGTCAACCACTTGACCTTTTCACCCGGCGTGGCAGTGGCCTTGCGCTAGGAGAAGGACAGATGCAGTGATCAGAAAGGAGAAACAAGCCATGATCGCCCTGCTCGTCGTCGTCACCTTCCTCCTCGCCGTCACCATCGACCACCTGATCCACCGGCAGCCGATTCCGGTGGAAGCCGAGGCGCCTCGGGTCGAGGCGCCCGGCCGTCCGCGGCTGGTGCCGTCCATCGTCGCGGGATTCGAAGTCCCGGACAATCTCCGCTATCACCAGGGTCACACCTGGGCCCTGGCCGAGAGCCCGGACCTCGTGCGCATCGGCATCGACGACTTCGCCGCGAAGCTCACAGGCGGCGTCACCAGCATCGACATCCCCGAGCGCGGACAGTGGATCCGCCAGGGACAGCGCATCATCGCCATGCACCACAACGGCCGCGAGATCGACCTGGTCTCGCCCATCGAAGGGACCATCGTCGGCGTCAATCAGAAGGCCATCGACGATCCGCAGCTCGCCCAGCGCGACCCCTACGGCGACGGCTGGCTCCTGGCCGTGAACTCCCCCGACGCCAACACCAACTTCCGCAACCTCCTCGGCGGCACCATCGCCCGCCGCTGGATGGACGACGCCGCCGCCCGCCTGCGCAACATCGCCGCCCCCGCCGGAGCACTGGCGCAGGACGGAGGCGTCGCGGTCCCCAACGTGATCGAGCAACTCCCCGACGCCGACTGGGACCGCCTCACGAAAGAGCTCTTCCTCAGCTAGCGCGTTCTGCCGCGAGTCCTCGATGCCCGTTCCGGTGCGATGCGCCGGAAACGGGCATCGGTGTTTCCGGCGCGCGGGCGGTTTCAGGCCCCGGCGCCCGCCAGCTCGAACCACTCGTCGACCTTCGCCACGCTCGCGCGCGCACGATCCATGTCCACGTGCGGCTTGATCGTGTGGAGCTCCTTCGCGCGTACGTCGGCGCTCGCGCCGGCGTGCACCTTCGCGACGTAGAGCGCCGTCGCCAGCGCCTCGAGGTCTTTCACCCCTTTGGGCGAGAGCTCGCGAACCACGAAATCGATCTGCTGCTCGTATTCGGCGAGGGTCTTCGGGAACTGCCGCTGGAGCATCGAGTAACGGTCGCCCACGACGTACGTCGCGCCGAATTCGTGCGGGCGGATGCGAACGACGTCATCGGCTTCCATCGAGCGCAGCTGGTCCCGAAGATCGAATGAGAACGGGCCGTAGTGATACAGACGGTACGTCGGGGTCAGCGGGACGCCGAACAGCTCCTTCAGGAAGAAAGCGGACTTCTGGAGAAAGGTTTCGCCGCAAAAACGGCCCGCCCCGGAAACGCGATCGACGATCGTGGCGATCACCGCCGCTTCGCGCAGCTCTCCGAGACTCATGCTTCCTCCTTCACCGTCGCTTCGAGGATACCTCGGATGCGTTTCCGATCGAGCCACTGTCTTGCTTCCGCGAGCTTTTGTCTCGTGACGAACACGAAGTCGAAGCGAGCAGCAGGAATGCGTCCGAGTACCTGCGATTCGCTGACGGACGAGACGATCTCGCCGGCGTCGGTCTCGACGGCAAACTCCATCGGTTTCGCTTCCGGAAGGTGGGTGTCCTTGGCAAGAAACTCCGGCCCGAACTCCTGGACGGCAGCCCGATAGATCGCCTCGGTCGGCTTCAGCGTGATGTTCCGGTCTTCGGCCGAAGGTGAGTAGAGCACACGGTAGAAATCGCGACGGAGAATCCGTCGTGCTGCATCGTGGCCCGCTGACGCCGGGTCATCGGCGGCCTTCCGCATCGCGGCCAGCACTTCGTTGTCCGTCAGCGCCAGATGATCGGGAATGTGGATCCGCTGCAATTCTCCACACCCCGCTGTAGCGATCTTCATCAACGCGCGCGGAACGCAGCACCGCGATTTCGTGCAACTCCCATCAAGTCAACCACTTGACCTTTTCACCCGGCGTGGCAGTGGCCTTGCGCTAGAGAAGGGCAGAAGCAGTGATCAGAAAGGAGAAACAAGCCATGATCGCCCTGCTCGTCGTCGTCACCTTCCTCCTCGCCGTCACCATCGACCACCTGATCCACCGGCAGCCGATTCTCGTGGAAGCCGAGGCGCCTCGGGTCGAGGCGCCCGGCCGTCCGCGGCTGGTGCCGTCCATCGTCGCGGGATTCGAAGTCCCGGACAATCTCCGCTACCACCAGGGTCACACCTGGGCCCTGGCCGAGAGCCCGGACCTCGTGCGCATCGGCATCGACGACTTCGCCGCGAAGCTCACCGGCGGCGTCACCAGCATCGACATCCCCGAGCGCGGACAGTGGATCCGCCAGGGACAGCGCATCATCGCCATGCACCACAACGGCCGCGAGATCGACCTGGTCTCGCCGATCGAAGGGACCATCGTCGGCGTCAATCAGAAGGCCATCGACGATCCGCAGCTCGCCCAGCGCGACCCCTACGGCGACGGCTGGCTCCTGGCCGTGAACTCCCCCGACGCGAACACCAACTTCCGCAACCTCCTCGGCGGCACCATCGCCCGCCGCTGGATGGACGACGCCGCCGCCCGCCTGCGCAACATCGCCGCCCCCGCCGGAGCACTGGCGCAGGACGGAGGCGTCGCGGTCCCGAACGTGATCGAGCAACTCCCCGACGCCGACTGGGACCGCCTCACGAAAGAGCTCTTCCTCAGCTAGCGCGCAACGTGGAGGACAGGCAATCCTGCCTGTCCATGTTCATCGGAGGACAGGCAGGATTGCCTGTCCTCCACTTGTTTTTGTGTTGGTCAGATGCCCAGCAGCTGCACCGCTGCCCCCACCGTCACGATCAACCCTCCGGCCATGGCGTCGCCGTAGTGATCGAAGAGGTGGAAGCGGATCGCGCGCGCGCCGGCGTGGGCCGCGACGACGAGGATGGACATCGAGGCGATGGTGCCGATCTCGTAGGCGACGATCACGGCGGCGATGAGCATCCACCCTCCGGACGCGGCGGCGATGATGAGCGGGATCAGCGCCACGCAGGGATCGGACGAGAAGAGGACGAAGAGCGACCACTCGGTGACGCCGCGCTTTTCATGACGGTGCCGGTGGGGACGCAGCCCCCAGAGCATGTAGACCGTGCCGAAGAGCATCAGCAGCGCGGGGGCGGCGCTGGCGAGCTTGCCGCCGATCAGCTCCGCGAGGCCGAGGCCGACCGACAGCGCGGCCACGCCGAGGATCGCGGAGACGGTCACGTGTCCCAGTCCGCAGATCACGGTCGTGCGCGCGGCGCGTGCCGGTGTCCAGCCGCGGGCCCGGGCCAGAGCGGCGAACGGCATCCAGTGGTCGGGCGCGAGCGTGTGCAGCGCGCCCACGGTGGCAGCGGCGAGCGGCAGCGTCCAGGCAAGCTCACTCACGCCAGCACCTCGCGCGGCGCCAGGGCCGCCTGCCGCGAGGTCGTCAGCCACTGCAGCCATTCCGCGAGACCGTCGCCGGCGGCGGAGAGCGGGATGACGCGCGGATCGGGCATCACGCGCGCGAGCGCGTCCAGGATCGCGGCAACACGGACGTGCGGCAGGTGCGGCAGGAGGTCCATCTTCGTGAGCAAGACGAGGTCCGCCTTCGCGAACATCGTCGGGTACTTCAGCGGCTTGTCTTCGCCTTCCGTGATCGAGAGGACGACCACGTTCGCGGCCTGGCCGAGATCGTACACGGCCGGACAGACCAGATTGCCGACGTTCTCGATGAAGAAGGTCTCGACGCCGGTCAGGTCGAAGTGATGCAGCTCGTGATGGACCAGCTCCGCGTCGAGATGGCAGGCCTGCCCGGTCTCGATGGCGCGCGCGCGCAGGCCGGCGCGCTGCAGCCGCGCGGCGTCGTTGTCGGTGGCCAGGTCGCCGGCCAGCGCGGCGAGCTTCGCCGGATCGGCCACCGTGCGGGCGGTGGCTTCGAGCACCGCGGTCTTGCCGGAGCCGGGAGAGCCCATCACGTTGATCGCGAAAATGCCGCGCTCGAGAAAGTGCTCGCGGTTGTGCGCGGCCGCACCGTCATTGCGCGCGAGGATGCGCGTCTGCACGTCGACCACGTTCACCGTGGAATCCTTCTGGCACATCAGGCCACCTCCAGTTCGATGCGTTGCAGCACGATTTCGTCGCCGGCCGCGAGCCGCGCCGGCGCGTTGCATTGTGGGCAGCGGAGAAATCCGCCGCGTGCGACCTCGCCGCGGCAGCGCGAGCATTCCCAGCGCGCCGGGATGCGGTCGATGGTGAGTGCGGCGTGCTCGCAGATGGTGCCGCCGCGGAAGACTTCGAACGCGGTGGTGAGCAGCGCGCAGTCGACGCCGGCCAGCTCGCCGATGGCGACGTGGATGTGCTGGACGGTGGGCAGGCAGGATTGCCTGTCCTCCACCGCCGCGGTCACGGAATCGACGAGCGATTGGATGATCGAGTATTCGTGCATCAGGCGGCTCCGAACTTCGGCGCGCGCTTGCCGAAGAATGCGTCGATGCCTTCGGCGAAGTCGCTGCCGTCGGCAATGCGCGCGAGCTGCTCGAGCTCGCGGTCGAGATGCACGTCGAGGCGATCCATCCCCGCGGCCTGATTGAGGAGCTCTTTCGCGATCCCGAACGCCTCGGTCGGCCCGGCTGCGACCTGCCGCGCGATGCGCTGCACGTCGGCGTCGAACGTCTCGGACGGATAGACCGCGGTGATCAGGCCGATGTCCAGCGCGTGCGTGGCGGTGACGCGCGGATTGAGGAACAGCAGCTCCAGCGAGCGGCGCAGGCCGATGAGGCGCGGCAGCATGAAGGTCGAGCTCTCCGCGCCGGTCAGTCCCGTCTTCGAGTACGCGCACTCGAACGACGCGCGCTCGGAGGCGAGCACGAGGTCGCACGACATGGCCAGCCCGAAGCCCCCCGCCGCGGCGATGCCGTCCACCGCGGCGATGAACGGCTTCGGCGCGCGGCGGATCTCGGAGATCGTGCTGTGGATGTACTCGAGGATCTCCTTGAACGCATCGCCGAACGCCGGCGAGGCGGTGCGAATGTCTTTCAGGTCCGCGCCGCTGCAGAAGACGCCGCCCGCTCCTCGCAGGATCACCGCGCGCACGCCCGCGTCGCGGGCCATGCGCAGTCCGGCCTTGCGGAGGTCGCGCGCGGTCTCGACGTCGAGCGAGTTGAAGCGCTCCCGCCGGTCGATGGTGATCGTGCCGATCGCGTCGCGCACCTCGGCGATGATGTGCGTCATGCCACCGCCTCCATCGTCAGGCGCTGCATTGCTTCCGCGGCCAGCGCGCCCCACGTGCTGCGCATCATCCATTCGCGCTGTGCGTAGGCATACGCGCGGACGATGTCGTGCTCGCCGCGCGCGACGGCCTCGTGCACGAACGGCGCGACGGGAAACGCGTCACTGCGGACGATGACCGGTCCGCCGTCGAGCTGCGGCGTAACGACGTGCACGCTGCTGCGCGTCTCGCGCTCGCCGGCGTAGATGGCGTCGCGCGTGGCGTGCAGGCCGGGGTAGCGCGGGAGATCGGAGTCGTGCACGTTGAGGATGCGGTCCGGGAACGCCGCCAGCAGCGGCTCGGTGATGACGTAGAGGTAGCCGAGGCAGATCACCGCATCGACGTCGAAGCGGCGCAGCATCGCGGCGGTCTCGGCGTCGAACGCCTCGCGCTGTGAGCGGCGGGGCGCATACCGCTCGAGCACGCACACGACGTTCGCGCGTTCGCGCAGCGCCTCGAGGCCGGGCGCGCGTTTCGAGCAGAGGACGCCGACGTTCAGCATATCCGTGGGAGCGGCTCGCCTTCCGGCTCCGCCAGCAGCCTCCTTCCGAATCCCGTATCGAGAATGATCGAGCCGGGACGCTCCGCGACGCAGGTGCCGATGACCGCGGCGTCTCGTCCGAGCGGATGCATGCGCAGCCGCGCCACGACCTCCTCGGCGTCCGCAGCGTGCACGCCGATCAGCGCCTTGCCTTCGTTCGCCACATGCAGCGGGTCGATGCCGAGCAGCTCGCCCACGGCGCGAACCTGCGGCGTCATCGGGACGGAGCGCTCGTCGAGCACGATGCCGACGCCGCTCTTGGACGCCATCTCGTGCAGCGCGCTGGAGACACCGCCGCGGGTCGGGTCCTTCATCGCCGTGGCCTTGTCGACGATCGTGGCGATCATCGAATTCATCGGCGCGACATCGGAGACGAGCTTGCCGTCGACGTCGATGCCGTGACGCGCCGCCATCACCGCCAGGCCGTGCTCGCCGATCGAGCCGGTGACGATGATGCGGTCGCCGGCGGACAGGCCGTTGTCGCGGACGAGCGTGCGCGTGAGAGCGATGCCGGTGGTATTGATGACAATGCCGTCCAGCTCCCCGCGGCCCATCACCTTCGTGTCGCCGGTGACGACGGGCGCACTCGATTCGATGCAGGCCTCGACCATCGAGCGCTGGACGACCTCCAGCCACTCGAGCGAGAAGCCTTCTTCGAGGATCACGCTGCAGGTCAGGCCGAGGACGCGGGTGGCGCCCATCATGGCCAGATCGTTGACCGTGCCGCTGATGGAGAGGCGGCCGATGTCGCCGCCGGGGAAGAAGATCGGGTGGATGACGTGCGAGTCGGTGGTGACGACCAGCCACTCGTCGCCGAGGCGGATCGCGGCGCCGTCGTCCATGGCCGAGATGCCCACGCCGTCAAAAGGGAGCGTGGCGAAGTCGCGGACGAAGACCTTCTCGATCAGCGCGCGCATTGCCCGTCCGCCGCCGCCCTGCTTCAATGCCACGCGGTTCATGCGCTGGCCTCCAGGTCGGGAACGCCGCCGTACAAATGCCAGATCTTGCAGGTGCCTTCGTTCGAGACCATGCACGCGCCGATCGGGTTCTCTGGAGTGCATTCGCGATTGAAGAGACGGCAGTCGCGCGGATTGCGGATGCCGGCCATGATGTCGCCGCAGATGCACTGCCGCGCCAGCGCGGGCGGCGCAAAGTCCCAGAGCGACGGCAGGTCGATGGTGAAGCGCTTGCGGGCGTCGACGTGCGCAAACTCGTCACGCAGGCGGAGGTTGCCGTTCGGGACGTGGGCGATGCCGCGCCAGCGTCCGCCGATCTGGCGGAAGACGCGCCAGAGCTGCTCCTGCGCGGCGCGGTTGCCTTCGCGCGTGACGCAGCGCGGGAACGCGTTCAGCACTTTCGGCGTCTTCGCCAGGATCAGTTCCACGAGCTCAACCAGTCCCGCGAGGATGTCCATCGGCTCGAAGCCGGCGATGACCACCGGCACGCCGTTCCGCTCGACGAATGGCTCGAACACGTCGGACCCGGTGATCACCGCCGCGTGACCGGCGGCCAGGAATCCTTCGATCCGCGAGCCCGGCATCTCCGCGACGATCTCCATCACCGGCGGGATGTATTTGTGCGCGGAGAGGACGGAGAAGTTCGGGGGCGGATCGTCGAGGATCACCGCTGCCGTCGCGACCGCCGTGGTCTCGAAGCCGCTGGCGAACAGCACGACCTCCTCGGACGTCTCTCGCGCGATCTCCACGGCCTGACGCGGGCTGTAGATGATGTCGATCTTCGCGCCGTCGGCCTGTGCGTCGGCGAGCGACTGCACGGTCCCGGGCACGCGCAGCATGTCGCCGTACGTGGCGATGCGCACTCCCTGACGGGCCAGCAGCACGCCCTCATCAACCTCGGGGACATCAGTCACGCAGACCGGACATCCCGGTCCCATGATCACGTCGAGCGCTTTCGGGAACGTCGACCGTAACCCGAACTTCGCGATGGCCTGCTCGTGGCTGCCGCAGACGTGCATCACCGCGACCGGCCGATCGAGCTGTGCCACCAGGCGCTGCAGCGTGGCGGCCATGGAGCGCGCGAGCACAGGATCGCGAAACTGCAGCGGCGTGGCGTTCACGACGTGCCCTTTGCCGCACCGCTGATTTCGCCGCGCACGTCGCTGGTCATCAGGTCAGCGTCATCGCCGGCGATGAGCATCTCGTACAGCGCGAGCGTCTCTGCGACCGACTCCGGCGGAATGCGCCGGATGGCGAAGCCGACGTGGTTGAGGATGTAGTCGCCCGGCGCGACCGGCTCGTCGACGATCATGAGGCTCACGTCCTTGCGCACGCCCCAGAAGTCGACAGTGGCGGTGAACTCCCGCACCTCGATCACGCGGCCGGGGACTCCTAAGCACATGCGAGTGCCTCCGCTGGCTTGTCATCCCGAGCGTCGAGCGAGGGACCTGGGTGGGTGGTGCTCGATGCATGTGCCTTGCGGCCCGCCCGCCCAGCTCCCTCGCTCGACGCTCGGGATGACAGGAGTGCGTCGGCGACGAATGCCTGGCCGAGGGCGATGCCGCCGTCGCCCGGCGGCACGTCGCGATTCATGAACACGCGTACCTCCGGCCGCAGCCCATCGAGGATCGATTCCGCGAGCCGCGCGTTCTGGAAGCAGCCGCCGCTCAGGACGACCGGCATCTCGCCGTGGAGCGCCAGCGCCGCGCGGGCGAGCTCGATCGTCGTCGCCGCGAGCGTGTCATGGAAGCGCGCGGAGATCGTGGCGGGGGAGAGGTGCGCGAACAGGTCGTCGAACACTCCACGCACGATCGGACGCGGATCGATCTCCCACGGCGCCACCCCGTCGCGAATCACGATCGGATAGCGTCCGCGCTCCGCCTCGTCCGCGACCAGGTTCCATTGGAAGGCCACTTCGCCTTCGTAACGCGCAAGCGGCATGTTGAGCACCAGCGCGCCGATGGCGTCGAAAAGGCGGCCGACGCCGCGCGCCGGCGTGGTGTTGAAGTTGCGCGCGATCATCCGTCGCACGGCCGCGATCTCATGCGGCGGCATCCCGCGGAAGAGCGGGAGGAGTTGCACCGGCGCCTCCCCGTCGAATGCATCGTCGAGCAACGCCAGCGCGACACGCCATGGCTGGCGGATGGCCTGATCGCCGCCGGCGAGTGGGATCGGACGGAACGTGGCGAAGCGTTCGAACCCGCGGTAGTCCGCGATCAGGATCTCGCCGCCCCACGATGTACCGTCGGTGCCGAAGCCGGTGCCGTCATACGCGATCCCGAGCACCGGCCCTTCGAGCCCGTGCTCGGCCATGACGCTGGCGACGTGCGCGTGATGGTGTTGCACGCCGATCGTCTCGACGCCTTCCCGCGCCAGCGCGTAGCGCGTGGAGAAGTAGTCGGGATGAAGGTCGTGTGCGAGAACGCGCGGCGTGACGCCGACGAACTCCTGCATCCGCTCGATGACGGTCTCGTACGCATGCAGCGTGGCCACCGACTCGAGGTCGCCGATGTGCGGCCCGAGGAACGCGCTGTTGCCGGCGGTGATGCAGAAGGTGTTCTTGAGGTGCGCGCCGCAGGCGAGGACCGGCTCGGCGAAGTCGCGCGCGGTCTCGATCGGGCGAGGAACGAAGCCGCGCGCACGGCGGAGGAGGACCGGCGCGCGGCTGATCACGCGGACGACGGAATCGTCGACCCGCGTCACGATCTCACGATCATGCAGAAGGAACACGTCGGCGATATCGCCGAGCTGCGCCAGCGCGTCCGCGTTGGTCGTGACCATCGGCTCGTCGGAGACGTTGCCCGAGGTCATGACCAGCGGTACGCCGGCGTCTTGGAGGAGGAGATGGTGCAGCGGCGTGTAGGGGAGAAAGAGGCCGACGAGCTTGTCATCCTGAGCCGGCGTATCGCGGCGAAGGACCCCCTGATTCGGAGTGCTACTCGTGCTGCCGGCAGGGGATCCTTCGCCGTCTTCGCGGCTCAGGATGACAGCGTGGCGGCTCTGCGCCAGGACGATCGGACGCTCCGTCGAAACGAGCAGCCCGCGCTCTTCATCGGTCAGCACCGCGAGCGTCTCCGCCGCGGCGAGATCGCGGACCATGACCGCGAGCGGTTTGGCCTCGCGCCGCTTCCGCTCGCGCAGGCGTTTCACGGCACTCGGCGACGTCGCATCACAGGCCAGATGAAATCCCCCCAGTCCTTTCACCGCGACGATCATCCCGGCGCGCAACGCGCGAGCGGCGAAGCGGATCGGGTCGGCGATCGCGAGCTTCTGGCCATCGGGCGCGGCTACCGTGATGCGTGGACCGCACGCCGGACAGGCATTCGGCTGCGCGTGAAATCGGCGATCGTCCGGCGAGTCGTACTCCTCGCGGCAGCGTGCGCACATCGCGAACGGCGCCATCGACGTCTTCGGGCGGTCGTACGGCGCACCCGTGACGATCGAGTAGCGCGGGCCGCAGTTCGTGCAGTTGATGAATGGATAGCGATGGCGACGGTCCGCCGGATCGAACAGCTCCTGCAGACAGTCGTCGCAGGTGGCCAGGTCGGCCGGGATGGAGACGCGATGCTCGCCGGACGCCTCACTCTCGACGATGGCGAACGTCGCGCCGTCCCGATACGCGATGCCGGTACAGACCACCGCCTGCACGCGCGCCGCCGGCGGCCCCTCGGATCGCAGCGTCGCGGCAAAAAGCTGCAGCGCGTCTTCGTTTCCATGGGCCTCGATCGACACGCCGCGGGAGTGATTCCACACCCGTCCGCCGATGCCGAGCCCGCGGGCGAGCTGATAGATCCACGGACGGTAACCAACGCCTTGCACCGTCCCACGGATCTCGATGTGAAGACCGGCTGAAGCCATGCCGTCAAGGTACGCACCGGCGGAACATCGCGAGATGCCGGGAAACACATGGACCGGTGACGGTCGTCACTCCGCGCGCTGACCGGCAATGCGGCGGAGGCGAGACCGCGCGCGCAGACTGACGTCATGGCCACGAAGATCGCCCTCGTCTACGCATCGCGCCACGGCCACGTCCGCGCCATCGCCGAGCGCCTCGCAATCATCGCCGCCATCCGCCGCGTCCCCTTCGTGATCGTCGACGTGAAAGAGGCGCATGGGAATGCGCTCGACGGATGCGACGCCGCGGTCATCGCCGGGTCCGTCCATTTCGGCCGCCATGCCGCCGCGCTCCGCCGCTTCGTGGCACGGAGGCTGAGGTGGCTCTCCTCCATCCCGACCGCATTCGTTTCTGTCAGCGGCTCCGCGGCGGCGCTCGACGGCCGCGCGAAGGCGGAGGAGTACATCGACGACTTCGTGCGCGCCACCGGGTGGCAGCCCGATCTTCGCCTCTCCCTCGCCGGAGCCATTCTTTACACGAAGTACGGTCCGATCACGCGGCTGATGATGAAGTTCGCATCGCGCACCGCGGGGCGCGACGCCGACACCACGCGCGACCAGGTGTACACGAACTGGTCGGAGGCCGACCAGTTCATGCACGAATTCATCGATACGCTCGAGCGGCACGCGCACGCGGTGGAGGAGAAGCAGCGCGCGCACGCGTGAGCAAGGGAACGACGAGGGGCCTCCGGCGGCCGGGGTCACGGACCCCGGACCCCGTGGGTTGGCCTAGCCTCTACTCGACACGTCACGCAAGTAATCACGGACGTCGCCGTGGAGGCTGGGCCAACCCAAGTGGGGTCTGGGGCCCTCGGCCCCAGCCGCCGGAGGCCCCCGGTCGTCCCCCGCCGTTTCACGGCGTCACTGCCACCTTCATCACACCGTCGAGCCGTCCGCCGAAGACGCGGTAGGCCTCGTTGATGTCCGCGAGCTTGAAGCGATGCGTGATGAGGGGACGGAGGTCGAGCCGGCCACTGCGCACAATGTCCAGGAGACGGCGCAGCCGTTCCTTGCCGCCCGGGCAGAGCGTCGTGACGATGCGGACGTCGGCCAGGCCGGCGCCGAACGCGTCGTAGGGGATCTCCAGCTTGCCTGAGTAGACGCCGAGGCTGGAGAGCGTGCCGCCCGGACGGAGGACGCGCAAGGCGTTTTCGAACGTCGGCTGCGTCCCGAGCGCTTCGATCGCCACGTCGACCCCGCCACCGGTCAGACGGCGGATCTCGGCGACCACGTCGACCTTGCGGTAGTCGAGCACCACGTCGACGCCCATCTTCTTCGCCATGGCGATGCGCGCGTCGTCGCCATCGACGCCGATGACCATCGACGCGCCGAGGAGCCGTGCGCCGACGGAGGCGCAGAGGCCGATCGGACCCTGCGCGAAGACCGCCACCTTGTCACCGAGGGTGACCTCGCCCGATTCCGCGCCACTGATGCCGGTCGAGGCGATGTCGGCCAAGAGGACGACCTGTTCGTCCGAGAGCTCGTCCGGGATGACAGCCATGTTCGCCTGCGCGTTCGGCACGAGCAGATACTCCGCCTGCGCGCCGTCGATCGTGTTCCCGAACCGCCAGCCACCCAGCGCCTCGCAATCGTTGCCATGCCCGCACTGCGAGTGATGGCCGGACAGACAGGCATTGCACTGCCCGCACGGCGTGATCGCCCCGACGAGCACGCGATCGCCGATCTTGTACCCGGCGACGCCGGCGCCGAGCTCCGCGATGACGCCAACCGGCTCATGCCCGATGACGAGCCCCGGCCGGACCGGATACTCACCTTTGACGATATGCAGGTCCGTCCCGCAGATGGTGGTCGTCGTGACCCGGATCAGCGCCTCGCCCGGCCCGGCCCGCGGCCGCGGCACGTCTTCCACGCGGATGTCGCCCGGGCCATGGAACACCGTGGCGCGCATGGTCCTGGTGGTGAAGGGTTTGGTTTCCTCGAGAGGGGGGATGAGTGTTGCCGTCATGGTGGACCTCCGCAGACATCATTCGTCGCAACGCATGGGGGGACAGTGACGGGGGGTACGGGTGGGGGTGAGGGAGGTCACCACCGTCACGGTCGGCGGCATAACCGTCTTCGACCGTCCAGCGCACCGCTCATGGCCCCACGAGAAGGGACCGCACGCTGTGGCACAACGTGCAGATAGGCTTCAACGGTGCGGCGTGGTGCATGCGCCTCAACTGGAAAAATTGATCAGACGTCCCTCTCACTCGCATGTCCGACCCGATCATCGACGCAGCCGAGCAGAAGAGGAAGCAGCACGAGGCAGAGAAGGCACAGTTCGAGGCAGAGAAGGCGAAGCTCGAGGCAGAGCTGGCGCTGAAGGCGCTGCAGCCTGACGAAACGGCGAAGGCGCTCAAACAGGCCGAGGCGGACAAAGCCGTCGCCGAAGCGAAGAAAGCTGCGCACGAGGCGGACAGAGCGCGCATCGATGCAGCGCGCGCTCTCGCCGCGTCGAAGCTCATCGATCCGATCGCCGAAGCGACGAAGGATGCCGAGGCGCAGAAGAAATTGATCGATGCGCAAAAGGGCGTCATCGATGCACAGCAGCAGGCGTGGCTTGCGAAGTACATCGGCGGTGACGTCAAGGCCGGACCGTACACCGGCAAGGTCACGATGGACGAGAAGGCCGGAACGGTCGAGGCGACGCTGCTCGCGATGAAAGTCATGAGCGCCTGCGCAAAGAAGATCGCGGACAACATCGGGGCGGAGATCGCGGAAGGCTCACGCGTGTGCGTGTTCGACGCCGCGAAGCCGCCATCGTTCGATCGATTGATGAATTATCGATTCCGGTACGACATTATCCGGGAGGCATTCATTTCCGCGCTCCCGGCCGAGGATGCCAACGTTCCTGTCGCGCTGATCAACCCGGCTATGATCGCCGCCGGCCTCGGCGCCGTTTCGAACATCTTCGGATTCTTCAAGACGGACTTCTCCTTCCGCGGCGTTGACGTGAAACTCGAGAGCTCGCTCGCACTGCATGTCGTGTCAGGCACAATCGCGCGCGAGAGCGGTCGTGAAGTGCTCGTGCCTTCGATGTACCAGCCGAAGACTGAGGGATCGGTGAAGAAGCTCACCGCCGAACTCGTAGAGCTCGTCGCATTGCGAGCGCGCGCAACAGCGGCACTCGCGACGCTGCGTGATGGCGCGGTGAAAACGAAGGAAGGCAGCCGGATCCAGACGGCCATCGACCTGCACGATTCCTTCTTCGCGCACCTCACCACCACCGATGCGAACGGAACCGCGCCGCTCGTCGCGATCGCGTATGAAGCCGCTCTGCGCGACGCGATGGAAGGCGGGGTGATTCTGATGCTCCGCGTTGAGGCGAGCGGCGGCACGCATTTCACGAAGGAAGGTCTCAAAGAGGCAGTGGGCGCGACACCGCTGTTCTTCATCGGCGGCGCGGCCGTCTCCTACGCGCTGTTCAATGGTCTCAGCGGCGAGTTGCGCGCGGGCGGCGTCGTCGCCGAGTACACGGACGAAGCGCGCGTGACCCAGCTTCGGAAAAAGCTCGCAGAAAACTAATCGCTGGCCGCGCGTGTCATGGCAACGAGCCGGTCGGGGAACACCGTGCCCGTGCCTTTCATCCCCTCTCCGTTCGTGGGCACGCACAACGCAGCCGAGGCGGTCGACGGAGATGCGCACGGCGACCTCATACCTGCGCGCGTCACCTCGTACGGGCAGCGGCGTGAGTATCCAACCTTCCGCCACTCGTTTGCACGCGGGCGGCGCGCATTACACACGCCCGCGTGCACGAAGGAGTTGTAGTTACTTCACTTTCACCGACTTCGTGATCGTCACCGCGGGCGTTCCGTGCTTCAGCGTCACGGGCAGATCTTTCTCTGCGTGAGTGTCGCTGTTGAACGTCATTAGGGTGCTGAGGGTGTACTTCGTACCGGGATCAATGGTGATCTTCAGCGGGAAGGTTATCGGGGGTTGTGGACAGGGATGCGCCGGGCCGCCGGGCCCGGTCACGGTGCAGACGACAGTCGGTGCGGCGGCGAGGGCCGCGGCGTCGTAGAAGGTATGAGCGATTTCGACCGGCGTCGAAGATCCTCCTGTCGGTACTTCAACGACGATGTTGTACATCGCGTTTCTGCCGGTGGGCGCGGCATCCGTGGTAGTGAGAGTGACGGAGTTCGCCGTTACCGGCGTGGGCGTTGGCGTTACCGGCGTTATGGGAGGAGTGGTCGTCGTCGGAGGCGTTACCGGAGCGGCCGGAGCCGGAGCGGGTGCCTGCGTCGCGCCGCTCGGCGCGGGCTTCACGGGCGTGAAGGGGCCGCTGAAGTTGCTCGGGCCGACGCCAGCGAAGGAATACGAAATGCCGACGAAGAACGCCGACTCGTTACGTGTCTGCAGAGAGCTGAGGGCGTTTGCATCGGTGGTGAAGTTGCGCTTGTCGTTCGCATCGAGAGACAGCGTGGCCGGAAGCCGCTTGACCGGCCCAACCGCAGCGCCGGCGGTCAGGAAGAATTTCTGGCCGAAGCGGATGCCGGTGCCGAGGTAGTAGCGGGCCTGGGAGTTGTCGCTAATCCCGAGACCGAACGAGAGCGGTACCCAGTTGATGTCGCCGAAGTTGAAGCGGTCGGGATTAGAGTGGAGCACGTGCGTCATGGCCGCCGCGGCCAGGCGGAACTCATCGTCTTCTTCCGATTGCCGGACGACGAAGCCCTTGGTCTTGGTTGTGTCCGTGTCCGTGAGGTCGAGGTCACGGTCTTCGCTGACGAGCGCAAAGACAGGATCGGTCAGCTTGTCGGCGGTGAAGGCCCCTGAGAAGAAGATGTCCCAGCCGTCGGTCGTCACGCGGACTTGCCACGGCGGTAACGCCCCGCCGGTCTTGCGCTCGCCTCCTTGGCCGCAGTCGGCGTCCGTAGTGCCGGGCAGCCGGATCGCCTCGATCTCAAGCAACAATGGATCTCCCCAGAACATGGTCTCGAAAGCGACCGTGTCGTTGAAATCGATGGCGTTGCTCGCCGGCTGGCCAACCTCATCGGTTTTCACGCGGAAGTTGAACGAGTAGCACAGAGTCTCCGTCTTCCGTACCTCGACGCGGACGCGTTCACCGCGCTGCTTGTGGATGGTGCCGGCGAGAATCTGGCTCCCGCCGACGTGCTCGATGATCACGTCCGGGCTGACGGGCGCCGGCACACCTGTCGTTGCGGCCGGTGCTGCGGTCCTGCATCCCGCGGAAAGAAAAGCAAGAGACACTACGAGAACTTGGACAATCTCTGTAAATCGCATCACATTCTCCTCATTGAATACGGGGGCGAATCCAGTCGAGGTAGGCTCGGACAAGGCGGGTGTCGATGCCGCTCGCACAGCTGAAGGTCAGGGACGTGACACCGACGATCGTGCTACCGATCAGGCCCGGGCCGCCGGAGTCGTTGAAGCAGACGCTGGAGCCAGTGGTGCCATGGTTGAACCGAAGACCAGCCACGGCACTGACGCCCACCATAACCTTGCGCTGCCTGCCTCCGCCGACCGCTCCAAACGTAGTGAAGCCATAGCCGACCTTTTGGATCCGGTCACCTGTCACGATCGACTCGGTGCCATTCGCGAGCGCCAGGCGCGGCGTACCGGGCAGAGGGTCGGTCGCCAAAAAGAGCAGTCCGACGTCGTGTTCGAAGCTGGCAGGATTCGGGTTGAAAGTGAGCCCGGGAATGTTCGCGAAGTCGGACGCCACCACCGGCTGCGGGGTCTGGGCGCCGATGGTCAGTCCGAGTTGGAATGTGAGCGTAAACGGATCGATACCAGCGACACAGTGCGCTGCGGTGAGCACCGTGCGCGGTCCGATGAGTGTGCCGGTGCCGTGCAACACGCCGTTGCGCTGGAGCACACCGACTGTCGGGAACTCATGAGCCAGGGTGTCGGTTCCGCCGACGATCCTGGGCTGCACCAGCACACGTCCGGGATCGCGGAATGCGTTGACCGTGCTGCGGAGCCGGTCCGCAAATGGCTCGTCAGGTGACAGCTTCTGGACGGCGAGGGCGGTGTTGAATCGATCGCGAATTCCGAACCGGCGCGACATCGTGCGTTTCCCTCCGTGCGATGAGAGAGACGCGTCGATCAGATTCCTGCGTCAGCCGATTCCTGGTGCGGCTGCCGCGGTCGATCGACTTCAACAACCGCGTCGCCGAGGACATCTGTTCGGCGGCGCAGTCGCCGATTTGTCGACGTGATGGAGTCACATGTGTTTTGCCGTCGTACCTGTTGGTTTCGGCTACGCCGGGGTACGGAATGCGATTTCGCAGCACCGCCTACATTGCACATCTCGTAGATGCCGACGGCATTCGCCCACAGGGAAGTTGTGAAGTGGGTCCCTCAGATAGAGGTGTTTGACTGTTACGGCGGTGGACGGTGATCTCGTAAAATTCGGCGACTGCTTGCGCTGGCGGTCAGCGTCCTATTGGCTCTTCCATGAGGCGTTTTGATCGCCGATGAAACGACATGAAGGACGGCTCCATTTTGTACCTGGAAGTGCTCAAAGCGGGCGGAAGTAACCGCGCACTGAGGAGCCTGTGGTCGACGAAGCTGACGCCGCCGCGGAGCGATTTTTGAACTTTGTTGTCTTCCATGCTGACGGCTCTGTCGCGAAGGCCGCGACGGTTTCTGATTACTCCGGGTATCGTGCGGGGAATTGATATGGAAACACAAATTCGAGCCCCTTTGCCGGAGTCTCTATCACTTCCCCCCGTCATCGCCGATGCCGCCGGGAGTGACGAGGCAATCCGGGAGCGCATTCATCGTCTCGCAGATGACGTCATTGTCACAGTGACTCCGCAGACGATCACGGGCAGACGTCTGCAGGACGACCGAGGAGTCGTCGCCGAACACGATGTCCACGAGTACGATCCCGATCCGGTCGCGCTTGGGAAGGCCCTGTGGCAATTGGAAAAGGCCGGATTCAAGATCCATCGCCGTGGTCGTTTCGCGGTGACGGTGTCCGCGCCGGCCCAATTGATTCGCGACCTTCTGCAGGTGCCGCTCAGCGTCCAACGCCGGCCGCTGCGCCACGGTGCAACCGCCGCCGAGAAGTTCGCACTCGCCGACAAGCGGCCGAATCCGGCGGAGCTTTTTGTCGCACCGGCGAATCTCTCGATTCCGGCGAAGAACATGCCAATGGACCACTTTGTTTTCATCCCGCCGCCGCTCCTCTATGCGCCCTCAGCGAATCCCCCTGCTGTCGGTTACCGTCATATTGCGGCCGATGAGGTGCGAAAATTGCTAAATGTCCCTACCGGCGCATCGGCATCCGGAGTTCGCTTGGCGATCGTGGATACCGGTTTCGCGGACCACCCCTTCTATTCGCAGCAGATCGACTTCCACGAAGTTCCGGGCGGGCCGGTCCGTGGTGACGATCATGTTGGACATGGCACCGCCGTTACGTGGAACGCCATCGCCGTTGCACCGGATGTTTCTGCCGTTGTTCTCGGCTACTCCGCCGTGGTCCAGGACGCGATCGAGATCGCGGTGGATGACGAACACGCGGCGGTCGTCTCCTGCTCGTGGGGTTGGGATCACGAGCAGGTGTTTCCAGTTGTCGAAGCCAGCATTCGCTCGGTCGTCGAGGACGACAAGGTGGTGGTGCTGGTCGCAGCGGGAAACGGCTAGATCTCGTGGCCGTCGAGCATGCGCGAAGCAATCAGTGTCGGCGGCGTGTTCGCCGACCCGGTGTCCGCATTCGCTCTCGAGGCCAGCACGTACGCGAGCGGATTCGCCAGCTCAATGTATCCGGGGCGCGACGTTCCCGACCTCTCCGGGCTCTGCGGCCAGGCTCCCCGGGGGATTTACTTCGCTATGCCATGCCCACCGGCGTGTGAATTAGACCTCGCATTCGGTGGAGGCGCGTTTCCCGATGGCGACGAAACGGCTCCCGACGACGGATGGATCGGTTCGAGCGGCACAAGTTCGGCGACGCCGCAGGTGGCGGCTGTCGTTGCGCTCCTCCTCGCGAAAGCGCGTGCCACAAACCTCTCGCTCGATCCGGCGCGCGTCAAAGATATTCTGACGCGGACGGCGAAGCCGGTGACACGCGGACGAAACGCACTCGGGTTCTCGGCGGCAACAGGACATCCGAACGTAGCCTGCGGGTACGGCCTCGTCGACGCCGAGGCGGCACTAAATCAAATTTGATGAACGTCTAGCTAGATGAACGGCGTCGGAGGGACGGCAACCTCGACCGCATCGGCAAGCCGACGAAGCTCGCCGGAGATGATCTTGTGGGTGGGGTGCGAGGACGAACTCGGATCGAAGCCGAACGTCTGCTGGAACGCCGTCTCGTCTGCCCGGACGCTGACTCCGAAGCGGCCCTCGCGCAGCACTTCGAATCCGCGCCGGCGGAGTTCATCGGCAAGAGTCTCTACGATGATCCTCGACGGTCGCGCCTCGCGCTCATCCCGTTTCGCTTGAATCGTTGCGGACACTTGCATACGCCAACCTAATGTAGCAGTTCCGAGGCCACTTTAGTAGCGTGGCTGTTGACTCCGCAACAAGAATCTGGCTGGTGTATTTCGCTCGCAGACACGCGCCCGGAGATCCGCCCGGGGCAATTCCGAAATGCGAGAGATCGTCCGTTAACCCGGTAAGCAGAGGCAAGCATGAGGGTTCGCCGTGGTAATAGAATAGAGGCCTAATTCCAAGGGTCTTAAGATAAGGAAGTGAGAACCGGCTGGAGGGTGAGATGGGAGTGCGCCCGGTTGGTGTAAGCATCGGTTCGCTGAGTAAGTTCTTCCCGCAACAGGTGATCGAGTTGATCCTCCGTGAAACTGGTCGCGAAGAGCAGCGGCGACGGAAGTTGCCGTCACTCGAACTGATGTACTTCGTGATCGCACTCGGCCTTCACGCAAGCGAGGGGTGCAGAGCGGTTCTTAGGAGAGTTCTCGTTCGCCGACGCGGCCAGGAAGAGGAGGATCTCGACAGGCTCTGTAGCGACTCGGCCATCACGCAAGGTCGGACTCGGCTGAGTTGGCAGCCGTTGCGTGCCTTGTACGAGTGCGTGGTCCGGCCGATCG
>DASUSN010000053.1:0-81147 GCA_036375075.1 Thermoanaerobaculia bacterium | reverse complement strand
GCCGCCCTACCAGAGCGGTGGCTCCCGCCCATCCGCCACCCGCGCCACCGCACTCCTAGAACGAAGCAGAGTCAGTGTGCATGGGGAACGCCCCCGCCCACGAGGGAGGCGGGCTGAAGCCACGCCCTACATGGAGCGCGTTCCCACTCGCGCGCTACCCCGGAGCCACGACGATGTCCCCGACCACGTACGCGGCATCGTGCTCGATGCCGAACGTCAGTGCCGCGGGAGCGCCCGGCCGGGCGAGCCCACCCAGCGGCCCGGCGACGTGCCGCTTCCTGAAGGAACGGCGAGCCACCGCGACAGCCGGAACGCCGTGTCGAACTGGAACAGATGGAACTGCTGCACTGGCGCGGAGATCAGCCAGTCATAGGTCCACCGCATCCGGCACGCCGTTGCCGTCCGCGTCGTATTGAGAGACGAACTGCGCGGCATCCGGCACCAGCCGGATCATCGGGTCGTGGCCGACCTGCGCCGTGACTCCCACCACGCGCTGCCGGTGGCCGCCGTCCGCCGAGAGATTCGTGCTGCCGGAGGCGCCGGGGACCGTCCACATGTCGTAATGCGTGTGCCGGCCCAGGAAGTCGAAGGTTCCGCAGTCCGCGGAGCGTGACGCCGACGCGCTGGTGCCTGCTGCCACCGATCCTCCCCACCCACAACTTCCGGGTAGGAAAGCCGCCCCTGCCGGCTCTCCTCTATTGAAGGACACACCAAGGCTCGATCCGAGCTCCGGAGGTCCGGAATGCGCTGCCTGGGACGAACGAAAAGTTTCATCCGCTGCCGACGCGAAGCGGCATGGTTGTTCTGTAACCATCACCGCCTCCAGCCGTGGGCCGCGATGCTCTTCCTCGTGAGCCTGCTCGGCCTGTTGGCAGGGTTGTACCGGGACGTCATCGAGCCGTGGGCGAGCGAGGAAGAACAGCAACGACCGGGCAAGACGCGGGGACCGCCGCCCGACGCGTCCACGTCCGGAACGGCGGTGGCGCCGCCGGTGACAGATGATTTGTCCGCGGATCGATCGGACGATGGTACGCGCGAAGTCATCATCAGCGAGATCGCCTGGATGGGAACGTCCGACAATCCAGCCGACGAATGGATCGAGCTTCGCAACACCACGTCACGTTCGATCGCCCTCACCGGGTGGGAACTGAACGCCGATACCGGCGTACCGCGGATCCGGCTCAAAGGCACACTCCGTCCGAACGCGCATTTTCTGCTCGAGCGGAGCGACGACGGCACCGTGCCCGGAGTCAAGGCCGACCAGATCTACAAGGGGCCACTCGTCGACACGGGCGAGATCCTGGAGTTGCGCGATGCGCAAGGAAGGCTGATCGACCGTGCGGGCAGTTCCGGCTCCTGGTTCGCCGGTTCGAAATCCCCGAGAGCCAGCATGTGCCGCGGCGATCCGACCGTGCCGGGCACCAGTGAACGCGGATGGTATACGGCCACGACACCGTATGCGGGAGGTCTTGGAACCCCGAAAGCACCCAATGCCGCAGGAGGACGGTGAGGCGCGCAGGGATTGCTGCTCATCGTCATCGACCACGCACTATGCGACGGCCGGTGCTTTACGAGTACAAGCTGGAAGCGACCGTTCATCGCTGTCATCCGGACGTCCATGGAAGTCCCGGGATCGCGACTCCCGCGGCCTGTACGGACGCGACGACAGCAAGAGACCGGTAACCGGCAACCAATTCTTCAGTGCCGCACAGCCCGCGTCTTCCCGCGGATCCCGCCGGCCCCGCATTCAAGGCGCCGCAAGCGCGTCGAAGATCGCCGCGCGGGTGATCGCCTGCTGCGCATCGCGCGCGATCGTCGCGTGGCCATCGAGAAGCTGATGGCCATAGTGGCCGAACTGAGAATGGTTGCCGCCGCGGATCTCGACCCACCTCGCGGGAACGTGTCTCCCGCACCCATTCGCTGCACGATCCGCATCGCCCCGGATGCTCGTTACGGCCTGTCAGTGCGTCACGCGGCCGAGAGGCCCTGGAGGTACTGACGCATGGCCTCGAGCTCCATCGTCAGGAGGTCGAAACAACGCGACAGATACTGATGGTCGCTGACCAGGAGCGCTTCGCCGTCGATCATGCGCCGCAAGGCTGCGATGTCCGCCTCGATGGCCTGCACGCGCACGATCACGGCTCCGATGGTTTCTGCATTCATGCGTCACTCCGCCGCGAAGACGCGTGCCGGCGGCGAGTCGATGATTCCGCCGGCACGCGCTGCCCGTACGTGGCGCGGTACCGCCGCCACGCCGGGCATTCCCATTCCCTATCGCCGGCCGCTGAGGGCGATGTGCGCGCGGCGGTTCTGCGCCCACGCGTCTTCGTTCGAGCCTTCCTCGAACGGCCGTTCTTCCCCGTAGCTGACGGTCTCGATGCGGACGCGATCGACGCCGAGGGCGGCGAGGTACGCCGCCGCTGTCTCTGCACGCCGGTCGCCGAGCGCCAGGTTGTACTGCTCGGTGCCGCGCTCGTCGCAATGTCCCTCGACCCGAATGCGGAGCTCGGGATGGCTCCGCAGCCATGTCGCCGTCTGCCGCAGCGCATCCTCCGCCTCGGCATTCAGCGTCGTTGCATCGAAGGCGAAGAACGCGTCGCGAATCCAGCCGCGCTCGCGCGCCACCCGGTCCGCCTCCCGGATGTCCTCGCTGAGAACGTCGGAGGGCTCGGCCGCGGGCTGTACGAAATCGCGGTCGGACGGCTGGACCGGCGCTGCCGGCTCCTGTCCCGCCGCCGTTGCGGCCGGGGGAGCGGCCACGGGCGGCGGCACTCGACGGCGCGACCGGCAACTGGACGCTGCCATGACGGCCGGGAACAGGAGAATCAGAACTACGGCTTTTCCTCGCATGCCATCCTCAGTACGGCTGAATTGCCCGGCGGCACCGGTCCGAGGCGAGTCTAGGAAAGGCGACGATGCGATGCACCGGCCGCGGGGTTGGGTGAACCTCGACTTTGGATAGGCTGGAACGGCGAAGCGCTTCGGGTAGGTTTCGACTGGACGTGACCGCGCACGCAGCGACCGCCATCCGGCCCGACTACACCCCGCACGCCCGTGCGGAGCGCCTCATCGCCGCGGGGCGCTTCGTGCTCGCGTTCTCCTCGCTCGTCGCGATCTACCTGGAGCCTTCGACGCCGGCCCGGTTCCAGCGCGCTACGTACGCACTGTTGTCGGTCTACACCGTCTACGCGCTCGCGATCGTGATCGTGGCGTGGCGCTTGCCCGTACCGCGCGCCCGCTGGCGGCTGTTCTCGCACGCGCTGGACCTCGTGCTGTTCTCGGTCTTCGTCTACCTGACCGAAGGTCCGGCAAGCCCGTTTTTTCTGTACTTCGTGTTCTCGCTCTTCTGCGCGACGCTGCGCTTTTCGGCGCGGGGCATTCTCGCGACCGGCGTGGCGGCGATCGGGATCTACGGGGCGATGGCGGTCGTCGCGTCCCTGGGCGATCCCGGGTTCGAGATCAGCCGCGTGCTCATCCGCGAGGCGTATCTGGGCGTGATCGCGGCGCTGCTGGTGTACCTCGGCGCATTTCATCAGCGCGTGCGCCGGGAGATGTCGGCGCTTGCCGCCTGGCCGCGCGAGCTGGGGGGCAACGTCGAAGTGTTGCTGCAGGCAACGCTCGCGCATGCTGCGTCCGTCATGAATGCTCCGCGCGTGATGCTGGTCTGGGAAGAAAGCGAGGAGCCGTGGACGTACGTGGCGCGGCTCACGGACGGCCGGCTCGACATGGAGCGTGTGCCGCCGGGAGCGTTCGAATCGCTGAGCGCGGCGGGCTTCCGGAACACGAGCTACTACGCGCGCGGCGGCGGCCAGCCGCTCCTGGTCTACGATCCGGCTCTCTCGTCGGCAGCAGAGACGACGGCTTCGGACCCGATCGGCTCGGCGCTCCGCACGCGGTACGCGATCGGATCCGCGATCGTCGTCACGCTCGAAAGCGAGACGGTCCTCACGCGCTTCATCATCCCGGACGTGGGCACAGCGACGGCCGACGACCTCGAGCTGGCGCACATCGCGGGGCGGCTCGTGTTGGCCACGCTGGAGCAATGCTTCTTCGTGCAGCAGGTCCGGCAGACGGCGAGCGCGGAGGAACGGCTGAGGATCTCGCGCGAGCTGCACGACGGCATCGTGCAGTCGCTGGGCGGCGTCGGCCTGCAGCTGGAAGCCATCCGCGCGCAGTTCGCGAAGAACCCCGCGGCGGAGGAACGGCTCAGGCACGTGCAGCAGGTCGTGGAGCACGACCAGCAGGAGCTGCGGGCGATCCTCCGCGAGCTGCGCCCGCACGATCCGCGCGACGGCCGCACGATCCTCACGCACGAACTGCAGCGGATGCGGGAGCGATACGCGCTGGAATGGGGCCTGGAGGTGACACTCGACGCGCGCGCGGCGGCGGACATGCCGCCGCGCCTCGCGCACGAGCTCTGCCGCCTCGTCAACGAGTCTCTGGCGAATGCGGCGAAGCACGGCGGAGCGACGCGGGCGGAGATCGGCCTGACGGCCGACGCCGGCCGCATCCAGGTGCGCATTGCGGACAATGGACGCGGATTCGCGTTCGAGGGCCGCTACGACCTCGACGCACTCGATCGCGGAGCCAGCGGACCGCGGAGCCTGAAGGAGCGCATCCGCGCGCTCGACGGGACGCTGGTCGTGGAGTCCTCGCCGGGCGGCGCGACGATCGAGGCGGCGATCCCCGTCCGTGAGGAGGCGAGCTGGTGACGATCCGGATCGTTGTGGCCGACGACCATCCCTTCATCCTCGACGGACTCGATCAGCTCTTCCGGGCCGAGGGCGACTGCGAGATCGTAGCGAGAAGCACCGACGGCGAGGAAGCGCTGCGCGCCATTCAGACCTTTCGGCCGGACGTGCTCGTGCTCGACGTCCGCATGCCGCGTGTCGACGGAATCGAGCTCCTCCGGAGGATGCACGCGCTGCAATTGCCGACGAAGGTCGTGCTGCTGACGGCATCGCTCGACGACGGCCGGCTGCTCGAAGCTTTCCGGCTGGGTGCGAGCGGTCTGGTCCTGAAGGAGTCGGCCCCACGGCTGCTCGTGCAGAGCGTGCGGCAGGTGGCGAGCGGGGAGCAGAGCTGGAACGGCAAGGCCATCGCCGGCGCCCTGCGTCTGGTGCTGCAACGCGAGCAGGCCGTAGCCGCGGCGTCGTCGGTCCTGACGGCGCGCGAGCTGGAAGTGACGCGCATGGTGGCGTCGGGCCTGCGGAACAAGGAGATCGCGGCGCGCCTGAACATCACCGAGGGCACCGTGAAGTTTCACCTGCACGGCATCTACGAGAAGCTGCAGATCGACGGGCGGTACGCGCTGATGAGCTACGCGAGAGACCATGGTCTGGCGTGAGGCTCGCGCAGAGCCGGCTGCGCCGCTCCCCGGCTTGCCACCGGCTACCGTCTTTTGTCCCTCCGGGACACGGTCCGCGAGTCCCCAGGAACGCAAATGGGGCGTGGCCTCAGCCCGCCTCCCGTGAACGTACCGGGGAGGCGGGCTGAAGCCACGCCCTACATTGCGCAAGCGGCGAAGCAACCCTACAACAACAACGAACTTTTGGAGTGCGGAGGCGGTCGGTTGCCTCCGCACTCCAAAACGCGGGATGCGAGACGGGCGGCCAACACCTTCCGCCGAGGGGCGGGCTGAAACCGCGCCCTGGTGATCTGGAGTGCGGAGGCAATCGGAGGCTGTCTCAAAAACCCACGGGACCGCCGGCGTCCCGCCGGCTGCCGGGGCGGCGTCTCGCCGCCCCGGGTGGGAGGTGGAGCGTGCCCGTGGCGAGAGGCTCCGTCCTCCCGAGGACGCGCCGGCGGGACGCCGCCGCACAGCCGGCGGGACGCCGGCGGTCCGCTGGGGTTTGAGACGCCCTGCAATCGCCTCCGCACTCCAAACCGGGGAGATCGCCTTCGACGGCGCGGTCTCCCGCCACGGCCTCGGCATGAGGACCGTCTTCGAGTCGGAGCAGGCCGAGCTCGACGTCGCGCCGGCGGCGGCCGGCCCGTGTCGTGTCGTGTGGAGGGCAGCGGAATATACTCCGGTGTGTGCCGGCTTGCGCCGGCTGATTCGGAATGTCTCGCTCGACCGTTCGCCTCTTCGCCTTCGTCGTCCTCGCGCTCCTCGGCGTGCCGGTGGCGATGCACGTCGTCGTGCACGACCTGCACGACCACCACGACGAGCATGCGGACGCGTACGAGACGGAGAGCGGCCATGGCGATCACGAGCACCCGGTCGTCTCCTCGTCTGTTTCGCAGCTCCCCGACGTGACGCGCGCGGCGCTCCCGGTCGCGATCGTCCCCCACGCCACACCGGCCACATGGACGAGGGTCGCCAGCACCGATCGGAACGTCCTCGCCTTCGGCGCGTTGCGCATGGATGATGACGTCGGCCTGCTGCCGCTGCTCTCCACCTTCCTCATCTGAGCCACTCCCCGCAGCGCGCTCTCACGATCCGCGTTTCTGCGACAGGAGTGGACTTTGCGTTTTCTGCGCTTCCTATTCAGCCTCGCGCTCGCTACCGCCACGGCGGCGAGCGCACAGACGATCCCGAACGTACTCACCGAAGACGGCGCCGTGCGCATCGCGCACGCTTCGCAGAGCGTCGTCGCGCTCGGCGCGGCGCAGCTCGATCTCGCCCGCAGCGGCGTCGAGCGCGAGCGGCGCTGGCCGAACCCGACCCTCGACTACACGCGCGAGTCGGCCGGTGAGACCGAGCAGTTCCTGACGCTCGCGCAGTCGTTCGACTTCTCCGGGCGGCGAGCCATGCGACGAAGAGCGGCCGAGCTGCGCGTCGAAGCGACGCGGCAGGAAGTCGCGGACCAGCAGCTCGATCTCGCACGCATCGTCCGCTCCGAGTTCAGCCGGGCAGCGAGCCAGCAGGAGCTCGTGCGCGCGCTCACCGAATGGTCGAAGAAGATCGGCGCTGCGGCCGAGACGGCCGCGCGCCTGCAAGCCGGCGGCGAGGTCTCGGGCTACGACCGCCGGCGCCTGGAGCGGGAGCGGATCGGAGCGGAAGCGCGGCTCGCGGCGGAACGCGGCGCACTCGTCGCGGCACAACGGCGGCTCGCCTCCTTCCTCGGCGTCGAGAACCTCGACGGCGTCACGTTGCAGCGGTCCACACCGCCGGAGATCCCGGCCGACGCGGAGCTGACGGCGCGCATCGAACAGCGCCCCGACGTCGCGGCGATCGCCAAGAGGATCGAAGCGGCGACGCTCGACGCGCAGGCCGCGCAACGCTGGCGCGTGCCGCTCTTCGATCTCACCGCCGGCATGAAGAACACTGAAGCGGATAGCGGCGCGATTCTCGGCGCGGGCGTCAGCCTGCCGCTCTTCAACCGCAATCAGGACGAGCTGCTGCGTGCGAACGCCGAGCTGGCGATCCTCAACGCGCAGCGCACGCTGCTCGCCACGCGCGCACGCGGCGAAGCCGGCGGCCTCGCAGCCGAAGCGCGCGAGCTGCGCAATGCGGCACGCCTCTTCCGCGAACAGGCATTGCCCATATCCGAACGTCTCACCGCCACCGCGGAAGCGGCCTATCGAGCGGGCGAGGCCGGCATCCTCGAGTTGCTGGATGCCTACCGCACCGCGCTCGACGCCGAAGTCGAAGCCGCCGGGCTGGAGCAACGCGCACGCGAAGCCGAGATCGAGCTGACGCGCGCCCTTGGAGGAATTGCCCGATGAACCCCGTCAAACGGATGACCGCCCTGCTGCTGATCATTGCGGCACTCGCCTGCGGCAAGCATGAGCACGAAGAAGCAGAGGCGCCCGAGCGCGAAGGGCTGACGTTCACGCACTTCACGGATCGCACGGAGCTGTTCGTCGAG
The DNA here is from genome assembly GCA_036375075.1 of Thermoanaerobaculia bacterium. Lineage (GTDB taxonomy): Bacteria > Acidobacteriota > Thermoanaerobaculia > Gp7-AA8 > Gp7-AA8 > QHVT01. The sequence continues at coordinate 73,333 of DASUSN010000053.1, read as the reverse complement.
TTCGATGCGCTCGCCAAAGGCGCGGAGTCGGCGTTCGCCGCGCACGTGACGCGACTCTCCGACTTCAAGCCGCTCGCGACCGGGACCGTCACCGCGATCCTCAGCGAAGGCGGCGCGCCGGAAGAACGATTCACGGCGAACGCGCCGAGCGTCCCCGGCATCTTCCGCCCCGTCGCGAAGCCGCAGCATGCAGGCCGGCGGCGGCTCGTCTTCGAGATCGCCTTCGACGGCGCGGTCTCGCGCCACGACCTCGGCATGATGACCGTCTTCGAGTCGGAGCAGGCGGCGATCGCCGCCGCGCCGAAGGAAGAAGAAGCTGGCGGCGGCATCGTCTACCTCAAGGAGCAGCAGTGGAAGACGGAGTTCGCGACGGCGCCGGTTGCAGAAGGGGAAGTGCGCGGCTCGGTGCCCGCGAATGGTGTGCTCCGGCCGCGCCCCGATGGCGAAGCGCGCGTCGGCGCGCCGGCCGGCGGACGCTTCCTCGCGCGCGGCAACTATCCGCAGATCGGGATGACCGTCGCGCGCAATCAGGTCCTCGGCGTCATCGCCCCACGCGTCCCCACCGACGTCGATCCGTCGTCGCTCAACCTCGACGTGCAGCGCGCGCAGATCGCGTTGCAGCAGGCGCAGGCCGAGCGCACGCGACTCGAAGCGCTGCTGGCGCAGGAAGCGATCCCCGAGCGTCGCGTCACCGATGCGCGGCGCGCGGAACAGACCGCGCGCGCCGATCTGCAGGCCGCGCAAAGCCGGCTCGCGCAGTATCGCGGCACGCAGAGCGCCACCGGCGGCGAGTCGGGCGGACGCTTCGAGGTGCGCTCGCCGGTCGCCGGGACCATCGTCGCCGTGACCGTCGCGCCGGGCGAATTCGTCGAGGACGGACGCGAGCTGTTCCACGTCGTCGACCTCACGCGCCTCTGGCTCGAGCTGCAGATTCCCGAAGGACAGATCGGTCAGGTGCAAAGCTCGAACAGCGTCTGGTTCCAGCCGGAAGGATTTCCGACGGCATTTGAAGTCGGCCCCGCAGCCGGTGGCCGAGTCGTCGCCTCGGGCGGCGTCGTCAGCGAGAAGACGCGCACGCTGCCGCTCATCTTCGAGGTGCCGAACCGCAACGGACAACTGAAGTCCGGCATGTTCGTGCGCGCGCAGGTCTTCACCGCCGCGACGCAGCGCGGCATCGTCATCCCGCTTTCCTCCGTCGTGGATGAAGACGGCCAGCCGGTCGCGTACGTCGAGCTCGAGGGCGAGTTGTTCGAGCGCCGGCCGCTGAAAACCGGCACCCGCCAGGGCGATGTCGTGCAGATCCTCGAAGGACTCGAGCCCGGGGATCGCGTCGTCACGCGCGGCGCCTACAACATCCGACTGCAAGCGGCATCAGGCGCCGTGCCCGCGCACGGACACGCCCACTGACGGAGACCCGATGATCGATCGCATCATTCAGTGGTCTCTCCGCAATCGTCTGTTCGTCCTCACCGCCGCGGGGCTGCTCCTCGTCTGGGGCACATACGAAGCGGTGAAGATGCCCGTCGACGTCTTCCCCGATCTCACCGCGCCGACCGTCACCGTCGTCGCCGAAGCGCACGGCATGGCGCCGCAGGAAGTCGAGACGCAGATCACCTTCCCCGTGGAGACCGCGCTGAACGGCGCGTCCGGCGTGCGCCGCGTGCGCTCCTCCACGGGCGTCGGCATCGCCGTGATCTGGGTCGAGTTCGAATGGGGCACCGATATCCATCAGGCCCGCCAGGTCGTCAGCGAAAAGCTGCAGCTCGCGCAATCGGCGCTGCCGCCCGACGTCGCGCCGCCCGTGCTCGCCCCGGTCTCCTCGATCATGGGCGAGATCATGTTCATCGCGCTCACGTCGGATCGTCATTCGCCGATGGAGCTGAAGACGACGGCCGACTGGAACATCCGCCGCCGTCTGCTCGCGGTGCCGGGCGTCTCGCAGGTCATTCCCACCGGCGGCGAGACGAAGCAGTACCAGGTCATCGTCCGCCCCGATCGTCTGGCGGCATTCGGCATCGGTGTCGACGAAGTCGTGAGCGCGCTGCGCGAGAGCAACGAGAACACGTCCGCCGGCTTCTACAACGAGGGCGGGCAGGAGTACCTGATTCACGGCGTCGGCCGCATGACCACGCCCGACGACATCGCCTCGACGGCGATCGTCGAGCGCGACGGCCAGCCGATCCTCGTCCGCGACGTGGCCACGGTGCAGATCGGCGGCGCGCTCAAACGCGGCGAAGGCTCGCACAACGCGAAGCCCGCCGTGATCCTGGGCATCCAGAAGCAGCCCACCGCCAACACGCTCCAGCTCACGCGGCAGCTCGACGCGGTCATGGCCGACATGCAGAAGACGCTGCCGCAGGGCATGAAGATCGACAGCCACATCTTCCGGCAGTCCGACTTCATCGAGATCGCCGTGCACAACGTCGTGGCCGCACTGCGCGACGGCGCGATCCTCGTCATCGCCATCGTCTTCATCTTCCTCATGAGCGCGCGCGCGACCGGCATCACCGTCCTCGCGATCCCGCTTTCACTCGTCACCGCCATCATCGCCATGCGTCTCTTCGGCGTGACGATCAACACCATGACCCTCGGCGGCATGGCCATCGCGGTCGGGGCGCTCGTCGACGACGCCATCATCGACGTGGAGAACGTCGTGCGCCGTCTCCGCGAGAACCGCAACCTCCCGCCCGAAGAGCAGCGCGGCGTGCTCGAAGTGATCTACGAAGCGAGCCGCGAGGTCCGCGGCTCGATCGTCTTCGCGACCGTCATCATCGTGCTGGTCTTCCTGCCGCTTTTCCTCCTCACCGGCATCGAAGGACGCCTCCTCCGCCCGCTCGGCTTCGCCTACATCGTCTCGCTCGCGGCCTCCCTCGTCGTCGCGCTGACCGTCACGCCAGCGCTTTGCTCGCTACTTCTGCCGCGCTCGAAGGCGATCGTCTCCGACGAAGAGAGCCGCATGGTGCGCTGGCTCAAGGGCTGGTACGGACCGAGGCTCGCACGCCTGCTCGATCACTGGAAGGCGATCACCACCGCGGCCGTCGTCGCGCTGGCGATCGCCGGCGTCGCGCTCGCGCTGGCCGGCCGCGCGTTCCTGCCCGACTTCAACGAAGGGACGCTCACCATCAATCTCGTCACGCTGCCCGGCACCTCGCTCGAAACGTCCGATCGCCTCGGCAGGATGACCGAACAGATCCTCCTCGGCGAGCCCGAAGTGGTCGCCACCGCGCGCCGCACCGGCCGCGCGGAGCTCGACGAGCACGCGCAGGACGTGAACGCCTCCGAGATGGAAGTGAGCCTGGAGATGAAGGATCGGAGCAAGGAAGAATTCCTCGCCGATCTGCGCCGCAAGCTCTCGGCCGTGCCGGGCACGAACGTCACCATCGGCCAGCCGATCTCGCACCGCATCGACCACATGCTCTCCGGTACGCGCGCGAACATCGCCGTGAAGATCTTCGGCGAAGACCTGGCCACGTTGCGCAAGCTCGGAGATCAGGTGAAGAACATCATGACCGCCGTCGAAGGCACGGCCGACGTCTCGCTCGAACAGCAGCCCGACATCCCGTTCCTGACGATCAAATTCGACCGCGCCGCCATCGCCCGCTACGGCCTGCAGGTGACGGACGTCGCCGAAGCCATCGAGACGGCCTTCGCCGGACACGAGGTCTCGCGCATCCTCGAAGGGCGCGCGGCGTTCGACCTCGTCGTCCGCTACGAAGCCGCGGCCGTCGGCGACATCGACACGATCCGCGCCACGCGCATCGCCACGCCGGGCGGCGCGCAGATCCCCCTATCCTCCCTCGCGGAGATTCGGAAAGATCGCGGCCCGAACACGATCAGCCGCGAGAACGTCGAGCGCAAAGCCGTCGTCATGTCGAACGTCGCCGGCCGCGATCTGTCGAGCGTCGTCGAGGACATCCGCGAACAGGTCGCCGCCACCGTGAAGCTGCCCGCGGGCTATCACATCGAATACGGCGGTCAGTTCGAGAGCGCCACCGAAGCGTCGCGCCGTCTCGTCCTCCTCGGCATCGTCGTCATCGCCGGCATCCTGCTCCTGCTCTACATCGCCCTCGACTCACTGCGCGACGCGGCGCTGGTCATGGTCAACCTGCCGCTCGCGCTGATCGGCGGTGTGGCAGGCGTCTACGTCGCGGGCGGCACGCTGTCCGTTGCGTCGATCATCGGCTTCATCACCCTCTTCGGCATCGCCACCCGCAACGGCCTGATGCTGATCTCGCACATCCATCACCTGATGGCGCACGAAGGCGTGACCGACCTCCGCGAAGCCGTGCATCGCGGCGCGCTCGAACGTCTCTCGCCGATCCTCATGACCGCGCTCTCCGCGGGCCTCGCCCTGATCCCGCTCGCGCTGGCGATCGGAAAGCCAGGCAGCGAGATTCAGACGCCGATGGCCATCGTCATCCTCTGCGGCCTGCTGACCTCCACCGCGCTGAACATGTTCGTCGTCCCGGCGCTGTACCTCCGGTTCGGCAGCCGCAAGGCGACGGAGGCTGTCGCATGAGTTTCAACGGGTCGAAGGTCGCGCTGTGGCTCCGGCACGTTCTGCTGCGGTGCCCTGAACCACACGTTCGCCGGAGTGCAACGCCTTCCACTGAATCCTGCGGAAGCGTATGCGTCCCGTGTGCGTCTGCAGACCGATGAAACGCGGCTCGCCGGCTGTGGGGGCGAGAGCCCTTTTCGGGAACCGCGGATCGGAGCCCGGCGTGAAGTCGAAGCGCGTCACCTCCCGGCCGTTGAGCACGACGACATAGCGGTTGCCCTGCACGGTGATTTCGTACTGATTCCACTCGCCCACGTCGCGGACGTCGAGCAGATTCAGGTCGGGCGCGGCGAGCTCGTAGATGCCGCCCGTCCGATGAACGCCGGCACCGTCGGGGCGCGCCTCCTCGTCGATCTGCACTTCGAGGCCGAGGGTGATGGCGACGTATGCGGTGTTGTCGTAGCTCTGCTGTTCGGGATGCGGGAAACGCAGGAAGATGCCCGAGTTGTCGCCAGGCGCTGTACGCATCCATTCGAGGCGCAGCACGAAGTCGGCCGGCGCGGGCTCGGTGTACCAGAGCAGCCCGAGGTCGGTCCCGGTTCGTGCTTCGAGCGAGCCGCCGCTGACGATGAACGAGCCCGGATCATCACGGCCCGGTTGGTTCCGGATCGTCGACATCCGCCAGCGGTCGAGCGTCGCACCGTCGAAGAGGAGCGTGAACCCAGCATCTGGCGTCATGGCGGAGGACGGGGCGGGCTGAGGCCACGCCCTACATTGCGCAGTCGCGAAGCAACGCTACCACGACGAACCTTTGGAGTGCGGAGGCGACGCAGGGCGTCTCAAAACCCAGCGGACCGCCGGCGTCCCGCCGGCGGTCCCGTGGGGTTTTGAGACAGCCGTCGATGCCTCCGCACTCCAGGACGAAAGATTACTGGGCGGACGCCCCCAGCAGAGCCAGGAGCTCTTCCTCGGAGAGATCGGCCAGGTCCTGCTCCAGCGCGGCGACGTCGCTTTCGGCGAAGCGGCTGAGCTGGGCGGTGACGACGAGGTCGGCAAGCTCGCAGAGGGCGGGGGCCTCGAAGATCCTGCGCAGGGGCAGCTCGACGTCGAACTTCTCGCGGACGCGCACGGCGAGCTGCATCATCAGCAAGGAGTGGCCGCCGAGGAGCTGGAAGTTGTCGTGGCGGCCGACCTGGGGGACTTTGAGGAGGTCCTGCCAGATGGCGGCCATGGTCTCTTCGATGTCGCCCTGGGGGGCCTCGTACTCGCGGGTGCGCAGGACGGCCACGTCGGGGGCCGGCAGGGCGTGCAGGTCGACTTTGCCGTTGACGGTCAGCGGGAGCTCGTCGAGCCACACGTAGGCGGCAGGCAGCATGTAGGACGGGAGCTGGGAGGCGAGCTGCTCGTGCAGCGCCGCCTGCAACGCCTCGGGGGTGGATGGAGGATTGAGAATTGAGGATTGAGGATTGAGGATTGCGACGGCGTAGGCGACGAGCTGGTCGTCCCAGAGGCGCACGACGGCTTCGCGGACGTGGGGGCTCTGCTTGAGGCGGCTCTCGATCTCGCCGAGCTCGATGCGGAAGCCGCGGAGCTTGACCTGGCGGTCGATGCGGCCGAGGAACTCGAGGTTGCCGTTCGCATCCCAGCGGACCTGGTCGCCGCTGCGGTAGACGCGGGACGCGCCGAACGTGACGAATTTCTCGGCGGTGAGCTGGGGGCGGTTCAGGTAGCCCTTGGCCACGCCGGCGCCGCCGATGTACAGCTCGCCCGGCACGCCGGCGGGCTGGAGGCGGCCCTTGGCGTCGAGGACGTAGAGGGACTGGTTCTCCATGGGACGGCCGATGGGGATGCGGGTGTCGAGGGCATCGAGGTTGGCGGTGACGTCGAACCACGCGCAGCCGACGACGGTCTCGGTGGGGCCGTAGTGGTTGTAGATGCGGCTGGCGGGGAACTTGGCCTGCAGGGCGCGGGCGACGGCGGGCTCGAACACCTCCCCGCCGATGACGAAGACGTGCGCGGAGCGGCGCGGCTCGGCGTCGGAGAGGGTGAGCAGGGCCTGGACGTGGGACGGGGTCAGGCGCAGCAGGACCGCGCCGGCGTCGTTGGCCAGCCACGCGCTCAGCGCCTCGAGCTCGTCCTGCTCGGGGAGGAGCTCGACGCAGCCGCCGCGGAGCAGGGGCACGTACAGCGCGGGCAGGGTCAGGTCGAAGGCCGGCGAGGTGGCCACGAGGGAGCCCTGGAGCTGTTCGGCGTAATAGTGGTCGCGGGCGAAGGAGCAGTAGTCGACGACGCCGCCGTGATGGACCTCGACGCCCTTCGGCTCGCCGGTGGAGCCGGAGGTGTAGAGGACGTACATGGTGTCGTCCGCGTGCACTTCGACTTCGGGCGCGGCGTCGGTGTAGTCGCTCAGCCAGTCGCCGTCGGTGGCCGCGTCGTCCATGTAGACGGTGTCGATGCCGAGGACGGGCAGGCGCATGGTGCGGCTGTCGAGCAGGACGACGGAGATGGCGGCGTCGCGGATCATGGACGCCAGGCGCTCGCCGCCCTGCTTCGGATCGAGCGGCACGTAGGCCGCGCCGGTCTTCAGGATGGCGATCTGGGCGAGCATCAATTCGATGGAGCGGCCGAGGTGGACGCCGACGCGGGAGCCGCGGGCGACGCCCTGCTCGAGGAGCAACTGGGCGAGGCGGTTGGTGCGCGCCTCCAGCTCGCGGTAGCTGAGGGCGACGTCCCCGGAGCGCAGGGCCACGGCGTCCGGCGTCCGCGCCGCCTGCCGGGCGATGGCGTGCGGCAGCATCACCTCGCGGCCGCGCGCCGCAAGCGCGCCTTCGGAGCGCTGCAGCAGCGCCAGCTCCGCGTCGGGCGAGAGCACGGGCAGTTTCTCGAACGGGGCCTCGGGGTCGCTCTCCAGCGCGTCGACGAGGGCGGCGAGCACGGTCTGCAGGGACTGGCAGAGCAGCTTGCCGTCGATGCCGGCGGCGGTGAGGGCGATGAGGGCGAAGTCGCCGGCGGTGTCGCCGACGGTCATGGTCAAGGGGTAGTTGTTGTGCGTCTCGCTGCGCACCAGCTCGATGCCGGTCGCGCTCCGCGCCGCCACCTCGGCGGCGGTCAGCTCGGTGTTGTGGGTGTAGTTCATCAGGGCCGTGAACAGCGGCAGCGGCGGGCGCACGCCGCTGGCGCGCTGGGCCCAGGCCAGGGGCGCCTGCTCGTGCTCCAGCAGGGCGGTGAGCCGGGCCGCGGTGTCGCGGACCACCTGCTGCACGCCGGCGCCGCCGAGGCGGAGGCGGAGGGGCAGGGTGTTGATGAACATGCCGACGGCGCGCTCGCCGCCGCGGATGCCCTGGCGTCCGGAGAGCACGCTGCCGAAGACGACGTCGTCGGAGCCGCTCAGGCGGCCGACGACCAGCGCCCACGCGGCGTGGAACAGGACCGCGGGCGACAGGCGCTCGCGGCGCGCGGCGTCGCGGATGCGCCGGGCCAGGTCGCCGCCGACGGCGTCCTGGGTCCTGGCGACCTCGAAGCCGTTGCCGTGTGTGTCGATGACGCCGAACGGCGCGGTCGGCTCGGCGACGTCGCCCACCGACTCGCGGAAGTAGGCCTCGTGCTCCTGGGCCGACATCTGCTGCGCCTGGGCGATGAAGCGGCGGTAGGCCAGCGGCGGCGCGAGCTGCGCCTCCTGCCCGCTGAGGAACGCATTGGCTTCGCTCACCAGCAATTCCATGGACTGGTGATCGGAGATGAGGTGGTGGTAGAGCAGCGCCAGGTAGCAGGGACCGCCGTTCTCCTCACGGGCGGCGAAGGCGGCCAGCAAGGGAGCCTGCTGCGGATCGAGGCGGCAACGGTCGGACGTGGTGGCCTCGAACAGCGCCGGGAGGACCGGCCCCGCGGCGCGGACTTCTTCGACCCGCAGCGGCGCGGAGCGGTGGACGACCTGGACGGGCTTGTCCAGCCCCAGCCAGCGGAAGGCGGTGCGCAGGGTGTCGTGGCGATCGACCACCTTCTGCAGCGCGATCAGGAACGCGTCCAGGCGCTCCGGGGTGTCGAACGACAGCACCATGCGCGACGCGTACGGGTCGCCTTCTTCCTGGATCAGGTGATGGAAGAGGAAGCCTTCCTGGAGCGGCGACAGGCCGTAGATGTCCTGCACGTTGCCGATGCCGCCCGGGATGGAGGCGACGACGGCGTCGATCTCGGACTGGCCGAGGCTCGCCAGCGGCAGCATCTCCGGGGTGATTTGCGTGCAGCCGTGCGGGATCGGTTCGTACGCGACCTCGTCCTCGGGCCGCACGTCGGTCCCGGACCCGGTCACTCGCGCCGCCAGCTCCATCAGGGTCGGCTGCTTGAAGACGTCGCCCAGGGCCAGCGACAGGCCGCGATCGCGCAGGCGCTCGATGAGGCTGACCACCAGCAGCGAGTGGCCGCCGAGCTCGAAGAAGTTGTCGTGGCGGCCGGCGCGCGGGACCTTGAGCAGGTCTTCCCAGATGGCGGCCAGGCTCTCCTCGATCTCTCCCTGCGGCGCGACGTACTCGTGCACGCTGAGCGCGCCCGCTTCCGGGGCCGGCAGGGCCTTGCGATCGACCTTGCCGTTGGACGTCAGGGGCATGGCCGCGAGGGGCACGAAGGCCGACGGCACCATGTACTCGGGCAGTTGCGCCGACAGCGCCGCCCGCAGCTCCGCCGCCTGCAGGGTCACCCCCTCCTCGGCCACCAGGTACGCGACCAGGCGCTTGTCGCCGGGGACGTCTTCCCGCGCGATGACCATGACCTCGCGGACACCGGCACAGGCACCGAGCTTCGCCTCGATCTCTCCCAGCTCGATGCGGAAGCCGCGGATCTTCACCTGGAAGTCGGTGCGGCCGAGGTATTCGATCGTGCCGTCGGGCAGCCAGCGGCCGCGGTCTCCGGTCTTGTACATCCGCGCTTCCGGTTCATTGCGGAACGGATCGCGGAGGAAGCGCTCGGCGGTCAGCTCCGGGCGGTTCAGGTAGCCGCGGGCGATGCCGGCGCCGCCGATGTAGATCTCACCCTCGACGCCGATCGGAGCCGGCTGGCCGTGCGCGTCCAGAACGTACATGCGCATGTTCGGGATGGGGCGTCCGATGGGAACCGTGGCGGTTCCTCGGGGTTCCTCGGTTCCTCGGGTTCCTCGGAGGGGAGGCTCGCCTCGGAGCTCCGAGGAGCTCCGAGGAACCGAGGAACTCCGAGGAACTTCGTGGCACACGTGCGCGCTGGAACAGACGGTGCTCTCGGTGGGGCCGTAGGCGTTGACGAACTGCAGCTTGTCCTGCCAGCGCTGGGCGAGGGCCGGCGGGCAGACGTCGCCCGCGACGATCAGGGAGCGCAGCGCCGGGAGCTCCGCTTCCCCGCACGCGGACAGCGCCGTGGACGGCAGGGTGGCGTGGGTGATGGCCAGGTCGCGGAGCGTGGTCCGGAGCGGCTCGCCCGGCATCAGGGCGTGGCGCGGGGCCAGGCAGAGGCGGGCGCCTTGCGGCAGGGTCATGGCCACTTCCCAGACGCTGGCGTCGAAGGCGGCGGAGGCGAACTGCAGCACGCGGCTCTCGGCATCGACGCCGAACAGCTCGGCCTGGGCGTGGGCCAGGTTGGCCAGGCCGCCATGCTCGACCATCACGCCTTTCGGCAGGCCGGTCGAGCCGGAGGTGTAGATCACGTAGGCCAGGTTGCCCGCGGCGAGGCCGAGGGCGCGCGCATCGGGGTTGTGCGTGGGCTGCAGGCGCGCGAGCACGGGCAGGTCGACGTCGAGCCGCAGGACCGGGATGTCGCCGTCCGGCAGGTCGGCTTCGGTCTCGGACTGCGTCAGCAGGACCTTCGGCGCGGCGTCGTCGAGCATGTACTGCAGCCGCTCGGCGGGATACGCCGGATCGAGCGGCAGGTAGGCGGCACCGGCCTTGAGGATGCCGAGCATGCCCACCACCAGCTCCACGCTGCGCTCGACGCAGACCGCCACGCGGTCGTCGCGCTCGACGCCGAGGGAGAGGAGGTAGTGCGCGAGCTGATTGGCGCGCGTGTTGAGCTCCGCGTAGCTCACGCTCTCGTCTTCGAAGGTCACGGCCACGGCGTCGGGCCGCTCCGCCGCCTGCTGCTCGAAGAGCTCGTGCAGGAGCTTGTCCGCGGGGTAGTCGGCGGCGGTGGCGTTGAAGCCGTGGAGCAGCTCCGCGCGCTCGGCCGCGGGCAGGATGTCGGCCTGCGCCAGCGGCTTGCCGTCCGCGGCGTTCAGCTCCCCGACGAGCGCCGTCAGGGCGGCCGTCAGGTAAGCGTTGACGCGGTCGACGTCGATCGGGCTCGCGCACAGCGCGGTGAGCGTGAAGTCCTGGCCGAAGTCGTCGACCTTGAGGCCGACCGGGAAGTTCGCGAGGTCGCGGGCGCCGGAGATCGCCCGCAGGCCGTGCGCGCGCCAGAGGGTCTCGAGGTCCTCGCCCTCCGCGGGCGCGCTGTGGCGGTAGTTCAGGGACGTGGTGAACAGCGGCAGCGGGGCCGCCACGCCGCTGGCGCGCTGGGCCAGCGTCAGCGGGGCGTGCTCGTGCGCGAGCAGCTCCACCATCCGCTGGTAGCTCTGCCGCACGACCTCGCGCGCATCGGCGTCGAGCGAGATCCGCAGCGGCAGCGTGTTGATCAGCATGCCGAGGGCGCGGTCGGCGCCGGCGGCACCCTGGAGGCGGCCGGACAGGACGGTCCCGAAGACCACGTCCGTGCGGCCGGTGCAGCGCGCCAGGACCTGGGCCCAGGCGACGTGGAACAGGACCGACGGCGGCACGCCGAGCTGGCCGGCGCAGTCGCGCAACTGCCGTGCGAGGGCGTCGTCGAGCCGGGTCATCGCGGACCGCAGCTCGGCGCTGTTCACCTGCACGTCGAGGATGCCGAACGGCGCGGTCGGTGCGTCGACGTCCCCGAGCTGCTCGCGGAAGTACGCCTCGTGCTCGGACAGCGGCACGCGGCCGACCTGGGCCACCAGCGTGCGCAGCGGCATCGGCGCGGCGAGGCGCCCGCCCTCGCCCTGCAGGAGCGCGCGCACTTCGGCCAGCACCAGCTCCAGGGTGACGTGATCGCAGATGAGGTGATGGACCAGCAGCGACAGCAGCCACTCGCCGCGCTGAGCGTCCTCGGCCACATACGCCGCCAGCATCGGCGCGCGGCGCAGGTCGAGGCGGATGTTCTGCGGGTCGGTGTGCGCGCGCAGCGCCTCGAGGGCGTCGCCCGCGGCCGGCAGCGCGACCACTTCGAGCGGCAGGGTGACGTTCCGGTAGACCACCTGCACCGGCTTGGCCAAGCCTTCCCACAGCACCGCGGTGCGCAGGATGTCGTGGCGGGCGATGACCTGCTCCAGCACGCCGAGGAAGCGGTCGAGGTGCGAACGGCTGTCGAACGCCATCAGCTCGCGCGACAGGTACGTATCGCCCTCGGTCTCGAGCAGGTGGTGGAACAGCATGCCTTCCTGCAGGGGCAGGAGCGGATAGATGTCCTGGATGTTGGCGACGCCGCCCGGCACGGTGGCCACGATGCGATCGATCTCCGGCTGCGTCAGCGCGATCAGGGGCAGGAGCTCCGGCGTGATGGCGACGGTGTCCGGCGTGATGGCATTGGGCGGGACGTCCGCGTCGGCCGCGGCGTCGCGCTGCAGCGTGGCGGCGTAGTCGCAGAGCGACGACGCGGTGAAGATCGCCCGCACCTCGCCGCTCAGCCCCTGCGACCGCAGGCGCTCGACCATCGAGACGACGAGCAGCGAGTGGCCGCCCAGCTCGAAGAAGTGATCGTGGCGGCCGACGCGGGGCACGCCCAGCAGGTCCTGCCACAACGCGGCCACGGCGGTCTCGACGTCGCCCTGCGGCGGCTCGTATTCGCGGGTGATGACCGCGGTCGCTTCCGGCGCCGGCAGGGCCTTGCGATCGAGCTTGCCGTTTACCGTCACCGGCATTGCCTCGAGCATCATGAACGCGGCCGGCAGCATGTAGTCCGGCAGTTGCGCGGACAGGGCCGCGCGCAGCTCGGCGGGCTGCAGGACCGCGTTCTCTTCGGCGACGAGATACGCGACAAGGCGTTTGTCGCCCGGGACGTCTTCCCGCGCGACGACCACCGCCTCGCGCACGCCGGCGCAGGCGGCGAGCTTCGCCTCGATCTCTCCCAATTCGATGCGGAAGCCGCGGACCTTCACCTGGAAGTCGCGGCGGCCGAGGTATTCGATCGTGCCGTCCGCGAGCCAGCGGCCGCGATCGCCGGTCTTGTACATCCGCGCGTGCGGCTCGCTGCTGAACGGATCCTCCAGGAAGCGCTCCGCCGTCAGCTCGGGGCGGTTGAGATAGCCGCGGGCCACACCGACGCCCCCGACGTGGATCTCCCCTTCCACGCCCACCGGCACCGGCCCGCCGCGGCCGTCGAGGATGTAGACGCGCATGTTTGCCATCGGGCGGCCGATCGGAACGGTGTGCTGGTATCCCGCGTCGCAGGCCTGCACGCTCGCGCAGACCGTGGTCTCGGTGGGACCGTAGGCGTTGAAGAAGCGCAGCCTGCCGTGCCAGCGCTGGGCGAGCGCCGGCGGACAGACGTCGCCGGCGACGATGAGGCTCCGCAGCGACGGGAGCTCGGCGTCGCCGCAGGCGACGGCCGCGGCCGACGGCAGGGTCACGTGCGTGACGGCCAGGTCGCGCAGCGTCGTCTCCAGCGGCCCGCCGGGCAGCAGGGCCGTGCGCGCCGCGAGGCACAGGCAGGCGCCGCGCGCCAGGGTCATCGCCACTTCCGAGACGCTGGCGTCGAAGCCGGCCGAGGCGAACTGCAGCACGCGGCTGTCCGCATCGACGGCGAACAGCTCGCCCTGGGCGTGCGCGAGGTTGGCGAGGCCGCCATGCTCGACCATCACGCCCTTCGGCAGGCCGGTCGAGCCCGAGGTGTAGATCACGTAGGCCAGGCTGTGGGCCTGGGCTCGTGCGCCCGGGTTGTGCGCGGGCAGCCGGCGCGCGAGCACCGGGAAGTCGACGTCGAGCCGCAGCACGGGCACGTCGTCGGCCGACAGATGGTCCTCGAGATCGGACTGCGTCAGCAGCGCCTTCGGCGCGGCGTCGTCGAGCATGTACTGCAGGCGGTCGACGGGATAGGCCGGATCGAGCGGCAGATACGCGCCTCCCGCCTTGAGGATGCCCAGCATCCCCACGACCAGCTCGACGCCGCGCTCCATGCAGATGGCGACCCGGTCGTCCGGCTGGACGCCGAGGCCGATCAGGTAGTGCGCGAGCTGGTTGGCCTGGGCATTGAGCTCGCCGTAGGTCAGGCTCTGCTCCCCATGGACCACGGCCGGCGCGTCGGGCCGCATCGCGGCCTGCTCCTCGAACAGCTCGTGGAGGAGCTTGTCCTGCGGATAGGCCCTGGCGGTGGCGTTGAAGTCGTGCAGCAGTTGCCGGCGTCCGGCTTCCGGCAGCAGCGGCAGCGCGTCGACGGCCGCCGACGGATCGGCCACCATCGCTTCGAGGAGCTGCACGAAGTGGCCGGCCCAGCGCTCGATCGTCCCGCGATCGAACAGCGTGGTGGCGTAGACGCACTTGCCCGTCAGCGAGCCGCCGGTCTCGACGAGGTGCAGCGACAGGTCGGCCTGCGTCCCCTCGAAGCCCGTCTCCATCACGACGAGGTTCAGGTCGGGAAGGGCCAGCTCCCCGGCGGGCGGCTGGTTGTGCCAGGTGAAGCTCGCCTGGGCGATGGGGTTGTAGCTCAGGCTGCGCTGCGGCTGCACCGCCTCGACGACCTGCTCGAACGGCAGGTCCTGGTGCGCGAACGCGGCGAGGGTCGTTTCCTTCGCCTGCTCGAGCAGCGACGAGACGCTGGGGTGCTCATCGAGACGCAGGCGCAGCGCCAGCGTGTTGACGAAGAAGCCGATCAGGTCCTCGACCTCGCGCCGCTGGCGGTTCGCCACCGGCGTGCCGATGACGACGTCCGTCTGGCCGGACAGCCGGGACAGCAGTACGCCCCAGGCGGACAACAGGGTCATGAACAGCGTCGCGCCGTGGCGCTGCGACAGCGCGTGCAGGCCGGCGGTCAGCTCCGTGGAGAGCGCGAGCGCCACGCTGTCGCTGGCGTTGCCCTGGGTCGCGGGCCGCGGGCGGTCGAGCGGGAGGCTCAACAGAGCGGGCGCGCCCGTCAGGTGGTTTTTCCAGAAATCGAGCTGGCGCGTCAGCTCCTCGCCCTGCAAGCGCTGGCGCTGCCACTGCGCGTAGTCGGCGTACTGGATGTCCAGCGGCGGCAGCGGATCGGCTTCGCCGCGGCAGAAGGCCGTGTACAGCGCGCCCACTTCCCGCACCAGGATGCTGAGCGACCAGCCGTCGCTGACGATGTGGTGCTGCGTGATGAGCAGGACGTGCTCCTGCTCCGCCAGCCGCAGCAAGCGGCCGCGGATCAGCGGCCCGTGGGCGAGATCGAACGGCGCGTGCGCTTCTTCCGTCGTCAGCGCCGCGACGGCCATCTCGCGCTCTTCGGCGGGCAGCGCGCTCAGGTCCTCGCGGCGCAGCGCGAAGCCGCAGTCCGCCGGTGCCATCTGCTGGGACGGCACGCCTTCGCGGGCGACGAAGTGCGTCCGCAGGCTCTCGTGCCGGGCGACGAGGCAGTTCAGGGTCGCCTCCACCGCCGCGACGTCGAGCTTGCCGAGGAGGCGCAGCGCGGCGGGCATGTGGTAGGCCACGCTCGCGGCTCGATCGAGCTGATCGAGGAACCACAGCCGTTGCTGGGCCAGCGACAAGGGCAGCGGCTGGCTGCGGTCGGCGACGGGGATGCCCGCCTCCCGCTGGCCTTCGCGATAGCTGGCCATGCGCTTCCGCAGGCGCTGCTGCAACACGGCCTGCTTCAACTGGCTGACATCGGATGCTTGGTGACTCATTAGATCTCCTCGGTCTCGAGCAGCGCCTGCAGCTCCTCGGCGGACATGGAGGACAGCTCTTCGTCCATGTCTTCGCCGAGGAACTTGGCGAACTGCAGTTCGGCGACTTCCGTGGCCAGTTGGCGTAAATCGCCGGCCACGATCAACGTGCGTAAGGGAACTTCCACCAGCAGGGCCGCGGCAATGCGGGTCTGCATCTGCACGGCGAGCAGCGAGTGCCCGCCGAGCTCGAAGAAACTGTCGTGACGGCCGACGCGCTCGACGCGCAGCAGCTCCTGCCAGATGGCGGCGAGCTGCTCTTCGATCTCGCCCTGCGGCGCCTCGTACTCGCGCGCGGCCAGCGCGGCGGTCTCCGGCGCGGGCAAGGCCTTGCGATCGAGCTTGCCGTTCGGCGTCAGCGGCAAGGCCTCGAGCATGACGAACGCGGACGGCACCATGTACTCGGGCAGGTGCGCGAGCAGCGCGGCGCGCAGCTCGGCGGCCTGGAGGGTCACCCCATCCTCGGCCACCACGTAGGCGACCAGGCGCTTGTCCCCTGCTGCGGCTTCGCGTGCGATCACGACCGCCTCGCGCACACCGGCGCATTGGGCGAGCCTCGCTTCGATCTCTCCCAATTCGATGCGGAAGCCGCGGATCTTCACCTGGAAGTCGTTGCGTCCCAGGTATTCGATGTTGCCGTCGGGCAGCCAGCGGGCGAGGTCGCCGGTCTTGTACATCCGCGCGTCGGCTTCCGTGCGGAACGGATCGCTGACGAAGCGCTCCGCGGTCAGCTCGGGGCGGTTCAGGTAGCCGCGCGCGACCTGCACGCCGCCGATGTACAGCTCCCCTGCCACGCCGGCGGGCACGGGCTCGCCGTGCACGTCGAGCAGATAGATGCGCGTGTTCGCGACCGGCTTGCCGATGGGGATCGTCTGTCCGTACTGCCCCACCCTGCACGGCCACGCCGTCACGTCGACAGCCGCCTCGGTCGGGCCATAGAGGTTGTGGACTTCGACGTGCGGGAGGCGCCCGGCGAGCTCCTCGACCACGTTGTGCGGAAGGGCCTCGCCGCTGCACTTCACGCGGCGCAGGCTCCGGCAGTTCTCCGCGTTCGCCTGCGTCAGGAACGCCGGTAGCATCGAGGGCACGAAGTGGATCGTGGTGATCTGCTCGCGGGCAATCACATCGGCCAGGTAGGACGGATCCTGATGACCGCCCGGACGGGCCATGACCAGGCGCGCACCGGCCAGCAGCGGGAGGAAGAACTCCCACACCGACACGTCGAAGCTGAAGGGCGTCTTCTGCAGGGCGCGGTCGTCGTGCTGGAGGCGGTATTCGGACTGCGCCCACCACAGGCGGTTGACGATGCCGCGGTGCTCGTTGAGCACGCCCTTCGGCATGCCGGTGGAGCCCGAGGTGTAGATCACGTAGGCCAGGTTGCGGACGGTGAGGCCGTGCACATCCGGATTGGTCGACGGCCGCGCCGCCAGCTTCGCGGACAGCTCGTCGCTGTCGAGAACCAGCGTCTGCACGTCGCTCGCGGGCAGCGCCTGGTGCAGTGCCTGCTGGGTGAGCAGCGCCTTCGGCTCCGCGTCGCGGAACATGTACTGCAGGCGGTCGATCGGATAGGCCGGATCCAGCGGCACGTAGGCGCCGCCGGCTTTCAGGATGCCGAGGAGGCCGACGACCATCTCCAGGCTGCGGTCGGCGCAGATCGCCACGCGATCGTCCGGCTGCACGCCCAGAGCGATCAGCTCGTGGGCGAGCTGGTTCGCGCGGGCATTGAGCTCGCCGTAGGTCAGGCTCCGGTTTTCGAAGACCACCGCTACCGTATCCGGCTGCGCCGCGGCCTGCTCTTCGAAGAGCTCGTGCAGCAGCGTGTCTTCCGGGTACTCCGCGGCGGTGGCGTTGAAGCCCTCCAGCACCTGCTGGCGCTCCGCATCGGACAGCATCGGCAGCATGCCGGCGGTCGCCGCGGGGTCGAGCACCATCGCCTCGAGCAGGCGCACGTAATGACCGGCCCAGCGCTCGACCGTGGAGCGGTCGAACAGGTCGCTGGCATACACGAGCAGGCCGGACACCGCTTCGGCGCCGTCTTCGAGATGCAGCGAGAGCTCGTACTGGGCCGCCGCCGGCGCGAGCTCCACCGGGACCAGGTCCAGGTCCGGCAGGCGCAGCGCATCGCCGCCGCCGGCCGTGTTGTTCAGCGCCAGCAGGGTCTGGAACAGCGGGCTGTGGGACAGGCTGCGCTGCGGCTGCACCGCGTCGACGACCTGCTCGAAGGGCAGCTCCTGATGCGCGAACGCGGCGAGCGTCGTGTCCTTCACCTGCGCGAGCAGCGACGCCAGCGTGGGGTGATCGTCAAACCGCAGGCGCAGGGCCAGCGTGTTGACGAAGAAGCCGATCAGCCCTTCGACCTCGCGCCGCTGGCGGTTCGCCACCGGCGTCCCGACGACCACGTCCTGCTGGCCGCTCAGGCGCGACAGCAGCAGGCCCCAGGCGGACAGCAGGGTCATGAACAGCGTCACGCCGTGGCGCTGGCTGAACGCCCGCAGCCCTTCGGTCAGCTCCGCGGACAGGACCAGCGGGAGGCTGCCGCCGGCATGGCTCTCCACCGCCGGCCGCGGACGGTCGAGCGGCAGCTCGAGCAGCGCCGGCGCGCCGGTGAGGTGCTCCTTCCAGAAGCCGAGCTGGCGCGTGAGCTCCTCGCCCTGCAGCCAGCCGCGCTGCCACTGCGCGTAGTCGGCGTACTGGACCTCCAGCGGAGGCAGCGGATCGCTCCCGCCGTTGCGGAACGCCGTGTACAGCTCCGCCACCTCGCGCACCAGGATGCCGATGGACCAGCCGTCCGTGACGATGTGGTGCTGCGTGATGAGGAGCAGGTGCTCGTCGTCCGCGAGCGCGAGCAACTGGCCGCGGATCAACGGGCCCACGCTCAGGTCGAACGGCGCGCTCGCTTCTTCCGCGGCGAATTCACTGGCCATGCGGTCGCGGCTCTCGCCGTCCAGCGCGCGCAGGTCGCGCACCGTCAGGGCGAAGCCGCGGCCGGCCGGTGCGATCTGCTGGTACGGCACGCCGTCGATGGACACGAACGACGTGCGCAGGCCTTCGTGCCGCGCGACCACGCGGTCCAGCGTCGCCTGCAGCGCGGTCACGTCCAGCCTGCCGGTGAGCCGCAGGGCCGCCGGCATGTGGTACGCCGCGCTCGCGGACCGGTCGAGCTGATGCAGGAACCACAGCCGCTGCTGGGCCAGGGAAAGCGGCAGCGGCTGGCTGCGGTCCGCGGTCTCGATGCGCGTCATCGTGCTCGCCTTGCCGCGCTCGATCGCTCCGGCCAGGGCCTGCAGGTCCGGCTGCGCGAACAGGTCGCGCAACGCGATGTCGACGCCGAGGGTCGCGCGGATGCGCGAGATCAACTGCACGGCCAGGAGCGAGTGTCCGCCGAGCTCGAAGAACTGGTCCTGGCGGCCGGCGCGCTCGACGCGCAGCAGCTCCCGCCAGATCGCGGCCAGCGTCTCCTCGGTCTCGCCCTGCGGCGCCTCGTACTCGCGCGCGGTCAGCGCCGCGGTCTCGGGCTCCGGCAGGGCCTTGCGATCGAGCTTGCCGTTCGTCGTGAGCGGCAAGGCATCGAGCGCCACGAACGCCGCCGGCACCATGTACTCGGGCAGCTCCGCCAGCAGCGCCGCACGCAGGTCGGCGGCCTGCAGCATCGCGTCCTCCTCGGCCACCAGGTACGCAACGAGGCGCTTGTCGCCCGCCACGTCTTCCCGGGCGATGACCACCGCCTCGCGCACGCCCGCGCACTGGCTGAGCTTCGCCTCGATCTCGCCCAGCTCGATGCGGAAGCCGCGGATCTTCACCTGCGCGTCGTTCCGGCCGATGAAATCGATCGAGCCGTCCGGCAGCCGGCGTCCGAGGTCGCCGCTCTTGTACATCCGCGCGCCGTTGCGGGCGACGAAGGGATCGTCCAGGAAGCGCTCCGCCGTCAGCTCCGGGCGGTTCAGATAGCCGCGGGCCACGCCGGCGCCACCGATGTACAGCTCTCCCGCGACGCCGATCGGCGCGGGCTCGCGGTGCGCGTCGAGGATGTAGACCGCGAGGTCGGGGATGCGGCACCCGATCGGGCTGCCGCCCCGCGCGGTGTCGGCGCGGTCGAGCGGACGATAGGTCACGTGGACCGTCGTCTCGGTGATGCCGTACATGTTGACGAGGCGCGGCTGCCGATCGCCGTTCCGCTCGAACCACGGCTCGAGCGTGGCCACTTCGAGGGCCTCGCCGCCGAAGATGACGTGACGCAGGCGATGCGCCGCGCCGCTGTCGCGCTGCGCGGCGATGAACTGCCGGAAGGCGCTCGGGGTCTGGTTGAGGATCGTCGTGCCGCTGCTGCAGACCAGCTCGTAGAACTCGTCCGGCGTCCGCGACGTCTCCTGCGGCACGACCACCAGGCGGCCGCCGTACAGCAAGGCCCCCCAGATCTCCCACACCGAGAAGTCGAAGGCGTACGAGTGGAACATCGTCCACACGTCGTTCGCGTCGAAGTGGAACCACTCCTCGGTCGCCGTGAACAGGCGGACGACGTTCCGGTGCTCGACCATGACGCCCTTCGGGGCGCCGGTGGAGCCGGAGGTATAGATGATGTAGGCGAGATGGCCGGGAGTGACGCCGGCCGGCGACGCGTCCCGGTCCTGCGCGAATTGCGCGGCCGAGATGTCGACGACCGGAGCGTGGCTCGCGAGCTCGGCGACGAGTCCCTGCAGCCCGCTCTGCGTGAGCAGGGCCACCGGCGCGCTGTCGTCGAGCATGTAGCGCAGGCGCTCGACCGGATACGCCGGATCCAGCGGCACGTAGGCACCGCCGGCTTTCAGGATGCCGAGGAGGCCGACGATCATCTCCAGGCTGCGCTCGACGCAGATCGCGACGCGATCGTCCGGCTGCACGCCGAGCGCGAGCAGCTCGCGGGCAACGCGGTTGGCGCGCGCATCGAGCTCCCCGTAAGTGAGGCTCTGGTTCTCGAAGACCACCGCCACCGCATCGGGGCGCGCGGCGGCCTGCCGCTCGAACAGCTCGTGGATGAGCGCGTCCTGCGGATACGCAGCCTCGGGCGCATTGAAGCCGGCCAGCAGTTGCTCGCGCTCCGGCGCGGACAGGAGCGGGAGCTTCCCGACGCCGGCCGCGGCATCCGCCACCATCGCTTCCAGCAGCCGGACGTAGTGACCGGCCCAGCGCTCGACGGTCGTGCGGTCGAACAGGTCGCTGGCATAGACGAGGAAGCCGGAGAGGTCTTCGCCGGTGTCGCTGAGGTGCACGGACAGCTCGTAGAGCGCCGTCGTCAGCGCCTGCTCCACCGGGGTGAGGCTCAGCTCCGGCAGGTTCATCGCGCCGCCGTAGTCGGCGGTGTTGTTCAGGGCCAGCGCGGTCTGGGCCACCGGGCTGTAGGACAGGCTGCGCTGCGGCTGCACCGCCTCGACCACCTGCTCGAAGGGCAGCTCCTGATGCGCGAACGCGGCGAGCGTCGTTTCCTTGACCTGCGCGAGCAGCGCGGCCAGGGTGGGCTCGCCGTCGAGGCGCATCCGCATGGCCAGCGTGTTGACGAAGAAGCCGATCAGCCCTTCAACCTCGTGCCGCTGGCGGTTGGCCACCGGCGTGCCGATGACCACGTCCTGCTGTCCGCTCAGCCGCGACAGCAGCACGCCCCAGGCGGAGAGGAGGGTCATGAACAGCGTGACGCCGTGCTCCTGGCTGAGCGCGCGCAGACCGGCGGTCAGCTCCGGCGACAGGGCCAGCGGCACGCTGCCGCCCGCGTGGCTCTGCACCGCGGGCCGGGCATGGTCGAGCGGCAGCTCGAGCAGCGCCGGAGCGCCGGTCAACTGCTCGCGCCAGAACTCGACCTGGCGCGTCAGCTCCTCGCCGCGCAGCCAGTTGCGCTGCCACTGCGCGTAGTCGGCGTACTGGACCGCGAGCGGCGGCAGGGCATCGGTCTCGCCGCGATGGAACGCGGTGTACAGCGCCGCCACTTCGCGCACCAGAATGCTCAGCGACCAGCCGTCCGAGACGATGTGGTGCTGCGTGATCAACAGCACGTGCTCGCCGGCCGCGAGGGTGAGCAGCCGGCCGCGGATCAGCGGACCCGCGCTCAGGTCGAACGGCGCATGCGCCTCCTCGGCCGCGATCCGCGTGACGGCGGCTTCGCGATCCTCAACAGAGAGCATCCGCAGGTCTTCGAGCTGCAGCGCAAAGCCGCAGTCTTCCGCCGCGATCTCCTGGTACGGCACGCCGTCGGCGGCGACGAACCGGGTGCGCAGGTTCTCGTGCCGCGCCACGAGCCGGTCCAGCGTCGCCTGCAGGGCCGGCACATTCAGGTTGCCGCGCAGCCGGAAGGCCGCGGGCATGTGGTACGCCACGCTCGCCGCCCGGTCGTGCCGGTCGTTGAGCTGATGCAGGAACCACAGGCGCTGCTGGGACAGGGACAGAGGCAGCGGCTGGCTGCGGTCGGCACGCTGGATCCGGTCCATCGTGCTCGCCCCCGCCGCGCGCACCGCCTCGGCCAGCGCCGCGAGGCTCGGGCTGGCGAAGAGATCGCGCAGCGGCACCTCGACGCCGAGGGCGGCGCGGATGTGCGAGATCAACTGCACGGCCAGCAGCGAGTGCCCGCCGAGCTCGAAGAAGTTGTCGTGACGGCCGACGCGCGCCACACGGAGCTGTTCCTGCCAGAGCGCGGCGATGGTCTGCTCGATCTCCCCTTCCGGGGCCTCGTACTCGCGGACGCTGAGCGCGGCCGCTTCCGGCGCGGGCAGCGCCTTGCGATCGATCTTGCCGTTCGCGTTCAGCGGGAGCAGGTCGAGCTGCACGAACGCGGACGGCACCATGTACTCGGGCAGTTGCCGCGACAGCGCCTCGCGGAGGTCGGACACCGACAGCTCCGCGCCTTCCTGGGCCACGAGGTACGCGACCAGGCGCTTGTCGCCCGGCTCGTCTTCCCGCGCCAGGACGATGACCTCGCGCACGCCGGCGCACGCGCCGAGCTTCGCCTCGACTTCTCCCAATTCGATGCGGAAGCCGCGGATCTTCACCTGGAAGTCGTTGCGGGCCAGGAACTCGATGTTGCCGCCCGGGAGCCAGCGTCCGAGGTCGCCGGTCTTGTACATCCGCGCGCCTGGTTCCGCGCGGAACGGATCGCTCACGAAGCGCTCGGCCGTCAGCTCCGGACGGTTCAGATAGCCGCGGGCGACGCCATGCCCGCCGACGTAGATCTCACCCGCCACGCCGACGGGAACCGGCTGACGATGCGCGTCGAGCACGTAGACGCGGGCGCCGGCGAGGCCGCGGCCGATGGGGACGGGGGGAGTTCCTCGGAGTTCCTCGGGTTCCTCGGGTTCCTCGGAGTGCCTCGGAGGAGTCACGGTTCCGCGGAGCTCGTCAGGTTCTCCCGAGCTGCTCGGGGAGGTTGGGAAGCCACTCCGAGGAACTCCGAGGAACTCCGAGGAACCCCGAGGAACTTCTTCGGTCGGCCGCTCCGGCCGCACGTGATACCAGGTCGCGTAGGTCGTGTTCTCCGTCGGGCCGTACACGTGCAGCAGGCGGCCCGGGAAGTCGTGGACGAACGCGGCGACGATGTCCGGGGACACCATCTCGCCGCCGAACAGCAGCGTTTTCAGGGTGGCGAAGGCGGACGGGTGGAGCTTCGCGATGCGGTTGAAGAGGGCGGTGGTGACGAACAGCGTGTCGACGCGCTCCGCGACGAGGCGCTCCTGCAGCCGGGCCGGCTCGATCAGGGTCTCCTTGCCGATGATGACCAGGCGGCCGCCGTTCAGCAGCGCGCCCCAGATCTCGAACGTCGCCGCGTCGAACGAGGCGTTGGAGGCCTGGGCGACGACGGAGGTCCGATCGAGAGCGACGTAGTCGCGCGCCCGGACCAGCCCGACGACGTCGCGCTGCTCGACCATGACGCCCTTCGGCGTGCCGGTCGAGCCGGAGGTGTAGATCACGTAGGCGAGGTTGCCGGAGGTGAGTCCGCGCGCGTCCGGATTGTGCTCCGGCAGGCGGCGCGCGAGCACCGGCAGGTCGACGTCGAGCCGCAGCACGGGCATCTCCGCTTCCGGCAGCAGCTCTTCGAGATCGGAGTGCGTCAGCAGCGCGACCGGCGCGCTGTCCTCGAGCATCCAGGCCAGCCGCTCGCGCGGATGGCTCGGGTCGAGGGGCATGTACGCGCCGCCGGCCTTCAGGATGCCGAGGAGGCCGACGATCAGGTCGGTGTTGCGCTCGCAGCAGATGGCCACGCGGTCGTCGGCCTTCACGCCGAGCTGGATCAGGTAGTGCGCGAGCTGATTGGCGCGCGTGTTGAGCTCCCCGTAGCTCAGCGACTCGTTCTCGCTGACCACGGCGACGGCGTCGGGCTGCTGCGCGGCCTGCTGCTCGAACAGCTCGTGGATCAGCGCGTCTTTCGGGAAGTCGAAATCGGTCTCGTTGAAGGCCTCGAGCACCTCGTGGCGCTCCGCGGCGGACAGCAGCGGGAGCGCGTCGACGGCGACCGAAGGATCGGCCACCATCGCCTGCAGCACCTGCACGAAATGGCCGGTCCAGCGCTCGATGGTCTCGCGGTCGAAGAGGTCGCGGGCGTACACGAGCATGCCCTTGACCACGTCGCCGGCGTCGTCCAGCAGCAACTGCAGGTCGACCTGGATGGTCTCGTGGGCGCGGTGCACGGGCGCCAGGGTCAGGCCGGGCAGCTCCAGGGTGCTGCCGTCCGTGCCGACGCGCTCGAGGTTGTTCCAGGTGAAGGTCACCTGCGCCAGCGGGCTGTGGGAGAGGCTGCGCTGCGGCTGCACCGCTTCGACCACCTGCTCGAAGGGCAGCTCCTGATGGGCGAAGGCGGCGAGCGTCGTCTCCTTCACCCGCGCGAGCAGGGCTTCGACGCTCGGCTTCTCGTCGAGACGCAGGCGCACGGCCAGCATGTTCACGAAGAAGCCGATGAGGCTTTCGAGCTCCTGCCGCTGGCGGTTCGCCACCGGCGTGCCGACGACGACGTCCTGCTGGCCCGAGAGGCGGGACAGCAGCACGCCCCAGGCGGCGAGGAGCGTCATGTACAGCGTCACGCCGTGGCGCTGCGAGAACGCCCGCAGCTCGGCGGTCAGCTCCGCGGGAAGGGCAACCGGCACCAAGCCGCCGGCGTAGCTCTGCACCGCCGGCCGCGGACGGTCCAGCGGCAGCTCGAGCAGCTCCGGCGCGCCGGTGAGATGGTCCTTCCAGAACCCGAGCTGGCGCGTCAGCTCCTCGCCCTGCAGCCAGTTCCGCTGCCACTGCGCGTAGTCGGCGTACTGGACTTCCAGCGGCGGCAGCGGGTCGGCGCTCCCTTCGAGGAACGCCGTGTACAGGGCGCCGACCTCGCGCACCATCACGTCGATCGACCAGCCGTCGCTGACGATGTGGTGCTGGGTCACCAGCAGCACATGCTCGGTCTCGCTGACGCGCAGCAGGCGGCCGCGGATCATCGGACCGGTGCTCAGGTCGAACGGCGCGCGCGCTTCTTCCGCCGTCACCCTCGCCACCACCGCCTCGCGCTCCGCGGCGGGCAGCGCGCTCAGGTCTTCGTGGACGAGCGCGAAGCCGCGGTCTTCCGGAGCGATCTGCTGATACGGCACGCCGTCGATGGCGATGAACGAGGTGCGCAGGCCCTCATGCCGCGCGACGAGCCGGTCCAGCGTGGCCTGCAACGCGGCGGCGTCGAGCTGCCCGAGGAGCCGCAGCGCGGCCGGCATGTGGTACGCGGCGCTCGCGGCCCCGTCGAGCTGATCGAGGAACCACAGGCGCTGCTGGGCCAGCGACAGCGGCAGCGGCTGCGTGCGGTCCGCACGCTCCATCCGCCCCATCGTGCTCGCCCCCGCCGCGCGCACCGCCTCGGCCAGCGCACTGAGGCTGGAGTTGACGAAGAGCTCGCGCAGCGGCAGCTCGACGCCGAACTTCGCGCGGACCTGCGAGATCAACTGCACCGCGAGCAGGGAGTGGCCGCCCAGCTCGAAGAACTGGTCGTGGCGGCCGACGCGCTCGACGTGCAGCAGCTCCTGCCACAGCGCCGCGAGCGCCTCTTCGATCGGCCCCTGCGGCGCTTCGTATTCATGCGCGGTCAGCGCGGTCGCTTCCGGCGCGGGCAGCGCCTGGCGGTCGAGCTTTCCGTTCGCGGTCAGCGGCAGGCGGTCGAGCTGCACGAACGCCGACGGCAGCATGTAGTCGGGCAGTTGCCGCGAGAGCGCGTCGCGCAGATCGGCCACCGACAGCTCGGTGCCCTCCGCGGCGACGAGATAGGCCACCAGGCGCTTGTCTCCCGGCGCGTCTTCGCGTGCGAGGACCACCGCGTCGCGGACGCCGTCGCACTGCGCGAGCTTCGACTCGATCTCGCCCAGCTCGATGCGGAAGCCGCGGAGCTTCACCTGGAAGTCGTTGCGGCCGAGGAACTCGATCGTCCCATCGGCCAGCCACCGGCCGCGGTCGCCGGTCTTGTACATCCGCGCCTCGGCGTCCGCGCGGAACGGATTCCGGACGAAGCGTTCGGCGGTCAGCTCGGGGCGGTTCAGGTAGCCGCGCGCGACGCCGTCGCCGGCGATGTAGATCTCGCCTTCGACGCCCACCGGGACCGGCTCGCCCTGCGCGTCGAGCACGTAGATCTCCGTGTTGGCGAGCGGCTTGCCGAGGGGGATGGAGCGCGCGTCATCGGCGACTTCGCGGATGTCGTGCGTGATGGCGAACGTCGTCGTCTCGGTCGGGCCGTAGCCGTTCACCACGTGCGCGGGGCGCCGCTCGCGCTGCAGCAACTGGCGGATCGTCTTCGGATCCAGGGCGTCGCCGCCGACCAACAGGTACCGGAGCTGGCCGAACGCATCGGGCAGGCTGTCGACGTACTGATTGAACAGGCCGACGGTCAGCCAGAGCGCCGTGACGCCGCCATCCCGCAGGCGGGCGTCGAGCAGCGCCGGATCCATGACCACGGACGGCGGGAGGACCAGCAGCCGCGCGCCGTTGAGCAGCGCGCCCCAGATCTCCCACGTCGCGGCGTCGAACGCCGGGTTCGCGCAGTGCGCGAAGCAGTCGCCGGCGGCCGCGGAGAAATACGGGTTGTTGATGACCAGACGGTTGACGTTGCGGTGCTCGACCATCACGCCCTTCGGCGTGCCGGTGGAGCCGGAGGTGTAGATCACGTAGGCGAGATGACGGGCGTGCAGCCCGGTCACGACGGGATCGCTCGCCGGCAGGCGCCGCGCCAGCACCGGCAGGTCGACGTCCAGCCGGAGCACCGGCAGCTCGGTCTCCGGCAGCAGGTCCTCGACGTCGGAATGGCTCAGCAGCGCCACCGGCGCGCTGTCCTCGAGCATCCAGGTCAGACGCTCCTGCGGATAGCCCGGGTCCAGCGGCACGTAGGAGCCGCCGGCTTTCAGGATGCCGAGGAGGCCGACGATCAGCTCCGCGTTGCGCGGGCAGCAGATCGCGACGCGGTCGTCGGGCTTCACGCCCAGGCCGATCAGGTAGTGCGCGAGCTGGTTGGCGCGCGCGTTCAGCTCGCCGTAGGTCAGCGATTCGTCTTCGTAAACCACGGCCACGGCGTCGGGCTGCTGCGCGGCCTGCCGCTCGAAGAGCTGGTGGATCAGTGCGTCGCTCGGATAAGCGACGGCGGTGTCGTTGAAGGACGCGAGCACCTGCCGGCGCTCCGCCTCGGACAGCAGCGGCAGCGCGTCGATGTCCGTGGACGCGTCGGCCGCCATCGCCTCCAGCAGCCGCACGAAGTGGCCGGTCCAGCGCTCGATGGTCTCGCGGTCGAAGAGGTCGCGGGCGTACACCAGCATGCCGGTGACCACGTCGCCGGCATCGTCGAGCAGCATCTGCAGATCGACCTGGATGGTCTCGTGCGCACGGGGCACCGGCGCCAGCGTCAGACCGGGGAGCTGCAGCGTGCTGCCGTCCGTGGCCTGCTCGAGGTTGTTCCAGGTGAACGTCACCTGCGCCAGCGGGCTGTGGGACAGGCTGCGCTGCGGCTGCACCGCCTCGACCACCTGCTCGAACGGCAGCTCCTGATGCGCGAACGCCGCGAGGGTCGTCTCCTTCACCTGCGCGAGCAGGGACGCGACGCTCGGCTTTTCGTCGAGACGCAGGCGCACGGCCAGCATGTTCACGAAGAAGCCGATCAGGCTTTCGAGCTCCTGCCGCTGGCGGTTCGCCACCGGCGTACCGATGACGATGTCCTGCTGGCCCGAGAGCCGGGACAGCAGCACGCCCCAAGCGGAGAGAAGGGTCATGTATAGCGTCACGCCGTGGCGCTGCGAGAACGTCCGCAGGCTGGCGGTCAGCTCCGGCGAGAGCGCCACCGGCACCGTGGCGCCGGCGTGGCTCTGCTCCGCGGGGCGCGGCCGGTCGAGCGGCAGCTCGAGCAGCGCGGGCGCTCCGGCGAGATGCTCTTTCCAGAACCCGAGCTGACGCGTCAGCTCCTCGCCCTGCAGCCACTCGCGCTGCCACTGGGCGTAGTCGGCGTACTGCAGCTCCAGCGGCGGCAGCGGATCGGCGCTCCCCTCGAGGAACGCCGTGTACAGCGCGCCCACCTCGCGCACCATCACGTCGATGGACCAGCCGTCGGTGATGATGTGGTGCTGCGTCACCAGCAGCACGTGCTCCGCCTCGCTGACGCGCAGCAGTCGGCCGCGGATCATCGGGCCGGCGCTCAGGTCGAACGGCGCCCGCGCTTCTTCGACGGTCAGCCGCGCCACCGCCGCCTCGCGCTCGTCAGCGGAAAGTGCGCTCAGGTCTTCGTGGCCGAGGGCGAAGCCGCGGTCTGCCGGCGCGATCTGCTGATACGGCACGCCGTCGATCTCGGCGAAGGACGTGCGCAGGACTTCATGCCGCGCGACCAGCCCGTCCAGCGTGGCCTGCAGCGCGGCCACGTCCAGCTTGCCGAGGAGCCGCAGCGCGGCCGGCATGGCATACGACGCGCTCGCGGCGCGGTCGAGCCGGTCCAGGAACCACAGGCGCTGCTGCGCCAGCGACAGAGGCAGCGGCTGATTGCGGTCCGCGCGCTGAATCCGCCCCATCGTGCTCGCCCCCGCCGCGCGCACCACTTCGGCGAGTCCGCTCAGGGTCGAATTCGCGAACACCTGGCGCAGCGGCAGCTCGACGCCGAACGCCGCCCGGATGTGCGAGGTCAACTGCATGGCGAGCAGCGAGTGCCCGCCCAGCTCGAAGAAGCGGTCCTGGCGGCCGACCTGTTCGACGCGCAGCAGCTCCTGCCACAGCGCGGCGAGCTTCTGCTCGACCTCCCCTTCCGGCGCCTCGTACTCGCTCGCGATCAGCGCGCCGAGCTCCGGGACCGGCAGCGCCTTGCGATCGAGCTTGCCGTTCGGCGTCAGGGGCAGTGCCTCGAGCACGACGAACGCGGACGGCACCATGTACTCGGGCAGTTGCGCCTGCAGCGCGTTGCGCAGCGCGACGGCTTCGAGGACGGCGCCGTCCTGCGGAACCAGGTAGGCGACCAGGCGCTTGTCGCCGGCCACGTCTTCACGCGCGAGGACCACGGCCTCGCGCACGCCCGCGCACTGGGCGAGCTGCACCTCGATCTCGCCGAGCTCGATGCGGTAGCCGCGGATCTTCACCTGGTGGTCGTTGCGGCCGGCGTATTCGATGTTGCCGTCCGGCAGCCAGCGCCCGAGGTCGCCCGTCCTGTACATGCGGGCGTGCGGATCGGCGCTGAACGGATCGCGCAGGAACCGCTCGGCGGTCAGCTCCGGACGATTGAGATAGCCGCGCGCGACCTGCACGCCGCCGATGTACAGCTCGCCCTCGACGCCCACCGGCACCGGCTGGCCGTGCGCGTCGAGGATGTAGACCGTGACGTTGCCCAGCGGGCGGCCGATGACCGGCCGGTCTCCGGCCTCGTGCAGGGCGCACGCCGTCGCGTCCACCGTGCACTCCGTCGGTCCGTATACGTTGAAGAAGCGCGTGGACCGGATGGCCTTCAGCGACTGCCAGAGGGGAACGCCGATGCTCTCGCCGCCGACCAGCACGGCCTTCGGCTGATAGCCGGCATCGTCCTTCCCGAGGCCTGCCTGCAGCAGCAGCGCGAGCTGCGCCGGCGTGCAGTCGAAGGCATCCAGCGCGTGCGCCTCGGCATAGCGCAGGAACGCGTCCGCGTCGGCGCGGACGCTCTGCGGGAAGACCACGACGCAGTGGCCCGACAGCAGTTGCAGCAGCGACTGCACCGAGGCGTCGAAGCCGATCGAGGCGTTCAGTCCGACCCGGGCGCCGGCTCCTGCCTCGACGAAGTCGAGACGCTGGAGCGCCTGCCACAGGTTGAGGACGGAGCGCTGCTCGACCATCACGCCTTTCGGCCTGCCCGTCGAGCCGGAGGTGTAGATCACATAGGCAAGGTTGCGAAGCGTCAGGCCGAGAGCGCGCGCGTCCGGGTTCGTCGTCGGGCGCGCCGCGAAGGCGTCGCCGTCGAGGAACAGCACCGGCAGCCCGGTCGCGGGCAGCGCCTGTCCCAGCGCCTGCTGCGTCACCAGGACCCGGGGCTGCGCGTCGCCGACCATCGACTGCAGGCGGTCGGCGGGAGCCGCCGGGTCCAGCGGGACGTAGGCGCCGCCGGCCTTGAGGATGCCGAGGAGGCCGACGACCATCTCCAGACTGCGCTCGGCGCAGATCGCCACGCGGTCGTCGGGACGGACGCCGAGGGCGATCAGCTCGTGGGCGAGCTGATTGGCGCGCGCGTTGAGCTCCGCGTACGTGAGCTGCCGGTCCTCGAAGACCACCGCGGGCGCGTCGGGCCGTGCGGCGGCCTGCTGCTCGAACAGCTCGTGCATGAGCTCACGGGGCTCGTCGAGCGGCGCGCCGGGTGCGGCATTGAAATCGACCAGCAGTTGGCGGCGCTCCTCCGCGGACAGCAGCGGGCGCTCGTGAGCGGTGCGGTCGGGATCCGCGACGATCTCCTCGAGCAGCGCGACGAAGTGGTCCGCCATGCGCTCCATGGTCGCGGCGTCGAAGACGTCGACGTCGTAGACGAAATCGCAGCGCGCGTCGTCGTCGATCTCGACGGCGTGCACCGTCAGCGCGACGCGGCTGTCCTGACCGACGCGCTGCTCGATCGGGAACGGCTGCAGGGTCAGCCCGCCCCAGCGCGGGGCGGCCTCACCGGAATTGTGCTCGTTCCAGAGACGGGCAAGCGCAGCCGCCCGCCGCGGCTTCTGGAACACGAACGAGACCTGGTAGATCGGGTTCTCGTCGCCGTAGGCGATGCCCAGTTCTTCGACCAGGCGGGGGAACGGGTAATCCTGATTGCGCAGCGCCGAGAGCAGCGCGCGCTGGCAGTTGCGCAGCATCGTGCGCGCCGTCGGCTGCTCGTCGAAGTCCGCGCGGAGGGGGAGCACGTTGGCGAAATCGCCGACGACGTTCTTCCAGGCCGCCTGGCTGCGCCCCGGAACCGCCGCGCCGATCACGACGCGATCCTGCCCGGTGTACCGGTGCAGAAGAATCTGCAGCGCCACCACCAGGGAGTTGTAGAGCGTCGCGCCTTCGTCGGCCCGGCCGGACTGGAGGCGCTCCTTCAACGACGTGCCCAGCCGGCGCGTGACGAAGCCCTGCCGGTGGCTGGACTGCGCGGGGCGCCGGCGATCGAACGGCAGGCGCAGCGGCGCGGCGTCTCCGGCCAGCACCTTCTCCCAATGAGCCACCTGCCGCGCACCCCTGGAGCCGTGGACGAGCTCGTGCTGCCACGACACGTACTCGCGGTACGTCGCCGCGGCCGCCGCATCCGGCGCCACCTCGTTGCCCGACAGCTCCGCGCCGAGCTCCTCGAGCAGGTGCCAGTACGACCAGCCGTCGCAGATCAGGTGGTCGAGCGCCAGCAGGAAGACGGATTCCGCCGGACCCGTGACGTACAGGCACGAGCGCAGCAACGGACGGGGCCCTTCGGCCTCATTGCGAACGAACGGCGCCCAGGCATCCGCATGCACGCGCTCGAGGAGCGCGTCCGCGCTCATCCCGGTGGCGTCGACGACGTTCAGCGCGAACGGCATCTCCGCGAGGATCCGCTGCCCCTGCTCGATGGACACTTCCGCGCGAAGCATCGGGTGACGGGCCACGAGACCGCGCAACGCCGCGTCGACGGCCGCCGGATCGACGGCGCCCTCCAGACGTGCGGCGAAGACGTTGTTGTGGTTCCCGCGGTTCTGCGGCTCGAGCTCGTAGACGAAGCAGCGGCTTCGCTGGGAGATCGACAACGGAAACCACGAAGTTGTTTCGGCGGTACGGATGTCCATGGGTGATTCCTTGGTGATTCCTTCTGACGCCCGCGTGAGCACACGCGGAGCGTCGCGGGTGAGCGGAACCACCGAAACGGCGGCCCCGCGCACGTGCAGCAAAATCTCGTCAGCTGTGGTGGAAACGGAGCGGCGTGCTACTGCAGGTCAGGCGGCCCTCCGCTCGAGAGTCGAGGCGAGCTTGATGATGCTGCCGATCTCCTCGGTTGAAAACTGCGCGTCGCTCCCCTGAGCGACACGGCCGGCCAGAGTGATGATGGCCTCCAGCGCCGACGCCGGAGGAAGGGTGTTCGCCGGCACGCCCGCGAAGGCGAGCTTCTTCAGCGTCTCCCGCATCTCCGCCGCGAGCTGCTGCAGGTTGCAGCCGGGCGTCCGCGGCAGGTTGTGCCGGGTCGCCAGGTTGCCGATGTACTCGTCGCACGCGGCCAGCGAAAGGAGGCACGCGGCCCACTTGCGTCCCGCGCTCAGGACCAGGGCGGCGGCGGTGGAGAAGCTGAGGCGGTTCGACACCAGCAGCGTCTTCTTCAGCCCCGACAGCCGGTCGGTCTCGTACTGCCGGTAGAGCTTGCGCGGGCCGTTGGGAGCCTGCACGTACTGCTGCAGGTCCGGCATCCACCAGATGCTGACCGACGTGGAGACGGCCGGGGACCGGACCTGGTGCCACCAGAACGCCGGCAGGTACAGCAGCTCGCCGGGATGGACGGTGAACCGGATCGGCCGGGCCAGGCTGAAGTTCGGATGCAGGCGCAGGTCCGGAGCGTCGAGGTCGACGGCCGAGAGGTGTGCCATCTTCGAGTCGATCGGCTGCGGATAGACGTGCGGCGTGTCGGCGGGGGAAAAGATCGTCCAGTGCTTCTCACCGTACTGCTGGGCGAAGAAGTTGTTCGTGGCGTCGTAGTGGAGCGGCGTCACGCTGCTGCGCCCGAACCAGAGGTTGATCGACGTCTCCTCGGCCTTCGGCACCCACTGCGGCACCCGGATCTCTTTCATCAGCTCCGGGAACTGCTTGGGGATCGACTGCTGCATGACGTACAGCAGCCGGTCGCCGTCGGCCTCCGCCACCTGCCGCGCCGCTTCCGCGAAGGTCATGCGCTCTTCGGCGAAGTTCGCGCTCGTGCCTCTGCCGGAGGCGTCGTAGCTGAACTTGCCGTTCGCGGAGACGCTCACCGAGACCTGCTTGCTCCCGATCAGCGACGCGAGGTACTCCGGCGACCAGCGGCCGGACATGCCCCAGTCGGCGGTGGCGTCGGTGACGATCGCCGGAAGCTGCCGGGCGAAGAACTTCTCAGCGAACTGCTCCCGCGTGACGCGCGGCAGCGTGGTGGTGGTGGGAGCGGGCGGGGCAATGGTCAACGTCATGGCGTTCTTTCCTGGGTTTCGTTTCGAATCAAGCGAGCACGAAGTCGCGCTGGGTGAGGGTCCACGGACGGCTCGGCTGCAGGCGGCGCTCGACCACTTTGCCGTCTTCCATCACCAGCACCTGGTCGGCGACGTGGAAGTAGCGATCGTCGTGGCTGACGACCACCACGGCCTTCCCGCGAGCCTTCAGCTCCGGCAGGATCTCGGTGTAGAAGATCATCTTGAAGGCGGGATCCTGGTCGGCCGCCCATTCGTCGAAGAGGTAGAGCTTCTTGTCGTCGACGAAGGAGACCGCGAGCGCGAGGCGCTTGCGCTGTCCGTCCGACAGGTCAGTGGTCGAGAACATGCCGTCGCGGATGCTGACCTTGTGCTGCAGGCCGAACTCGCGGAGGTAGCGCTCGGCCATCTCCAGCTTCTCGTCGTCGTACTCGCACAGGAGGCGGTCGAAGAGGTAGTAGTCGGAGAAGATCGCCGCGACGTCCTGCCGGTAGTCGTCGATGCAATCCGCGTCGAGCTTCTGCGCGTCGAACGCGATCGAGCCGCCGGACGGGAGGTAGTGCAGCGACAGCATCTTGCTGAGCGTCGACTTGCCGGAGCCGTTGCCCCCGACGATGAAGGTGATCTCGCCTTTGCGGAGGTCGAAATCGACCGGGCCGACCGTGAAGCCGTCGTGCTGCCCGTCGCTGCGGTGTACGTACGTGACGTCGCGGAACGAGATCTGCTCCCACGCCCGCTTCGTGAGCGGCTTGTCCTCGGTCATCGCCTCGGGCAGCTCGCCGAAGATCTCCTCGATCTTGCGCAGCGAGACGACCGCGATCGACATCCTGGGGATGGCGTTGAGGATCATCGCCACCGGACCGGTGACGTACAGCAGGACCAGGACGATCCCGGCCAGCTCCTCCGCCGAGACGGAGTGGTAATTCGTGAAGACGAAGGCGACGATGCCGATCACGAAGAAGAACAGCAGGTCTCCGTAGCTGTTCGCCGCCAGCATCGTCGTGAGCGCCCGCTTTTCGGTGGTGAGCAGGTCGCGCTCGTTCTTCAGCAGGACGTCCCGGAAGTACTTCGTGCGCTTGGCCCGGTCGAGCTGCAGCTCCTTGACGCCCATGATCAGGCCGCGGATGCCCTGCTCGAGCGAGTCGTAGATGTGCCGCGCGCGCCGGAAGTCTTTCCGGGCGAAGTAGACCGGAATCTGGAAGGTGACGACGCCGAACGCGATGGCCTTCAGGACGAAGAAGAAGACGTGCTGGTTGAGGTAGCAGAGGAAGCCGAAGATCCCGACCAGCATCACCACGTTGACCAGCAACTGCGGCAGGATCTCGGCGCCGGCGATGATGCGGCGGACGTCGTCCGTGACCGCCACCCTCAGCTTCGCCTGGCCGAACCCTTCGAGCACCGGGTACGGCGCGCGGGCGATGCGGTCGCAGAGCCGCGCGCGCAGGTTGGAGGTGAGGTCCATGGAGACGCGCGACAGCAGGATTCCCGACAGCGCCCGCGTTGCCAGGATCAGCAGACAGAAGGCGAGGAAGAAGCCCGCCATGCGGACGTTCGACACCTCGAGGAACCACACGCGCTCGACGGTGGTCTCGGCGTAGAGGAGGCCGTCCTCCGGCGGTTTGATGGAGGCGAGGATGAGCGGGATCGCCAGCGAATAGAGCGCGCCGGAGAGCGCGCCGAAAATCACGGACGCGAAGACGCGGTTCGGCGCGAAGCGGCCGAACGTGGCCAGCAGACTGCCGCCGCCGCTGCGGCGCTTCTTTCGTTGGGTTCCGCGAGCGGAGAGCACGCCTGCACTGGACGCGGTTTCAGCCTGAGTGGTCATGGTGATCGGGTCCAGTTCCTTAGTCCGTCGATTTCTGCGGCAGGGAGTAATAGAGGCCGTTCTCGAACGGCTCGACCATGTCCGCGTAGTGTTTGCTGAAGACGTTCGCCGACTGCCCGGTGGAGTTCATGTAGAGGTGCGCGTTCTTCTGCCGCCCCACCTGCATGATCTGGCGGAAGCCGGCACCGAGCGTCCCCACGTAGCCTTCCGAAGCCTTGAAGACGGAGGAGGAGACGGCGATCGTGTCCTGCCCGCCGCCGCTGGCGACTCTGCGTCCGAAGATCGACGACAGGCCCTTCACCTGGCCGAACGGCTGGTGCTTGTACGCGGTCCGGTGGATCGTGCCCCACTTCCACGAGGCGGGGTCGCCGTCGGTGAGCTTCTCCAGCTCGTCGAGGGCGACGTCGAGGGTGCTGGACAGCATCGCGTCGCAGCGCCGCGTGGTGGCCTTCGCGTTGCGGAAGCACCACGTCTCCTTCGGATCGGTCAGCGCTCTGAGCACGAGCTCCGGCTTCGCGCCGCCGAGCACCTCGTTGAGATACACGTGGTCACGCACGCGCGCCCAGTCTTCCTGGAGCGCCGACGCGAACACCTCGCTGCCGAGGTAGCGCATCCAGCCGTTGTAGATCGAGGCGGCGGCGCTGTCCTTGTCCATCGTGCCGTTCCAGCCGCGGAGCAGGTCGAGGGCCTGCTGCTGGCGCGCGTCCTTGGCCTTGATCGACGTCAGGACCGGCAGCAGCTTGCGGGCGGTCAGGCTGACGACGTCGGCCTGGATGGGCTGGTTGTCTTCGAGAGTGATGCGGCCCGAGCGGGCAGCTTTCTCGCGCAGGAGGCTCTCGATCCGGGCCGCGCGCTCCGGCGAGGCGTAGTCGTCGGAGATGAAGTACGGATAGTCGTCGCCGGTCGACTTGTCGTTGGCCGAGACGATGTAGCCCTCTTCGGGATTGAACGTCGCCGGCAGCTCGTCGAACGGAATGAAGCCCGTCCAGCCGTACGCCGCGTCCCAGCCGGGCAGCGGCAGCGAGCCGTCGCCGCTCTTGCGCACCGGGATTTTTCCGACGATGAGATGGCCGATGTTGCCGCCGCCGTCGGCGTACAGCATGTTGAGCGCGGGAGCGACGTACCCGCGGAACAGCTCGCGGAACGACGTCCAGTTCTCCGCGTAGCTCAGGGAGTAGAACGTCTCGTAGCTCTTGTCGCCTTCGACGAGCGCGGTCCAGCGCAGCGAGATGGGCTGGGTGATGCGGTCGTTGATGTCGCTGATGATCGGACCGTTGCGCGTCCGGCGGACTTCCATGCGCACCGGGGCGAGCGGCTTGTTCAGCGCCGCGGGGAACTCGGAGGCCACGGGGATGTACTCGACGGTGGTCTCGACCTTCTGCCAGGAGCCGTCGGTGAGGTAGCGGTTCCTCCCCTTCTCCTCGATGCGCTCGAAGTAGAGGTCCTGCACGTCGGCCATGACGTTCGTGCCGCCCCAGGCGATGTGCCGGTTGCGGCCGAAGATCACCACCGGCAGGCCGACGAGGCTCATGCCCGACGCGTGCAGGCGCTTGCCCTCCTGCACGACCGGATACCAGACGGACGGCATCTGCAGGCCGAGGTGGGGATCGTTCGCGAGGATGGCGGAGCCGTCGCGCGTCAGCTTCCCGGACACCGCCCAGGCATTGCTGCCCGCGTACTCGCCGCCGATGTTCAGCGCCTGCTCGACGCTGCGCTGCAGCTCGCCGAGGCGGGCGATGCTCTCGGCCTGCGCGTCATTGCGCGCCACCGCGGAAGCGGGGCCGCTGCCGGCGAAGAAGAAGTCCGCCTGCT
The DNA here is from genome assembly GCA_036375075.1 of Thermoanaerobaculia bacterium. Classification (GTDB taxonomy): domain Bacteria; phylum Acidobacteriota; class Thermoanaerobaculia; order Gp7-AA8; family Gp7-AA8; genus QHVT01. The sequence goes on along the minus strand of DASUSN010000053.1, from coordinate 36,707 downwards.
CCGCGGTGAGGTTCTGCTGCGCGACGTACTTGGCGGTCTCCTTGTCCAGGTTGCCCGCCAGGTTCAGCGCGAACACTTTGCTCCACGCGAGGGAATCGATCGGAGTCCAGGGCTCCGGCTGCACGCCGAGCAACTGGAACTCGACCGGCAGCGGATGCTTTTCCTGCAGCCACGCATTGACGCCGTCCGCATACGCGGTGAGCGAGCGCTTCGCCGGCTCGCTGAGCGCGCCCCAGGCGGAGCGCGCCGAGCGGTGTACGCCGAGCGTGCGCATCCAGGCGTCCTGATGGATCACCTTCTTGCCCAGCACTTCGCTGAGGCGTCCCTGCACGACGCGCCGCTGGAACTCGAGCTGCCACATGCGGTCCTGGGCGTGGACGTAGCCCATCGCGAAGTAGACGCCCTCGTCCGTCGGCGCGGACAGAGCAGGAACGCCGTGCTCGTCGCGAGCGATCTGCACGGGACCGCGGCCGGCCGCATTCAGGTGAATGCGCTCGTCCGGCAGCGATCTCCACGCGCGATACGCCCCGACGGCCCCGAGGACCAGCAGCGGCAGGAACACGAACGCCGCGAAGCGCTTGAAAAGAGGAAAGGATCGATTCATGCGGTTCTCAAAGCGCGAGCGCGTACTTGCCGCACAGTCGCTCGACCGGCAGGTTGATGCTCTTGCAGTGCTCCACCATCTTGGAAGACTGGACGATCTGCTCCGAGTCGTCGGAGTACTCGAGGCCCATGAAGTAGCCGTACCACGGCTCCATGCCCAGCGCGTAGATGAGCATGTGCTTCGGGTTGAACGACTCCGCCATCATCGCGGCCTTCGCGAAGTCGGAGCCGTTCAGACGGCGCGACTCCTTGATGTTCTTCGGGATGACTTCCGTGGTGAGCGCGCCGTAGAGCCACGTGTACGGGGCACCGACGCACTCCATGCCGATGGCCAGCACGTCCAGGTCGCCGGTGATCTCGTGCACGTACTTGTACATGCGCGGCTCGAGGTTCGAGGAGTCCGCGCCGGCGTAGATCTTCTTGCCGTTCAGCTCGAAGAACCAGGCCGACTTGCTGCGGATGTTCAGATCGCCGTGCTCGCCGAGGAAGGGGATGCTGAGGATGCGGCCGGACTTGACCGGGATCTCCTCGACGTCATCCACTTCCATGACGTTGAAGCCGATCTGCCGGAGCAGCAGGCGCAGCGACGGGTCGGCCAGCGTGCCGCCGTTGTTCTTCGGCACCAGCACGGTCCCGACCTTGTGCCGGATCTGCAGCAGCGACTCGATGTTGACGTGGTCCGCGTGGTTGTGCGTGATGCAGAGGTAGTCGATCTTCTCCGGCAGGTCCGCGTGCGCGTAGGTCTTGTCCGCGATCGCCTCGGTGCGGTTCGCGAGCACCGGGTCGATCAGGATCGACACTTCCGAGCTCTCGATGAGGAAGCCGGCGTGCCCCATGTACTGCAGGCGGACGCCGTCGATCACGGCCGCGTGGCGCGAGACCGGGGCCGTCGTGGTGAACAGGTCGCGCGGCGCGAGACCGCCCTCCATGTCCATCCCCTCGAACAGCGCGTCGATCGCCTCGAGGGTGACCGGCGTCGTGCGCGTGGCGAACAGCTTGTCCAGCCACTCCGAGCGGAACGCCACCTTGACGTGCAGGTGCTTGTCGTCCGGCAGGCGCGGCGTGCTGAGGACGAACGGGCGGGCCTTGACGTTGGAGAGGATGCCGAACGAGACGGACTGCAGCTTCTCGTCGTAGTACGGGCTCTTGTAGAGCAGTCCTTCGATCAGCCGGTAGGAGGGCTGATGGAAGAGGTCCATGAACAGCTCGACGTAGCCCTTGAGCTGCTCCGGCACCTTCTCGTAGAGCGGCTCGATGGACTCGCCGGTCTTGTGCTGCTTGACGAGCGAGTCGAGCTCCTTGACCGCGTTGGCGAGCTGGCCGTAGATCGCGTACTCGGCGTCATAGCGGCCCAGCAGCGCCTTGACCTGGTCCACCTGCTCCATCGAACAGTCGACGAACTCGCCACCGCCCGCGAGGCTCGAGTCCTGGTGCGCCAGGATGTGGAGCTGCGCGTTCTTGACGAACGAATTCATCAGACGGCGATGCGTCCGGGTCATGTACATGGAGTAAGTGATCGGCGCGATCAGGTTCGGCCAGGCGTACCAGTTGTTGATCAACGGGTCCACGTACACATCTTCTCGGAGATACCAGCAGTTATCGTTGTTCATGGCTTTTCTCGGTAGTTCCTCGGCGTTCCTCGGCGTTCCTCGGCTCCTCGGAGGAGCCCCGGCGTCCCTCTCCCGAGGAACTCCGAGGCACTCCGAGGAACCGAGGAACCGTATCTCTGCACACACCTCTGGCCTGTGCAGCTCGAATGGTTTCCTCAGTTGTTGGTTTCGACGGCCGCCGGCGTCAGGCGGAGACGCTCAGCAATTCCGGCTGCGGGCGATGCGGCTGATGGGAGATCAACCGGCTGCCGATCGAGGACATCAGCTCCGCGGCATGGCTGTGGATGAAGAAATGGCCTCCGTCGATCTTCTGGAACGACAGCGGGCCGCTGATCTGGTCCTGCCAGCTGAAAATCTGGTGCTCGGTGATCTCGTCGTGCGCGCCGTAGAAGACGTGCGTCTCCGCGGACAGCTTGCGCGACCAGCGGAAGCGGTAGTTCTCCGGCATCGCGAAGTCGGCGCGCAGCCCGGGGAGCAGCAGCTCGAAGAGCGCGGCGTTCTCGAGGATCTCCGGCGGCGTGCCGTTGAGGTCCTTGAGGACGTCCTTGAGCTCCGTGTCCGTCATCTTCGAGAACGGCCGCTCGATCTCCCGCGTCCACGGCGCCGGGCTGGCCGACAGCATCAACTGCCGCGGCATCGGCAGGCCGCGCTCCTGGAGGCGGCAGGACAGCTCGAACGCGGTGAACGCGCCGTTGCTGTGGCCGAAGAAGCTGAACGGCTTCTCGTGCAGCAGCGGCAGCATCGCCGGCAGCAGCGAGTCGCAGAACGCGTCCACACCGGCGCACGGCGGCTCCAGCAGGCGCGTGCCCTTGCCGGGCGCCTGGATGGCGATCACTTCGACCGACGGCGGCAGCAGCTCGCTCCATCCCTGGAACACCTGCGCGGTGCCGCCGGCATAAGGAAAGCAGAACAGCCGCTGTTCGACGGAAGCGCTGCGCGCCTGCCGCACCAGCCAGGGACTGCTCGCCTTTTTCGGATCGGCGATGATCAAACGGGCTTTCATGGACGGGTCTCCACTCGGTCTGCGTCGATGGGCCGCGCCATTCCGACGAGCACCTGACGGTTGCCGGAGTACGGCGCGCGGCCGTGTGAGAACAGCATGTTGTCGATCAGCAGCAGGTCGTTCCGTTGCCACTCGAACGTGATCGTGTTCCGGGCATAGACGTCGCGGATCTGCTGCAGCGTTCCGGCCTCGATGGGCGAGCCGTCGCCGTAGTAGGTGTTGCGCGGGAGATCGGACTCCGGCAGCACGCTGAGGAGCTGGTCCTGGATCTTCTGCTCGAGGCTGGACACGTGGAACAAATGTGCCTGATTGAACCAGACCTTCGCGCCGGTCACGGGGTGCACCGCGCTGGCCTGGTTGATCTGGCGGGTCCGGAGGCGATCGCCGTCCAGCCACTCGTACTGCAGGTGGTTGTCCTCGCAGAACGCCTCGACGGCCGCGCGGTCCTCGGTCTGGAACACTTCCTTCCAGTGCAGGTCGATCTCCGAGTAGTTGCGCACGTACAGCACGCCGTGCCGTTCGAAGCGCTCGCGCACCTCGGCCGGGATCTGCGCGTAGACGGCCGCGCTGTCGCAGATCGGCGTCGCGCCGCCCTGCTCGGACGGCAACGTGCACAGGAACCCGAGACGCATCGCCCAGCAGTTGCTGTACGCGTTCTCGTTGTGCTGCGGGATGTGCAGGTCGGGGTGGTATTCGGTGGCCGTGTAGACGTTGCCGCGCAGCTCCGTGCGGGGAGTCGAGCGGTAGACGTACTGCAGCAGCTCCGAGCCGAAGAGCGTGGAGAGCGCGGTGCCGAACTGCTGGCTGCCGACGAACTTCAGTCCGCGGATCAGCAGGGCGCCGTTGGTCTGCACCAGACGCTCGACGTGCTCCCGGTTCTGCTGGGCCCAGTCGATGGTTTTCGTACCGTTCTGGTCGACGCGCAGGATCAGGGGCCGGCCGTTGACCGGCTCCAGATCCGCGCACGTCATCGTTGCCAGATCGTCGATGGCCGCGACGCTACTCATAGCGCAACGCCTCGACCGGCTCGCCCCGCAGCACGCCGCGGGTCGAGAAGTAGGATGCCGAGGCGACGAGCAGGCTGATCGTCGCCACCACGGAGAAGCCGATCGTCAGCAGCGTGGGAACCCCGAGCGCCGCGAACTTGAGCAGCGCGAACAGGGCGACCACGGACAGGCCGGCGCCCATCAGCAGGCCGATCACCAGGCGGCGGACGCTCTGGCGCAGGAGCAACTGCAGGATCGAGCGCTCCGTGGCCCCGATGGCGCGGCGCAGACCGATCTCCTGGGTGCGCCGGATCACTTCATTGCGGCACAGGCCATAGATGCCGGTGAGGCCGAGCAGCAGGGCGAACAGCCCCGCGGCCTGGAAGGCCTCCGTCATCGCGCTGGCGAGACGGATCGAGCTCTCGAGCTCCTCGGCATACGGAGCGATCGGCCGCGACAGCGTGCCGCCGAGGCGCTCGACGATCCGCTGCAACGCGCGGCGGGTCTCTTCTTCATTGCCGTGATGGCGCACCAGGAACTCACCCGGCGCCTTGTAGATCTCGACGTTCGGCGGCAGCACCATGCAGGTGTACGCGCGGCGGTCGATCTGCAGCACGCGGCCCGGATCGAGGACGTCCTTGACGACGCCCACGACGGTCAGCGGCTTGCCGAGCTTTCCGTCTTCCGCGACGAGGCGGATGCTGCGGCCGATCGCCGAAGCGCCCGGCCAGTAGGTCTCGGCCAGCGTCTTGCTGACCAGCACCGACCTGGCGCCGCCGGAGATCTCGCGATGGTCGAAGTAACGGCCTTCGAGCAGCGTCGCCCCGAGCTGCACCGGCGCGTCGGAGCTCACCACCGCGGATGCCTGCGGATAGCTGGCGAGGTCCGCGAGCTGGGAGTTGTCGATCGCGAACCGGGCGTCGCCGGCCTGCGTCCACATCATCACCGTGTCGATCGTGCTCTCCGCGCGCAGCTCGGCGAGCATGCGCTGGTCGTAAAGCCGGAACTCCTTGTCCAGCTGCTCGACCGGGACCTTGATCTCGGGAGGATAGGCTTCGAGGAACAGCAGGCGATCCGTGTCGATGCCGAAGTCGACGTTCACGAACCGCTTGGCGATGACGGTCAACGCGCCGCCGGCCACCATGACCAGCGAGATCAACACGATCTGCAGGGTCACCAGGAACCGCGTGATGCGGCCGCTGGCCCTCCCCTGCCCGCCGCCGCGGGTGTGCTCGCGCAGCAGGCTGGCGCTCTGCACGCTGCTCGCGCTGAGGATCGGCAGCGCCGCCACCAGCAGCACGGCCAGCAGCACGAAGCCCGCGGAAGCCACCACGGCCCGGATGTCCAGGCCCCAGTTCATCCAGTAGGGCAGGCTCTGATTGAGCGAGTGCAGAACGCGGTTCGTTCCGCGCAGCCACCACGCCGCCAGCAGCAGCGCGACGCCGCCGCCGAGGACGCCGATGATCAGGCTCTCCAGGGTCATCTGCGAGATCAGGCGCCGGCGCGGCGCGCCGAGCGCCACGCGCACGGCGATCTCGCCCGTGCGCTCGTTGGTGCGCACCAGCAGCATGTTGCCGACGTTGGCGCAGGCCAGCAGCAGAATCGCCAGGGCGACGAAGTTCAGCACGGCGAACAGCACGAGGCCGCCGCTGCCGAGGTCCGCGCGCTGGAACGACATCACCTCGATGGCGTCGTACTTGTAGCCTTCATTGTCGCGGCGCGGCGTCTGCTGACGCACGTCGCGCAGGAGCTGGCTCAGCTCCTCCCCTGCTTCCGCGGCCGACGCACCCTTGGCCAGCCGGCCATACGCGGAGACCACGGCGGGCAGGCCGCCGTTGGCGACGTACGCCGGCGCATTCAGCTCGCTGCGGGAAAGCGGAAGCCACATCTGCGCGCGAATCGGGAAGGCATACCCCTCGGGCATGACCCCGACGATGCGGCGCGGGATGTTGTCCACGTGCGCGACGCGCTCGAGGATCTTCGGGTCGCCGGCGAACTGCGACTGCCAGAGGCCGTGACCGATCACGGCGACCGGCTCCGCTCCGTCCATGCTGTCCGCAGCCACCAGGCCGCGTCCCATCACAGGCTGCGTGCGCGTGAACTCGAAAATGCTCGGTTCCGCCACCGCCGCGTTGATCGTGCGGCTGACGTCCTGCTCTTTGATCGTCGCGGAGATGCCGCGATACAGGCCCAGCTCTTCGACCCGCGTCACCCGCGAGCGCATCTGCTGGATCTCGAACGTGAACAGACCGTTGCCGGTCTCGGACTTCGCGAGCACGCGGACCACGCGGCCGCCATCGGGCAGCGGCAGGTCCTTGTACAGGGCCGTCTGCAGCAGCGAGAACGTGTACAGGCTGACGGCGAGGCCGCCGGCCAGCACGCCGATCGCGAGCAGGCTGAAAACCGGCTGCTTTTTGAGCAGACGGATAGCGTATTTCAGATCATCCAGGGAGAACATGCGGGTGATTTCCTAGTTGGCGGCGAGCAGGAGCTCGGCCGGACGGTCGCGGTGAATCGCGACCTGGCGATCGGAAACGATGGTGCCGTCGAAGAGGGCAATCTGGCGCGGGGCGCGCGCCGCGGTGTCCGGGTTGTGCGTGACCATGCAGATGGTCGAGCCGTCCCGATGCAACTGCTCGAGCAGGTCGACCACGATCTCGGCGTTCTTCGAGTCGAGGTTGCCGGTGGGCTCGTCGGCGAGCAGGAGCGAAGGCCGGCCGGCCAGCGCGCGCGCCACGGCGACGCGCTGCTGCTGTCCGCCGGAGAGTTGTCCGGGGAAGTGCTTCGCGCGGTGCGTCATCTCCACCTTGTCCAGCGCTTCCGCCACCATGCGGGCGCGTTCGGCCTTCCCGATGTCCGTGCGGTAGGTCAGCGGCAGCGCGACGTTCTCCTCGATCGACAGATCGCTGATCAGGTGGAACGACTGGAACACGAAACCGATCTCGCGGTTCCGGATCCGGGCGCGCTGCTCGCGGCCGAGGGAGGTCACGTCGTGGCCACCGAGCACGTAGCGGCCGGCGGTCCAGACGTCGAGCAGGCCGAGGATCGACAGCAGCGTCGACTTGCCGCAGCCGGAGGGACCGGACAGCGTGACATATTCACCCTTGTCGATCGTGAGATCGATTCCCTGCAGGGCACGGGTCTCCACCGTTTCGGTGAAGAACGACTTCTGAACACCTTCGAGCTGAATGAGGGGCGTTTGCTTATTCATTGGAGCGTCCTATTTGATGTAGATGCGTTCGTGGGTGTCCCACGCCGCTGAATCGGAAACGATGATGCGATCGCCGGGCTTGAGTCCGGACAGCACTTCGATGTGGCGGGTCGACACCAGGCCGAAGTCGACCGGGGTGCGGACGGCGGTGTCGCCCTCGACCCGGAAGACCGCGGTGCGGCCGCGCCCCTTCGCGAGCTGCGGGCGGGCGACGAACAGGGCATCGGCGCGGCGGTCGATGTCGATCACGCCCTCGATGCTCTGGTTGGCGCGCAGGTCCGCCGGGAGCTTGTCCAGGATCTCCACCTCGGCCTTGACGACGCCGTTGGTGACGGTCGGCTCGATGCGCGCGACTTTGCCGCGGATGGTGTTGCCGTGGGCGTCGATCTGCACCGGCTGGCCGACGTGGACGTTGCGGGCCTGGTAATCCTGGATGTCCAGGATGGCCACGAGGTTGTCCTGCGGCGCGACGCGGCCGACTTCCGTTCCGGCCACGACGTTCTGGCCGACCTTCAGCGCCATCTGCTGCACGACGCCGTCGATCGGCGCGCGCACCACCAGGTCGTCGACCTGCTGCTGCATCAGCGTCACGCTGTTGTGCATCTTGCGGACGCGGGCCTGGTTCGCTTCGATCATCGCCGCGAGCCGCTCTTCCATCATCCGCACGCGCTCGTTGGCCGAGTCGATGCGCTCCTTCTGCTGCTGCGCGGAGAGCTTGGTCTGCTCGAAGTTGAGCCGCGACGCGATGCCGCGGTCGAGCAGGGTCTGCTCGGCCTCGACCTTCATCCGCGCGAGCTCGTAGTTGGACTGGGCGTTCTTCGCCTCGACCCGCAGGTCGGCCAGCTCGGAGCGCAGCACCACTTCGCCGGCGCGGTTCTCCTTGGTCAGGGCCTCGAGCTCCCAGCGCATCTCCGACCACTGCTCGTGCAGCTTCGGATTGGCGATGCGGGCCAGGACGTCGCCCTTCCGGACCTCGGCGCCGGCCTCGCGCTCGATGCGCTCGACGCGGCCTTCCACATTGGAGCCGATCACCTGATTGTGCTTCGACGTCAGCACGCCGGTGCCGCGCACCTGGACCAGGAACTCGCCGCGCTGCACCTCGCCAATGCTCACGCGGTCTTTATCGACCACGTAATCGGCATTGCCGAAGCTGCTCGTCCCGATCAGGACCGCGACGATGATGCCCAGAATCGGCAGGGCCAGCCATTTGCGCCGCCAAAGCGGCTGCTTCTCTACAGGCAATAAGACATCCATTGTTGACTCCGGTTTACAAACAGTTATTCAGGGGATCGTTCGCCTGAAGAAGAGGCGAAACGATTTATTTATTCGACGACGGACATTTCCCTCACGTTAGAGGCGGACTCGGAAAAGCTTCGAGGAGCCGCGGAGAGCTCCGGGGAACTGCGGAGAAACTCGAGCGCACAGTGCTGCTCGGTCACCATCGGCACAGCCCGCCGGACGGTCACAGCAGGAACGCGCCGGCCGTCGCGCTCGGCACAGAGCGCGACCAGATAATCGGGCGTGGGACGGAACTGCCAGAACTGCCAGCGCGCGGCCTCATCGCCCAGCTCCGGATCGATCGCGAGCGCGACGTCGCGGTCTCCGGCATAGTGGAAACTGAATTTATCCAGCGGCAGCGAAAGGCCCATGCCCCGCGCCTTGATGTACGACTCCTTGAAGGTCCAGTACTCGAAGAACCGGTCCTGCTGCTCCTGCGGCGGAACCGTCCCGAGGGCCTCCACTTCCTGAGGCGCAAAGAAGCGGTCGGCGATGTCGATCGAGACCTCGCGGGCGCGAACGTTCTCGACGTCCACCCCCACCGCCCGTCCCCGGCTCACGGCCAGGACGATCAGGCTGTGCGTGTGCGACAGATTGAACGACAGGTCGCCGGCCTCGGCATTGGCAATCTCCGGACGGCCATACTCATTCGTCGAAAACGCCCAGTCCGCCGGATTGATCGGCACATAGCGCGACAGGACCGTGCGCACCAGGGCGCGCGTCACCAGAAAGCGGCGCCGGTCGCGGGCGAAGTAGAAGCGCTGCTCGCGCTCCTTCTCCTCGTCGCTCAGCACCGCGCGGTACGCGGAGTGCAGACGTTCGTCGTCGATCTCGCCGTAGAAGGCGAGCCAGACGTGAACCTCGGCGGACGTAATGCTGAAGAATCGGATGATCGACCTCGCTGCTTTGTCGTAAACCCGGCGCAGCCGTACGTGGCTTCGCCCCCTGGGTTACACGAACCCACATTCAAAAAAAACACTGCGAACACGGCGGCGCGATAAACGCCGTCGGAGCACGCAGATCTATGCAATTGAGGCGGCGCTGACGAACGCCACCGGACCGATCTCTGAACCCGATCCACGGGAACGGCGGAGTACGCCGTAGCCCCATCGTGAATCCATTGTTCAGGAAGCGCGGAACTGCAACCCTACGAATCCCTCACCACTAAATCAATATGGAAGGTACGTCCGCTGAAAGGCCGCACGCGGTCAGATTTGTTCCCATCAACAACGGAAAATAATTGTTTCCGCGACGGGCGCTGCCGTGCACAAACTCGAGGCCGTTTGCCGCCTACTGGCGTCCTGATCCGGCCACTGTGCCGACCAGCGTGGTGGGATAGGCGCTCGCAATCTCGAGGCGGGCCGGCACGCCGAGAAGCGCCTGCGCTTCGGCGAATTTCGCCCTCGCCGCGTCCGCCTCGCTGGCGGTCGGCGCATACACGTCCAGCACGATCTCGCCGGTGCGCTCATCCGTTCCCATGCCGGCCAGCGTCGGATAGATGCGCCTGAGAGCATCCATATGGACGCTCATCGCCGTCGTCAGCTCCGCCAGCGTCGCCTTCGCTCCCGTCTCGAACACGACCGGGAGCCGGCTGCCGCCGAGCTTGTGCTCCTGCGGTGCGACCGGAACGGTGCCGGTTAGCCGGACGCGCACGCGATAGACGGGCTGATGCTCGATCACGATTCCAGCCAGCCTGGCCCGATGGGTCCGGCGCAGTTGCCCGATCAGGCCGCCCATTTCGCTCTGGATGCGCAGCCGCCGCACGGCTTCCGCGTGACTGACGCCCTGGCTCTGCGCATACCACCGCGCGTCGGCCGCGATCGCCTCCTCGGCCGTCTGCACGCGAGCGCCCTCGGCGAGCAGGACTCCACCGGCGATTCCCGAGACGAGGAAACCGGCGACGAGGAGGCGGATGGATCGGTGCGTGGACATGCATGGAACAACACCGCCGAAGGCGCGCGATTTCCCCGCGGCGGCGCGCTGTGCTGCCTCCGCTTTCGTATTCGCACGCCTGTCGCGGTGAGGCAACCGAATTAGAAAGCGGAGGCGATTGAAGGCTGTCTCAAATGTAGGGCGCGGCTTCAGCCCGCCTCTCGGACGGGGAGGGGGAATGCCCCGGGGAATGCCCCCGCCCACGAGAGGGGCGGGCTGAAGCCACGCCCTACATTCATACCCCAGCTTGCCTTCCGCAACCGGTCTTGTGCACCTGGCCCTGTGGTTGCTAAGGAATCCCCCGTGACCCGTCGGCTGCATTGCGCCTGTCTGACCTCCCGGCGTACGCACACGAGTGTGTCCGGCGGCGTTGGGCGATGAGCGCTCCGCAGCGGGCGCTGGTCGTCGACGATGACGTGAGCATTCGCATCCTCGTCGCGCGCGTGCTGGCCCGGAAGGGCTTCGAGGTGGACGCGGCGCGCGACGGCGCGGAGGGGATCGAGAAGATCCTGCAGCACGACTACGCCGTCATCGCCCTCGACCTGATGATGCCCCGCATCGACGGCGTCGCCGTGGTGCGCTACCTCCTGAAGCACAAGCCCGAGAAGCTCGGCAACGTCATCATCATGACGGCGTTCGGCGCCGCGGCGATGAACAAGGTCTGCCCGCCCGTCGCGCGCTTCATCGAGAAACCGTTCGACATCGAGGCCCTCGTCGCACAGGCCGTCGCGTGCGGCGAAGCCGCCCTGGCGAACACGGACCGCGGAACGGCCACGCTGGAGTCCGACGTCGACTCCGCGCTGGCGAGCATCGAAACCGCAGAGCCCCCCGCATCCTGAGCGCCGGCGAGCGCCTTCCGCAGCGCCCGTGGAAATGCTGCGGAAAACCATGTCAAGCCAGCGTGATTCGGGCGTATGCACGCCCAAAAATCCGCTTTGCTCAGCACGGTGGGCAACGCGGCGTCACTGGACGGCGCGCTCCTGCACGAGCTGGATCAGCTCGCTCGTCTCGAACGGCTTCGAAAGAATGCCGCAGAGGTGATGCAGCCGTTCCCGCGCGGCCGTTCTCGGGAAGGCGGTGATCACCACAGTTCGCTCCATCATCTCCGGCTGCGTCTCGATCAGGTGGTTGACGACGCCGAATCCGTCGACGCGCGGCATCATCAGGTCCAGTACCAGAACGTCGAACGCCTCCGCGTCGAGCCGCTCGATCGCGTGCTGCCCGTCCGTCGCCTCGACCGCGTCGAATCCCTGGCGCCGCAGCACGTGCACCACCAGCCGGCGAATCGTTTCTTCGTCATCCGCGACCAGGACCCGCGGCGGTCTCGTCTCCCTCATTACGGCCATACTCTCGACACGTCCATACGAGAGATGCAGGACGGGCGCCCACCGGCCGCACCGTCATGGCACGAGGTTCGCGATGGATCGGGTATCCGGGCGTTCACGCCCTCCGGTTGCACAGAGTCCTGATGACACAACCTGAGCTCCGCCTGCTGGAAGCCGCGCCGGGTGCGTACCTGGTGCTCGACCCGGGCTTCGTCATCGTCGCCGTCACCGACGCGTACCTGCGGGCAACGCTGACGGTCCGCGAAGAGATCGTGGGGCGGGAGCTGTTCGACGTCTTCCCCGACAACCCGAACGATCCGGAGGCCAGCGGCAGCCGGAACCTGGGCGCCTCGCTGGAGGCCGTGCTGCAGACGGGCACGCCTCACGCCATGCCCGTCCAGAAGTACGACATCCGGCGGCCGGAGTCGGGGGAGTTCGAGGAGCGCTACTGGAAGCCGCTCAACACGCCGGTGGTCGTCGACGGGGAGGTCGCGTACATCATCCATTCCGTCGAGGACGTCACCAGCCTGGCCCGGCTGGAGCACCTCAAGGGCGAGAACGAGCAGGCCGCCGGCGAGTTGCGGTCCATGCGTGCGGCCGATCAAGCCAAGGACGAGTTCATCGCCATCATCTCCCACGAGCTGCGCACGCCCATGACCTCCATCCTCGGCTGGACGCGCATGCTCTCCATCGGCCGGCTCGACGAGGCGACCACGCGGGAAGCGCTCGAGGCGCTGGAGCGCAGCACCCTCGCGCAGGCCAAGCTGATCGAGGACCTGCTCGACGAATCGCGCATCGCCTCGGGCAAGCTCCGGCTGGAGCTGCGCGCGCTCGACCTGCGCACCCTCCTCGCGAACGCCATCTCCCAGGCCCGCCCGGCGGCGGAAGCGAAAAAAATAACGCTCTCCGTCGACTGCGGCGACGAGCGCTACGACGCCTTCGCCGACCCGCTGCGGCTGCAGCAGGCCATCGGCAACCTGCTCGCCAACGCCATCAAGTTCACGGGAGAAGGCGGCACGGTCACGGTGCGGCTCCGCCGGGAAGGCGTGGAGGGGGTGATCGAAGTCATCGACTCCGGGCGAGGGATCGCCCCCGCCCTGCTGCCGCAGATCTTCGAGCGATTCCGCCAAGGCGACACCCCCGGCGTCGAGCGGCAGAGCGGTCTGGGCCTCGGCCTGTCGATCACCCGTCACATCGTCGAGATGCACGCCGGCTCGGTGAGCGGTTCCAGCGCGGGGGCGGGAAAGGGCGCGACCTTCACCATCCGCCTGCCGCTGCACGTGGCCGAGGTGCCGGCCGAGACGCGGCCGCGCGACGTGGCGTTGCGCTCCCGGGTCCTGCCGCAGCTCGAAGGCGTGCGCGTGCTGATCGTCGAAGACGAAGTCGACAACCGCAAAGTGCTCGCCGCCGCCCTGCGGCACTGCGGCGCCGAGGTGGAGTGCACCGGCAGCGGCGCCGAGGCGTTCGACGTGCTGCAACGGTGGACGCCCAGCGTCCTCATTTGCGACATCGCCCTGCCGGACGTCGACGGCTGCGCGTTCCTGACCGAGCTCCGCTCCCGCGAGCCGGAGACCCGCGCGACGCCGGCGCTGGCCCTCACGGTGATGGGCCGCCCCGACGAACAGTCGCGGATCATCGCCGCGGGATTCGACGTCTTCCGCCAGAAGCCGATCGACCCCGTCGACCTGGCCCACGAAGTGGGCAGACTCGCGGGTCTCGCCACGACGGCGCAGGAGTGACCCTCCGTCCTTACATCGCCAGGACGGCCCAGATCACGAAGACCGGGATGCCGCTCATGAGCAGCAGGCGGTTGCGGATGCCGGGATGAGCCATGTTCAGCGTGTAGCCGACGCCCACCAGCTTCTCCACCACGAGCGCGGGATCGTCGGGATTCGAGTACGTCAGTCCGCCATGGGCCCAGTGACTCTCGTCAGCGGACCTCTGTGCGTAGTCATTGCCGGTCTGCTGCTGCAGCCGCGCATTGATTCTGAACATGCGCACGAGGAAAAACGTGATTCCGCCGAGGAGCGCGGCCCCACCGAGGAAGACGCCCGCGCGCGCGATCGGCTCCATCGCTCCCAGCCGCTCGACCGCCGTGGACATCTGCAGAAGGGAGAGGCTGCAGAACGTCGCCGCGATCGTCAGCCGCGTCCAATCGAGAGTGTCGACGTTCGTTTGCAGGTACTTCTCTTTCGCCGCCAGATACGCCTCGGTCGAATCGGCCGGAAGGGTCATCTTGGCCCCGGCGAAATCGCGGCGGAGAACGTAGAGAAAGAACTGCAGGTAGGCACCGAGAGCGGGGAGGAGCAGGATCACCGAGACGTTCCGGTCCACCCAGCCGTCCGCCTTGCCCGTCACGTCCCAGTGGATGGGAACGCGGAGCGGCATCTCGTCGTAGGCAAGCACCGGCACGACGAACGCCAGCAGAACGAACGCCGCGACGAGCGCGTCCAGCCATCCGCGGGTTCTCGTGTCGCGCGCGCGCATCGACGAGGCGAAGCGAGTCGCACCGCCGGCAGTGGCCTGCGGCCGCACGGCCGACGCGAAGCGCACATAGAGGGCGAACGCCGCAGCCCCGAGCAGCACCTCTGCGCCGGCGAGAACGATCCCTTCATTGAAGAGCGGCCGCAGTCCCGCCGCGATCGCAGCGACGGCGAGAAACACCGCCGCGAGCACGAGACGATAGCGAAGCAGGACGCGCTTCCCGGCGCCGTCGAAATAGCCCGGTTCCACACGCACGCCGAAGAACGCCCGCGGGCCGCGGGTGACCGGCATCCAGGCGAAGACGCCGTACAGCACGAGCACGCTCGAAAAGAAGACTACCTGCACGATCCCGGATTCCGTCATGACTACTCCCTCCTTCCGCGTTCGTTCACCTGGAGCTCTTCGTCAGCGCGCGGAGCTCGCGCCGCACGAGGCTCACGATCTCGTCACGGGGTACGCCGGCCAGCACCAGCGCGGTCAGCGCGGACTGCAGCGGCTTGCGCAGCTCGCCGGCGTCTTTCGTGCTCGTCTTGCGCGACGCCACGACAGCGCCCGAGCCGTGGCGGATGGTCACCAGCCCCTCCGCCTGCAATTCGCGATAGGCGCCGGCGACGGTGTTCAGGTTGACGCCCAGATCCACGGCGACCTGGCGCACCGAAGGCAGCGTTTCCCCCTCCGCCAGCGCGCCCCCGGCGATCAGACGCCGGATCTCATCGGCCACCTGCCGGTAGATGGGTCGAGGGTCGGATTCGTCGATGAGGATGTGCATGCGCCCAGCCAACTGTATAGTGTAACTATACACCGTACAGTCGGGAGAGTCAACGCCGGCGGCCCCGGGTGGCAATGTAGGGCGTGGCTTCAGCCCGCCCCCCCCGGTTTGATGGGCAGTATCGATGTGGGCTGAGGCCTGGGAGCGATTCTCGGCCGCACGCTCTACGCATCGCATGCCATATGTCCATCTTGACAGCCGTCGGTATGTGGCTCTAGCCTTTGAGCCGTCCAACAACCGTCAAAGCAGGAGAAGCAATGTCGAAGCTGTTCGACCTCGCGTCGTCGTTTGCGGATGCCATCGCCGGAACGAATCAGAACTGCTACTGGTACGGGTTTGCCAGACTCGAGAACGGCCAGATCGTCGCACAGCCGGAGACTGTGAACCCGGGCCGTTGCATGGTTCCGCCGAAAATCGCGGCGGCGGGAGCGAACATCGGTTGGACGTCCGACCACGGCTTCGCGCTCATCGGCGCCGACGCGAATCAGAAGCCGCTCGCGTTCACCGACTGCAGCGGCTTCGCCGCGTGGCTGATCACGCAGGCGTCTGCCGCTGACTTCGCGGCATTCCAGGCGTGGGAGGAGCCGTACGCAGCCGCGAAAAAGTTCGCGCTGCACTCGCAGCCATGGCCCAGTGCCGCCGCGTATGCCTACGCCGGTTACGTCCCGTTCAGTGCCGGTAACTGGAACGTGGTCGTGAACGGGAATCAGAGGGGCGACGCCTGGTCACAACAGGTGCAGCCGGGTGACGTTCTGGCCTGGGACATCCCGGAGTTCCCCGGGAAGATCAACGACACCGGTCATATGCTGATCGTGGCCTCCACGATCCGGCCCGCGCCGGGCCAGACGTACTACGAGGTCGACGTCATCGACAGCTCGATTCTCGTGCACGGCCAGGACACCCGCCCCCCGGGCACCACCGGTGTCGGCAGGGGCGTCATTTTTCTCCAGAACACGATCGTCGAGCAGACCAGCGTCTGGGAATACAGCTTCGGAACAGCGACCGACTGTTTCCACATCGCGCCGCACATCTCCGTGCTCCGCTTGCTCGGCTGAATACGCCACCGACATCGTCTTCCGAAGCGCGGCCGATCTCGCTCCGCTCAATCGTCCGGCGAACGGACTACCCTGGGGGAATCCCGTTCCCCACCCTGGGGAATGACGTTCCCCACCCTGGGGAATCGCGTTCCCCACCCTGGGAATCCCGTTCCCCACCCTGGGGAATCCCGTTCCCCACCCTGGGAATCACGTTCCCCACCCTGGGGAATGACGTTCCCCACCCTGGGGAATCCCGTTCCCCACCATGGGAATCGCGTTCCCCACCCTGGGGAATGACGTTCCCCACCCTGGGGAATGACGTTCCCCACCCTGGGAATCACGTTCCCCACCCTGGGGAATCCCGTTCCCCACCCTGGGGAATCCCGTTCCCCACCCTGGGGAATCCCGTTCCCCACCCTGGGGAATCCCGTTCCCCACCCTGGGAATCCCGTTCCCCACCCTGGGAATCCCGTTCCCCACCCTGGAGAATCACATTCCCCACCCTGGGAATCACGTTCCCCACCCTGGGAAATCGCCGCGTGAGGGTGGGGCGATCGGGTCACTTCAGCAGGAACTGGTATACCCGCTTCCTCAACGCCATATACGGTTCGCTGGGGCCTATCTCCGAATTGAAGGCATAGATGACCGCGGCGGAGGTCGCCGGGTTGAAGTACAGGTACCCGCTGTAATACCCCTGCCCGCCGGTGTGGCCCAGAAGCGTGGTCTGGCCTTCTTTGATGACGAACGTCGACAGCCCCATCCACTGGTCTTCCTTCATGAGCGGTCCCGGCTGGCGCATCTCTTCGACCGAGGCGCGCGACAGCACGGAATCGTTGCCGGGCTTTCCGGTGAGGAACGCCACGAAGCGCGCCACGTCCCCGAGCGGCGCGTTCCAGCCGCCGTTCGGCGTCGTGATCCCGGGGTCGAAATCGCTGCCCTTGTCCTCGTGGACGAACGCTCCCGCCTCATCCTTCTCGAGCGCGTAATGGCGCGAGCGATACCGGCGAAGGGAGATCGGCGTCTTCCGGAAATAGCTGCGATGCAGTCCGAGGGGAAGGAAGATGTTCTTGTAGACATAGGCGTCCCACGGATCGCCCGACAGTTGCTCGATGATCCGGCCGAGGTAGACGTAGGCGGGATTCGAGTAGCCGTACTTCTCGCCCGGGGGAAACAACAGTTGCTCGTACGGCATCATGGCCACGAGCTGCGCCCACTCCGTCGGCTCGAACGGCTCCCACGGCAGCCCCTTGTCGTAAGGCCAGGTCGGTGCCTGAAAGCCGGCCGTGTGATTGAGCAGCATCCGGATGGTGATCTCCTCGAGCTTCCCATACGGATCGTGCACGCGGCGCAGCTCCGGAATGTAGCGGACCACCTTGTCGTCCAGCGTCAGCCTGCCCTCGTCCCGCAACTGCAGGATGGCGATGGCGGTGAGCATCTTCGTGATCGAGCCCCAATGAAAGATGGTCTCGTCGTCGACGAGGCGCTTCGCCGCCAGATCGGCATGCCCGACGTTGTGCTGCGCGACGACCTTGCCGTCGCGCAGGTACAGGATGCTGCCCCCGACGACCTTGTCGGTCGCCACATAGGCATCGAACTCCCGCACCAGCTCCGGCCAGCCCTTGGGCGTTTGCGCGAAGGCGGCGGGGACGACCATCGACGTGAAGAGCACGAGCAGCAGCAGGGGGAGCCGGCGGTTTGCAGACATGCCGGTTATCGAACCATTCCACGGGAGCGGATGGATATCCCGGCGGTGAACTTGCGGTGAAAACGAATCGGGCTGGCGGCGCGCTCGCGCCGGCCAGCCCGGTCACCTGAGCTACTGCCCTTCCGTGCCGTCCGCGCCGCGCAGCAGCGGGAACACGTAGTTCTGCACCGGCATCTGCGGCACGCCGGAATCCTCCTTCTGGGCGACGGGGAAGACCGTCACCATGAGCGCCGGGACGAACTCCGAGGGGCCCGACTCGGTCTCGCTGCCCTCGGCGCTCGCGGCCTCGCCTCCGTCGACGACCGCGGTGCGGGCGTAGACGACGTTGGCGACGACGCGCGACAGGGAGCCGCAGCGGTTGTCGCGGCCGACCTGGTCGAGCACCTGCGCGATCACCTGCTCGCGCGAGGCCGTGCTCGCGGCGCTCAGTCCGCGGGCAAGGCGGAAGTCCGGCCAGCGGACGTGCATGCGGGCGATCTCTCCGCGCGCGTCGATGGCCGCATGGAAGCGCGAGAAGGCCACCGGCACGTCGCCGATGCGGCGCTGATAGCGCACGTGGACCTCGCTGCCCATCGCCTCGCCCTTGATCACCGTCCCCTCCTCGGAAGCGGCGGTCAGGCGGAGCGTGCGCACGTCGGCGCGCGTGCCGAGCTCGCGCAGCGGCATGCCGACGGCCTCCGCGGCCTGGCGGGCGAGCGCCACGGCGTCGCCCTCGGAGATCGTGGCCGCGCCTTTCCGCTCGCTGCGCGTGCGGTTGAGGTACGCGATCCGGCCGCGCTCCATGTCGACCTTCAGCACCGAGGCGGCGCCGTTGTAGCGGCAGTCGTAGTCGATTTCGCCCTTGCGGTACGCGGTACAGCGGGTATCGGGCGCGAGCGAGTCGCGGACGATGCCCGCCGCGCGCGCCGGATCGAACGCCGCGCTCAACTGCGCGTCGACGGTGGGATTGAGCAGCTTCTCCATGGCGGAGGGACTGCCGACGGAAACCGGGATCGCCTCGCGCACCATGCGCGCCTGCGCGTCACACGCGGTCTCCTGAGCGTTCACGGCGGCGGCGGCAATGACCGAGAGGGCCAGAGCGGTGAATTTTCGAATCGTGTTCATGTTCGTCTCCTTCAGAGGTTCGGATCGTTGAATGGGTCGTCGCCGACCGGCAGGCAACCGTCGTAGAACCCGTACGCGAATGCGCCGCTGGCGGTGGGATCGGAGTGGATGTTCGTATAGCGCTCGCTGAGCAGCCGCGAGAGCGCGCTGCCGGGCGTGTTGCTGACGGCGAACGACACCGGGCACTGCGCGCCGTTCGCCCCGTTGCTGTACGAGACGTCGCTGTCGTACAGGTTGTCGAGCCAGGCGTCGGAGATGCTGACGTCGTGCGCGTCGTCGGCGAAGTCCTCGTAGTCGTCGGCGCGTCCCGAGCTGATCGCCATCACGCCGTGGAAGCCGGTGGCGATGTGCAGCCGCTGGCCGTTGGACGCCGAGTCGACGTCCGCGAACATGCGCCGCGTCCAGTTGATGTTGTCGTCGTCCATGCTGTTGCACGACGACAGGTGGAGGAACTCGAGGTCGACGTCGCCGAGGAACATCGCGTCCGTGGCCGCGCCCTCGGGCGCGTGGATCATGCAGTCGCCGCCGGTCGACTGCAGCAGCAGGCCGCCCCAGTGTTTGCCCATGTCGAAGCCGTGCACCGCGATCAGCGCGGCGTCGGCGTCGTCGATCCTCGCGTCGTCGTCGCACGGCGACTGGGCGTCGGGATCGCAGAGGATCTCCCGGCGGAGATTGCTGTTGATCCAGGTCCCGTCCTTGAAGAACACGGGACCGTCGGCGATCTCGTCGTACCAGGCCAGGGCCATGTCGTCCCAGGCCGGGATGTCGTTGCCCTGGCACGCGCCGGAGGCCGGCCAGTTGGTGATCGCGTACACCTTCGCTTCGCGATCATTCGCAGCAGCAGCCGGCAAGGCCGCTGCGAGTACTACTGCAACACACAACAAAAACACATGACGTTTCATCAGTTTCAGCTTCCTTTCGCTGGGTAGTGAAGGAAGTCCGGCCATCATTTCTGGAGACATTCAGGGGGAATGCGGGGGCGCGTATCCCGAGCGCCGGTCGCGCATCATCTGTCGTGAGCCGCGGCCATACGACTCAAGCCCGCGACGTCGAGCCGAACATCACGTGCGCGGACGCCGAGGCGATGCTCGCCGACCTGCCGGAGCGCGCATGCGCCCGCGCGCGGCCGACGCATCCGGTCGTCGAGAACCTGGAGGAGTCGAGCACGCCGACACCGAGTCTCGTGCGGGGCGGCGGTCCGAAGACCGTTGCGGAGATCGCCGAGCCGGTGGCGCAGGCCGGGGTGGAATGGGAAGCACCGGAGCTGGAACCGCGTGTGCCGGCTGACGCGTCCCAACCGGCAGCCCTGATCGATCCGAGAGCTCGAATTTCGCGCCCTTGCGCCGGAGACACTCACATCTGGAATTCGGTGCGACCAGGACTGTGAGATGGTCCCGAGCATCCATGGGTGATTCACGATCATCCATGGGTAATCCGCAATCATCCATGGGTGATCCGCAATCATCCATGGGTGATCCGCAATCATCCATGGGTGATCCGCAATCATCCATGGGTGATCCGCGACCATCCATGGGTGATCCACGGTCATCCATGGGTGATCCACGATCATCCATGGGTGATCCACGATCATCCATGGGTGATCCACGATCATCCATGGGTGATCCACGGTCATCCATGGGTGATCCACGGTCATCCATGGGTGATCCACGGTCATCCATGGGTGATCCACGGTCATCCACGTCGAGACGCCCCAACTCGCCCGCCGCCGCGGCAATCAGGCGCGCGCCATGGTGCGCGATCGTCATCACCTGCGTCGGCTTCAGCAGATGCCGCCACAACTCGCAGCCCGTCTCCGCGTCGAGGGCGACCCGATTGAAGTCCTGGCGTCCAGGCTTTGCTTTTCTGCGAAGAAAGAAGGCCTGCCACCGTCCCTCGCGCCTCTTAGGGGCTCCCATCGTACGGCCCGAATCGCGCGCGGATCTGGCCGACGTCGAGTCCAGCCGCTTTGATCTGTTCGTCGGTCAGAGAGCGCATCAGACGCCGCAGGATGCGACCTTGCCGGAACTTCAGCCAGAGGACCGCCATCAGAGCCAGCGAGGAAACGATCGCGACAAGGGAGTAGGTCTCGTCGGACATGACCGACGAGTCTAGCTCGATCACGAAGGACGCGCCGTGCCTCGACGGGCATGCCGCGATGCGCCAGCTGGGTTCGAGTATCGAACTCGGGAGGCGATGGAGCGGGCGACGGGATTCGAACCCGCGACCAAGAGCTTGGGAAATTACTCGATTGAATCGAGTTCCCTCCGGGCTCGTCGCCGCTAAGTTCCTCGCCCACCAGTAGATAGAAGCGCTAGAAGCAGTCTCTAAAACACTTCAAGGATTCTACCATGTCCTCCCTCATACAGGAGTAAGAATGGGTGTCGTTGAGGGCGGAACAGAGACCGGAACTGAGACCAAAATAACATTTCACGGTGACCTCCCGCCAGATCGGCCTGTCCTCGCTCCGCGTCGCCTCACCTGACCTCTCCCTGCTTCCGGGGGTGGTACGCGAGATCGTGCCTCCGCCACCACGACACGCCCGGCGACCCGCGCGGCGTGAGGCCTGACGACCATTGAGCTTGCCTACGGGACGATCGCCGAGCCCGTTCTAAACATCAGCTCTGCGCATCGCCTGCAAAAGCGGCGTCCTCTTCCTTAAGCAGGTCGACTGCTTTGCCGAGATTTACCTTCGCATAGCCGAGCTTGTTAGTTATACCGGCGGATTCGCTACGTTCTGAACCGAGCAGCAACTCCAGTTTCTCCGCAACTCCGTAGGCCGTGGTGGCGTCAGGGATTTTTCCGTCGTGAAGGCGCGCCGCAAGCTCGTACTGCGTGTTGAAAAAGTTGACCATCCAGTTCCCCAACTGGTCGTGCAGAGTCGCGACTTCATCGCGGAGATCGCCGTCAGCAAGCTTAGCGGCGTCTTCCAATCCTGCGAGAGCGCGTCGAACGTTCTCGCGTGCATCACCTAATCTCTGCGAAAGCACGGCGGCGTAAGGTGCACTCAGGATGCCTGCGGCCATGTCCGTCGGCACCAGAACCGATCGCATGACTACGATTCGGTGGTGCTCCTCGCGTCGACGATGTCGAATCGACGTACCTCCGCATCGATCCCGAACAGGTTCGCGGTTCCCGAATGAATACCGACGATCACATTAATCGGCAGGACGGATCGCATGGCTCGGATCATTCGAAGGTGAAGGCCGCGGGCTGATCCCCCGACGAACAGAGTCGGCGCCAGGTGTCGCCCGTCTTCATGAAACGTAATGCGACCGTCAGCGTCGTCGAAGTATTCATGTGCGGCCGCGACGAACCCGATGAACGACACGAGGAGTTCCGGAAACGGGTTGAGCGACTTACATTCGTGGATAGCCACGACCTCCGAGCTGTCGACGCTGAAGTACCTCTTCTTCCCACCTGCATAGTCTTCATCCAGGCGTTCCGCGATACGGGATCCGCGCCGCAGAACGAGAAGATCTGGTGTGAAAGCGATGTCCGGATGCAGTCGGGAGGTAACTCGAACCTGCTGCCGGATCTCGAATTCGCCATCTTCGCCGTTCAGTGCGACGAAGGAGAAGTTCGCGGGATTACCAGCAGGAGTGGTCAGGTAGCTGAAGTCGCCGTTGCGGTCCAATTGTTCCGGGGTGACCTGATAGGATGCCGCGTAGAAGTCGACGAGAAGATGAAAGCAGCCGATCTCGAACATCGCTGAGAGTTGGCGGTCCGTCTTCGCGTACGTCGTCTTGAACTCACGAGCGAAGCGCTCAACGGATGCCTCGACTCGGGCAAGCCAGTGGTCATCAGGACCGATAGTCACTCTTCTTCCTGCCGAAGGCGCTCGAAGGATGCGAGGACGAAAATCAGATCTCCGGTGGTGTTCGCTGCCCCGAAACGAAAAGGCATCTCAATCTCACCAAAGATCCGCTCGAAACGCGTGACCATCTCTCGAAGCTGCGCCGCCTCGAGCGGGCCCAGCGCCAACTGGCCGTGCCGTATGGTGAGCATGTCGAAATCCGTCGTCCGCCATTTGCGCGACGCCGCTGACAATGGTCCGATCACGACCTGATAGAACGAATTCAGCGCGCAGAGCACGCGCAGATGTTCGTAGCTGTATCCGAGGCGACGAAGGAAAACAGCGTCACCGTCTGTTTGCTCCCAGCGGAAGCCTAGTTCCCGCTCCATCGCTGCGAACCGCTGCATCACCAACCGGCGGACGGCGTAGTGAACGCCGGCCAGAAGCGCGTCGAGAATGCGATCGGCGGTATCCATGCGTGGTCTCGAAACAGCTGTGCCAGCGGCGGTGTGCCAACCTTACACCGAGAAGAGAATTCGACGTGTAGCACCTGCGCCGCGCGTCGCCGGTGCGCGACCGCCTGTCCGTCTGCGCGCGCGGGTCGCTATTCCGGATCTTCGGCGAAGGCTTCGGGGACGGTCTCCTTCATGTGCGTGACGAAATCCTGGTGAAAGCTGCCCTGCCAGATCGACTCGCTGATCCTTTCGGAGAGCGCAGCAACTTCGTTCCCGTCGGCGAGGCTTTCGAGCCAATCGATGAAGTCGGGAATCTCCTTCGGCACGAGCGAGCGGATCTCGGTGCCCCACGGGTCGCCGACGCGAAGGTTCTTCTGGTTCGCGATGCCGGCGAAGAACTTGTCCGCGATGAACAGATCGACATACGGAACGAACGTGGCCATGTGTTCGATGTCGTAGTGATCGCCATCGTCCGGCTTCCGCGCCTTGTCGCCACGGCAAAGCATTGCAAGCTGCGCCTGAAGCCGGCCCGCGACGTACGAGTAGGGCGTCGTACGCGCGTGCGGGCTCACAAGGAAGTCAATGGCACGCCGCAGCGAGTCCTCCTCGGAGCATTTCGTCCGATGCTCGATCACCTGCGCGATCTTGTCGAACGTCGATGACCACCATACGTGCACGTTGTCGGTCTTCCCCTCCGTGTACGCGATCCGCGCGGCGTACATGTTTCGGCCGTTGATGCGGACGGCCTCGGGGAACCCGCGTTCCTCCACTTCCACGATCTGCTTGAACGTGAAGCCATCGCGCTCGTAAGCGCGATACATCTCCTCGACTTGCCCGAGCGTTGCCGTCTTTGCAGCGCGTGCAGTGGCGATGAAGTCCTCGGGCGTGCGCATGTTCACGATGACGTTGAACGTGCTGTGCCACACGTCGGGATCCGACTGGAACGCGTCGCGCCAGGGCGGATCGAGGTCCATCTGTGGCGGTTGATCGTCGAGCCAGCGGTCGAGCGCGCGGAACAATTGCATCTCCTTGACCTGAAGCTCGTGGTGCAGCCCTGGGTCGCTGAGCTGCCGCGACATCTCGATGATCGTGTCCGACATCGTGGAGAACTCCGCCTCGGTCTCCACGATCGTCGACCCCGGACAGACGATGAGATTCCGGGCCGTCGCTCGACGAAGGGCCTCGTACAGCTTCAAGTCCGGAGAGTCGGTCTCGCCGCGGGCCTTCGCCTTCGCCATCTTCGAAACAATCGATGTGTCCAGATAGATGAGCTTCTTTGTCAGCGGCGGGAGTTGCGCGTGCGTGTTGAAGAAACACTTCTGCAGCGAACAGCGGAAGACGACCTGGCCGTTCATCACGTCGACCGGACGCACGGTCCCAATGCCGCACGATTCGCATCGGGGCCGCGGTAGATACTTCTCAAGTGTGGAGCTGGCCATGCGCACATGCAGAACAATCGCGAAGCTTGTCGCATTCGGGTCGACCGGTTCTCGCGATCGCCTGCGATGGTCGAGCCACACCGCCCCGGCGTTTCCGGCTGCCGCCGCACGACCGCCGACCACCGTCCGCCAAAGCCGCCACGAATCGACGTCTGTCGCCACCGCATCGCGCATCCGCAGAAGCTGCGCATCGTCGAGACCGACGAAGGCGCGCCAATTGCGCGTGGGGATCGACGACAGCGGCGGCGTCCAGAACTTCGTGCGATTCACATCGGCGGTGCGCTCGGAGATTTTCGACCGCGCGGTGGAACAGGAGTCACCATGAAGCAGCCGACCGGCCCGCGCGAGCTCGTTGTCGACTACCCCCCGGAGATCGCCCAGCGCACCCGCGCGGTACTGCACACGATGAGCGCATCGATCACATACACTCCACCGGTCGCGGCGACGTTACCGTCGACCTCCTGCGCGCCAATGATTACGACCTCGTCGTCGCCGAAGCTGTCGTGCTGTATGGCGACGAACGGCTGCTCGCGCACATCTCGCGCTGCTACCAAGTAACTGCCCCGAGCGAGCTGGCGGGCGCTGATCCGACCATCCCACGCGAGCGCCGGGTGTCGAATAATCGCGATGACCGCCGGGCCGATCAACGCGGCGGTGCTGCGCGACATCAAGCCCGTGAGCCCACGCGAAGATGCTCGGAGCCAACGCGTACTGCGACGGGCCGCGCCGTGAACAACCGGCTATCGTCGTGAACTGGGGCCTCGCTGCGCCGACCGGGTGGTTCACGCGCACGTACCTGCTCCGTAACGGCAAGCGGCTCGCGCGCGTGGATGGGCTCGAGGAGTACCGGGATCGGACGGTCGAGCCGGGTCGCACCTATAGCTACGGCTTCGAACTGCGGGACGTCTTCGGCCGACTGCTCGTGCGCGACAACACGGTGTCGGGCGACGTCGCCCATCACTGTCCGGACCGAGGCGATTCGGCGACAGATCCCATCATGGTCTCGCCAACGGAAGGGACGTTCGACACGCCCTTCACGTTCACGATCCGCACGCCGGCCAAAGACGGGCAACCGCTCCGCTACGCGTGGGCGTGGAAGTCGACCCGCCTCGACGCCGCGAAGCGCATCGTCGCGCCGCCGCCACGAATCGCGACGGAGACCTCATCCTGCAGCGCGAGGACGTTCCCGCCGGTCCGACGACCCTCGTCGTCGTGAATGACGGAATCCAGCAGCACATGCTTCGACTCGAGCGTGCCGGAGAGACGGCCGCCGCGCTCGAAGCTCCGGTGGAGCGCGGCACGAGCCGGATCATTCGCACCGAGCTGCGCTCCGGCTCGTACGACGTTTACTGCACCACGCTGAGAGCTCAGTAGTCTGTTGACGCGTGGTGCATGGTAGGCCATGCATGTGCATGCGCTTTGCATTGTCCAAAGACGGGAACGGATTGTCGGCCGTTCCAGCGTGAGAGCGATGCGTTTCTTCTTCATTCTCTTCCTTGCTGTAGTCGTCGCCGGCTGTTCGGAGGATCCCGAACAGCCGGCGCAGACGACCACGTTCCTGATCTCCGGTCCCGACTCCGAGCCGGAGCGGGAGGCGATCGAGGTGCGGCGGTTCGCGGTCACGCCGGAGACCGTGAAGCGCGGAGGCGCGGTGACGGTGCACGTGGATCTGGCGAAGCCGGCGCCGTCGCGACGGCTCACGATCGACTGGTATGGGCCCGACGGATGGGTGGTCTCGCACGACGTCCTCGACGCCGCTCAAACACGGATCGAGGAGACTGCGCCGGCGGCCGAATTGGACGAGCCGGGCCGCTATCGAGCCGTGTTGCGCTCGCGTGGCGAGTGGCTCGCCGAAGACACGGTCGCCGTGACGGAATGACGCGCGAGCGGGAGGACGCGATACGGGCATGGGACCTGTGGTCGACGATCCTCCGCGATCTCACCATCTCGCGACGGGTGGAGGAGCACGCATGGAGCAGCACAAGCAAATGACGGGAATGAGTTGGGGCCGGTTCGCGGCGATGATCGCCACGTCCACCGCCGTCATGTTCGTCCTGATGTATCAGCTCGTGTACTCGACAGAGCACGTGATGTTCAGTGTCAATCGTCTGATGGCGTCACTGGTCATGGCGTGCGTGATGAGCATCGTCATGCTCGCGTTCATGTGGCCGATGTACAAAGGCACCGGAACGAAGGTTGCCGTCGTGGTCGTTTCCGGAGTCCTCGGCGCGATCCTGCTCGCTTCCAATCGGAACCAGGTTCTGATCGACGACACCCGGTTCATGAGATCGATGATTCCGCACCACTCGATCGCGATCAACAACGCGCGAAAAGCGAGCATCACCGATCCGCGCGTCCGGGAACTGGCCGATCAGATCATCGCGTCGCAGGTACGAGAGATCGTGGAGATGAAGCTGCTCCTCGACGACATCGCGACGAGGGGCGAGCGCGGGTCGACGGAGCTCGCCGCACCTTCCGCGGCGGTGACGCCGGAGATCGAACGTGAGGCCCGCGAAGTCCTGAAGTGAGCCGCTATCGTGCCGTACTGCGCTCGCGTGGCGAATCGCTCACCGAAGACGCCGTGACGGAGTGAGGCGCGAGCGCGGCGGCGATCGTGGGAACGTGATCGATCAGGTCTCGCGTGAACGCGAAACAGAGGTCTTCGATGCTTCTGACACGCCACAGGCCGTGAATGTCGGGAGCCGTTCGCTCGTCGCTTTCGACGAAGATCGCCCGGCCGTGCGTTGCGGCGAAGGCGAGCGCCGAAAAATCGGTGATGTCGTCGCCGGCATAAATCACGCGCGGGGCATGCAGGCGTTCGGCGATCAGCCGGAGCGCGGCACGTTTGCCCCCGCCGCGGATGCGGACCTCGATGACCTTGCGTCCGGCGATCACGTCGAGATTGTGCTCGTCGGCCCACGCCGTCACTGCCTCCGCGACGCGGTTCACGTCCTGCTCCTCGGCGTCCGCGCCGCGGGAGTGCAGCGCGAACGAGAACTTCTTCCGCTCGATCCGCAGTCCGGCGCGCAGAGCCTCGCGCGCCAGCGACGGCGGCAGATCGGGAGCCGTGTGCCCGGTCGTCCACAGCACGTCGCCATCCACCCCGACGCACTCCAGGCCGTGCGAGCCCGCGACGATCGCCGGCACACTGCCGATGCGGCGGCGCACGTCTTCGGCGTCCCGCCCGCTGATGACGGCGATGGCGAGCTCGGGAACGCTGCTGCAGCGTCCGAGGAAGCGCTCCATGAGCGGATGGATGCGCGCGTCCTCGGGATTGGCAACGATCGGCGCGATCGTGCCATCGAAATCGGTCGCGAGCAGGACGTCAGGCATGGGCCGTCCGAATCTTCAGGACTTCGTCGGTCACGCGCGGCTGGGCGGTCGTGCGCAACGCGCCGAGATCTCCGAGCAGGTTGGCCGCCCAGTCGTAGATCGTGTTGCGCTCCACGGCGGCTCGGAGGGTGCGGATGCGGGCAGCACGCTCCACGGCCGGCATGCCGACAGCGCGTACGATCGCCGCGGCCACGTCGCTCGGATGATGCGGATTGACGAGCAGCGCGCCTTCCATCTCCTCCGCCGCGCCGGCGAAGCGGCTCAGGACCAGCACGCCGCGATCGCCACGGCAGGAGGCGGCGTACTCCTTCGCGACGAGGTTCATCCCGTCATGGAGCGGCGTCACGAGCGCGCTGTCGGCCATGGCGTAGTGGCGCCGCACGTCCTCGGGTGCCACGGACTCGAGCCGCAGGATCACCGGCCGCCATGAATGGGTCGCGAAGCGGGCGTTCAGTCTCTCGACGCCGTCAGTGAGCTCGCGCCCGAGGTCACGATAGCGATCGATCTGCATGCGCGATGGCGCGGCGATCTGGACGAGGGTGAAGCGGCCGCGAAGCTCCGGCTGCTCCTCGAGCATCAGCTCGATCGCGGCGAGACGCTCGACGAGGCCTTTGGTGTAGTCGCAGCGGTCGACGGCGATGCTGACGTGAACGTCCGGTGCGATCCCGAGCTCGGCGCGCAGCGCGGCGCCGTCGGCGTCCGAGGCGGCGGGATAAGGCCATTCGATGCTGATCGGATACGGACGGACGATGGTGCGGTGTCCGCGGAGCTCGATCGCGTCGCCGGCCGCCGAGATGCGGCATCCGGGAACGAGCGCCCGCGCCGTCTCGACGAAATTGCGGCAATGCTGCCGCGTGTGGAAGCCGAGGACGTCGGCGCCGAGGAGGCCCGCCACGAGCTCCCCCATCCACGGACAGATCGACGCCACTTCGACGTTCGGCCAGGGGATGTGCCAGAAGTGCGCGATCTCGGCGGAGGGGACCGCCTCGCGAATCGCCGCCGGGACCAGCGCGAGATGGTAGTCCTGAACGAAGACGAGGCCCTTCGCCGCGTGTGCCGCGGCGGCGCGGGCGAAGCGGGCGTTGACGGTGCGGTACGCCTGCCAGTCCGCATCGCGGAACCGCGGCTGCGCGTAGGCGAGGTGGCAGAGCGGCCAGAGCGCCTCGTTGGCAAAGCCGCAGTAGTAGCGCTCGACCTCCTCGGGTGTGAGGAAGAGGCGGCGGAGCCGGTAGCGCGGGTCCTCGGGCGGCACGGCGACGAGGCCGTCCGGGCCGGTGCCATCGAAGTCGGCACTGCCGGAGCCATGGGCGATCCACGTGCCGCCGGACGCGCGCAGCAGCGGCTCCAGACCGGTCACGAGGCCGCCGGGCGGCCGCTGGACGACGATGCCGCCGTCGCCATGCTCGTGGACGTACGGCTCGCGGTTGGAGACGACGACGAGCGGACGGTGGCGGAGCTCGAGCGTGAGCTGATGAAGACGCGACGGCGGCGCAACGCGCGGGACCTGAGCAATCTGCAGGCGGGACTGAAGCAAGGAGCCTCCGAAATGGTGAATGTCGGAACGGCATCCGTTCCGGGAATGGCGGCCCGACCACTCCTGGTCCTGCGGACGTGAGGTCCGCACCCTTGTGCTACGTTGAACCGAATGGCATACCAAGCAATTTCCGCTCCAGCGGCGGCTGGAGCAACTCTGGGCGTTGTTCCGTTCACGCTTGCGGTTAATCGCTGCCCGCACCGGTGATCCGGAAGGATTCGAACATCTGCGCGACGGGCGCTGCGGCGCGCTGCTCCGCGGAGCGGCCGACGTACAGCAACTGGTACATGCGATCCGCTACGACGGTGAATCGCGCACGGAAGAACGCAGCGTCGGTCCTGAACAGCACGCGTGTCGACGGCACGTCGCCGGCCCGCGGCTGTTCACTCTCGAGAGTGGCGCCGAGGCTCTCGAGAAGCGATGCGCGCGTACTTGTGATGAGCTTCTGCGGATCGAGAATCTTTGCCGGCATCGTGCTCATCGTCACGACCACCGCCTCGGTCGACAGCGCCTTTGAGATCCAGGTCGTCGTCTCAATGTCGCCTTCGGGGGATGGGACGGTTTGGACCTGGCGCGTGAATTCACCGTACCCCGAAGGTAAGGTCATTACGAAGGGGATCGCCGAAATGGCTGCGTCGTCGGCCAGTGCAACACCGCCGCCGGCGACGATCGTGATCAAAAGGGTCGCTGCGTGTCGGAAATGAGTGAGTCGGGTCATGGCGTCTCCTGAAGCTCGGGGTGAAGAACGTTTCTCTGCGGTATACCGCGTCAGGCCCGGTTTGGCTCTCCCCCCTATAGGGGAGATCGGCTGTACGTGACGATCACGCTGATCGTGCTGATGCTGACGATGATGTCGTTCGTCCTCGGCGCTGCCGAGTCATCGATCGACGGGCAAACACTCGCACGCCCTGGAACTGGAGAGTGAACGCGGAGTGCTCCGGTGCAGTCACTGCACGCCGGCGGAATGCTTCTTGAAGGCCACGGCAACCGTGAAGCAGTGGTGGATGCTCCTCGTCTTCCTCCTTCTCGCCGGGTGCCGAGGCGAGCGCGTCGCGGACACGGCGACGATCGCACCCGCGAAGCCGCGACCGGCGACGACACAAACGGCAACGCTGAACGACCGGCCGATGATCACGACCTCCGGCAGCCCGGTTCCGGCGGATGCGCTCGCGCCGGGGACCCAGTTCGTGATGTTGGACCGGGCCGGGATCTCGATGCGCGAGCTCATCCCGCGCGGGCACACGGTGTTTCACATCACGAACGAGACCGCGGCGCCGCACGACCTGGTGCTGCGCGGCGCTGCCGGCATCGCGGTGCCGGCAGCGCTACCGGCCGCCGGACGTTCGGTGCTGCAGGCGAGGCTCACGGAACGGACGTACGCGCTGGTGTGCGTGACGCCCGGTCACGCAGAACGCGCGGAGTTTTCGACCTACGTACCGGGGCCGGGCCCGCTTCGCTGAGCGTCAGGCATTACCCTCCGGGTCGCTCCTTCACCGGCAGTCGGGGTGTCCGCAGGCACAGCGGCCGTCGGCGCCGGTCCGTCTCTCGCGGCACGATGGCGAGCAGTAGCCGTCACCCTTCAGATCCGTCCCGTTGCAATGACACTTGTCGTGGCCACATTTCGGCTGATCCATGGGATTCCTCCGGGAGAAGAGCGAAGCAGATGGCGTACCATCCAAGCGTCCGGGGGTCACTTCGAAACGTCAGGCGTCGCGGCCATTGGCGGCGCCGTAGCCGGCGCGGACCCATGCTGCGGTATACCGATCCACCGGGTTGGCGCGTGGCGGCCGGCGAGACAGCCGTCGACCACCTCGAGCAGATCGTCCGCGGCGAACGGCTTGGCCAGAACCGCGCAGACTCGCAGCCTCTCCGAGGCCTCGACGATCTGTCCCGCTTCGACATGAGTCGTGACGACGATGAGGCATGGCCTCCACTGCGGGCAGTGATGCTCGACGTACTCGAGGAAAAGCACCTTTGTATCAGCCGCCTCCACGACGACCGGTGAGCCGACGACGACGCACGGGAAATGCTCGCGCTCCATCGCCGCGATCGCTTCGTTGCCTGTTTCCACCGCCTCGGGGTCGTGCCCGGTACGACGCAGAGCTGCCCGAAGCAACTCCCGGATGGCCTCGTACGGCTCGACGACGAGAATGCGGCGTCCCATGCCGTCCAGTCAATGCAAGACGCGTGCGGATATATGGTGTACCATGACGTTAAGCGACCCGCGTCAGCGTTCGCGCATGAACAGACGGCGTCCACCGTCGTACCGGTACCGTTCGATCGCGTCGCGGCCCCGGTATGACATGACCCACTGGACGAGCCATTCTGCATTCGGGTTGCGCTTGGGTGTGCGGAGGAGCAGGAGCGCCAGATCGTTGTGGAGCAGCGGCGTGCCCTGGAGGATCGGAACCAGGTCCACGGCTTTTCCCGCGTCCTCGAACGTCGCGCGGTCCGTGAGCGTATATGCCCCGCGCCGCGAAGCCTCCTCCAGCACCTCCCCCGCCGAGCCGCGGCAGACGCGGTAACGGCGATCGTCGCGCGGTTCCGCCGGCGAGGCCTCCCACAGCAGCGCCTCGCGATGCCGCAACTCCGGCACGTCGACGGGCGAACAGAAGGCGCGGTCGCGACGCGCGATCCTCCGCAGAGCCTCGGCCGCGGTTCTGGCCGTCTTCGCGCGCGCGGGGTCGCGCTTCGGGCCCACGAGGAGATAGTCGTTGTACGCGATCGTCTGCGCCAGGCGCACGGCGCCGCGCTTCCGGAGGTCCTGCTGCAAGACCGGCGACACGGTGAGCACGGCGTCGGCGATGCCGCGTTCGACCAGCTCCGCAACGAGCCGCTCCTCGGTGACGATGAGGCTCACCTGCACCTTGCTCTCGCGCGCGAACCGCTCCGTCAACATGGCCGCCACCCCCATTCCAGCGACGTCCGGCGTGGTGACGACGGCGACGCGCGCGGGCTTCTCTCTCCCGCGGCATGCGACCAGCGCGGCGAGGATCAACACCGGCAGAAAGCGATTGCGGATTCTCATTCGAACAGCTCGAACGCCTCCTCCGGGTCGCGTGCGTCGCGGATGCGGATGCGCAGGATGTCGGACGGGCTGAGGAAGCCGATCACGCGGCGGGACAAGGGGCCGTCGATCACGGGACACCGGTCCACGCCGCGGACGTGCATCTGCCGGACGACATCGACGATGAGCTCTCCGGAAGCGGCGACGAGCCGCGGCTCCTCGGCGAGCGTGCGGACCGGGTCCTGCGCGCGGTCCGTACGCGCCGCCTCCTCGATCGCGACGCGCGAGACGACACCCTCCAGCCGGCCGTCCTCCTGCACGACGGGGTAGAACATGAAACGCGTGCCGCTGATGCGGCGCGCGGTCTCGGCGGCCGTGGCGTCGCGGAGGATGGTCACGAGATCGGTGGTCATGGTCTCGGCGACGCGGATGCCCGCGAGCGGATCGTTCCCCTCGGGCTCCTCGATCGAGCCTTCGTCGATCATCTGCTGCTCGACGACGCTGAGGCGCGAGATGCGCCGCGAGACCGCGACCGCGAGCGACACCCCGAGCATGAGTGGAACGATGAGCTCGTAGTCGCGGGTGAGCTCGACCACGATCAGCACCGCGGCGATCGGACTGCGCATCAGACCGGCGAAGAAGGAGCCCATGCCGAGAATTGCATAGGCCTTCGGATCGATGTTCATCTCCGGAAAGAGCTGGAGCGCGCCCTGGCCGATCGCCGCGCCGAGGGCCGTCCCGATGAAGAGCGAAGGAGCGAACGTGCCGCCGATGATGCCGGCACTGATGGCGAGGATGAACGCGAGCAGCTTGACCGCGAAGGCGATGCCGGTGTCGGTCGTGCTGCCGCCGCCGTGCAGCCAGAAGGAGACGGAGTCGTAGCCGACGCCGAGGATCTCCGGCGCGAGCAGGCCGGCGGCGCCGATGAGCAGGCCGGCGACGGCCGCGCGCTTGACGGTCGACGGCATGGCCGCGGACCAGCGCCGCTTGAGCCGGTGCGCCAGCGCGATGGCGAGACCGGAGGTGATGCCGGCGATGATGCCGACGACGGCGAATCCGAGGAACTCGCGCGGGTCCGTCCACGTCGAGAACGGCGCGGCCAGCAGCGGACGCCCGCCGAGGAGCATCCGTTCGACGACCGCCGCCGCCACCGAGCCGACGAGCACGCCGCCGAGGATGCCACGCTGCGACGTGCCGATCACTTCCTCGAGCGCGAAGACGACGCCGGTGATCGGCGTATTGAAAATGGCGGAGATGCCGGCGGCGGTGCCGATGGGGATCATCGCCCGCACGGCCTTTCGCGGCAGATGGAGCAGGCGGGCCAGCCCGACGGAGACGCCGCTGGTCACGACGACGATCGGGCCTTCGGGGCCGAGCGGCGCGCCGGCGCCGAGGGAGAGCGGCGTTGCGACGAACGTCGCGCCGACGGTGCGGGCGCCGAGGAGGTGCGGATCTTCGTTGTAGGCGCGCCGGACGCGGGCCAGGTTTGCCCCGATCGCGCGCGGCGCCAGCCGCCCGATCAACCAGGCCAGGAGCGCGAAGACGATGGCGGGCGTGGCGAGGACGAGCACGACGCGCAGCCACCCCGGCTGCTCGAGCGCACGCCCGATGAGCAGGTCGCGCGCGAGCTCGACGTAGCGATGGAACAGGACCGCCAGCACTCCGCAGAGGGCGCCGACCAGGACCAGTGTGACCAGCAGGAACCTGCCGGCCAGAAAGCGGATCTGCGAGACGCCCGCGGCGAGGAGCCGGCCGGCGTGAGGGGCCGCCTCACGAACGCGCGAGGCGAGATCGGATACCGTCATTGCATGGTGTTCAATGCATTGTGCCGGGAGCTTCTTCCACCCGCCGGTCGTGCTGCGCACTCCGCTCGACGAAGAGCGATGCCAGCATGGCCGTGATGTAGCCGAAGACGGAGATGGAGTAGAGGGAAAGGAAGAGCGTCAACGCGCGGCCGGCACCGGTCGCGGGCCACCGCTCGGAGGCGATGGTGGTCATCAGCATCGCCGTCCACCAGAGCGCGTCGGGATAGCTCCGGAAGGCCTCGTCGGCCGGACCGCCGCTCTCGAAGGCCATCATGCCGGCCGCGCCGACGAGGAGGACGAGGGCGGTTGCGGCCACGACGTAGCCCGCGCCGCGGCGGCGCAGGCCCTGGCGGAGCGCGCGGATGCCGCGGTTGAGCGATCCGAGCAGCTTCGCCAGCCGCAGGCCGCGCGCCGCGCGCGCCACGCGAAAGGCGCGTGCCATGCGGAAGACGCGCAACGCCGGCAGCAGCAGCGACAGCGCGGAAAGCCAGTTCCTTTTGACGAACGCGAGCTTCCGCGGGGCAATCGCGAACTTCAGGACGAAGTCGCCGATGAAGACGATCCAGATGGCAACGCTGGCGATCTCGCCGGCGCGGCTCAGGCCGCGCGTGAGCTCGATCGCGGCGATGACCACCCAGACCAGCGACAGGATGACGAGAGGGCGTTCGAGCAACCGCTCGAGCTGGACGAGCAGACGCACGCGCTGGGTGTCGACGGTGTGCATGCAACGCTCCTATGGCCGGTCGAATGCCGCCGCGATCCACGCGAGGAATGTCCGTTCGAGCGCCAGCGGAACGCGCGGGTCGGAAGGATGCAGCGGCGGCGAGGTCGTCATCACAGGTTCAGTCCGGCTGCAGGATTCGTGCATGGCCTGCCATGCATCTGGTGCGGCACCTGCACGGAGGGTGGCCATGCGGACATGGTGCATTCTTCTGCTCGTCACCGCCTCGATCTCGTGTGCGCGGGAGGAGCCTGCTCCGGCGGAAACGGCGGCGTCCTCCGACACGGTGACGACCTCCCCCGACACCGCCGACGCCCGTTTCGACCCGAAGGCGGCGCAGGCCACCGCGCCGCCGGGCACGATCGCGTTGCTGCAGAAGGACGTGCAGGTGACGCTCGCCGACTACCGTATCACCGGCCTGCCGGAGACGCTCATGCCCGCTCAGTACACGTTCAACGTGACGAACGCGGGGTCGCACGAGCACAGCTTCGAGGTCGAAGGCGAAGGGATCGAGAAGGCGCTCGACCGCACGCTGCAGCCGGGACAGTCAGCGAAGCTCGTGGTCGATCTCCGCGCCGGGACGTACAAGGTGTACTGTCCCGTCGCGGATCACGAGGAACGCGGCATGACGCGGCCGCTCGTCGTCCAGTAGCCAGAGGCCTCGTCAGTAGCGAAGGACCGCGGCGACGCCGGACGCTGAAGGCATCATCGCCGAGGGGACGACGAAGACGCGGCCGCCTCGATCCTCGACCAGGGCGCCGAGGTCGTCGAGCAGATCGTCCACCTCGGGGTCGGCGAGCGGAGCGTGCTCGATCTGGCCGCTGGCCGGGTCCAGACGTCCCGGGATGTGCCGGTCGGCATCGATCAGAAGCGTCGCCACGCGGCCTGTGGCGGCGGCCACGGCGACCCGCGTGAGGTCATCGCTGCCGAGCCCGTGCGCGTTCGCCTGCCGGAAGGAGTCGGACAAGCGGTCCAGGCGCGCGAGGTACTCCGGTTCCATGACCTCCCACGTGAGCCGCCGCAGTTCGCTCGGATCGAGGGCGCGCGGGTGCACGGCGATCCCGGCGGAGACGACGAACGGGTTGTGAGTGACGCTGCGGAAGACGGCCTGGTGTTCCGCGAGCCCGGCCAGGATCAGCGGCAGGCCGGAGGGGCGCGAGTGATGCGCCAGCACGGCCCGGTCGACGGCACGGAAGAAGCGCTCGTCGTCGATCTCGGTCTGGTCCTTTCGGCCGCCATGCCCGTGGTACATCGCCGGATCGCCGGCGCCGTTGTAGGAGCCGGCCGTCTGATGCGGCTCGGTGAGCTCCTCCCCCAGCGCCTCCGTGATGGTGCGTGGCACTCCGGGCGCGAGGTCGACCCGGTCGATGGCGTCACGGTTCCCTTCGAACAGCTCGATCTCGTGGCGCGTCAGCGCGAGCACCTGGTAGCGGTCGACCGACTGCAGGAAGCGGCGCAGCGGCTTGGTGTGAAAGGTGTCGGCGACGATCGCCAGCTCCGGCACGGATCGCTGCAGCCGGAAAACGCGAAACGTTCCCTCGGCGCCGAGGATGGCCAGTCCGTCGAGCGTGTG
>DASUSN010000052.1:0-121537 GCA_036375075.1 Thermoanaerobaculia bacterium | reverse complement strand
GCCGCCCTACCAGAGCGGTGGCTCCCGCCCATCCGCCACCCGCGCCACCGCACTCCTAGAACGAAGCTAAGTCATCCGGGACCGATGGCGGAGACATCCGGGACCGACGGCGGAGACATCCGGGGCCGATTGCGGAGACATCCGGGACCGATGCCGGAGACATCCGGGGCCGATGGCGGAGACATCCGGGACCGATTGCGGAGACATCCGGGACCGATGCCGGAGACATCCGGGACCGATGGCGGAGACATCCGGGACCGATGGCGGAGACATCCGGGACCGATGCCGGATTCGTCCGGGATCGGTGCCGGATTCGTCCGGGATCGGTGCCGGATTCGTCGGGGATCGGTGCCGGGTTCGCCCGGGATCGGTGCCGGATTCGTCGGGGACCGGCGCCGGATTGATCGGGAATCGGCGCCGGTTTGATCCGGGATCGGCGCCGGATTCGTCCGGGATCGACGCCGGATTCGTCCGGGATCGATGCCGGATTCGTCCGGGATCGATGCCGGATTCGCCCGGGATCGATGCCGGATTCGCCCGGCATCGATGCCGGATTCGCCCGGGATCGATGCCGGATTCGCCCGGGATCGATGCCGGATTCGCCCGGGGTTCGTTGCCCACTTACCCTGAACACCCCTTGCCCCGACCCGGACCACTGTATATACTGAGTATGTGGATATGCACAGCTCACTGGTGATCTCCAAGGCTGACGGGCGGCCGATGTATCTCCAGATCATGGAGCAGATCAAGGAGCGCATCGGGGTGGGCGACTGGAAGCCGGGGGACGAGATCCCCTCGATCCGGCAGCTCGCCATCGCGCTGCGGGTCAGCGTCATCACCATCAAGCGCGCCTACCTGGAGCTGGAGCGGGAGGGCGTGATCGTCACGCAGCACGGGAAGGGGTCGACGGTGGCCTCGAATCCGGACCTGCGCCCGCGGCTCTACGACGAGGAGCTGGCGCACCACCTCGCCCAGGTCGTCCGGCTGGGCGGACTCCTCGGGATCCCGGCCGAGGAGCTGGCGGAGCGGCTGCGCGAACTGGCGGAACGAGCGAGCGAGGAGAACCATGACTGAAACGGCCGTGCATCTCGAAGGGGTGAGCAAGAAGTACCCGCACTTCTCGCTCGAGGACATCCATCTCCAGCTTCCGGCGGGAGGGATCCTGGGCTTCATCGGCGCGAACGGCGCGGGGAAGTCGACGACGATCCGGATCCTCATGGGCCTGGTCCGGGCGGACCGCGGCACGGTGCGCCTGATGGGCGAGCCGATGCCGGAGCGGCAGGACGTGGCGCGGCGCGACGTCGGGTTCGCGTCGGAGGACATGCGGCTCTACGGGCCGGGAACCCTGCGATGGCACATGGAGTTCGTCCGCTCGATCTATCCGGGCTGGGACCCGTCCTATGCGGACCTGCTCCTGCGGCGGTTCGACCTGCACGCCGAGCAGAAGATCAAGGGACTGTCGCACGGCCAGCGGGTGAAGGCGTCGCTGCTGCTGATGCTGGCCCGCCGCCCGCGTCTCCTGGTGCTGGACGAGCCGACCACCGGCCTCGATCCGGTCGCGCGGCAGGAAGTCCTCGGCGAGCTGATGGAGGTGCTGGCGGACGAGCGGCGGACGATCTTCTTCTCGTCGCAGAACACGCTGGACGTGGAGCAGATCTCCGACCAGATCGCCTTCATCGACCGCGGCCGGATCGTCGACCGCGGCGACAAGGAGTCGTTCCTGGACCGCTGGCGGCGCATGCGCATCGACGTCCCGCCGGGCGTGGTGCTGCCGTCGCTGCCGGGCATCGTGGCCACGGCCGGCAGCGGCCGGCTGTCGGTCATCACCACGAGCAGTTACGACCCGGCCATGGCGGCGGCATACCAGCACGCCGGCGCGACCGTCCACGCCGTGGACCCGATGACGCTCGAGGAGATCTTCGTCGCCAACGTGATGAGCAGAAGAGAGGGGAAAGTCGCATGAACGCGCACATGATCAAGCACC
The DNA here is from genome assembly GCA_036375075.1 of Thermoanaerobaculia bacterium. Lineage (GTDB taxonomy): Bacteria > Acidobacteriota > Thermoanaerobaculia > Gp7-AA8 > Gp7-AA8 > QHVT01. The sequence goes on along the minus strand of DASUSN010000052.1, from coordinate 119,553 downwards.
TCGTCCTCAAGGACTGGTACTTCCAGCGGCGGCCCATCGCCGCCTACACCGCGGGCGGGCTGCTCGGGCTCGGCGTCGTGGCCCTGGGCACGGGCTGGTCGTTCTACGCCGGGACGGTCCTGCTCATCACCTTCATGATCACCATCGGCATCCACCTGGCCATCGTCACCGTGGTCCAGGAGAGAACGGAGCACACGCTTCCGTTCCTGATGACCCTTCCGATCTCGCCGAAGGAGTACACCGCGGCCAAGGTCCTGGCCAACCTGTCGATCTTTCTCGTTCCGTGGGGGCTCCTCACGGGAGGCGCGGCGCTGCTCCTGAGCTCCGAAGGAGCGCGATCGGGAGCGCTCCTCCCGTTCGCCACGGTGGCCCTGACCTACATCCTGGCCAGCTACGTCCTCGTACTGGCGGTGGCCATCGTCACCGAGTCGCAGGGCTGGACGCTCTGCGCGATGGGCGTGACCAACCTGTTCCTGCAGTTCTTTCTCTACTGGGTCTCCCACATGCCGAGCATCGAGCGCGGGATGAAAGGCCGCGGCGCGGTGTGGGACCCGACCGTGCTCGCGCTCCTCGGCGCGGAGCTCGCCGCCATCGCCGTGCTGCTCGGTCTCGCGTTCGTCTTCCAGGCGCGGAAGCGCGATTTCCTCTGATCGCTGACTGACCGCTTCATCCACTAACACCGCACCCGCGGCGGAGGTCCGCTACGCGTGTGCCTTTTTTCCGAAAGAGAGGTCCTCATGGCCCGCAACGTCCCCCTCGGCTATCTCCGCATGTTCCTGACGCTCCTGGTCGTCGCCCATCACGCGGTGCTCGCGTATCACCCGTACGCGCCGCCGCCGCCCCCGTCGCTGGAAGGCGAGTCGCTGCTCTGGGCGGCGTTCCCGGTGGTCGACTCCGCGAAGGGGAAGGGCATCGACCTGTTCGTGGCGTTCAACGACATGTTCTTCATGTCGCTGCTTTTCCTGATCTCCGGCGTCTTCGCGTGGGGGAGCCTGGCGAAGAAGGGCGCGAAGACCTTCCTGCGCGACCGCTTCACGAAGCTCGGCCTCGGGTTCGCCGTCTCCGCGGCGCTGCTCGCGCCGCTGGCGTACCTGCCTACGTTCCTGCAGATCTCGCCGCAGGCGAAGCCGTTCGTGCAGCAGTGGCTCGCGCTCGGCTCGTGGCCCGCGGGGCCGGCGTGGTTCCTGTGGGTGTTGCTGCTGTTCGTCAGCGTGTTTGCGCTGCTGCCGCGCCTCTCCGGGAAGCTCGGGTCGCTCGGCGAGCGACCGGCCGTGTTCTTCCTCGCGCTTGCCGGGATCTCCGCCCTCGCCTATCTGCCGATGGCCGCGGCGTTCTCCCCGATGGAATGGGTGAAGGCGGGGCCGTTCTTCGTGCAGATCTCCCGGCTCGCGCACTACGGCGCGTACTTCCTCATCGGCGCGGCGCTCGGCGCGTACGGCGTCGACCGCGGGCTGTTCGCGCGCGACGGGAAGCTCGCGCGGCGCTGGCCGCTGTGGGGGGGTGCGTCGCTGCTGGCGTTCGCGTTCGCGGTGGTGATGTTCGTGGTCATCATCTCGACGAAGGGCGGTCCGGGGCCGGTGCTGTCCGCGATCGGCAACTTCGCGTTCGTGCTCTCGTGCGCGGCGTCGTCGCTGGCGTTCATCGCGCTGTTCGTGCGCTTTGCGAGGAGGAGCAACCGCGTCGCGGACAGCCTGTCCGCGAACGCCTTCGGCATCTACCTCGTGCACTACGCCTGCGTGAGCTGGCTGCAACTGGCGATGCTCCGCGCGCCGCTGTCCGGCGCGGCGAAAGGCGCGATCGTGACGGTCGCGGCGATCCTCATCAGCTGGGCGCTGACGGCGATCGTACGCCGGATCGGGTGGCGGCCCGCGGCGGCCCCGGTCGCGCACGAATCTACAGCGCTGTCATCCTGAGCCGCGTAGACGGCGAAGGACCCCTGCAGGTTGCGACGTCCGCGCATCAGGCAGGGGGTCCTTCGCCGCGCTCCGCCGGCTCAGGATGACAGCGGGGTCGTGTACCATTCTTCCGTTGTCCAACACCATCTCCATCCAGAAGGCCGCGGTGTGTCTGCTGCTCGCGGGGCTGTTGCTGCTCGTGCCGGCGACGGCGGACTTCACGAAGAACGTCCGCTTCACCGCGGCCGTCGCGTTGCTCATGGCGCTGCTCTGGCTCACGGAAGCGGTTCCGATGGCCATGACCGCGCTGATCCCGCTGGTGGCGTTTCCGCTGGCGGGGATCAACACGATGGAGAAGACCGCGGCGCCGTACGCGAGCTCCGCGGTGTTCCTGTTCATGGGCGGCTTCCTGGTCGCGTCGACGTTCGAGCGGTGGGGGCTGCACCGGCGGATGGCCTTCTTCGCGCTGCGCCGCGTGGGGACCGAGCCGCGCAGGATCGTGTTTGCGGTGATCCTGGTGACGGCGTTCCTCTCGATGTGGATCTCGAACACGGCCACCACGCTGATGATGACGCCGATCGCCGTGGCGGTCGTCACCGGCCTGGGGAAGGAAGCGCGCACGGCGGAAGCCACGCTCCTCGGCGTCGCCTATGCGGCGTCGCTCGGCGGCATCGGCACGCCCATCGGCACGCCGACGAACGTGATCTTCCTCGGCGCCGCGCGGCAGCTCTTCCCGAACCTGCCGCCGATCACGTTCGCGCAGTGGATGGTCTTCGGCGTCGCGTACCTGGTCGTGCTCGTGCCCGTGTGCTGGCTGATCGTGGTCATCACCGCGCGCGTGCCGAAGGGCGACGCCATCCCGCTCGAGCAGTTGGGCGTGACGCAGCCGAGCGCGATGTCGCGCGGCGAGAAGACGGCCCTCGCGCTCTGCATCGCGACCGCGCTCCTCTGGATCTTCCGCCCGGCCTGGGGCGATCTCTTCCCCGCGGGGAAGATGATCAACGACGCCACGGTGGCGATCGCGATGGCGCTCCTGGCGTTCCTCCTCCCCGTCTCCAGGGACGAGCGCCTGCTCGGCTTCGAGGAGTTCAAGCGGATCCCGTGGGACGTGCTGGTCCTCTTCGGCGGCGGGTTCGCGCTGGCGGACGCGCTGGAGGCGAGCGGCTTCTCGAAGTGGGCAGGCGCGCGCCTGTCGTTCGTCGGGGACTGGCCGCCGGTGCTGATGATCGTGGCCGTGTGCATCGTGGTGACGCTGCTGTCCGAGGTGGCGTCGAACGTGGCCACGGCGACGGCGATGATGCCGATCGCGGCCGCGCTCGCGACCTCCATCGGCGTGCACCCCTACCTGCTGATGCTCCCCGCCGTGCTCGCGGCCTCCTCGGGGTTCATGCTCCCGGTGGCCACCGCGCCGAACACGATCGTCTACGCGACGGGCCTGGTGCGCGTCAAGGCCATGGCGCGCAGCGGCCTGTTGCTCGACATCGCCGCGGCCATCGTCATCACGCTGCTGATTTTCTCGGTCATCCCCTGGGCAACCGGGATGCGCTGAGGGGGGCGGGCTGAAGCCGCGCCCTACATTCTCCCCGGCCTGGCGGCCGGGGAGAATGTCGAGAGGGAACGCTACTGGAGGGTCTGGTTGCGGAAGCGCTTCTCGCCGAGGTTGATGACGGTGCTGTCGGTCGAGCGGTTGCCCGAGGCGTCGACGCAGCTCACCTGAACGCGGAAGGGGCGCGTGGTGTCGCGGACTTCGAGTTCCAGGTTGCCCTTGACGCGGCCGTCGAACGCGCCGCCGGCTTCGTCGGTGAGGGCGGACAGGGAGCAGAGCGGCATGACGTCGGCCGCGTCGGTGGTCTCGACCTCGATCTGCACCGGCACGACCTTGCCCGCTGCGGCGCCCGCGATGGCGCGGATGCGGCCGATGTGCGGGGCGATGGTGTCGGCGACGTTCACCTTGAACGAACCGCCCGCGCGGCGGCCCCTGGCGTCGGTCGACTCACAGTCGACGGTGGTCGCGCCCAGGCCGAACGCGGAGCCGGAGCCCGGCGAGCAGGTGATCGCCTCGGTCCAGTCCTCGGCGATTGCTTCCCAGGTCACTTCCGTACCGGACGGGCTCGTGGCCTCGGCGTTGACGTCGGGGAGCTTCAGGCCGAGACGGTCGACGACTTCGACGTAGAAGCCGGCTTCCGCGCGGTTGCCGAAATCGTCTTCCGCGGTGCAGTACACCTTGGTGACCTTCATCGGGAAGAACCAGCCCGAGGGCGGCTCGCACTGGACGATGGGATCGGGGTCGGCGCTGCCGTAGGCGATGGCCTCGTAGAACACTTCGACGCCTTCCGGATCGGTCGCCACTTCGACGACTTTGTCCGGCACCTTCAGCGCGAGGCGGCCCACCTCTTTCGGCTGCACGAAGACCTCGAACGAGCCGGTGGCGAGATTCAGGGCCTCGTCGGTGGCGTCGCAGGTGACGTTCGTCCGGCCATTGGGGAACAGCGCGCCGGATTCGTGCGAGCAGACCACGCGCACGCCGCCGTCGATCTCGTCGATCGCGGAGGTCTCGAACTTCACGTACGCGCCCTTGTCGTCGTCGGCCGGGACCTGGAACGACTTCGGGATGCTGATCGACGGCGGAGTGCCGTCCCACACCTTCACGGAGATCACGCCGTCGGCCTTGTTGCCGGCCAGGTCGTAGGCGACGCAGCGGATGGACGACTCGCCGTACGGGAAGGTCGCCCCCGACTCGGGATCGCACTTGGTGGTGATCGTTCCCTCGCCGCCGATGGCGTTGACTTCATAGCGGATGATGTTGCCGAGGCGCGATTTCGCGAGCGCCGTGATCACCTCGGGGAGGTGCAGCGTGAGAGGCGGGCGGCCCGGCTTCGTGACGGTGAAGTTGACCCGGTTCGAGTCGCCGTTCCGTCCCGTGGTGTAGACCGTGTAGGTCCCCGGATCGTTGACGATGTCCATGGGGATCCAACTGATCACGTAGCCGACGTCGCTCGCGTTGGCCTCGAGCTCGAAATGACCCGCCGGACCGTCGAAGACGATCGTGTTGTCGAGAGACGACCCGTTCACGGTGAGAAAGAACTCACCGCCTCGATAGGGTATGGATGCCGGGTCGATGGAAGTGATGGTGCCGCCCATGGCCGCAAAAGCCAATAGACATACGGCTACCGTATACGCCGTCCGCATTTGAGAACCCTCCAGTGGTGTTTCGCGCGCCCACACGCGCTATACGCCTGCGAATTGTTTGTCCGGACAGATCGCCCGGACGCTCCGATCTGAAATGAGGCGGCTATTATCCCGAATCCGAGGGCGGACGGAAAGAGTCTTTTATGTAAAGGGAACGTGATCTGGATCACGCTTTCGGTTCCTCGGAGTTCCTCGGTTCCTCGGGGTTCCTCGGGGGGCTGAGACTCGGATCCCCCCGAGGAACTCCGAGGAACTCCGAGGAACTCCGAGGAACTCAGGTCCCGTCACTCCCCCAGCAGCTCGTCCAGCTCTTCGCGGGTGAACTGTTTCACGAGCGAGGGATCGTCCGGGCGGATCAGGTCGGTGGCGAGGGTGGCTTTGCTCTCGATGAGGGCGTCGATCTTCTCCTCGATCGTGTTGCGGGAGATCAGCTTGATGACCTGCACGCCGCGGGTCTGGCCGAGGCGATGGACGCGGTCGGTGGCCTGATCCTCGCGCGCCTGATTCCACCAGCGGTCGTAGTGGATGACGACGGAGGCGCTGGTGAGGTCGATACCGAGGCCGCCGGCGCGGAGGCTGGCGGTGAACACGCGGCAGTCGGGGTCGTCGCGGAAGCGGGCGATCTCCTGCCCGCGCTCGCGCGTGCCGCCGCGGATGGAGGCGTAGCCGATGTCGTTCACGACCAGATGCTTCTCGATGAGGTCGAGCATCGAGAGGTACTGCGAGAAGACCACGACCTTCAGCCCGCTGCTCATGCACCCGTCGAGCATCTCGGTGAACAGATCCCACTTGCCGGAGGGCAGGTCTTCGCTGAAGCCGCCGCCGGCGGAGAGAGGGTGATTGCAGACCTGCTTGAGGTAGTTCAGCGCGGCGAAGACGTGTACGTAGGAGACGACCTGGCCGGCGCGGAGCTGCGCGCGCAGCGGCCTGGCCCGCGCCTCCAGCACCCGGCGATAGAGCGCGCGCTGCTCCCCGGTCAGCTCGCAGTAGCGCTTGTCGACGATCTTCGGCGGCAGCTCGGTGAGGACCTGCGCCTTCGTGCGCCGCAGGACGAACGGGCGGACCAGGCGCTGCAGCGTGGCCCGGTCGTCGACGTACTTCGGTAGGTAGCCGGGGACGGCGAAGTCCAGCAGCGCCTTCAGCTCGCCCTCGTGGTTCTCGATGGGCGTGCCGGTGAGCCCGATGGCGATGCGCTTGTCGATGGCGCGGAGGGCGTGGTGCGTCGCGGTGTCGGCGTTCTTGATGGTCTGCATCTCGTCGAGCACGACCAGGTCGAAGCGCTTCCCGCGGAACTGCTCGATGCGCGTGCGCACGAGGCCGTACGTCGTGAGCGTGATCGGCACCCCGGGCGCGTAGCGCGCGAGCTTGTCTTTCCAGTGATCGATGAGCGACGTGGGGCAGACGACGAGGACGTTCAGCGACGGATCGGCTTTCACCAGTGCCGCGATGAGGGCGATGGCCTGATGGGTCTTGCCCAGGCCCATGTCGTCGCAGAGCAGGCCGCCGAAGCCGTTCTGCTGCAGGAGCCAGAGCCACTGGTAGCCGGTCTGCTGGTAGGCGTAGAGGTCGAGGCCGAGGGACGAGGGCGGCGGCGCTTCGCTGTCGGTCTGGATCTCGTCGAACAGCCGGAAGACGCGCTCGCAGGTGCGGTCGCCGCGGAAGACGGCCTTGCCGCGCAGCGAGCCGCGGATGCGCAGCAGCTCGAGCTTGGTGACGAGGATGTGCCCGCGCGGACCGACGGTGGCCTCGTCCAGCCAGGCGAACTGCGGATCGGTGACGTCGATCCAGAGGTTGCCGCGGATCAGCGCGCGGATCCCCTCGCGGCGCGCGCGGGCAACGTCGGCGGCGGAGATGCCCTCCTCGCCGGCCATGAAGGTGATCTCGACTTCGAGGAGAGCGGACGAGTCGCCGAGCCGTCGAGTCGTCGAGAGATCACTTGTCGACTCGACGACCTGTCGGCTCGGCGACTCCCCGAAGTCGAAGAGGACGTCGCCGTCGAGGCGCACGGGCCTGGCGTTGCGCACGGGCTCGGGCGCGAGCGACTCGGGCATGCCCGCCAGCTCCGCATGATGCCGCTCCACGAACGCGAACACCCCATCCTCGGCGATCGTGCTCTCGCGGTCGTACGGCAGGCCGGCGCTGGGACGGACTTCGAAGAGCGCGGCCTGCCCGCTCGACGAGCGCTCGGCGAACATCGGGGGCGCGGGCATGGGCGACGCGAGGCGGTTGCCGATGAGGAAGAACTTCCCGAAGCGCGGCAGGACGGCGCGGTCGTGAATGACGCCGGCGCTGCCGAGCAGGACGGGCGAGAACCGCAGTGCCCGCCCACGCGTGATCTCGATGCGCAGCGACGGCGTCAGGGTCTGTGCTGCAATCTCGAAGCCGCTGGCGGTGACGATCTCAGGCGCGTGGGCAATGATGTGCTCGACGGCGGCGGCCGGGATGGGCACATTTGCCCCTTCGAGATGGAAGCCTCCGTCGCGGAACGCCATCCGCGCGTCCGCGCCGCGCACGAACATCTCCTTCGCCCACCGGTACCAGGGCGAGCTCTCGAACTGGAGGCGCGGCGAGCCGGAGCCGCGCTCGAGGAGCTGCTGTTCCGCCGGGGTCAGCGCGTACTTGCGCAGGAGCAGCTCCCGCGGATCGGTGATGCCGTTCTCGTCGATCGTCCGCCCTTCGCTGAACGACGCGAAGGCGATCGCCCGCCAGATGCTCTGCTCGAACTTCTCCGCCGCGAGCACGCCGGACGCGTCGCTCATGTGCGCGATCAGCACGCCGAGGTGGCGGCAGAGGTCGTGCGGCTTCATGGCCGGCTGACAGGAGCAGCGCGTCAGCGTGAACTTGTCGCCGCTCGCGATGAGGACGGGACGGTAGGGCCGCCGCTCGTTCTCGACGATGTCCGCCGTGTACGCGCCGCGGAAAAAGAGGAGATCGGTGACGCGGAAACGCGACTGATGCGCCTCGAGCGTCTGGAGCGTGGACGGAGAAAACGACGAACGGAAGCGATCGGGAACGGGCACGATGTGAGGGATGAAGATGAAGGATGCGCGAGGAACTTTCAAGACTTGACACAGGAGGGAGTTCCTCGGAGTTCCTCGGTTCCTCGGAGTTCCTCGGAGGGGAGGGGGCTCCCTCCGAGGAACCCGAGGAACTCCGAGGAACCCGAGGAACTCACATCTTGGCCAGTTGGCCTGCCAGGCGGTTGAGGTCGCGGCGGTCTTCTTCGCTGGACGGGTCTTTGGCCAGGCGTTGCTCGTGGATGGCGATGGCGCGCCGGTACGCGCGGCGGGCTTCGTCGAGGCGGCCGAGCTGGGTGAGGGCGGCGGCCTGTTCGCCGTAGGCGAAGGCGAGGTCTTTCTGGGCCTCGATGTTCTTCGCGTCGGCGGCGGCCAGCTCGTGCAGGAGGGTGAGCGCGCGCTCGGTCGACGCGAGCGCGCCCGCGCCGTCCTTCATGATGTTCTGCGCGGTGGCTTTCATCACGATCTGGTCGGCGTAGTTGCGGCGGGCCACGGCGTCGGCGGGGTCGAGCGCGCTGCGGCGCTCGAGCGCCTGGAGCGCCGCGTCGTGGTGCCGGATGGCGCGCGCGAAGTCGCGGCGCATGATGCCGGTGAAGAAACCGCCGAGGCGCTGGTGGGCGCGGGCGGACTGGGTCAGCGATTCCGGGGTGACGGGAAGGCGCGACAGCACGTCCAGCGCCGACTCGTACGCCTCCTGCGCCGAGGGGGAGCGCAGACCGATGTAGCGGCAGTCGCCGATCGCCGTCCAGGTCCCGGCCAGCTCCGGCGAAGGCGGCAGCGTCGCGCGGATCTCCCGCGCGCGCTCGTGCGCGGCCAGTGCCTCGTCCCACCGCATGGAGCGTTGCGCGACGATCCCCACGCGGTCATTCAGGTCCGCGACCAGCGCCTGCGCGTCCGTCCCCTCCGCGATCTGCAGGGCCTTGCGGTAGCTGGTCATCGCCCCCGCCGTATCGCCGAGGTTCGCGCGGTACGGCAGCCCCTGGACGTCGCCGATCTTCATGTACGCGCCGGCCAGCTCCGTCCGCAGCTCCGCGTTGTCGCTGGCCTCTTTGGCGAGGTTGTCGAGATAGACCAGCGCCCGGCGCACGAGCAGCTCGCGGGCGGCGGTCGATCCCGGCAGCGGCGCGATGGCGTCGTGCAGCTCGAAGACGACCGACCGCGCGAGCGAGCGCACCTCGTCGAAACGCCGCTCCGCGATCCTCTTCTGATGCAGCGTCGTCGTGAAGGCGATGGCCATCACCGCGACGATGATCGCGCCCGCCGCGACCACCAGCAGGTTGCGCCGCACGAACTTCGTGGCGCGGTAGACGAACGTCGCCGGCCGGGCCAGCACGGGATGCCCGCTGAGGTGCCGGCGGACGTCGTCCGCGAGCCGCTCCACCGAGCCGTAGCGCCGCGCGGGATCGACGTCCAGCGCGCACGCCAGGATGGTGTCGAGATCGCCGCGCAGGGCGCGGTCCTGCGTGCTCGCCCGCGGGGCCTCCGTCGTCGCCATACGGGTCTCGGCCGCGAACGGCTTCGCGCCCGTGAGCAGCTCGAACAGCAGCACCCCGAGCGAGTACACGTCCGTCGCGGTCGTGACCTGGCGTCCGAGGAGCTGCTCGGGACTGGCGTACTCCGGGGTCATCAGACGGGTGGCCGTGGCGTCGGCCCGCGTCTCCGGCGACGCGAGCTTGGCGATCCCGAAGTCGAGCAGCTTCGGCACGCCCTCCGCCGTCACGAGCACGTTGCCGGGCTTGATGTCGCGGTGGATGACCAGGCTGCGATGCGCGTACTGCACCGCGTCGCAGAGCTGGAGGAAGAGACGCAGCTTCCCGGCCGTCGACAGCCCCCCCGCGAAGACATCGATGGGCGTGCCGTCGACGTACTCCATGACCAGGTACGGCAGCCCGTCGGCGGTCGTGCCGCCGTCGATGAGGCGGGCGATGTTCGGATGATCGAGCCCGGCCAGGATCTGCCGCTCCTGGCGGAAGCGCTGCACGAGGGTCTCGCCGCCGCGGACGAGCTTGATGGCCACGCGCTGGGTGAAGTCGCCGCCCTCGCGCACCGCGAGGAACACCGTCCCCATCCCCCCCTGTCCCAGGGGCCGGACGACTCGGTACGGGCCGATCAGCGAGCCGGCCAGCAGCTCGTTCTCGTGCGCGTCGATGATGTCCCACACGGAGCGGTCGAGGAACTCGCCCGGCTCGTCGTGCGCGGCCAGGAGGGACTCGACCTCCTTGCGCACGTCGGTGTCGGCCTTCGCCAGGAGTTCGGCGCGCGTCTGGGGCGGCGCCTCGGACGCGGCGTGGAAGAGATCGCGGACCTCGTCCCAGAATGCCGTCATCGCGCGCTCAGCTCGCGGCGCAGCCAGGCGCGAGCCATGGTCCATTCGCGGCTGATGGTCGCGGGCGAGACGCCGAGGACGGACGCGGTCTCGTCGATGGTCAGCCCGGCGTAGAAGCGGAGCTCCACGACCCGCGCCTGCTGCGGGAAGATTTTCTCGAGGGTCTCCAGGGCCACGTCCAGGGCGACGACGTCGAAGCTCTCCGTGGCCGCGAGGTCCAGGGCCGCGCCGATGGTCACCGGGATCATGTCCCCGCCGCGTTTGTCGCTTTTCTTGCGCCGGGCGTGGTCGACGAGGATGCGCCGCATGACCTGGGCGGCGACGGCGAAGAAGTGGGCCTTGTCGTTCCAGGCCACGCTGCGCTGCCCGACGAGCTTGAGATAGAGCTCGTTGACCAGGGCGGTGGGCTGGAGGGTGTGGCCTTCCCGCTCGCGGTGGAGGTGGCGGCTGGCGATGGCGCGAAGGGGCTCGTAGACCAGGCCGAGGAGCTCGTCGCGCGCCTCCTGCCTCCCGCCGCTCCACTCCCGGAGAAGTTGTGTGACCTCGGACATGGGAATCGAGTTATCGATTGTAACCGGGCCGTGAGGGACTTTCCCGCCGTTTTGCGCGATCCGTTACAAAGAGAGGAGTCTTTGTTCGTGATGACGATCGTGCGTCGTGCGTTGTTCGTGTTGTTGCTCCTTCCCGCCATTGCCTTTGCCCAGACCGCAGACCAGGAGGTCGTGTCGGTGGTCGACGCGCCCGATCCGGTCACGCCGGGGGCGACGCTCTCGTACACGGTCACGCTCACGAACCACGGGCCGGATCCGGCCACGGGCGGAGGCCTGAACATCAATCTTCCGGGCGGGATGGCCCATACGACCGACTCCGTGCCGGCCGGGTTCACCTGCTTCTGGCTCGGGAACAACGGCACGTGCAACCAGCCCTCGCTCCCGGTGGGGACGTACGTGCTCACGATCAACGCCACCATCGACACGAGCCTGGCGGCCTTCCCCGACCAGAACCTCGTCGCGAACTTCTTCCCGTCCGGCACGACCATCGACCCGAACAACGCGAACAACGCGAAGACGGCGACGACGACCGTCGACTCGCCGCAGGTCGACCTCTCCCTGACCGCCACCGACAGTCCCGACCCGGTCTTCCCCGACGGCACGGTCACCTACAGCGTGACGCTGACGAACTCCGGTCCGGACACGGCCAGCAGCGTGAACTTCAACGTGGTGCCGAACTCCTCGCTGGCCTTCCAGTCCGTGACGGTGCCGGCAGGCTGGAGCTGCGTCACGCCGGCGGTGGGCGCGCTGAACGCCACCTTCACCTGCAGCCGGGCCACGTGGGCTCCGGGCACGAGCAACTTCACGGTCGTGTTCTCCGCAAACGACGAGAATTTCGGCATCAACGACACCTCGTTCCAGACGTACTTCGGCGTGTTCGCCAGCGCCAGTGACGAGACCGACGACTCGCAGGACAACGACGACGTCGTGACGACGCAGTACACGACGCCGGACGCGGACCTGAACATCACCGCGACCGACTCGCCCGATCCGGTCTCGCCGGACGGCGACATCACCTATACCGTGACGGTCACGAACCAGGGGCCGGACACGCCGACCAACACGACCATGGACGTCCCGGGCAACGGCGGGCAGACGCGCTTCGTCTCGCTCACCGCACCCGCGGGCTGGACCTGCAATCCGCCCGCGCCGGGCACGCTCCTGAACGTGGCCGGCTTCCAGTGCACGCACCCGTCGTTCTCGAACGGGAGCGTCGCGGTCTTCACCGTGGTGACCGAGGCGAGCGACGACCTGCACCCGAACTCGGACCACAACATCACCCAGGTCTTCCAGGCGTTCAGCAACATCAGTGACCCGGACAACCCCGACAACATGGTCACCGTGACGACGGCCTACGTGGTCAATGACGCCGACATGAACATCACGGTGAGCGACTCCCCGGATCCGGTCTCGCCGGACGGCGACATCACGTACACCGTCACCGTGACCAACCAGGGACCGGACTCCGCAACCAACCCGACCATGACCATCGGCGGCAACGGCGGGCAGACGCGCTTCCAGTCGATCGTCGCGCCCGCGGGGTGGACGTGCGACACCCCGGCGCCGGGTACGCTGCTGAACGTCGCGAGCTACACGTGCACGGCCGCGTCGCTGGCCAACGGCGCCAGCGCGGTCTTCACCGTCGTCACGGAGGCGAGCGACGACCTGCACCCGAACAGCGATCACACCATCACTCAGGTCTTCCTGACCGGCGCGAACGAAGCCGATCCGGACAACCCGGACAACTCGGAGACGGAGACCACCGCCTACGTGGTCAACGACGCGGACATGAACATCACCGCGACCGACTCGCCGGACCCGGTCTCGCCGGACGGCGACATCACCTACACCGTGACGGTCACGAACCAGGGCCCGGACCCGGCCACGAACGCGACCATGACCATCGTCGGCAACGGCGGGCAGACCCGCTTCCAGTCGATCGTCGCGCCCGCGGGCTGGACGTGCAACACCCCGGCGGCAGGCACGCTGCTGAACGCCACGAACTACGAATGCACGATCGCGTCGCTGGCCAACGGCGCCAGCGCGGTGTTCACCGTGGTGACCGAGGCCAGCGACGATCTGCATCCGAACAGCGACCACAACATCACGCAGAACTTCATGACCGGCGCGAACGAAGCCGATCCGGACGGCACGGACAATCTGGTGCAGGTGACGACGCTGTACGACGTGTCGAACGCCGACATCTCCGTGACGAACAGCGACGCGCCGGATCCGGTGGCGCCGGGTGACACGATCACGTACACGCAGTCGATCACGAACAACGGTCCGGACGCGGCCGCGAACGCGACGTTCTCGCAGAGCACGCCGGCCGGCACGACGTTCCAGTCGCTGGTGGCGCCCGCCGGGTGGACCTGCGGGACGCCGGCGGTCGGAGCCACGGGCGCGATCACGTGCTCGAAGGCGTCCATGGCCGTCAGCGAGAGCGGCACGTTCACGCTGGTCGTGAACGTGACCGGCACCGGCACGATCACCAGCACGGTCACCGGCGGCAGCTCCGCGAACGATCCGGACCCGGCGGATAACACCGCCAGCGTCACGACCACGTCGATCGGCCCGGCCTCCGCGGACCTCTCGATCACGAAGACGACGCCCGCCGCCACGGCGCCCGACGGCAGCACGATCACCTACACGATCGTGGTGACGAACAACGGTCCGGACGCGGCCACGAACGTCGAGATGACCGACACGCTGCCCGCGACGCTGCTCTTCCGCTCGATCACCGAGCCGGCCGGCTTCGACTGCACGACCCCGGCGGTCGGCACCAGCGGCACGATCACCTGCACCGCGGCCACGCTGGCGAACGGCGCGAGCCGGACGTTCACGCTGGTCGTGGAAGCGAACGGCACGAGCGGCTCGGTCACGAACAGCGCCGCGGTCTCGAGCGACGCCACCGACGGGAACCCCGGGAACTCCGGCAGCACGTCGTCGGGCGTGACGCTCGTTCCGGCGGAGGCCGATCTCGAGATCACCAAGACGACCGCCTCGACGGTCGCGACCCCGGGCGCCACGGTGACCTACACGATCACGGTGACGAACGCCGGGCCGTCGTCGGCCACGAACGTGGTCGTGACGGATGACCTGCCGGCGGGCCTGGCGTTCATCTCCGCCACGCCGTCGCAGGGCACCTGCAACGCCTCGGATCCGGTCTCCTGCAACCTGGGCACGATCGTCAACGGCGGCAGCGCGACGATCACGCTGTCGGCGCAGGTGACGGCGACCAGCGGCACGATCTCGAACACCGCGAGCGTGACGTCGACCGAGGGCGACACCGACACCACGACGTCGACCCCGATCCCCGTAGGTGCCGCGGCAGTGGCCGCGGTGCCGACGGTGTCGGAGTGGGGGTTGATGATGCTGGCGATGATGCTCGCGGTCGCGGCCGCGTTGAAGATGAGAGGGTAACGAGGGAGTGCGGGGGCCGTGCGCCCCCGCACGCTTTGGAGCGGCCGCCTTCGCGGCCGCTTTTTTTCGTTCTAGGAGTGCGGTGGCGAGGATGGCGGATGGGTGGGAGCCACCGCTCTGGTACGGCCAGGACGCCCCGCCCGCCCTACCAGAGCGGCGGCTCCCACCCATCCGCCGCCCTCGCCGCCGCACTCCTAGAACGGCTCAATGTAGGGCGTGGCTTCAGCCCGCCCCCCCCCGTGGGCGGGGGCGTTCCCCCTCCCCGCCCGGGGGCGGGCTGAAGCCGCGCCCTACATTCCCGCCACGTCTACGATGGCCGCGATGGCGCGGTCGAGGTGGTCGCGCGTGTGCGCGGCGCTGATCTGGCAGCGCAGGCGGGCCTGGCCCTGGGGTACGACCGGGAAGCCGAAGCCCGACACGTACACCCCGCGCTGCAACAGCTCCTTCGACATCGAGATCGCCTTGGCCGTGTCGCCGATGATGATCGGGACGATGGGGTGGATGCCCTCCCGCACGGTCACGCCCTTCGCGGTGAGCTGCTCGCGGAAGTAGCGGGTGTTCTCGCGCAGGCGGTCCATGAAGCTGGTGTCCTTCTGGACGAGCTCCAGCGCGGCGAGGGAGCCCATCACCACCGCGGGGGGCAGGGTGTTGGAGAACAGATAGGGGCGCGATTTCTGGCGGAGGTACTCGACCAGCACTCGCGGTCCGGTCGTGAAGCCGCCGTGCGAGCCGCCCAGAGCCTTGCCGAGGGTGGAGGTGTAGGCGTCGATCTTTCCGAAGACGCCCTGCTCCTCGGCCGTCCCGCGTCCGGTCTTGCCCAGGACGCCGGTGCCGTGGGACTCGTCGACGACGAGGAAGGCGCCGTACTCGCGGGTGATGTCGACCAGCTCGGGCAGCGGCGCGAGCGACCCTTCCATGGAGAAGACGCCGTCCGTCATCACCAGCTTGTTCCGCGCGTCTTTGGTCGCTTCGAGCGCCCGGCGGAGGTCGGCGAGGTCGCGGTTCTTGTAGCGCTCCTTCCGCGCCTTCGCCAGGCGGACGCCGTCGATGATCGACGCGTGATTGAGCTCATCCGAGACGATCGCGTCCTGCTCGGTGGTGACGGTCTGGAACAGCCCTTCGTTGGCGTTCCAGCAGGAGCCGTAGAGGATGGTGTCCTCGGTGCCGAAGAACTCCGCGATCTTCTCTTCCAGCGTGCGGTGGATGGTCTGCGTGCCGCAGATGAAGCGGACGGACGCGAGCCCGTAGCCGTAGTCGCGCTCCGCCTTCTCGGCCGCCTCGATGATCGCCGGATGGTTCGCGAGGCCGAGGTAGTTGTTCGAGGTGAGCATGATCACCTCGCCGAGCCCTTCGACCTCGACGACCGGCCCCTGGGGGCCTTTCAGCGCCAGCTCGCGTTTGAGCGTGCCGGCGGCATCCATCGCGCTGAGCTCCTCTTGGAGCGTGTTCAGGAGAGTCATGAGCGCGGATGATATCGAGAAAGGATGAAGGATGAAGGGCGGAAGGACGAAGGGCTTCGATTTACCTTCCGTCCTTCATCCTTCCGTCCTTCATCCTTACTCGTTGTCGTACTTGAGGTCCCGCCGGTAGCAGCGCTGCGCTTCCATGTCGAAGACGACGCAGGAGTCGATGGGGCGGGAGTAGACGTGCATGCTCACAGCGCGCTCGTTCCACTCGGCGAGGTTGCGGATGCGGTGGATGGTCTGGGTCTTGTCGACCGTGTTCAGCGGGCCGCCGGGGATGGCCAGCTCGTTCTCGATGTGCTCCATCTCGATGGCCGTGGCCCCGGCGAGGCAGTCGATGCCGACGACCTGCTGGTTCTCGGGGCGGTTGCAGCCGACCTTGCGGTAGTTCTCGACCAGCAGCTTGCCTTCGAGCATGGTCATCCAGCCGAGCTGCCCGTTGTGGGTGTGCAGCGGCGTGACCGCGCCGATGGGCCAGCAGATCAGCATCACCTCGATCATGTCGTTGCGGAAGATCTTGTTGCGGGTGTGGCGGTCGGGCAGCCATTGCTTGTAGCGCTCGAGCTCGTCGGAACGGATCTCGTAGGCCACGAGGTAGTCATAGATCTTCTGCTTGGTGATCAGCCCCTCGGAGAGGCGGCGGATGCCGTCTACGAACTGGTCGGCGGGAACCGCGGCCGGCGAATAGATCGCCTGCGGAACCTCGGTGATGCTCTGGGTATCCATGACAGCCTCCGTGCGGAATATAACGCAGCAAGTTACGGGCCGCGAGCATGAGTCACTCTGTGCTAGGCTCCGGCGCGCTTGGAGATGAGAGACATTCAGAACGTCGCAGTCATCGGTGCGCAGTGGGGGGATGAAGGGAAAGGGAAGATCGTCGACCTCCTCTGCGAGGACTTCGACGTCGTGGCGCGGTACCAGGGCGGGCACAACGCCGGCCATACGGTGAAGTTCGCCGACAAGCACTTCGCGCTGCGCCTCATCCCGTCCGGGATCATCCATCCCGACAAGCTCTGCCTTCTCGGCAACGGCATGGTCATCGACCCCCAGGCGCTGCTCGACGAGATCGACGGGCTGCGCGAGGCGGGGCTGAAGATCGAGGAGAACCTCCTCATCAGCGACGCCGCGCACTGCATCCTCCCCTACCACAAGGCCCTCGACCTCGCGCGCGAGGAAGCGGCGGGCGTGGCGAAGATCGGCACGACCGGCCGCGGGATCGGACCGGCGTACGAGTCGAAGGTCGGACGCTACGGGATCCGCGTGGCGGACCTCGTCGACCCGGAAGTCCTGAAGCAGAAGATCGAGTTCACCTGCGCGGAGCGCAACGCGGTGCTGCGTGGCGTGTATCACCGGGAGACGTACGATCCCGGACGCCTGTACGAAGACTACCTCCGCTATGGCGAGATCCTCGGCAAGCGGATCGTCAACGGCACGGTCTGGATCAACGAACAGATGCGCGCGAAGAAGCGGGTGATGTTCGAAGGCGCGCAGGGGACGATGCTCGACATCGACCACGGGACGTACCCCTTCGTGACGTCGTCCAGCACGATCGTCGGCGGGATCTGCTCGGGCCTGGGCGTGGCACCGAAGCACATCCACAAGGTCATCGGCGTGGGGAAGGCGTACACGACCCGCGTCGGCGGCGGCGCGTTCCCGACGGAGTTGGACGACGCGCACGGCGAGCATCTCCGGAAGCGCGGCAACGAGTTCGGCACCGTGACCGGACGCCCGCGCCGCTGCGGCTGGCTGGACCTCCCCGTCCTGCGCACCGCCGCGATCCTCAACGGCCTGGACGA
The DNA here is from genome assembly GCA_036375075.1 of Thermoanaerobaculia bacterium. Taxonomy (GTDB): domain Bacteria; phylum Acidobacteriota; class Thermoanaerobaculia; order Gp7-AA8; family Gp7-AA8; genus QHVT01. Next base: position 101,893 of record DASUSN010000052.1, on the reverse strand, counting down.
GATCGCGCTGACGAAGCTCGACGTCCTCGACGAGTTCGAGGAGATCCCGGTCTGCACGTCGTACAAGGTGCGCGGCAAGACCTGGAACACCTTCCCCGCCTTCGCCGTCGCCCACAACGACTACCAGCCCGAATACCGCACGTTCAAAGGCTGGAAGACGTCGACGGTGGGGATCACGTCCTTCGAGGACCTGCCGCAGGAGGCACGCGATTACGTGAAGTTCCTCGAGGACGAAACGGAAACGCGCGCGTCGATCATCTCGACCGGCCCGCGCCGGGAAGAGACGATCCTGCGGTAGGCAGCGCCCCTCACCCTAGCCCTCTCCCCGCTCCTCCCTCGCCCCCACCCGCGGGGAGAGGGGACATAGGACCGGAGGCCCACCCTGAACAGTCCCCTCTCCCCGCGGGCGGTGGGTGGCGGCGCGGGGAGAGGGTCAGGGTGAGGGGTCGTGCTACCGGTCCAGTTGCGGGACCGTCAGGGTCTCCAGTTCCTCCACCGTGTTGCGCAGGTCCTTGAGCACGTGGTCCATGGTCATCTTCTCGTCGACCTTCAGCGTGCGGACCGGGGTCCATTCGCCCTTGTCGAGGACGACGAAGCTGAAGCGCTCGCCGGGGGCGTAGAGGACGATGCGGCCGTTGCGGCTGATGATGGCCTGCAGGGGGTTCTCGCTGGACGAGATGAGGTTGGCGCGTGGGGTCTTGTGGCCCTTGCGGCCGACCGGGACGAAGATGCGGGCGGTGCCGCCGATCTTGCGGGGCTTGATGGTGACGCTGGTGACCGCGGTCTCGCGGACGGCGCCGAAGACGACTTCGACTTCCTGGCCGTGGCGGCTCATCGCCAGCGGCGGGTGCACGGCGGCGCCGGTGTCTTCCGGCTCCGAGGTGGCGGAGACATCCACGGTGAGCGCCGCGAGGTCGGTGAGGCTGGCGAACGACGTCACCGGCTCCTGGCCCCTCTCCAGCGCGACGAGCGCATACCACGGCTCGGCCAGGCCCTGGCCGACCTTCCACCACGCCAGATGGACCAGCGACGCGTTGCCTTCGTCTTCATCCGCGCCGTGGGACACCACGACCTGCGTTCCCAGGATCCGCTCGGCGCCGCTGGCGACGGTCTGCGGCGCGGACCAGTTGCCGTCCGCCCCACGGATCGCCAGGCGCAGCTCTTCCACGCCCTCGGCCCGGCGCGTCCACACCACGTACAGCGCGCCGGTGAGCGCATCGTACGCGACGTGCGGCTCCGCCTCGATGGCATCGTCGTCCGTCGCCGGCACGGCGATCGTGTCCCGCACGTCGCCGGAGACGCGCACGAGCAGGAGCTGCGGCGCATCGGGCGAGGATTCGACCGAGTAGCGCGAGCCGTCGGGCGTCAGCGTCGAGCCGGCGCCGAAGGCCGGCAACGACGCGGCAAGAATCAGAGCGAGGGCGAAAAGCTTTTTCATGGTCAGAGTTTCCAGTTCACGATCTTGCACACGTCGACGGCGGTCAGGAGCTGTTTGAGGTTCTTGAACCCGGGATAGAAGCCGGCCACCACGTCGAAGTGGACGTCCGCCTCGTCCCAGCGCCCCGTGCGCGTGCAGACCTCGCCGAGCAGATGATTGCCGTTGCGGATCTGGCGGCGCGTGCAGGCGAGCGACAGCGCCTCTCGCGCGAGCTCCTCCGCCGTGTCGAAGTCTTCGAGATTGAGATACCCGAGGCTGAGGTCGAGCAGCGCGTCCGCGCGCCACTCCGCGTCGTCCACCTGGAGGATCACGGTCTCGATGATCTCGATCCCTTCGTCGTAGACGTCGTTCAGGATCTTCGCGCCGCCGAGGTTGACCATCGCGCTGACGCGCAGCGGCTCGGCGTGGGAATGCGACGCCGGGACCGACTCCAGGCAGAGCAGCGCCTCCTCGAACGAGGAAATCGCGCGGTCGAACTGCGAGTCCTCCACGAGCACGACGCCGAGGTTGTTGAGCAGCGACGCGCGGGCGAAGGGATCGTTCAGCTCGATGATCGCGGTGCTGGCGATGTCGCCGTAGAAGATGGCGCGGCGGCGATCCTCCAGGTTGGAGAACCGGCGTAGCAGCACCGTCGCGGCCATGTACACGTGGCGGTTCGAGCGCCGCCGCATGACGATCGCCGGCAGCGCCGCGACCTCGGGGCCGTCCCGCTCCACCGCGATCAACGCTTCCGCCTTGCGGATGGTGATCAGCTCGCGCGTCTCGTCGGCCGTGGCGACCGCGAGGCCAAGATCGTACGAGGAGAGGGCCTCGTCGACCTCTCCCTTCCACATGTGCTGCAGACCCACTTCACAAAGATGCAGGGCGTTCCGGTCTCTCTCGCTCATTCGAACCGTCCTCGAACCTCGACCCTGGGGAGTGCGCGATATTTTATTTGAACTTCATTGCGAACGCTACAAATAAAAACCGCCGCCCGAGGGCGGCGGTGTGAAGTTCACAGGAAAGAGCGGGCGGGCTGAAGCCGCGCCCTGCATCAGCGCATGGAGACGTGCTCTCCGAAACTGTCCGTCTCGTCCTCGTGGTCGCTGATCTCCTCGACCGCGGCGCGGAGGTCGCGCAGGAGGTCGTCCGCGGTGTTGTCCTCGTCGACGTCCACCGAGCGCGGCGTCGTCCAGGTGTTGTTGGACTTGAGCACGACGTAGCGGAACTCCTCGCCGAGGGTGTAGAGCGCGACGCGGCCGTTGCGGATGAACGCCTGCACCGGCTTGGAGTCGCCCGACATCAGGTTGGACTTCGGCGTGCGCACGACGCCGCGGCCGACCGGCTTCCAGATGCGGACCGTCGGGCCGACCTTGCGCGGCGCGAGCGTCAGGCGCGTGATGGACGAGGAGGAGACCGAGCCGAACGCCAGCTCGACGCCGTCGCCCTTGCGCTCCATCGTCAGCGGCGGATGGACCGGCTCGCCCACGTCCTCGCCGGAGAAGTCGCTGGCGCTGACGCCGTCGCCGCGCAACGCCATCTCTTCGAGATCCACCACGCTGGCCGAGACCTGCGCGCCGTTCTCGAAGCCGAACAGGGCGTACTCCGGATCGCGGAGGTCGCCGTTGACGCTCCACCAGGCCACGTGCATGAGGGTGGCGATCGTGCCGGCGTGCTCGGAGCGCGTCAGCGCGAGCTGCAGGCCGCCGTACATCTGCGCGCCCGCGGCGATGTTGCGCGGCGCGGTCCACTCACCGGCGGCGCTCAGAGTCGCGTAGCGGATCTCGGCGCCGAAGTCGTTGTCGCGGGTCCAGACCACGTGCAGCGTGTCGTTGTAAGTGTCGAATGCGATCTGGACGGTCTTCTCGGGCGTCGGGTCTTCCGTGGACGGCACGACGAGGCGGTCGCGCATGCCGCCCTCGGCGCGCGTGATCTCGACCTGGGGCAGGTTGGGGGTGCGCTCGATCGCGTAGCGGATTCCGTCCGGCGTGAGCAGCGAGCTCGACGCCATGGCGGGGACCGCCAGGAGAGCGGCAACGAATACAGCGGCGAAGAAACGAGTGTGCTTCATGTGATCAGGCTTTCCAGTTGACGACCGAGCAGAGGTTCACTTCGGTCAGAAGTTGCTTGACGTTGTTGTATTGGGGATAGAAGCCGGCCACGACGTCGAAGTAGACGTCGGCCTCCTCGAAGCGTCCGGTACGGACGCAGATCTCGCCGAGGAGGTGGTTGGCGTTGCGGATCTGGCGGCGGGTCGACGCGAGCGACAGCCCCTCGCGCGCGAGGTCTTCGGCCGTCTCGTAGTCCTCGCTCTCCGTGTATCCGAGGGCGAGGTCGAGGCACGCTTCCGCGCGCTCGGTCGCGTCGTCGAGCTCGGTGATGACCGTCTCGATCAGGTGGATGCCTTCGTCGATGTCGCCGGCGAGGATCTTGGTGCCGCCGAGGTTGGCCGTGATGCCGGAGGCGAACGACTGGACCAGCTCATTCGACTGCGGCATCTCGTCGAGGGCGAGCAGCGCCTCCTCGAAGGCCTCGGCCGCGGGATCGAGCTGCGAGTCCGCGACCATGGTGATGCCGAGGTAGTTGAGCACCGTGGCGCGCGCGAACGGATCGTCCAGCGCGGAGGCCGCGGTGCGGGCGATCTCGCCGTAGAAGATCGCGCGGCGCCGGTCGTCCGTCTCGACGTAGCGGCGCATCAGCACCGAAGCGGCCATGTAGACGTGACGATGGTTCCGGCGGCGCATGACGATGCGCGGGAGCGCGGAGACCTCCGGCCCCTCGCGATCCGCGGCAATCAGCGCCTCGCCTTTCCGGATGGTGATCAGCTCCCGCGTCTCGTCGGACACGGGCAGACTGCCGGCTCGGTCATATGCCGCAAGCGCGGCCCCCACCTCGCCCTTCCACATGTGCTGCAAACCGATTTCGCAGTGCTGCAGGGCTTCCCTATCCATCTCAGTCATATTCTCGAGCGTCCGCCGTTCTGGGGAAGTTGGCGCATTTTAGCTTGATTATTTGGAATGCCAAGCGTGATTTCGATCACTGACGTGATTTTCGTCACCGGCTCTGAGGCACGCCGACGATCTCGTCGATCGTGGCCTGCGACACCGGGTGGTACGTCGGCCGCGCTTTTTCGTAGATCCGGCGGGCAAACGCGAGGTCCTCGGGGTTCTTCGCCAGCTTCTCGTAGAGCGGCTTGAGGAACTTCCGGCGCCCCTGCGTCGTCAGGAACCGCTCGATCGCCGGGTACGCACCCTGATAGCGGGCGTCGAGGGACTTCTCCAGCCACGCGGACAGCACCTCGTTGTTGCCGCTGTCGGTGAAGTGGAAGCGGCCGTCGAGGGCCGCCATCTTCTCCACCGGCAAGGCGGGCAGCGACTGGATGAAGTGGACGCGCTCGTGGGAGGACCACTTTTCGGCCTGGATGGCGTCGACGCTCCCGCCGTCCGCGAACGCCTTGGCCTGCTGCTCCACGCGGGTGAACGCCTCGGACTTCGGCTGCGGCACGTTCGCCGGCAGGCCCGGGCCGTGGATCCATTGGTTGATGTCCACCTTCTGGACGACGTCCGGCAGCGCGGTCTTGAGGTGGTTCTCGAAGATCGCGTTGGTCATCGGCTCGAAGGCGAATTTGTCGAAGTAGGCGCGGAGGAACTGGTCCCACCGCTCCCGGCCCGCGGTCTCCTCGAGGAGGCGCAGGAACAGCGCGCCCTTCTCGTAGACGATGCCGGGGACTTCGTCGGGATCGCGCTTGCTGAAGTCGACGGCGAGCGCCTGGTCCGCGGCCGGCAGCGTCGCCAGCTCCTCTTTCACCTCGGTCATGCCGAGGAGCCAGAGCATCTCGGAGTACTCGCGGCCGTAGAGCTTCTCGGTGATGCGGTGCTCGAAGTAGGTCGTGAAGCCCTCGTTCAGCCAGAAGTCGTTCCAGGTCGCGTTGGTGACCAGGTTGCCGGACCAGGAGTGCGCCAGCTCGTGCGCGATGAGCGAGACCAGCGACTTGTCGCCCGCGAGCACGGTGGGCGTGAGGAACGTCAGGCGCGGGTTCTCCATGCCGCCGTACGGGAAGCTGGGCGGGAGGACGAGGAGGTCGTAACGGTCCCACCGGTACGGCCCGTACAACTCCTCCGCCGCTTGCATCATCTTCGGCGTGTCGCTGAACTCCGCCGCGGCGCGCTCGATGACCTGCGGCTCGGCGTAGACGCCGGAGCGGGTGTCGAACGGGCGGAACTCGAGATCGCCGGCGGCGATGGCGAGGAGGTACGAGGGGATGGGCTGCTTCATGGAGAAGCGGTAGACGCCCTCCTCGTTGCGCGCCTGCGGGTTCTCGGCGCTCATCACGGCGAGGAGCTCCTTCGGCACGCGGATGGTCGCGTCGTAGGTGAAGCGGACGCCGGGGGTGTCCTGACACGGCACCCAGCTCCGCGCGAGGATGGCCTGCGACTGGGAGAGGAGGAACGGGTGCTTCTTGCCCGCGGTCATGGCCGGCTCGAGCCACTGCAGGGCGCGGGCGGTGGGGCTGGTCGCGTACTCGATGGTGACGTTCTGCGTATTGGCGTCGACCGGGATCTCCAGCGCGCTGCCGAGGATCGGATGCGCCGCGTCCAGCTTGAACTGCACGGGCGCGTTGTTGATGGTCACACGCCGGATCGCGAGGCCGTTGGTGTCGAGGACCAGCGTCTTCGCGTTCGTCTCGTTCCGCACCCGGAGGGTGGCCGTCCCGGCGAGCTGCTTCTTGGCGAAGTCGACGCCGAGATCGAGGACGATGTGCTCGACCCGGACTTCGTCGGGCCGGGAGAAGGAGTGCGGGTCCCGGGCGGCGGCGGACTGCTCCTGCTCCTCCACGACCGGCACGGTCTGTTCGTCGCGGCAGGCGAGGGCGAGGATCGAGAGGGCGAGGAGGAGGGCGGCGCGCTTCATGATGGCGCGTGACTGTACACGAGTCGCGTGTACCCGAAGCGTAGCGATTCTGTCGCGTTCTGTAACGGCCTCCCCATGGAGCAGCAGGCGACAGACCCTCACCCATTAGAATGCCCCGGCAGGCCAACGTTCATGTCACTTGCGTCCGGAACACGGCTCGGTCCGTATGAGATCGTCCAGGCGATCGGCTCCGGAGGCATGGGCGACGTCTACCGGGCGCGGGACACCCGTCTCGACCGCGACGTGGCCGTCAAAGTCCTCCCCGAGCGCTTCGCGCGGGACGCCGAGGCGAAGATGCGGTTCGAGCGTGAGGCGAAGGCCGTCGCCGCCCTGACCCATCCGAACATCCTGGCCATTCACGACTACGGCTCGGACGGCGGCGCGGCCTACAGCGTCACGGAGCTCCTCGTAGGCGAGACCCTGCGCCGGCGCATCCTCGATGGGCCGATCCCGTGGCGCAAAGCCATCGAGATCGGCGCGGCCATCGCGGACGGCCTCGCCGCCGCGCACGCCAAGGGCATCATCCACCGCGACCTCAAGCCGGAGAACATCTTCCTGACCACCGACGGCCGGGTGAAGATCCTCGACTTCGGCATCGCCCAGCTCGTGCGCCAGGAGCCGGTGCCGGAGGGAATCGATCCGACGTCGATGCCGACCGCACCGATGAAGACCGACCCGCACTCGGTGGTCGGCACGGCCGGCTACATGGCGCCGGAACAGCTCCGCGGCGAGCAGGTCGACGCCACCACGGACATCTTCTCCCTCGGCGCGCTGCTGTACGAGATGACCACCGGCCGCCCGGCCTTCATCCGCGCGACGGTCATCGATTCCCTGTCGGCGATCCTCGCCGAGAACCCGGACGTGTTCGCGGTCTCGGAGCGCCTGATCCCGTACGAGCTCGCGCGGGTGATCCAGCGCTGCCTGGAGAAGAAGCGCGCGGAGCGGTTCCAGTCGGCGCGCGATCTCGCGTTCGCGCTCCGCGCCATCGGGACGTCGAGCGCGCTGACGTTCGAGACGCCGGCGGCGCGGAAGCGGAAGCGGTGGATCTGGGCGGTTGCCGCGCTGGTCGCGCTGCTGGCGGCCGGGGGGCTCTTCGCGTACATCCAGCTCCGCAACGGCTTCATCGGCGAATTCTCGGTGGTCCGCAATCCGCTGCCCCGCCGCCACCGCTCCATCGCCATCCTCCCCTTCGTCAACGCCACGGGCGACCGCGAGGCGGAGTACCTCTCCGACGGCATCACCGAGTCGCTGATCAACACGCTCGCGCAGGTGCCGGGGCTGCGGGTCATGTCCCGCACCTCGGTCTTCCATTACAAAGGCAAGCCGGCCAATCCCGTGAGCGTCGGCAAGGAGCTCCGGGTGAGCGCGGTCGTGGTCGGGCGGATCGAGAGCGTGGGCAACAGCCTGGTCGTGTCCGCGGAGCTGGTCGACGCGCGCGACAACGCCCTGATCTGGGGCAACCGCTACCCGGCCGCGCAGGCGAACCTCTTCGACGTGCAGCAGTCGATCGCCTCGGAGCTCGCGCGCATGCTGCGCATCCAGCTCGGCGGGCGCGAGCAGCAGATCCTCGCCAAGCGCCACACCACCGACCCGCGCGCGTACGAGCTCTATCTCAAGGGCCGCTTCCAGTGGAACAAGCGGAACGCGGAGGGGATGTACAGGGCCATCGAGCTGTTCAACGACGCCATCGAGATCGACCCGCAGTACGCCCTGGCCTATGCGGGCATCGCGGACTGCTACAACCTCCTCGACATCTGGGCCAACCTGCCGACGCGGGAGACCTTCCCGCGCGCCAAGGCCGCCGCGCAGAAGGCGCTGTCGATCGACGACCGGCTCGCGGAGGCGCATACGTCGCTGGCGTACGCGATCCACACGTACGAGCGCGACTGGCCCGCCGCGGAGCGCGAGTACAAACGCGCGCTGGAGCTGAATCCGAACTACGCGACCGCGCGCCAGTGGTACGCGGAGTTCCTCACGGCCACGGGCCGCTTCGACGAGGCGGAGGAACAGGGAAAGAAGGCGCTGGATCTCGATCCGATGTCGCCGATCATCAACGCGGTGGTCGCGTGGAACTACACCATGGCCCGCCGCTACGACGCCGCCATCGAGCAGGGCACGCGCACGACGCAGCTCTTCCCCGACTTCATGCCCGGCTACGCCTACCTCGGCCTGGCCCAGCTCGAGTCCGGCCGCGCGCGCGAGGCGCTGGCGTCGTTCGAGACAGCGCGCAAGAACCTCGACATCGCCGTGGTGCGCACGTGGCTCGCCCGCGCCCACCTGGCGGCCGGCGAGCGCGAGGAGGCGCTGCGGATCGTCCGCTCGCTCGAATCCGGACGGGACTACATCCCCTCCTACTACATGGCCGCCCTCTACTCCGACCTCGGCGACCGCCCCCGCGCGGAGCGCGAGCTCGCCCGCGCCCGCCGGGAGCGAACCGGTGCGCTGGTGTGGCTCGGTGTCGACCCGGCGATGGACGAGCTGCGGTAATGCTGTCTCAAAAAATGTAGGGCGTGGCTTCAGCCCGCCTCCCGGACGGGGCGGGGGAACGCCCCATATGCACTGACTTAGGACTTCCGAGAGCGGCCCCTCACCCTAGCCCTCTCCCCGCGCCACCATCCCCCACCCGCGGGGCGAGGGGACTGTTTGGGGTTCGGCCGTCTCGAGTCCCCTCTCCCCGCGCGGGCGGATGGGCGGTGGGCGTGGGGAGAGGGCCCTAAGTTAGTGCGTATGGGGGAACGCCCCCGCCCACGAGGGGGGCGGGCTGAAGCCACGCCCTACATCTGGAGTGCGGAGGCGGCTGGCTGCATCCGCACTCCAGATCGGCGTCAGTTTTCTTGTGCAGTGTCAGGGAAACTGCACACCTTCGGGCGCCTGACCCGCAACGAGACATAAGAGCTAAACAACACACCAATAGAGACTTACCCGAATCACTCCCATCCCCACATCGTGGCTCCCCGATTGCGCTGGAGGCACAGCGCTACAGAAATCTGGAACGGGAGAACAAGATGATTCGGAAAACGATATTCGCCCTGTTGTGCCTCACTCTCTTCGCCACCGCCGCATCCGCGCAGCTCAGCATCTCGGCCACCGGCAGGTGGGCGACCGGGACCGTCTCCGGGGTAGACGGCAACAAGGTCTTCCTCTTCGACAACCGCCTCACCGTGGACGTCTCGAACGCCATGATCTTCGGTGTCTACGGCCGCGCCTCGGTCGCGAGCCTCACGCCGGGCACGCGCGTCTCGGTCGGCATCTCCGGCACGCTGATGGACGGCACGGTGGAAGCGGTGGACGTGCAGATCCTCCCCGAGCACGACGCGAGCATCGACGGACTGGTGGACCACGTCGACGTCGCCGCCGGCACGCTGCGCGTCGCGGGACTGAACATCCGCCTCACGCCGGCGACGCAGGTGTACCGCGACAGCGACGGCGCGCTCGTGCCGGCGACGCACATCCCGACGATGCGGCCGGCCTGGGTCTCGCTGGATCGGAACGAGCAGGGCCTCGCCGCAAAGACCGTCGTCTTCACGCCGCCCCTCGCGAACGTCGTCAACAGCATCGGCGGCAGGATCTCCGCGATCGACGGGGACCGCTGGACCATCGGCGGCGGACCGTACGCCACCGTCGTCCGCGTCACGGACGAGACCTTCCTCGGCGGCGACCCGCAGATCGGCGAGCGGGTGCAGGTCTCCTATCGCGGCACCCCGTTCTCGGGCGACCTGGTGGCCCTGGCCATCCTCCGCATCTCCTACATCGCCGAGGAGGACGTCGCCGGCGAGGTGCGCGCCATCACGCGCCAGACCATCACCATCGACCGCGGCCAGGGCGCCACGACGCTGCACCTCGACGAGAACACCTCCTTCCGCGGCGAGCCGCAAGTCGGCGACGTCGTCGTCGTGCGCACGGACGGCGACAAGGCCGCCCTGGAGGTCGAGGAGATCTTCGCCACCGACTTCACCTTCGGCTTCGCCGGCGACCTGACGCGCATCCAGGGCAACGAATGGACCGCGCAGGGCGTCACGTTCTACGTCACTCCGAACACGCGGATCAACGGCTCGCCGCAGGAGGGCGACCAGATCAACGTGTACGCGATGAGCGTCAACGATCGCTGGTATGCCATGACCATCGATAAACTCTGAGCCGATCGTGACTCTTCGCTCGACATTCATCGCATTCCTGCTCCTCGCCGCCACGCTCGTGGCGGCGCAGGAGCCGGACACGCCGCCGCGCTTCTTCCTCGACGCCATCGCCGTCGAGGGCGTGCGCTACGCGTCCGAGCGCGTCATCGTCGCCGAGACGCGCCTGCAGGCCGGGCGCGAGTACACCGAGGCGGAGATCCGGGCGGGGGCGGCGCGCGCGACGCGGCTGCCGTTCGTCGTCCGCATCGACCCGCGGATCGAGAAGGGCGGGCAGCGCGGCGCGTACCGGCTCGTCCTTGCCGTGACGGAGACCCGGCCGCTCTTCTTCGGCGCGACGTACTTCGGCCGCGACGCCGATCCCGACGTGCGCCAGCTCACCACCGGCGCGCGCATGTTCCTCGGCCGCAGCGGCATGCTGCACGGCGCGGTCACGACGGACCTCGAGGACAAGCTCTACGAGATCGGCTACACGCAGTACGACCTCTTCGGCAGCGGCGTGTTCATTTCGGCCGCGGCCGAATACGGCGAGGAGCTCGAGGAGGCGCCGCACGGCGCCTTCACCGCCGGCATCACCGACAAGATCTCCGGGCAGGTGGTCGTGGGCGTGCCGCTGCGCGGCAATCACGCGCTGCGCGCGACGTTCCTCGCCACGCCGGTGGTGGTGCTCAACGACAGGCCGCTGGACGAGGTCGAGATCGAAGAATCGTACGTGGTCGAGCGCTCGACGACGGCCGAGCTCTCGTGGATCTACGACTCGACCGACGACCCGCTCTTCACCATGCGCGGCACGCGCAGCGTCCTCGGCCTGATCCGGCGCGAGATCCCGTACGTCGTCCCCGGCATCGGGCCCGGCGTGCCCGGGGAGCACAAGAACGACCTGCACCGCGTGGTCACGGCCGACGTGCGGCGGCTCTGGAGCCCGGCGCCGCGGCACGCCGTCTCCGCGCGCGGGGGCGGGCAGCACCTGCGCCGCACGATCGGCGAGATCGGGCGCCGCGACGTCATCAACTCGGCGTTCGTCGGCACGAGCTACAACTACGCGATCTGGGGGCCGGACCGTCCGTCGCGCTTCGGCGATCTCCGCCTCGAGGCGGGTCTCGTCCACCAGTACACGCGCTACGAGTACGGCGATTTCTTCCAGGCCAAAGTGCAGCAGTCGTTCGCGCGGGTGAACCTCCTCTTCCGCAACGAATGGGGCCTCGTCCGCCTCGGCTTCGAAGTGGAGCACGACCACGAATGACGAAGCGCCTGAGCCGCGTCTTCGTCCTGGGGGCCGCCATCGCGGCCGGCGTGCTCGCGCCGGCGTTCGCCGCGACGCCGCCGGCGGCGCACCTGCGCGGCGGGACGCTCACCGTGACGCTCCCCGCCGGCCTGCTCTCCGGCCCCGAGGTGCGCAAGCAACTGAGCAGCGGCCTCACCACGACGTTCGTCCTCGTCGCCACGCTCGAGGACCAGCGGACGAGCGGCGCGCGCATCGACATCCGCTTCGAGCCATGGGACGAGGTGTACTTCGTGACGCTGCGGCGCATCGGCGTGCCGCCGCAGAAGACGCGGGCGGCATCGTTCGCGGAGCTGGAGACGTGGTGGCGGGAGACGACGCTGCCGCTGCTCGCGAACGCCGCGGGCACGGAGCGCGTGCAGATCGCGATCGACGTGCTGCCCTTCTCGGCGGAAGAACAGGAGGAGACGCAGCGCTGGCTCACCCGCTCCATCGGCGAGGCGCGGCAACCGGCAGCGCCGCCGTCCGCGGCGCCGACTCCGCGCGCGACGGCCAGCGGCTCGGTGCTCGACCTCCTCATCGGGACGTCGATCCAGCGGCGACCCATCGTCCGGCAGCGCTGGCAGGTGCGGGTGACGCCTTGACGGTGCGGCGCGCGCTGGTCCTCCTCCTCGCGGCGGCGATCGCGCTGGCCGGCTTCTACGTCTTCATCCGCCGCGTCTCGCTGATCGCCTTCAACCTCGCCGGGGCGTCCGAGGTGCGGGGGCTGCTGGAGCAGTCGTCGGCGGACCAGAAGCGCCTCTCGCGGCTCGACCCCGATCGCGGCACGGAGTACCGGAAACGCTTCGACGAGATCAAGGCGGTCGGCCGCAAGCTGGACATCGTGGCCATGAACCGCGAGGAGATCGCCCGGCGCTACGAGTGGGCGCTCGTCGCCGTCGTGGCGGTGGTGCTGCTGGCGTTCTTCGTCGCGGCGATCGTCTCCGGCGCGCGGCGGGAGCGACGGCTCGCCGTTGTGCAGGGCGCGCTCGAAGCCCTCGGGCGCGGCGAGACGGACATCGTCATCGGCGACCGCAGCCGCGACGTGGTCGGCCGCATCGCGGCGATGATCGAGGCGACCTCCCGCGAGGTCGACCGCAGCCGCCGCCGCATCCAGTACCTCGATCACCTCGCGGCGTGGCAGGAAGCCGCGCGCCGCCACGCGCACGAGATCCGGACACCGCTCACCGCCGCGCGGCTGGAGGTGGACGACTTCGTGAACACCGTCGCCGCGCGCGAGCCGTCGCTCGCCGCCGCGGCCACGCAGGCGCAGGTGAGCATCCACGAGGAGCTCGACCGGCTGCGCGAGTTCACGCGGCAGTTCACGTCGTTCGGCCGCATCGGACAGCCGCGGCTCCGGGTGGACGACGTGCGCGACGTGCTCGATGAGTTCATCAGCACATTCTCCGGCGCGTGGCCGAGCCTGACGCTCACCCTCGAGCGCACCGACTGCGACTGCACGGCTTCGCTGGACCGGGAGATGTTCCGGCAGGTGCTGGTCAACCTGTGCAACAACTCCTCGCTCGCCGGAGCGACGCGGGTGTCGTTCCGCATCGGGGAACAGCGCGAGCTGCTGCACGTCGATGTCGCCGACGACGGCCCCGGCGTCGATCCCTTGATCCGCCCGCGCCTCTTCCAGCCCTACACCACCACCCGCGCCGTCGGCGAAGGGATGGGGCTCGGACTGGCGATCTGCAGGAAAATCATGCTCGACCACGACGGCGACCTGGAGCTGCTCGATGCCCCGGGCGCGGCGTTCCGCATCACCCTGCCGAAGGCAAAGCGCACATGACCGACGCCCCGTTCATCCTCGTCGTCGAAGACCACCGGAAGATCCGCGGGCACGTCGTGCTGCAGTTGCGCGAGCAGGGATTCGCGGTGCACGACGTCGCCACGGCCGAGGAGGCGGAGCAGTGGCTGCGGGAGAACCCGCCGCCCGACCTGCTCCTGGTCGACGTGCGCCTGCCACGCACGAGCGGCCTCGAATTCGTACGCCGCCTGCACGAGACCAAGACCATGCCTCCCACGATCGTCATGTCGGGCGAGGCCTCGATCACGGAGACGGTCGAGGCGCTCCGCCTCGGCATCTACGACTTCATCGAGAAGCCGTTCACGCGCGAGCGGCTGATCCAGTCGGTGCGCAATTGCCTCGAGCACTTCGCGCTGACCCGCAAGCTGCGCGAGGTGCAGGCCCGCGGCCGCAGCGGCGAGACGATCCTCGGCACCTCGCCGCAGATCGTGGAGCTGCAGTCGAAGCTCGAGCGCGTCGCGCCGACCACCGCGCGCATCCTCATCCGCGGCGAGACCGGCACGGGCAAGGAGCTCGTCGCGAACACCGTGCATCGTCTCAGCGGACGGGCCGGGAGGCCGTTCGTGAAGATCAACTGCGCCGCCATCCCCGCGCATCTGATCGAAGCCGAGTTGTTCGGTCACGCGCGCGGCGCGTTCACGGACGCGAAGGCGTCGCGCGCGGGACTGTTCGAAGAGGCCGACGGCGGGACGCTCTTCCTCGACGAGATCGGCGACATGAACCTCGAGCTGCAGTCGCGCCTCCTGCGCGTGCTCGAAGACGGAAAAGTCCGCCGCCTCGGCGACACGCAGGACCGGCAGATCGACGCGCGCGTCGTCGCCGCCACAAACCGCGACCTCGAGCAAATGGTCGCGCAGCAGACGTTCCGGCAGGACCTCTTCTTCCGCCTCTCCACCGTGCCGCTGGTCGTGCCGCCGCTGCGCGAGCGCCGCGAGGACATCGCCCTGCTGTTCTCCTGGTACGTCGAGCACTTCTGCGCCGAGAACCAGCGCCGCGCGCTGACCATCGAGGCCGGCGTCTTCCCCACCCTGCGCGCCTACGCCTGGCCCGGCAACGTGCGCGAGCTGAAGAACGTCGCCGAGCAACTGGCCATCTTCGGCACCGACCCCATCACCGTCGCCCAGCTCCCGACCGCCCTCCGCCAGCAGGCCGCCGACGAGGAGACCGGCATCATCCGCCCCGCCGGCGGCATGCGCATCCGCCCCCTGCGCGCGTTCAAGGCGCAGGTGGAAAAGGAGTACATCGAAAGCGTCCTCCGCCGCACCAACTGGAACATCAGCGCCGCCGCCCGCCTCCTGGAGATCCAGCGTTCTTACCTGCACCAGAAGATCGCCGACCTGCGGATCGAACGGCCGGCGGAGTAAGGGGCAGGGCGCAAGCGCGCATTGCGCTGTCATCCTGAGCCGGCGTAGCGCGGCGAAGGATCCCCTGCCGGTAGCACGGGATGCGCACAACTCACGGGGTCCTTCGCCGTCTACGCGGCTCAGGATGACAAGCATCCCCATCTGGAGTGCGGAGGTCGCCTCCGCACTCCAGATCACCGGGGGAGGCGTAACCGTGCGATCGTCCCCCGCTCGGGCTCGGGGCGGTTGGTGAGGGTCAGGGTGCCGTCGTGGGCTTCGGCGATCTGGCGGGCTAATGTCAACCCGATGCCGGAGCCGCCGGCTTTGGTGGTGAAGAAGGGGACGAAGAGGTTGGTGGCGGCGCTGATGCCGGGGCCTTCGTCGGTGACGGTGATCTCGACGGCGTCGGGGGTGGCGGTCCAGGAGAGGGTCACGGCGCCGCCGCCGGTCTCGAGGACGGCGTCGGCACCGTTGCGGACGAGGTTGATCAGCAGTTGCTCGATCTGGTCGCGGTCGGCGCGGAGGGTGACGCCGGGGCCGGGCTGGATGGCGACGGCGATGCGGGTCTCCAGGCCGGCGACGCGGCGCACGGTCTCGGCGACGCTCATCGGCGCGAGCGTGGGCTGGGGCAGGCGCGCGAGCTGGGAGTAGGTCTGGAGGAAGCGCACCAGTCCCGCGGAGCGCTCGCCGATGACTTCCAGGCCGTGCTGGGCGTCGTCCTGCCAGCCGTCGGGGAGCGGCTCGCGGGAAAGGATGGACGCGAGGCTGCCGGCGATGGACCGGATGGGCGCGAGGGAGTTGTTCAGCTCGTGCGACAGCACGCGCAGGATGCGCTGCCAGGCCTGGCGCTCTTCCTCGCGCAGGGTGCGGGAGAGGTCGGACATGGACAGCAGGACGTGCTGCACGCCGGCCTCGCGAAAGGTGGTGCGGCGGATGCGGAAGCGTCCGTGTCCGCCGGGGAGCACCACTTCGGCGGTGCGGGTGTCGTCGCCGGTGAGGAAGGCCTCGACGCCGAGGTCTCCGGCGGTGCGGCCGTAGAGCTGCTGGGCGGGCCGCGCGAGGAGGCGCTCGCCGGCGCGGTTCACGAGGCGCAGCCGCCAGCGCTCGTCGAAGGCGAAGATCGCGGAGTCGATGTGCTCGACGACGGAACGCACGAGCGCCGCGGCCTCGACCTCGCCGAAGCGCCGGTTGCGCAGGGCGCGGGTGAGCTGGTTGAGCTCGCGCGTGACCTCGCTCATCGCGTCCTGCCGGCTGGAGCTGCGCGCCCAGATGGAGTAGTCGCCCTCGCGCAGCGCGGAGATCAGGTTGGCGAGGGTGCGCAGGGGGTAGTCGATCTGCGCGCGCACGACGGCGATGAGGGTGGCGAACGAGAGGACCACCAGCACGGCCACACTCCAGCGCGTGGCGCTCGACCGCGGCTCGGCGAAGAGCATCCACGCGAGGACGAACAGGATGGGCGCGAGAGACGCGACGGCGGCGACGGCGACGCGGTGCTCGAGGCGTCTCATGGGGGTACAGTCTCACAGTCTTCGAGTCTTCGAGTCGTCGAGTCGCCGAGTCGTCGAGTCGTCGAGTCGTCGAGTCGCAAAGTCTCAAGTCTCAAGTCTCAAAGTCTCAAAGGGGACCGGGCGTCGTCACCCGCTTTGCGACTTTGCGACTTTGAGACTTTGAGACTCGACGACTTGAAGACTCGACGACTTGAAGACTCGACGACTCGGCGCCACTCACAGGCCGTATCGCTGGATGCGACGATACAACGCGCTCCGCGACAACCCCAGCGCCTCGGCCGCACGGCTGACGTTGCCGCCGTAGCGCGCCAGGGCCTTCTGGATCAGGAGCTGCTCGACTTCCTCGATGCTCATGTCCTCGATGCGCGGGGTCTTGCCAGCGGAGGAGGCGAGGCCGAGGTCGGCGGCGCGGATGGCGGTGCCGGTGGTCATCAGCACGGCGCCTTCGATGGCGTGATCCAGCTCGCGCACGTTCCCGGGCCAGTCGTGAGAGAGCAGGGTCTTCATGGCCGACTCCTCGAAGCCGCTGACGTGCTTGCGGTAGCGCGTGGCGTGGATGCCGAGGAAGTGGCTGGCGAGCGTGGGGATGTCGTCGCGGCGATCGCGCAGCGGCGGGATGGTGATTTCGACGGTGCGCAGCCGGAAGTACAGGTCCTGGCGGAACCTCCCCGCCTCGACCTCGGCGTCGAGCCGGGCGTTCGTCGCGGAGAGCAGCCGTACGTCCGCCTTCCGGGTCCGCGACGAGCCGACGCGCTCGAACTCGCCGGTCTCCAGCACGCGCAGGAGCTTGGCCTGCTGCGCGAGGGGCACGTTCGCGATCTCGTCGAGGAACAGCGTGCCGCCGTCGGCGAGCTCGAAGCGGCCGACGCGGTCGGCCTTCGCGTCGGTGAACGCGCCCTTCACGTGCCCGAACAGCTCGCTCTCGAAGAGCGACTCGGGCAGCCCCCCGACGTTCACGGAGACCAGCGCGCGCGGCGAGCGCCGCGACACGGCATGCAGCGCGCGCGCGACGACGCCCTTGCCCGTGCCGTTCTCGCCGGTGATCAGGACGCTGGCGTCCGAGGGGCCGATGCGCTCGATCATCTCCAGGACGGGACGCATGGCGCGCGACTCGGCGATCAGCGTGGGGCGCTTGTCCTCGCCGCGCAGGAGGCGGTTCTCCGCTTCGAGGCGCTGTCCCTTGCGGAGCGCGCGCCCCAGCTCGATCTGCGTCCGCAGCGTGGCCAGGAGCTTCTCGTTCTCCCACGGCTTCTGCACGAAGTCGCGCGCGCCGGCGCGCATCGCGGCGACGGCGAGGTCGACGGAGCCCCAGGCGGTCATGACCACGACGGGCAGCAGCTCGTCGTACGCGTGCAGCCGCTCGAGCAACTCCAACCCCTCGGCGCCGCTGGTCGTGTCGCGCGCGTAGTTGAGGTCGATGAGGACGGCGTCGAATGTCTTCGCCTCGACGGCGCGATAGACGGCCGCGGGCGAGGAGACGGTCTCGATGTCGAAACCTTCGCTGCGCAGCAGGAGGCGCAATGCGGAGAGGATCTGCGGCTGATCGTCGGCCGCGAGGACGGAGGGCGTCACGCCACCATCCACCCGTCGCGCAGTTTCACGACGCGATTTCCGTAGCTGGCGTTCTCCTCGGAATGCGTCACCTGCACGATGGTCGTCCCCGCGCGATTGAGCTCGCGGAAGAGGGCCATGATCTCACGCGCCTGATCGGAGTGGAGGTTGCCGGTCGGCTCGTCGGCGAGGATGACCCGCGGGTTGGCGATCACCGCGCGGGCGACGCCGACGAGCTGCTGCTGGCCGCCGGAGAGCTGCGACGGGTAGAGGTCCTTCTTGCCGACGATGCGGAAGCGGTCGAGCACGTCGGCGACGAGGCTCTGCCGCTCGCTCCGGGAGACGTCGCGGTAGCGCAGCGGGACGTCGAGGTTCTCCGCGACGGTGAGGTCGTCGATGAGGTGATAGCTCTGGAAGACGAAGCCGATGGTGCGGCGCTGCAGGTCGGCGCGCTGCTTCGCGGAGAGCTTGTGCACGGCGTTGCCGTCGAGCGTGTACTCCCCTTCCCAGTCGGCGTCGTGCATGCCGAGGATGTGCAGGAGCGTGGACTTGCCGGCGCCGGAGGGCCCGGTGATGGAGACGAAGTCGCCCTCGTCGACGGCCAGGTCGATGTCGCGGAGGAGGAAGAGGCGGCCGCCCCCGACGGGGATGGATTTGGTGAGTTTGTGTGTGCGGATCATAGGGTTACGGTTCCTCGGAGTTCCTCGGAGTTCCTCGGTTCCTCGGAGTTCCTCGGAGTGATCCTCCCCCTCCCCCGAGGAACCCGAGGAACTCCGAGGAACCCGAGGAACCCGAGGAACTCCGCCATAGGCTCATTCATCGCGTAACGCCACCATGGGGTCCGTGCGCGCGGCCGACCACGCGGGAACCGCGCTGCCGGCGATCGCGGCGGCGATCACGATGGCCGCGGCGACGGCCAGTGTCAACGGCTCGGCGCGGGAGACGCCGTAGAGGAAGCTGCCGAGGAAGCGGGTGAGCACGAAGGCCGCGATTGCGCCGCAAACCGTCGCCACGACCGAGAGGATCACCGCGTGGCGGATGACCAGGCCGAGCAGGTCGTGCGAGCGCGCGCCGAGGGCCAGGCGGACGCCCATCTCCGTGGTGCGGTTGCGGACCGCGTACGCCAGCACCGCGTAGACGCCGATGATCGAGAGCAGCAGCGCGACGGCGGCGAACGTGCCGAGGATCCACGCGTTCAGGCGTGGCGCGGCGAGCTTCGCGTCAATCAGCTGCGCGGACGAACGCACGTCCGAGACCGGCACGGTCTTGTCCAGCTCGCGCACCACCGAGCGCAGCGTCGCTTCCGCGGCGGCGGGATCGCCGGTCGTGCGCAGCGCGACGTACTGCGGCGTCCAGCCGCTCTGCAGATAAGGATGGTAGACGTCCAGCTTCTCGGTGGTGAGGCCGCGGTAGCGGACGTCGCCGACGACGCCGACGATGGTGAGCCACGGCTGCTTGGAGTCGAGCTTGCCGCCCTTGACCCGCTTGCCGATGACGTCCACGGTCCCGAAGTGACGCATGGCGAACGAGCGCCCGACGATCGTGACCTTCTGGGCCTTGTCGTGATCGCGGCTGTCGAAATGCCGTCCGCGGATCAGCGGCACGCCCATCGCCTCGAGGTAGCCCGGCGTGATCGAGACCAGGTTCGCCATCGGATTCGACGTCTGCGCGACGGCATCCTGTCCTTCGACGGTGTGCGTCCAGTCCCAGCCCAGCTCGATCTCCAGCGGCCGGATGAGCACCGCGCCCGCGGCCTGGATCCCCGGCGCGCTGCGGACGCGCTCCACGACGTTGGTGAAGAACTGCCGCCGCTTGGCGGGGTCCGCATAGGCGGCGCTGGGGAGCGGCAGGTGCGCGGTGAGCACGTGCTCGCGGCTGAAGCCCGCGTCGATGCCGGCGATGGTGAGGAAGCTGCGGATCATCAGCGCCGCGCCGACGAGCAGCACCAGGGCGACGCCGAGCTGCACGCAGGCCACGACCGACAGGACGCGGCGCGAGCGCATGGCGGCGTAGCCGCGGTCCATGTTGTCGCGCAGGCTCTCCGCGCTGGTCGTGCGCGTCGACGCCAGCAGGGCGCAGACCACGGCGATGAGGACCGCCATCGCCGCGGCGAATGCATACGTCGCGGGACTCACCGTGACCTGCTGCAGGCGCGGGATGGTCGACGGGCCGAAGCGCACGAGGAGCGCTACGGCGAACTTCGCCAGCAGGAACCCGATCGCCGCCGCCGTGAGCGCGACGACGAGCGTTTCGGCGAGCACGCCGCGCAGCAGCGCCCCCCGCGTGGCGCCGAGGGCCAGGCGGATGGCCGTGTCGCGCTGGCGCGCCACGGCGCGGGCGATGAAGATGCCGGCCGCGTTCAGCGTCGCGATGGCCAGGACGAGCAGGGCCATGACGAACAGCGTCGTCATCGCCGGCCGCGTCGTGCCGAGGATCTCGTCGACGAGGAGCAGCGCGTGGTTCTCGGTGCCCTTGTACTGCGCCGGCCATTGCCGCTCGAGCTGATCGGCGAGCACGTTCAGCTCCGCCTGGACCTGCTCGAGGGTGACGCCCGGCTTCATCCGTGCCACGCCCTCCAGCACCGAGTTGTGCCGGTCCTCGGGGCCGGGGTTGAACAGCGGCTCCATCGGCAGGATCAGGTCCGCGCCCACCGGGAAATTCAGCTCCGGCGGCAGCACGCCCACGACCGTGACCTTGTCGCCTTCGAGGTCGATCGGCTTGCCGACGACCTGCTCGCTCGCGCCGAAGAGGTTCGTCCAGAGCCGATGGCTGATCAGCGCGACCGGCGGGATGCCCGGCTTGTGGTCGCTCGGCAGGAAGAGCCGCCCGCGGAACGCCTTCCCGCCGAGGAGCGGATAGAACGAGCGCGTGACGAAATTCGTCTTCACGTTCACCGGGTCGGGCGTGTTGACGATGACCGCGAAGTTCGCCGCGGAGAGCACGGACACGTGCTCCAGCGTCTTCGCCTTGTCGCGCAGGGTGTCGTACTGCGCGAGCGTCAGCTCCAGGTGCGGCACGCTGCGCTCGGGAATGCTCGCCCAGAGGGCGACGATGCGCTCCTGCCCGCGGAACGGGAACGGCCGCAGTACGACATCGCGCGTGATGGTGAAGAGCGCGGTGGAGACCCCGAGCCCAAGGGCCAGGGTGAGCACCGCCAGGAGCGGCGCGGCGGGTTGGCGGAGCAGGCGTTTGATCGTACGCATTGGTTAGTTCCTCGGGTTCCTCGGAGTTCCTCGGGTTCCTCGGCGGGAGGGAAGACAGGTTCCTCTTCTCCGAGGAGCTCCGAGGAACTCCGAGGAACCCGAGGAACTCGTCATTCAGTCTGTGTGTAAGGCGACGGCCGGGTCGAGGCGGGTCGCGCGGCGGACGGGGATCCATGTAGCCAGCAGGGCGATGGCGATGAGGAGCAGGGGCACGCCGGCGTAGATCGCGGGGTCGGTCGTGCTGATCTCGAAGACCACGGCCTTCAGGAAGCGCGTCGTGGCCAGGGCGCCGGCGAGGCCGATGGCGATGCCGGTCAGGGCGAGCGTCGCCGCGCGAGCCAGCACGAGCTTCGCGATCTCCGCGCGCGTGGCGCCGAGGGCCAAGCGGACGCCGATCTCGTTCGTGCGCTGCTGGACCTGATACGCGATCAGGGCGTACAGGCCGATCGCCGCCAGCAGGAGCGCGATCGCTCCGAACGACGCGATCAGCACGGCCTGGAGCTTCGGCGTGGCGACGGTCCGCTCCAGCGTGTCCTGCAGCGGCTCGACGTCGTACAGGGCCATGTCCGGATCGAGCTCCTTGATGGCCGCGCGCACGGACGCGGTCACGGACACGGCATCGCCGCGCGCGCGCACGACCAGCGTCAGGTTGCTCATCGGAAGGCGGGACAGCGGCGCGTACAGCGCGGGCTCGGCCTCGCTCTGCGGGCCGCCGAAGCGCTCCCCTTTCACGACGCCGACGATGGTGTTCGGCGCGCCCCAGAACTCGAGCTGCTTCCCGACCGGGTCTTCGCCCGGGAAGTACTTCCGCACGAGGGCCTCGTTGATCAGGACCGTCGCGGGCGTGTCCGCGCGATCGTCGCGGGTGAGCAGACGGCCGCGCTGCAGCGGGATGCCGAGGGTGGCGAAGTAGGCGTGCGTCACCGGACGGATGCGCACTTCGTCCTGCGGCCCGTCGCCCTGCGGGCGTCCGACCACGTGCGTCCGCGACGTGAAGCCGGGGTCGAGCGGATGGGCCATGGCCAGCGCGCTGCCGGTGACGTTCGGCACCTGGGCGACGCGATCGAGCAGGCGGTCGTAGAAGTTCATCGCGGACGGCCAGTCCGGATACTGCTCGCGCGACGGCGGCGGATACTTCGCCTGCGGCAGGGTCATCGAGAACGTGACGATGTTGGTCGTCTGCAGGCCGACGTCGACGGCCAGGAGGCGCGAGAAGCTCTTGAGCAGCAGTCCCGCGCCGATGACCAGGATGACCGCGAGCGCGACCTCGGCGACTACGAGCACGCCCCGTCCCGCGGTGCGCGTGCCGCGGATGACGCCGCGCGACCCGGCGGCGAGCGCCGACGCGGGCTGCACGGCCGAGGTGCGGAGCGACGGGATGATGCCGAAGAGGATGGCGGAGAGCATCGTCGCCAGGACGGCGAAGACGAGCACCGGGACGTTGATGCCGATGGCGTCCGCGCGCGGCAGCGCCGGCGCGAGCGCGAGGACCGTGCGCGTCATCCAGAACGCGAGCGCGATGCCGAGGACGCCGCCGATCGCGGCGAGGGCGACGGATTCGGTGAGGAGCTGGCGCACGATCCGGCCGCGCGTCGCGCCGAGGCTCGCGCGGATGGCGAGCTCGCGGGCGCGGGTGTCGGCGCGGGCGAGCATGAGGCCCGCGACGTTGATGCACGCGATCAGCAGCACCGCGAGCACGGCCGCGGAGAGGACCCAGAGCCGCGGGCGCGCGTCGCGCACCATGGAGTCGAGCACCGGCTCGACGAACGCGCCCCGCCCCTTGTTGTCCTCGGGATACTGCTTCTCGAGACGTACGGAGATCACGTCCATCGCGCTCTGCGCCTGGGCGAGCGTGACGCCGTCTTTGAGGCGCGCGAGGACGTATACGTTGTGGACCCCGCGAACCTCGGCGAGCGGCGCGAGCAGGGGCGTCAACGGGAGCCAGACGTCGGTGCCGCTGCTGCGCGAGAGGGAGGCGTCTTTGGGCATGACGCCGACGATCTCGTACGCTTTGCCGTCGAGGGTGATCCCGCGGCCGGTGACGTTCGTTGCGCCGAAGCGGCGCTGCGCGAATGCGTCGCTGACGATCGCCACCGGCTCGGCGCCTTCGCGGTCGTCGTTCGGGACGAAGCCGCGCCCCGCGACCGGCTGCATGCCGAGCATGGAGAAGTAGTCGTGCGAGACGCCGGTCGTCGCGATCCGCTCGGGGTCGGCGTTCGGCTCGGTGAGGTTGAGCATGCCACTGGCCGTGCCCACCATCGCGGAGAAGACACGCTGCTGCTGTTTCCAGTCGCGCAGATCGGGGGAGGACGCGCCTTCGCGCTGGCTGTCGTTGTGAAGGTCCGTCGCCCAGACGCGCACGACCCGGTCCGGCTCGCGGAACGCGAGCGGCCGCAGCACGACGGCGTAGAGGATGCTGAACATCGACGTGTTGGCACCGATGGCGATGGCCAGGGTGAGGATGGCGGCCACCGCGTACCCCGGGGACTTGGCCAGATTACGGATTGCGAATTTGAGGTCCTGCATGGTTTCCCTCACTCCTGTCTCAGGGCGACGGCCGGGTCGATGCGTGCGGCACGAACCGCGGGAATCAGCGACGCGATGACCGCGGTCAGGAGCAGCAGCGCGGCGGTGCCGCCGAAGGCGATGGGATCGCGGACGCCGACGCCGAAGAGCAGCGACTCCATGGAGCGCGTCAGCAGCAGGGCTCCGGCGATTCCGATGGTGACGCCGATGAGGCCGAGGCGTGCGCCGTCGCGCGCGATGAGCGCGACGATCGCGCCCGGCTTCGCGCCGACGCTCACGCGCACCGCGATCTCACGCGTGCGCGCCGTCACGGCCTCCGCGATGACGGCGTAGAGGCCGACCAGCGCGAGGAGCAGCGACGCGAACGCGAACGCCGCGATGACGACACTGGTGGCGCGGCGGAGGAAGATCGCCGGCGACGAGGCCATGACCGCGGTCATCGGCGCGACGCCTGCGACCGCGATGTCGCGATCGATCTGCTGGAGCGTCCGGACGATGCCGGCCGTGTCCGCGTTCCGGACGACGATGGCGACCGAGTCGTCCGGGTTCTGGCTCAGGGGGACGTAGAGCACGGGCGTCACCGGCTCGTCGATGGGGCCGATGCGCTCGTCGCCGGCGACGCCGACGACCTGCAGCTCGGTGCCTCCGATCCGCAACACGCGCCCCACCGGATCCTCGGTGCCGAGGTAGCGGCGCGCGAGCTCCCGGTTGACGATGGCGACCGGGGGAGAATCGACGCGGTCGCGCGCCTCGAAGTCGCGCCCGCGCAGCAGCGGAACGCTCATCACCGCAAAGTACCGCGGGCTGATGCCGCGAATGTTCGCCTCGCGTTTTTCCGGATCGGCAGCCGTGGTGAACGAGATGGTGCCGCCGCCGAGGGACGGGAGCTTGTCGATCATCGCGGCGCCGGGAATGGCGTCGAGCACGCGGCGATGGATCGCGATGAGCTTCGCCTCGTCGTCGTAGCGGTCGCCCGGGAACGCCACGCGCAGCGTGAAGACGCCCTCGGCGCGATAGCCGGGATCGACGGCGGCGAGGGCGGCGAGGCTGCGCAGCGTCAGCGCGGCGCCGGTGAGGAGGACCAGGGCGAGCGCGATCTCCGCGACGACCAGCACCGAGCGCAGCGTGCGCTTCGCGGTGGTGCCGCGGGTGCCAAGGTGCCATTCACGCGAGGCGCGGAGCGCCGGCCAGACGCCGATCAGCACCGCGCACACCGCAACCACGAGACAGACCACGGCGAGCACGCGCGAGTCGACCGCGAGCGTGCGCAGGTACGGCATCAGCGCGAGCAGATCCTGCGGCACGGTCATCACCATCGCGCGCAGCGCCGACACGCCGACGGCCGCTCCGGCCGCCGCGCCGGCGGCGCAGAGCACGAGGGCTTCGACGACGAGCGAGCGGGCCACGCTCGCGCGCGTCGCGCCGAGAGCGAAGCGCACCGCGACGTCGTGGCGGCGCGCCGCGACGCGCCCGATCATGAGGCTGGCGACGTTCACGCACGCGATCAGCAGCACGAAGAGCGCGGCGATGCCGAGGAGGACCACCGGGCCGCGTACCGGTCCGACGAGCTGTTCGCGCAGAGGCACGACCTCGACGCTGGCGCCCGCGTTCGAGTCGGGATGGGTCCGGGCAATCTCCGCGGCGATCGTGTCGAGCTCGCGGTCCGCGGCCTGGGGCGTGACTCCCGGCCGCAATCGGGCGATCACATTTACCCAGCGCATCCCGCGACTGGTGTGCATCGAGCCGCCCGGCTGCAGCGGGATCCACAGCTCGGCGCCGCGCGACGGCGCGAAGTGGAACGTCGCGGGAAGGACGCCGATCACCTCATACGCGGTGCCGTCGATGTTGATGGCCCGGCCGACGATGCCCGTGTCCGAGCCGAAACGGCGGCGCCACAATCCGTCGCTGAGGACCGCCACGCGCGGACCGTTCGGCACGTCTTCGCCGCGCACGAACGTCCGTCCGAGCTGCGCCCGCGTGCCGAGGACGTCGAAGAACGTGTCGCTCACCCGCGCGGCCTGCAACTGTTCCGCGCCGCCGCTGCCGCGCAGCGTGACGCGCGGCCAGCCGTAGCCGGCGAACATCTCGACCGTGCGGCTCGACGTGCGCCAGTCCTCGAAGCTCGGGAACGACGTCTCGGAGCGGCCATAGTTCTTCGACGCGCGGACCTCCCAGAGATGCACGAGGCGGTCGGCTTCGCGATACGGCAACGGCTGGAGAAACAGCGCATTTGCCAGCGTGACGATCGCCGTCGTCGCACCGATGCCGAGGGCGAGCGTCGCGATCGCGGCGAGCGTGAAGCCGCGCGCGCGCAGCAGGCGGCGGGCAGCGTGCCGGAGCTCGTTCATCCCTGCACGTGAAAGCCGCTCTCGCGGAGCTCGTGCTCCTCGATCGGCATCCGCTCTTCCTCGACCACGCGGCCGTCGAAGAGATGCACGGTGCGGTCGGCATGCTTGGCGTAGCGCGGGTCGTGGGTGACCATGCAGATGGTCGCGCCCTCGCGATTGAGCTCGCGCATGAGCGTCATCACGGCCTCGCCGTTGCGCGAGTCGAGGTTGCCGGTGGGCTCGTCTGCCAGGACGATCGATGGGCTGCCGACGATCGCGCGGGCCACGGCCACGCGCTGCTGCTGGCCGCCGGAGAGCTGTCCGGGATAGTGCTTCATGCGGTGGGACATGCCCACGCGCTCCAGCGACTCCGTCACGCGCTTGCGCCGCTCGGCGATGGGCATCTTCCGGTACGTCAGCGGCAGCTCGACGTTCTCGGCGACGGTGAGGTCGCCGATGAGGTTGAAGCTCTGGAAGACGAAGCCCACCTCCCGGTTGCGGATGCGCGCGCGGTCCGCCGTCGAGAGCTGCGCGACAGGCGTGCCGTTCAGCGTGTACTGGCCGCCGGTCGGCGGGTGCAGCAGGCCGAGGATGGCCAGCAGGGTGGACTTGCCGCAGCCGGAGGGACCGGCGATGGCGATGTACTCCCCCTTCTCGATGTCCAGATGGACGCCGTCGAGCGCGTGGGTCTCGATCTCGTCGGCGTAGAAGACTTTGGTGAGGCCTTCGAGGTGAATCAGAGGCGGCATGCGTTTCTCCTATTTGAGGCGGATGCGCTGGTGCTCGCTCCACGCCGACATGTCGGAGAGGATCACCCGATCCCCTTCCTCGAGGCCGGAACGGATCTCGACGCTGCTGACGGAAGTGCGGCCGATGGCGACGCTGGTCTGGATGGCTTCGTCGCCGGCGACTTTGAAGAGCCCGATCGTCGCGCCGTCGGTGCCCTGCACCGGGCGGCCGGTGTAGAGGACGTTCTCGAGGCGCTCGAGCTCGATGACGCCGTCGACGGTGAGGTCGGGGCGCGCGCCGCGGGGCAGCGCGCCGTCGAAGCCGACGTCGACGCCGATGGTCCCGTTCTGTACGGCGGGATCGACGCGCGTCACTCGTCCGGCCACGGTCCCGTTGCGGGTGTCGATGGTCACCGGCTGTCCGAGGGCGACGTCACGGGCCTGCGTCTCGGCGATGCGCAGCTCGGCCTTCAGCGGCATCGGCTGCGCGACGCGCGCGAGGTTGGTGCCGGCGGCGACGCGCTGGCCGACTTCGATCGGAAGCTGCTGGAGGACGCCGTCGATGCCCGCGCGCACCAGCAGGGCGCCCCGCTGCTGCTGCCGGAGGCCGTGCAGGGCGCGGAGCTGGTCGACGCGCGACCGCTGCATGAGCATGTCGGCCTCGGAGGCCCTGCGGGCGATGTCGAGGCGCTGCTTCTCGATGGTGCTGCGGTTCTGGAGCTGCTCGGCGCGGTTGCGGGAGCGCTTGCGGGTGAGCTCGGAGGTGAGGCCGCTGCGCGCGAGCTCGTCGTCGACGGCCGCCTGCGACTCGGCGTCGCTGCGCTGGGCCTCGACGTCGGCGGCGAGCGCCTGCTGGCTGAGGATCGCGCTCTGCAGCTCGATCTCCCGCCGGCGCAGCTCGGCCACGGCGGACCCGAGCTGCAGCTCGGCATCGCGCGCCGCCTGCTCGACCTCGGGGTTGCTCAATTCGAGGATGACGGTGTCGGCCTTCACTTCGCTCCCCGGCCGCACCAGGATGCGCTCGACGCGCGCCTCGGTCGCCGCGGGAATCCACCGCACCTGCTCGGGGACGAGCACGCCCGTGCCCCGCACCTGGCGGACGAACGAGCCGCGTTTGACGGTATCGAAGAAAAGGCCGCCGCTGTCGACTTCCGGCGCGGCGGGTTTGAGGCGCGACACGCCGAAGGTGGCGACGGCGACGCCGACGGTGACTACAGCGACGGCAATCAGCCGCTTGCGGCGGCGCGCGTTGGCGAGATCAGGTCTATGGACGTCCATGGCAGTGGTTGCCGCGCCGTAAGAGCAGCGGCGGTGCCATGGGGGTTGTCGTTTGTTCGCAAGGGGTTAGACCGTTCGTTCACACGCCGTTCGTGCGTGGTTGGGATGGGAGTGTCCGGAAATGGGACGGACGTAGGACGTATAGGACCTATAGGACGGATAGGACGGATAGGACGGATAGGTCCTATCTGTCCTATAGGTCCTATTCGTCCTATTCGTCCTACTGAACCACGGTGCGGAAGTAGTCGATCGTCCGCGTCAACCCCTCTTCCAATGGCACGCGCGGCTCCCAGCCGAGGATGGTGCGGGCTTTGGTGATGTCCGGGCGGCGGATCTTGGGGTCGTCCTCGGGGAGGGGGCGGAAGTCGATGGGGGCGCTGGTGCCGGTGAGCTTCTTGATGACTTCCGCGAACTGGAGGACGGTCATCTCCGCGGGATTGCCGATGTTGGTCGGCTGCACCTCGTTGGACATCAGCAGGCGGTAGATGCCGTCGATGAGGTCGGAGACGTAGCAGAACGAGCGGGTCTGGGAGCCGTCGCCGAAGACCGTCAGCGGCTCGTTGCGCAGCGCCTGGGAGATGAAGGCGGGGACGACGCGGCCGTCGTTGACGCGCATCCGCTCGCCGTAGGTGTTGAAGATGCGCACGATGCGGGTGTCCACGCCATGGAAGCGGTGATAGGCCATGGTCATGGCCTCGGCGAAGCGCTTGGCCTCGTCGTACACGCCGCGCGGGCCGACCGGGTTCACGTTGCCCCAGTAGTCCTCGCGCTGCGGGTGGACGAGCGGGTCGCCGTAGGTCTCCGACGTCGACGCGAGCAGGTAGCGCGCGCCTTTGTCCTTGGCCACGCCCAGGGTCTTGTGGGTGCCGAGGGAGCCGACCTTGAGGGTCTGGATGGGCTTCTCGAGATAGTCGATGGGGCTGGCCGGAGACGCGAAGTGCAGGACGTAGTCGAGCGGGCCGTCGATGTGGATGTAGTTCGTCACGTCCTGCTTGATGAACGTGAAGCCGTCGCGGCCAAAGAGGTGCTTGATGTTGTCCGGCGAGCCGGTGATGAAGTTGTCCATGCAGACCACTTCATGGCCGTTGGCGAGGAACAGCTCGCAGAGGTGCGAGCCGAGGAAGCCCGCGCCGCCGGTGATGAGCGCACGGCCTGTCCTGAGCGTGGCCGAAGGAGCCATCAGCGCGGCCTCTTGCGCCGGTCATCGACGCGGCCGACGGACGAGTAGCGGAAGCCGAGGGCGGCCATGCGGTGCGGGTCGTAGACGTTGCGGAGGTCGACGACCACCGGCTGGCGCAGGGCCTTGCCGATGCGCTCGAAGTTCAGCGCGCGGAACTCGTTCCACTCCGTCGCCAGCACCAGCACGTCCGCGCCTTCCGCGGTCTGGTAGGCGTCCGCGCAGTACTCGACGTCATGGAAGATCGCTTTCGCGTTTCCGGTGGCGGCCGGGTCGTAGGCGCGGATGGCTGCGCCGCGCTGCTGGAGGCCTTTGATGATGGGGATGGTCGGGGAATCGCGCATGTCGTCGGTCTCAGGCTTGAACGCCAGGCCGAGCATCGCAACGGTCTTGCCAGCGACGTCGCCGTCGAGCGCGGCCACGATCTTGTCGATCATGCGCAGCTTGACCGCGTCGTTCACGCGCAGCACGGCCTCCATGATCTGGAACTCGTAGCCGTGGCGGCGGGAGATGTCGGCCATCGCGCTCGTGTCCTTGGGGAAGCACGAGCCGCCGAAGCCGGGGCCGGCTTGGAGGAACTTCGGGCCGATGCGCGAGTCGAGGCCCATGCCGATGGCGACGTGGTGCACGTCCGCGCCGACCTTCTCGCAGACGACGGCGATCTCGTTGATGAACGTGATCTTCACGGCCAGGAAGCCGTTCGCGGCGTACTTGATCAGCTCGGAGGACTCCACGTTCGTGACCACGAACGGGATCTCCAGCGAGTGCAGCGGCGCGTAGATCTCCTTCATCATGTCCGCCGCCTCGGGATCGGTCGCGCCGATGACCACGCGGTCGGGCTTCATGAAGTCTTCGATGGCCGAGCCCTCGCGGAGGAACTCGGGGTTGGAGACGATCGACGCCTTGTGCCCCGTGCCGTAGGACTCGATGATCTGCTCGATCATCCGGCCGGTGCCGATGGGCACGGTCGACTTGGTGATGACGATCTTCGGCCCGTTCATGTGCTTCGCGATCGTGTGGGCGACCTCCTCGACGTAGCGGAGGTCGGCTGAGCCGTCGGGCTTCGGAGGGGTGCCGACGGCGATGAAGATGGCGCGGCACGAGGTAATGGCTTCGGCGAGGTCGGTGGAGAAGCGCAGGCGTCCCTCGCCGACGTTCTTGCTGACCAGCGTGTCCAGGCCGGGCTCGTAGATGGGGATGACGCCGTTGTTGAGTGCGTCGATTTTTCTGACGTCGACGTCGACGCAGATCACGTCGTTGCCGAAGTCCGACAGCCCGGCGCCGGTGACGAGACCGACATACCCGGTACCGATGACAGCGATATCCACAGGGAGCCCCTCCGCGGGTGAGTAATTACGGCGGCGCAAGGTATCACACCAGGGCGCAGGGGGCAGGGCGCAGGGGGCAGGAGGGAAGCGGTGTCATCCTGAGCCGGCGTAGCGCGGCGAACGACCCCCTGATTCCGGCGCGGGCTGCGGGAACCGCAGGGGGTCCTTCGCCGTCTACGCGGCTCAGGATGACAGCGGGCATCACGTTCCCGTGGTATCTGTCGCCGCCGGGGGCTCCAGCACCTCGGGGGGCAGCGCCTGCGGCGTCACGTCCGGGGCGGGGGTGACGGGCGGCGGGGGCTCGGTGCCCGGCGCCTTCTGCACTTCCTCCACGCGCTTCTCGATCCCCGCCTGCTGGCGGTTGCGAATCAGCCAGCGGAGGAGCTTGGACTCGTTGATGCCGATGAGGATGTCGTTGATGGATTCGTAGACCGAGGGGTCGTTGATGATCTTGCCGGCCGTTCCTTCGCCGTTGTTCAGCTTGCCCACCGTGACGTTGAGCTGCCGGATGAGCGTCGTGAACTCGCCCAGGGCTTCGTCGCCGTAGGCCTTGTCGTTGAGGAGGCGCGGCACCAGGCCCTGGCCGGTCTGCATCGACGCGCTGAACGCCGCGAGGTTGGCCGACGTCAGGCGGAGGTTCTCCACCACCTCGTAGATGCGCGTCTTCGCCGCCGGATCGTTGATCAGCGCGGGCACGAGGCCCTCGTTCGTCTCGAAGCCCTTCTGCACGTTCGCGGTGATCGTCTGCAGCGATTGCGCGGCGCTGGCGAGGGAGGTCGTGAGCTGCTCGGCGTACGCGTCGTCGTAGACCAGCTTGCCGACCACGCCCTTGCCGCTCTCGACGTGCGTGAGCGCCGCGTTGGTCTTGTTCAGCGTCGTCAGGAGCGTGTCCGTGAGGCGCTGCTTCGTCTCCGGCGCGGTCGTCAGCTCGCCGAGGAGGCCTTCGCCGCGGTCGATGCGCTGCAGGATGTTCTTCAGCGAATACGAGATCTGCACGAAGTTGTCGACCAGGTCCTCGCCCGAGCTCAGGAGCGCTTCCACGTCCGCCTGCCGCTGCGAGGGAATCATCGAGCCCGGCTCGAGCACCGGAAAGCGCGGCGTGCCGGGCGTGACGTCGATGAAGCTGTCACCGGTGAGCAGGCCGAGCTTCTTGAGGCGCACGCGCGAGTCGCCGCGGATGCGCTCCGAGAACTTGCGGTCGACCATCAGCAGGATCTCGACCTGCTGCATCTTCGGGTCCTGGGGCAGCTTGATGTCGCGGATCACGCCGATGGTGACGCCCGACATCTTCACCGGATTGCCTTCGGCGAGACCGGTCACGTTGGCCAGCCGCACCTCGTATTCGTTCTTGCGCGCGAAGATCTTCTGCTCCGATCCGATGAAGAAAAGGAAGACCATCAGGATCAGCAGGGCGGCGGAGACCATGACTCCGACGCGGATGGATTTGTCGTTGCTCTTTTTCGCCATAGTGTTCATTTCGACGGCTGCGTCGTCTTCGTGGGCTGCGCCGCCGTGACGGCGCTCGCCTTCAGGAAATCGCGCAGCCGGGGGTTGTCGGTGTCGCGCGCTTCGTCCATGGACCCCACCCATTCGAAGACGCCCTGGTGGAGGAACGCGATGCGGTCCCCGACCGAGAACGCGGAGTGGATGTCGTGCGTGACGACCACCGACGTCACGTTGAGTTTGGCCTGCAGGTCGACGATCAGCTCGTTGATCGTCTGCGACGTGATCGGATCGAGTCCCGTGGTCGGCTCGTCGTAGAGGATCACCTTCGGGTCCAGCACGATCGACCGCGCCAGGCCGACGCGCTTGCGCATGCCGCCGGAGAGATCGACCGGCATCAGGTGCTCGGAGCTCGGCAGGTTCACGAGCTCGAGCTTCTCGCGCACCGCGCGCGTGATCTCCTCCTCGCTCATCTCCGTGTGCTCGCGCAGCGGGAAGGCCACGTTCTCGAAGACCGTCATCGAGTCGAACAGCGCGCCGCTCTGGAAGAGCATCCCGAACTTCTTGCGGACGCGGTACAGCTCCTCCTCCGGAAAATCGGTGATGTCCTCTTCCTCGACGATGACCCGGCCGGAGTCCGGGGCCTCGAGTCCGAGCATGTGCCGCAGCGTGACCGACTTCCCCGTCCCCGAGCCGCCCAGGATGACCATCACCTCGCCGCGGTAAACCTTGAGGCTCGCGCCGCGCAGGACCTGTTTCGGGCCGTAGCTCTTGAACAGGTCGTGGAACTCGACGAACGGCTCGCGCGGATGGCGGCGGCGGTCCGTCATTCCGCGGTCCGATCCGCGCCGGTCGGTGATGAGAGTGTCGGTCATCAGAGGATCATCAGGAACAGCTTGGTCAGAAAGAAGTCCATGATCAGGACGGTGATGGCGCCGGTGACGACCGTAGCCGTCGTGGCGCGGCCCACGCCGTCCGCGCCGCCGCTGGTGCGGAGGCCGTTGAAGCAGGCCACGAGGGCGATGGCGAAGCCGAAGAAGAACGTCTTGCCGATGCCCGAGGCCAGGTCGTTGTACTTGACGGTCTGGATGACGCTGCGCAGGTAGTAGTTCGCGCTGAGGTTGAGGTTCGCCACGGCGATGAGCATGCCGCCGAGGATGCCCAGGGCGATGGCGATGACGGTCAGCAGCGGGAACATGACGGTCGTGGCGATGACGCGCGGCACGACCAGCTTGCGGACGGGATTCGTCGCCAGCGCCCGGAGCGCGTCGATCTGCTCGGTGACCTTCATGGTCCCGAGCTCCGCGGTCATGCCCGCGCCGACGCGGCCCCCGACCATCAGCGCCATGAGCACGGGCGCGAGCTCGCGCACGAGCGAGAGCGACACGATCACGCCGACGAACAGCTTGCCGCCGAAGTCCTCGAGCGCGTACGCGGTCTGCAGCGCGAGCACCATGCCGATGAAGGCCGCGGTGATGATCACGATGGACAGCGAGCGGAAGCCGATCTGCTCGAACTGCTGCATCAGCAGCGGACGCTCGAGCGGACCGCGGCGGATCTGGTGGAGCGTCTGCATCATCAGGTCGGTCAATCCGCCGATGTACAGAAAGGTCTTGTCCGCGCGCTCGCGAATGCGCCGGAGGAGACCCGGCGATGCCGGCTGTTCGAGGGTGGAAGTGGTCATCGTTGGTATTGCAGTCTATCGAGCTATGTCATCCCGAGCGTAGCGAGGGATGACAGGTGGTGGTTGGGTCTATCCATCTCCGAAAATCCGGCGCAGCAGTTTGCGGACCGAGTTCTCCTTCTGGCGCGCTTTGCGGCGCTCTTCCTCGGCGCGGCGCTGGATGTCTTCCGGCGCCGGCGCCACCGGAGCGTCCTCGGCGCGGCGGTCGTCGTCGAACACGTCGGGCACTGGCCAGTACGGACTCGGTTCTCCGCTGCCCGCGTGCAACGCGCACACCGACTCCGGCTCCGTCCCCGCCACGTACACCTCGGAGCGCGACCGCGGGCAGTACGGCGTGGCCAGCATGCCGGACTGCGGGTCGATCTCCCGCTCGGTCACGTCCTCGGGGCGTTTCCAGTCGACGTCCGGGATCATGCCGTCGATGCGATTCATGTGGCGCGTCCAGATCGGCAGGCACGCGTCGCCGCCGGCCAGGCGCGTGCTGTGGCCGTCGTCGAAGCCGATCCACACCAGCGACAGGATGCGCGGCGAGTAGCCGATGAACCACGCGTCGCGGTAATTGCTGGTCGTGCCGGTCTTGGCCGCGTACTCGTGCTCGAACCCGAGGGAGCGCGCACGGCCCGCGGTGCCGTACTTGAACACGTCCTTGAGCACGTCGTTCATCACGTAGCAGACCGACGCCGGCGCCACGCGCTTCATCTTCAGATTGCGCGTCTCGAGCAGCTCGCCGTCCGGGCGCACCACCGCGAGGATCGTCACCGGCTCGGATTTGACGCCGAGGTTGGCGAACGCGGAGTAGGCGTACGCGATCTCCAGCGGCGTCACCTCGAACGAGCCGAGGGAGATCGACGGATACGGCTGGAGCTTGCTCTCCACGCCGATGGCCGTCGCGGTCTTGATCACGTTCGGCACGCCCGCGTCGATCGCCGCGCGGACGGCCGGGATGTTGTACGAATGCGCGAGGGCCTCGCGCACGGTCACCGGACCGTGGAACCGCAGGTCGTAGTTCTGCGGCTTCCAGTCGGCCGTGCCGGCCTTCACGGAGATCGGCGAGTCGTCGAGCACCGTGGACGCGGTGAGCGTCTGATCGCCGCGCGACGGATCCATCGCCGTCACGTACACGAACGGCTTGAAGAGCGACCCCGGCTGGCGGCGGGCCTGGATGGCGCGGTTGAACTGGGTGGTCGTGTAGTTGCGGCCGCCGACCAGCGCCCGCACGTAGCCCGTACCCGGCTGGATGGTCAGGACCACGCCTTCCAGCGGCGTGTCGGAGTTGCGGATGTGCTTGTACTTCTTGCCGAGGTTGGCGATGCCGTTGTTCAACGCCTCTTCCGCCGACCGCTGCATGATCATGTCGAGCGACGTGAAGATGCGCAGGCCCTCGGTCTTGAGCTGCGTCTCCGGGTAGGTCTCGCGGAGCTGTTTGAGCACGAGGTCGACGAAGAACGGCGCGCTGCGGGTGGTCTTCGGGAACCGCGTGACGGAGAGCGGCGACGCGACGGCTTCCTCGTACTGGCGCTGGGTGATCTTGCGCTGCTCGAGCATGAGCCGCAGCACGCGGTCGCGGCCGGTTTTCGCGCGCTGGGGGTTCTTCAGCGGCGAGAGGACGTTCGGCGAGCGGATCATCTGCGCGAGCGTCGCCGCCTCGGGCAGGGTGATGTACGTGACCTTCTTGCCGAAGTAGACCTGCGACGCCTGCTCGACGCCGACGATCTGGACACTGCCGTTCTGCCCGAGATAGATCTCGTTGCAGTAGGCCTCGAGGATCTCGGACTTGTCGTAGCGCAGCTCGAGCAGGACGGCCATCAGCGCTTCCTGCCCCTTGCGCCGGAACGTGCGCGCGGGATCGAGGAAGAGGTTCTTCACGAGCTGCTGGGTGAGCGTCGAGCCGCCGGCTACGAGCCCCTTGGCGCGGATGTCGGTGTAGATCGCGCGGAGGATGCCGCGCGGCGACACGCCCTGGTGGCTGTAGAACGTCCGGTCCTCGGTGGCGATGATGGCGTCGGTGAGGATCTGCGGGATGGCGTCGAGGGAGACCGGGATGCGGTCTTCCATCGCGTTGTCGTAGATCGAGGTGATGAGCTCGGGCTCGATGCGCACGCCGCGCAGGGTGATGTTGTCGCTGAGCCTCTTGAGCGAGCGGACCTGCGCGCCGTTCATCTCGACGAGCACGGGCATGGCGTGAAACTCCATGTCCGGATACTCGAAGTTGTTGAGGAAGATCTCCAGGTCGTCGCCGACGTAGCGGTATTCGCCGGGGTTCTCGACGCGGCCCTTCACCTCGCGGTAGCCGACGTGGTTCAGCTTCGGCTCGAGGAGCGCCCGGGGATAGCCCATGCCGGCGACGATCTGCGTGGCGTCGGAGTAGACGCGGCTGGGCAGGTCCCAGCGCCGCGCGGACTCGAACTTCTTGGTGATGACGACGTAGTTGTAGCCGACGTAGCCCAGGAAGGCCACGAACGCCAGCATCACCAGGAACGCGATCCCGGCGGAGTGGCGCCAGAAGAAGTCTTTGATGCGCGAGCGTTTAGCCATGTGGCGAGGACAGGAACGATAACGGGTTATTAAAAATTACGAAAGGCGGCCTGAGCCGCCTTTCGTCATTCCAAGCCTGTGCCCGTTTTACAGTTGCGGCGTAATGCCCATCTCCGTGAGCAGGTTGTCCGCGTTGTCGACCGCGTCCATCACCCACAGCATGTAGCGGGAGTCGACGTGGATCGTGCGGGTGATGTCGTTCTCGACGAGGTAGTCCGAGCCGACGCCTTCCCAGTTCGAGTCGAAGGCCAGACCGCACAGCTCGCCCCACGCGTTCAGCGTCGCGGAGCCGGAGCTGCCGTTCGTGACGACGTTCGTGGAGATGAACGCGACCGGAAGCGTCTTCAGCTCGGGGTCGGCGTACGGGCCGAACTCCTTCGCCTTCGCGCGCTCGAGGAGACGCGCCGGGCTGGCGAACGGCTCCTCGCCGGTCTCCTTCTCGACGACTCCGCGGATGTCGGTCTGCGGCTGGTACCAGACGGCGTTGCGCGGCTTGTAGCCCAGCACCTGGCCGAAGCCGAAGCGGAGGGTGCCGTTGGCGTCCGGGTACAGCCGTCCGCCACGCGCGACGCGGAGGGCGTCGAGCATGACCGGGCGGATGCGCGACATCGCGCCTTCCCAGGCCTGGTCGGACTCGTCGAGCTGCGCGCCGAACGCGCGCAGGGCCGCGGCGAAGTTGATCATGGAGTCGTTGCGCGCGGTGAGCTGCGCGGTGGTCTCGCCGAGCATCTTCGTCTCCGCCTCGGCGTTGCCGATCTGCGTGGAGGCGTAGAGCTTGTCGAGGAGCGCGTCGACCTGCGCTTCCGGCGTGGTCTGGCCCGTCGCGGCGAGCGCGGCGTCGACCGGCGGGATGCGCTGGCCGGCCGGGAGCTTGGTGGCCTCGAGCAGGAAGAGACGCAGTCCCGCGCGGTCGCTGCCCGGCTCCATGTTGCGGCGCTGGCGCGTCACGCC
Organism: Thermoanaerobaculia bacterium; assembly: GCA_036375075.1. GTDB lineage: Bacteria > Acidobacteriota > Thermoanaerobaculia > Gp7-AA8 > Gp7-AA8 > QHVT01. The sequence goes on along the minus strand of DASUSN010000052.1, from coordinate 64,779 downwards.
GGAGAGCAGGTTCTTGCGATTGCGCTCGGTGTAGGACTCGGCGCGGTCGAGATCGGCCTTCGTCTTCTCCACGCTCAGGCGGTAGATCGTGTTGGCCTGGGCGAGCATCGGGGAAGCCTGGTACAGCCAGGCGAAGACGAGGTCGCGGTCGCGCGTGGCGCGCTTCTTCTCGAGGAGCGACAGCAGCTCCTTCTCCGCGGCCTCGTACTTCGGCGCGAGCGTGGCGTCGAGCGCGCCGCGGTCGCGCTGGTCCAGCGCCCGCTTCTCGTCGACGTAATCGCCGCGCTCGAACGCTTCGAGCGTGCCGGTGTGCTTCTTCAGGTAGTTCTCCAGCCCGGCGATGCGGCTGGCGTTCTTGAGGGCGATGTCGCGGTCGTCCTTGCCGCGGGCCTGGAGGAGCTCGGTGAGCATCCGGCGGTAGCGCACGGACGTCGGCAGCTCGAACTCCTCGGCCGCCTCGACCTCGGCCACGGTGACGTGGCGCTTGGTGACGCCGGGGGTGCCGATGACCATCACCAGGTCCTCGGGGTTCAGGTTGCGGGTGGAGATCTTCAGCCAGTGCTTCGGCCGGTACGGGACGTTGTCCTTCGAGAAGTCGGCGGGCTTGCCGTCCTTGCCGACGTAGGCCCGGTAGAACCCGAAGTCGCCGGTGTGGCGCGGCCACATCCAGTTGTCGATCTCGTCGCCGAAGTTGCCGACGCCGAGGGCCGGGGCGTAGACCAGACGGACGTCGCGGATCTCCATCTGCGTGATCTTCAGGTGCTGGCCGCCCTCGAAGAACGACCCGACCACGCAGCGCTTGCCGCCGCCCTTCTCGCACTCGTCGATCATCTGCCGGCGGCGGCGGGTGATGGTGCGCGCGCGCTCGGCGTCGGACGTGTTCGCGGGGAACGCCGCGAGGATCTGTTTGGTCACGTCCTCGATGCTCTGGGTGACGAACATCCGCCCACCCGGCGAGGCCTCGATCTCCTGGCTCTTGTCCTTGGCCAGGAAGCCGTTGCGGACGAGATCGTTCTGGGGGGTGGAGTTGTACTGCAGCGCGCCGTACACACAGTGGTGGTTCGTGGCCACGAGCCCCTCGGGCGACACGAACGAGGCGCTGCAACCGCCGAGGCTCACGATGGCGCCCATGGGGAACCCGGTGAGGTCGGCGAACGCATTGGGGTCGATCTGCAGGCCGAGCTTCTTCAGCTCATCGGCAAGTGCCGGGACCTGCTGCGGCATCCACATGCCGTCGTCGGCGACGGCTGCAATCGGCACGGCCAGCAGCGCCAGCAGTGCGAAAAGACGGGTCTTCATTCGAAACTTGCCTCCTGTTTCAGCGCGGAAGAGAACACGATTGTTGCGGAATCGCAATCCGTGCCGCCCCTTGAATTGGTGACCATACAGCCACCATGCCGCGATTTCCGATCATTGTTTGCGCGTTTCTCACCGCCGCCACCCTTTCGGCTGCCCCGCCGTGCCCCGTCCAGGGGCTGCCGGCCGGCCCCATCACCGGAAACAGCATCGCGGTCCAGTTCGACACGACGTCCACGCGGTACATCATGACCACGGCCTTCCGCGGCTCGGCCGAGCCCCCGCAGGCGTACCACGTCGGCCCGGACACGGATTTCCAGATCGTCTTCCATCCGCCGCGCGTCGCGACGGACGGGATCCTGGACATCGCGATCCTAGGCACGACGCTCACGGCGGACGAGACTCTCGTCTGCTCGACGCGGCTCGCGGTGCCGCTCCGGGCCTGGGCGCCCCTGAAGGGCGTCGCCGACCGCGTCGTGATCCCCGGCGTCGGGAGCGCCTCGGGCGCGAACGGCTCGCAGTGGAAGACGTCGGTACAGCTCCTCGGCTTCGGCAGCGGGACCGTGTACTTCCGTCCGCTCGGCACGTTCTACGGCGACGACCGCGATCCGCACATCCGCTACGACCTCGGACCGATGAACATGGCAGCGATCCCGGGGGTGGACCTGATGAAGGATCTCAACGCGGCGATGGGCGTGACGGGAGTCGGCAACCTCGACATCGTGCCCGACTTCTTCGACGAGGGGACGCCGCCGTACCGCGAGGGCTACCTCGCGCCGCGGGCGGAGGCGCGGATCTACAACGATTCGGGACAGGGGCAGTTCGGCGACGTCGTCCAGGCGCTGACGCCGACGCAGCTCCAGCGCGGGCTGCTGCACATCATCGTGCCGCCGGAGTATCCGTCGCGGTCGCGCGTCAACGTCGGCCTGCGCAGCTTCGACGCCGCGGTGAAGATCCGCGTCGGCGAGTACATCCGGGAGTTCGACGCCATCGCCATCTACGACGAGATCGAGCTCCCGGCCAACACCTACCGTCAGGTGCCGCTCGCGGAGCTGTATGGCGAGGTCCGCCCGGGCGCGAACCTTCTGCTCTTCACGGCGGGACAGGAGGCGACGTTCGTGGGCTACTACAGCGTGACCGACAACGTCACGAACGACACGAAGATCTTCACGGAGCCTGATCGGTGGCATTATCCGCGGCTGCGTGACGTCGCGATTCCGTTCGCGTGGTGGTATTGATGAAAAAACTGACATTCGTCTTCGCCCTCGTCCTTCTCGCCGCCTGTGCGCATCAGCCCTCGGCTCCTTCGGCCGCCGGGCAGCCGCTGGATGCGCACGCCACGAATTACGTGAAGCTCGCCCTCGCCCTCGGCGAGCATGACGCCGACTGGGTCGACGCGTACTACGGTCCGCCGGAGTGGCGTGAGGCGGTCAAGAACGAGAAAAAGAGCCTGGCGGACATCCACACCGAGGCGACGGCGCTGCGGGAGGCCGTGCAGCGCGTGCCCGTTCCGGGCGACCGTATGCTCGCGCTACGGCGCAACTACCTCATCGAGCAGCTCGGCGCGACGATCACCAAGACCGAGATGCTGCAGGGGAAGAAGTTCACGTTCGACGAGGAGGCGCGGCTGCTGTACGGCGTCACGCCGCCGCGTCACGACGACGAGTTCTTCGCCAGGGCCATCGCGTCGCTGGAGCAGGAGCTGCCGGGCGACGAGCCGCTCCGGCAGCGCGTCGAGGCGTATCGCAAGCGGTTCGAGATCCCGGCGGACAAGCTCGACACCGTGATGCGCGCCGCGCTGAAAGAGTGCCGCGAGCGCACGCTGCAGCACATCCAGTTGCCGGCCGAGGAGAAGTTCACGCTGGAGTACGTGAAGAACCAGCCGTGGTCCGCGTACAACTGGTACAAGGGCAACTACACGAGCGTCATCCAGGTGAACACGGATTTGCCGGTGGGCGTGTCGCGAGCGCTGGACCTGGCGTGTCATGAGGGCTACCCCGGACATCACACGTACAACGCGCTGCTGGAGAAGAACCTCGTGCGCGATCGCGGCTGGGTGGAGTACACGATCTACCCGCTCAACAGCCCGCAGTCGCTGATCGCCGAGGGCACGGGCAACTTCGGACTGGAGATCGCATTCCCGGACGAGGAGCGCATGAAGTTCGACCGCGACGTGCTCTTCCCCCTCGCCGGCCTGGATCCCGCCGAGGCCCCGCGCTTCCACCGCGTCGCCAAACTCAGCGCCGCCCTCGGCTACGCCTCCAACGAAGCCGCCCGCCGCTGGCTCAACGGCGAAGCGACGCGCGAGGAAGCGAAAGACTGGCTGGTGAAGTACGGCCTCTCCACGCCCGACCGCGCGGAGCAGCAGATAAAGTTCATCGAGCGGTACCGCAGCTACGTCATCAACTACAACGTGGGGTTGGCGCTGGTGCGGGGGCACGTGAAGAACTGGGAGATGTTCAAGGAGCTGATCTCGACGCCAATGCTGCCCTCGAGTCTGGGGCGCCGGTGACCTCTGTCATCCCGAGCGTCGAGCGAGGGACCTGGGCGGGCGGGGCACGATGCACATGCCTCCGCCCACCCGCCCAGATCCCTCGCTGGGCTCGGGATGACCGTTGTCATCCTGAGCCGCAACGAGCATGGCAAGTACGCAAAGCATGGCGGCGAGGGACCTCCTGATGGATGCGCGTTAGTCGCGAACCGCGGGGGGTCCTTCGCCGTCTACGCGGCTCAGGATGACAGAGCGATGGCACGTACTTCCGGGGCACCCTGTACTCAGGGACTGATGCCTACGTTGCCGAGAACTGCCACGGCCACGTCCTCCGCACAGCCCCACGACAGGGTGAATCCGGCGCCGCCGTGGCCGTAGTTGTGGATGACGGTGCGGCCGTCCTCGAGCTGCGCGGCCTCGAGACGGACGCCCGCATCGCGCACCGGGCGGATTCCGACTTCCACGCTCCTAAGGCGGACATCGGCGCAGTCGCCGACGACCGCACAGCGCTTGAGGATTGCCTCCGCCTCACCAAGCGATGTCGCCAACAGGTCGCTCGTTTCGTCGCAGCCACCGAGGACGCAGTCGCCGGAGCGGGAGACGACGTACGTCAGCGTGTCCGCACGCTCGTCGTGGACCACGTGCCGCTCGGCCGCGATGCGGTCGACGAGGACGACCGCTCCGCGGCCTGCGTGGAGCTCACGGTCGTCGCACAGGGCCCGCGCGCCGTAGCCGGTGCAGTTCACGATCAGCTCGTGCGACGGCGGAACCTCAACGAGCGACTGCAGGTCCGTCGTCACCAGTCGTCCGCCTGATTCGTGGAACAGTCCTTCGAGGTACGTGAGGTACGCCGGGTTCTCCATCAAGGGAACCGCGATGCGGTAGCCGTATCGGAACCCCGGAGGCAGCTCATCGGCCGCCAGCCATGTGAGCTCGTCCGCTGCCATCCACTTTTCCACCGGCGGCGGAGAGTCCTTCCAGACGCGCGAGAAGTCCACCCACCGCACGCCCGCCCGCGGCTCGCCAACGAATGCGCGCAACCGCTCCCGCGTCGCCAGCGCCCAGCGCGTGACGTCGGCTTCGGGTTGTGCGTAATACGGAAACCAGATCGCCGCGGGCACCGCGGACGTCGTATGCGCGGGCCGCTCGCGCGTGAAGATCGTCACACGGTGGCCGGCGCGCAGCAGCTCGATGGCCGAGGTGAGTCCGATGACACCGGCACCGATGACTGCGACCTCACGCGACATGGCAGGGAGTATAGAAAAAGGGCGGCCGAAGGCCGCCCTTTGCGAATCGCCGTGCGTCGCAGTTACATCGACGACATGGCGTTGAGGAACTCGCCGTTGGTGCGGGTCTTTTCGAGCTTCTCGACGAGGAGCTCCATCGACTCGACGGTGGACAGCGGCGAGAAGACTTTGCGCAGGACCCAGATGCGATTGAGCTCGTTGCGCTCGAGCAGGAGCTCTTCCTTGCGCGTGCCGGAGCGGTTGATGTCGATCGCGGGGAAGACGCGTTTGTCGGAGAGCTTGCGGTCGAGGTGCACTTCCATGTTGCCCGTGCCCTTGAACTCTTCGAAGATGACGTCGTCCATGCGCGAGCCGGTATCGATGAGGGCCGTCGCGATGATGGTCAGCGAGCCGCCTTCCTCGACGTTACGCGCCGAGCCGAAGAAGCGCTTCGGGCGCTGCAGGGCGTTGGAGTCGACGCCGCCCGACAGCACCTTGCCGGACGGCGGGACGACGGTGTTGTAGGCGCGCGCCAGACGGGTGATCGAGTCCAGCAGGATGACCACGTCGCGCTTGTGCTCGACGAGGCGCTTGGCTTTCTCGATGACCATCTCCGCGACCTGCACGTGACGCGACGCCGGCTCGTCGAAGGTCGACGAGATGACCTCGCCCTTCACGGAGCGCTGCATGTCCGTGACTTCCTCGGGGCGCTCGTCGATCAGAAGAACGATGAGCGTGACCTCGGGGTGGTTCGTGGTGATGGAGTTGGCGATGCTCTGCAGCAGCATCGTCTTGCCGGTACGCGGGGGCGCGACGATGAGACCGCGCTGGCCCTTGCCTACGGGCGCGATGAGGTCGAGGACGCGCGACGACATGTGCTGCGGCGTCTCGAGCTTGATGCGGCCCTGCGGGTAGAGCGGCGTGAGGTTGTCGAAGAGGATCTTGTCGCGGGCGACGTCGGGGTGCTCGAAGTTCACCGCCTCGACCTTGATCAGCGCGAAGTACCGCTCGCCCTCTTTCGGCGGGCGCACCTGGCCGGAGACGGTGTCGCCGGTGCGCAGGTCGAACCGGCGGATCTGCGAGGGCGACACGTAGATGTCGTCCGGGCCCGGGAGATAGTTGTACTCGGGCGCGCGCAGGAAGCCGAAGCCGTCCGGCAGGCACTCCAGCACGCCCTCGGAGAAGATCAGTCCCGACTTCTCGGTCTGGGCGCCGAGGATCCCGAAGATCAGGTCCTGCTTGCGCATGCCGGAGGCGTTCTCGAGACCGAGCTCCTTGGCGAGCTTGGTCAGATCGGGAAGCTTCATCTCCTTGAGCATGCGGATGTCGACGAGCTCCACGGCCTGCTGCGGCTGCGCGCCGCCGTTCTTGCCGTTGCCGTTCTCCGCGCGCGGGGCGGCTTCGGCTTTCTCGGCCTTGTCGGCCTTGTCCGCCTTCTCCGGCTTGTCCGCTTTCTCCGTCTTGTCGGCCTTCTCGGCTTTGTCGGCCTTCTCCGCCTTCGGGGCGGGAGCGGCTTCCGCGGCTTCGACCTGCGGTGCGGGAGCTTCTTCGACCGCCGGGGCGGCGGCGACTTCCTCCGCGGGCGGGATGGCCGCCTCGGGGGCGGTCACTTCCTCGACCACCGCCGCTTCCTTCTTCTTCCGCGGGGCACGCTTCGGCTTCGCGGGCGCTTCAGCCGCCGCTTCGGGTTCCAGGACCGCGGTGGTTTCGTTGTCTTCGGTATGTGCCATGGTTTCCTCTTACAGGCGCGCGATCATCTCGCGACGGATCTGGTCGATGCCCTTCTTTGATACGACGGACGCCGTGATGAGGTCTTCGTCATCCATCTGGAGTTGTTTCGCGATCGCGCTCCGCTGCAGGGCGATCTGGTTGTTCGACAATTTGTCACTCTTCGTCAGCACGATCTTTTCATCGACGCCTTCGAGCGCGCGCGCCCAGGCGTGCATGTCCAGGTCGTGCTCGCCCGGCTCGCGACGGATGTCCAGGAGCAGAAAGATCGTCTTGAGGTCGGCTGCGTTCTCGAGGTAGCTCCTCATGAGCTCTCCCCAGGTGCTGACGACACTCTTCGGTACCTTCGCGTAGCCGTAGCCCGGAAGGTCCACGAGATAGAACTTTTCATTGATCAGGTAGAACTGAATGGCCTGCGTTTTCCCAGGGGTCTGGCTGACGCGGGCAATGCCCTTGCGGTTCAACACGGCATTGATCAGCGAGGACTTACCGACGTTGGATCGACCGACCATCGCAAACTGCGGCCGTCGATCACGCGGAAAGTCGCCCGGCTGGTACGCCGCCCGATGAAACTCAACTGATCGGATGTCCAAAACGTGGGTAAAGCGCTGGCTTGCTGTAACTACGGCGCTCCGGAAAGCCGGACTCACCGAGGATCGCTTGTTCTTGGTTACAAAAGCCCGGTGTGTGAGCTACGCGGGTGAAACGTTGAAGAGCTTATTGGAGCTGAACGGCGGAGATTGTGGAGATATTCTGGCCCTCTGTCAATGAACGGTATGCACCGGGCCGCTGCAGATCCGCTGCCATCAATGCGGTTCCTCGGAGTTCCTCGGTTCCTCGGAGTTCCTCGGCGGACGGCCCATTTCCTCCGAGGAACCCGAGGAACTCCGAGGAACCGAGGAACCGGATCAGGCTACTGCACCACCAGCGGCGCGCGCTGGAAACCGACACGATCCGTCCCCGCGACGCGGACGAGCGCCTTGACGACGTACCGCCCGGGCTGCAGCACGAGATCCTGCCGCATGGTGTACGGGTGGGCGCTGAGGAAGTCACGTCCCTTCTCCAGGTCCACCGCGATCTGCGCCACGTTCCACGAGAAGGGCCGGCCTTCTTCGTTGAAGACGTAGAAGAACACTTCCAGCGGCAGCGGCCTGCCGGACGCGTAGGAGAGCAGCTCGACTCCGGGGATGCTCGCCGTGACCTGGGTGCCTTTCACGGCGAGGCCCAGCGTGACGCCGTTCTGCGGGATGTCGTTCAGCAGGGTGTCGGCGAGAAACAGACCCTGATCCGCGCTCTTCGCGGCACGGAGGTCGTACGACTTGCGGTAGCGGACGTCGGTGAGGCGCGGAAGGTTCTTCACTTCGACACGGATCGACTCCCGCGCCGCTCCTTCCGGCGCGCGGAAGCCGATCACATACGCGTGGCGGTTGCGCTCCAGCAGTTGCGGCAGCGACGACGTGACTACGCCGCCGGTGTCGAGCGCCAGCGAGTACAGGAACTCGGAAGCCAGCGCGCTCTGCGCCCTGGTACGTCCGTCCGGCGTGCTGGAGATCGCGGCGCCGGAAGGCACTCTCGGCGGATGGATGTCGACGGCATTGAGGATCACGCCGGCGGCGCGGTAACGCGCGTGGAGGCGCGTGGTGCGCTGCATCACCGGCCCCTGGCCGTCGCGGCCCGACTGGCGCTCGGACAGGAGCACGACCTGTTTGACTCCTTCCAGCGGCGCGAGCCGGTCGGCGAGCGCGCTCAGGCTCTCGACGAACCCGATGCTGAGGCTCTCCTCCTCCAGCGCCTCCATCTCCTGCGCGGTCCGCTCGAAGGCCGCCGCGTTCTCGGCCGCCGACGACACGCCCATGCCGCCGGGTGCGATGTCATCGCCCCAGATGTCGCTGAACGCACCCAGTCCCGCCTCGGCGCCGCCAAGGGTCCCGGCCCAGCGCGCGCGCTCGTCGTCGAGCGTCGCCACGCGGAACGGATCGCGCGACGCGCTCGGCGCGAGCGTGGCGATGGCCCGCTGCACCGCGACCCGGTCGGTCGTGAACGCGGCGATGAAGCGAAGATCGGAGCGCCCGACGGTCGCCACCGCAAAGGTGTCGCCCGCAACGCCCTCCGCGACGTACTTCATCGCCGCCTCCCGCGCACGCTGCAGCGAGTACGGCGAGGCGCTGAGATCGAACAGCAGGACGATCAGACGCCGGCGTTTGAGGTCGGCCGGCGCGTCCGGCGCGGCTTCCGCCGCCACGCCTTCGTCGATCACGTCGAAGTACTCGATCGGATGCGGCTTGCCGTCGACGAACAGCGTGAAGTCGTCGCGCGTGAGTCCCCTGACCGGCACGCCGAAGCGCTCGACGTATACGGGGACGTCGACCACGTTGATCGTGATCGTGTCGTCGAAGCGCTGGGGCAGAATGGGCTGCGCCAAGGCCGGAACTACCGAAAGCATCACTGCGAGGGCGATCGATCTCATTGTTTCACCTCGAATTCCGTTCGCTCGAAACCCACCCGATCCGTTCCCTTGATCCGCACCAGCGCCTTGGCGACGTAGCGCCCCGGCTCGAGCACGAACTCCTGCCTCATCGCATAGGGATGCGCGCTCAGGAACTCGCGCCCCTTCTCCAGGTCCACGGCGATCTGCATGCGATTCCACGCGACCGGCCGCTGTTCCCGGTCGAAGACGTAGAAGTAGACGTCGAGGTGCAGCCGGTGCTGCCCGGACGCATACGACAGCAGCTCCACGCCGGGGATGCTCGCGGCCACCCACGTGCCGTTCACCGCGAGGTCCAGCGTCACCCCGTTCTGCGGGATGTCGTTCAGCAGCGCGTCCGCGAGGAAGAGCCCTTCGTCCTTCGTTTCGTGGCCGAGGGTGTAGGCCTTGCGGTAGCGGACGTCGGTGAGGAGCGGCACGTTCTTCACGTGCACGCGGATCGAGCTGCTCCTCCGGCCGGGCGGCGCCCGGAACCCGATCAGATAGCCGGCGCGGCGGCGCTTCTCCAGTTCGGGAAGGGAGAACGTCGCGATCCCGCCGGTGTCGAGCGCCAGCGACCAGAGAAATGAGGACGTGAGAAAATCGGGCATGCCATCCGCTGCCGCCCAGAGCCCGGAGACCAGCGCGTCGCCGCCCGGCGCGCGCGGCGTGCCGATGTCGACGGCGTTCAGGATGACGCCCGCCGCGCGATAGTGCTGGTGCATGCGGATGGTGGCGTGCTGCGTGCCCGCCCACGTATAGGCCGCGGCGGGATCGCCGTTCCCTTCGGAGAACAGCACCACTTCCTTCAGCCCTTCGAGCGGCGCGAGACGGCCGGCGAGATCGGAGAGGTTCTCGATGAGGCTGCGGTTGTCGTAATCGTTCCGGACGGAGTCCATGTCGATCGCCGCATCGACGTGCCACCCTGCGATCGCCGGCGGCTGGAACGCGGGATGATCTTCTTCCCAGATGTCGCGCTCCACGCCGAGGGTCGCGACGCGGAACGGATCGCGCGCGGCGCTCGGCCGGAGCGTGGCGATCGCCCGCTGCACCGCGACGCGGTCGTTCGTGAACGGCACGATGAACAGCACGCCCGGCGCGCTGACGGTGGCCACCGCCAGCGTGTCGGTGGCCGCGGCCGCGGCCACGTACTTCACCGCGGCCTTCTGCGCGCGCTGCAGGGAATGGCTCGGCGCTTCGACGTGGAACAGCAGGACTACCAGGCGCCGGCGGGCGAGATCGGCCGGCGCGCCGGCCGCTTCCCGCTGCTGCTCGGCCTGCTGCTCGTCCAGCACGTCGAAGTACTCGATCGGATGCGGCTTGCCGCCGACGAACAGCTCGAAGTCGTCGCGCGTGAGTCCCGTGACCGGCTTCCCGAACCGCTCGACGTACACCGGGACGTCCACGACGTTCACGGTGATCGCGTCGTCGTACCGCTGCGCGAACAGCGGGACCGCCAACAGCAGGATCACGATGGAGAAAGCTCGCATTCGGCGACCTCTGTCAGGAGCTGGGCTCGGAATGGGAACGCGCTCCTTTTGCCGCCGCCATGCCAGCGAAAACAGGCCGCAAAACGCGAAACGGCGGGCCGAAGCCCGCCGTGAGTGTCCGCAATTGATGACCGGCCGTCCTCAGTGGGTGACCGGGGGCTCCGTGGCGCCGATGACCTTGTCGGGCTCCGGCAGCTTCTCCTTGGCGGCGAGCGGCACGATCGTCCCGTCGAGCGCGACGGCCATGACTTCGTCCATCGACTCGACGAGCGTGAACTCCATCCGCTCGCGCACGTCCGTGGGGATGTCTTCGAGGTCGCGCTCGTTCTCCGCCGGGAGGATCACCCGGAGGATGCCCGCGCGCGCGGCGGCCAGCACCTTGTCCTTCACGCCGCCGACCGGCAGGACCTTGCCGCGGAGGGTGATCTCACCGGTCATGGCGATGTCGCGATGCACGGGGATCTTGGTGACCGCGGACAGCAGCGCCGTGGCCATGGTGATGCCCGCCGACGGACCGTCCTTCGGGATCGCCCCCTCGGGCACGTGGATGTGGATGTCGAGGCTGGCGTGGAAGTCCGGATCGAGCCCGAACAGCTCCGCCCGCGACCGCACGTACGACAGCGCAGCGCGGGCCGACTCCTGCATCACGTCGCCGAGCTTGCCGGTGAGCGTGAGGTTGCCCTTGCCGCGCGAGAGCGCCACTTCCGTGGTCAGGATCTCGCCGCCGACTTCCGTCCAGGCCAGACCGGTCGAAAGGCCGATCTCGCCCTTCTCGTGGATCTGGTGCGAGCGGTACTTCGCCTTGCCCAGGAGCTCGCGGACCTTGGGGCGGTCGATGACGACCTCGTAGTCCGGGCCCGACTTCACCACGTGGCGCGCGATCTTGCGCAGCACGGAGCCGACTTCCCTCTCCAGGTTGCGCACGCCGGCCTCGCGCGTGTACGAGTCGATCAGCTCCTCGAGCGCGGAGTCCTCGAAGCGGATCTTCGCGTCTTCGAGGCCCTGCTCCGACTTCTGCTTCGGCGCCAGGAACTGCCTCGCGATGGCGAGCTTCTCGAGGTGCGTGTAGCCGGAGAGCTGGATGATCTCCATGCGGTCCTTGAGAGGCGCCGGGATGGTGTGCGTCACGTTGGCCGTGGCGATGAACATCACCTTGGACAGGTCGTACTCGACGTCCATGTAGTGATCGACGAAAGCGTTGTTCTGCTCCGGATCGAGCACTTCGAGCAGGGCGGCCGAGGGATCGCCGCGGAAGTCCATCGACATCTTGTCGACTTCGTCGAGCAGGAAGACCGGATTGATCGTGCCGGCCTTCTTCATGCGCTGGATGATCTGGCCGGGGAACGCGCCGATGTACGTGCGGCGATGCCCGCGGATCTCCGCCTCATCGCGCACGCCGCCGAGGGAGAGACGCACGAACTTGCGGCCCGTGGCGCGGGCGATCGACTTCGCCAGCGACGTCTTGCCAACCCCGGGGGGGCCGACGAAGCAGAGGATGGTGCCCTTGGGCTGCTTCACGAGCTGGCGCACGGCCAGGAACTCGAGGATGCGGTCCTTGATCTTCTCGAGGCCGAAGTGGTCCTCGTTGAGGATCTGCTCGGCGAGCTCGATGTCCTTGATCTCTTTGGACGACTTCTTCCAGGGCACGGACACGAGCCACTCGATGTAGTTGCGCGAGACGGTGGCCTCGGCGCTCACGCCGGGCATGGCTTCGAGACGCTTGAGCTCCTGAAGGGCCTTTTCCTTGGTCTCCTTCGGCATGCCGGCGTCTTCGATCTTCTGCTTGAGCTCCTCGATCTCGTCCGAGCGATCGTCCTTGCGGCCCAGCTCGTGGTGGATCGCCTTGATCTTCTCGTTGAGGTAGTACTCCTTCTGCGCGCGCTCCATCTGCTTTTTGACCTTGGAGTTGATGCGCTTGTCGATGTTGATCTTTTCGATCTCGATCTCGATGAAGTCCTGCAGCTTCTGCAGGCGCTCGTAGGGGGAAGGAGTCTCGAGGAGCTGCTGCTTCTCGGTGGTGGTGATGAGGAGGTGCGAGGCGAGGGTGTCGGCGAAACGGTCGGGGTCGTCGAGCTTCAGCGTGGCCATGACGCCTTCGAAGGCGAGATGGTGGGACATCTTCGCGTACTGCTCGAAGATCTCCATCAGCTTCTGCATGTACTGGCTCACCTCGGGGGTGAGGGGGTACTTGGTGTCGATCTCGCGCACCGCGACGGTGACGAAGCCGTTGGACTCGTGCGAGCCGACGATCTCGCCGCGGGTGAGCCCCTCGACCATGACCTTGACGTTCTGGTTCGGGAGCTTCAGGTTCTGCACGACCGTGGCGATGACGCCGACCTGGTAGATCTCGGTCATCGACGGATCGTCGATCTTCGGGTCCTTCTGCGTGGCCAGGAAGATCTTCTTCTCGGTGGTGGAGAGCGTGGCCTCGAGGGCCATGATCGACGCCCGCCGCCCGACGACGAACGGAGCCATCATCGAGGGGAAGACGACCATGTCCCGTAACGGGACGAGCGGCAGTTGCACGATGTTCGGTTCTGGAGTGGACATGTTCGGATCTGTTATACGCCGATTGAGTGGAAAAAACTTCCCGGCCGGAGGTCCGGCAGGGTCCTCGTACGAAAGTACCACCCCGTTTGGAGTGCGGAGGCAACCGGTTGCCTCCGCACTCCAAAATGGAACGGGCCGCTTGCGCGGCCCGTGGGGTGGGTGATCCTGTCAACTGGCAACTGCGGGCTGTCAGCCAGCCTTTTTGTAGAGCGTGATCGGCTGGCTGCGGTTCTCCACGACTTCCTTGGTGATGACGCACTCGGTGATGGAGTGCTCCGAGGGGATCGTGTACATGATCTCGAGCATCAGCTCTTCGATGATGATCTTGAGGCCGCGGGCGCCGACGTTGCGCTTGAGCGCCTCCTCGGCGATCGCCTCGAGGGCGTCGTCGGTGAAGCGGAGCTCGACGTTCTCGAAGCCCATGATGGTCTGGTACTGGCGGACCAGGGAGTTCTTCGGCTCGCGGAGGATCTCGATGAGCGCGGCCTTGTCCAGCTCGCTCAGCGTGGCGACCACCGGGAGGCGGCCGACGAACTCGGGGATGAGGCCGAAGCGGATGAGGTCCTCCGGGTGCGACTGCGCCAGGAGCTCTCCCGTCTTCTTCTCTTTCTTCGAGGCGATCTTGGCGCCGAAGCCCATCGACGTCTGCGACAGGCGGCGCTCGATGACGCCGTCGAGGCCGACGAACGCGCCTCCGCAGATGAAGAGGATGTTCGTGGTGTCGATCTGGATGAACTCCTGGTGGGGGTGCTTGCGGCCGCCCTGGGGCGGAACGTTCGCGACCGTGCCCTCGAGGATCTTCAGCAGGGCCTGCTGGACGCCCTCGCCGCTCACGTCGCGCGTGATCGACGGGTTGTCGCCCTTGCGGCAGATCTTGTCGACCTCGTCGATGTAGACGATGCCGCGCTGGGTCTTTTCCTTGTCGTTGCCGGCGGCCTGGTAGAGCTTGAGGATGATGTTCTCGACGTCCTCACCGACGTAGCCGGCCTCGGTGAGCGTGGTGGCGTCGACGATCGTGAAGGGCACCGACAGCATCCGGGCCAGGGTCTGCGCGAGCAGGGTCTTGCCGGTGCCGGTGGGGCCGATCAGGAGGATGTTGGACTTCTGCAGCTCGACGTCCTGGCGCGTGTTGCGCGACTGGTAGTCGATCCGCTTGTAGTGGTTGTAGACGGCGACCGCGAGCTTCTTCTTGGCGCGCTCCTGGCCGATGACGTAGAGGTCGAGGAAGTCCTTGATCTCTTTCGGCTTCGGGAGATGTCCGGCACCTTCCAGCGCGCCCGGCTCGTCCTTGCGGTCCTCCGCGATGATGTCGAGGCAGATGTCGACGCACTCATCGCAGATGTAGACGGTGGGCCCGGCGATCAACTTCTTGACGTCACGCTGTGACTTGTTGCAGAAGCTGCAACGAAGGACGTCGCCGCTGTTCCCCTTCTTCGACATGTCCGATTGGGTCCTTTTTGTGAGCTCGCTCAAGATTGCTCCTGAGCGCCTCTCAAGTCAACTGAGCGTAGAGTCAGCTCATTCCGTAGAGGGCGGAGGGCAACCCTGCCCTCCCGTCAATCCCTCTTCGAGATGACCTGATCAACAAGACCGTATTCCAGCGCCGCCTTGGCCTCCAGGATGTAGTCGCGGTCGGTGTCGCGCTCGATCCGCTCGATCGGCTGACCGGTGTGGTCCGCGAGGATCTCGTTGAGCCGATGGCGCATACGGAGGATGTCCTTCGCGTGGATGTCGATGTCGGAAGCCTGGCCGCCCAGGCCCTGGAGCCAGGGCTGGTGGATCAGGACGCGGGCGTTCGGGAGGGCGTACCGCTTGCCCTTGGTTCCCGCCGCCAGCAGGACCGCCGCGAACGAGGCGCACTGGCCGATGCAGATCGTGGCGATGTCGGGCTTGACGTACTTCATCGTGTCGTAGATCGCGAAACCGGCCGTGATCGAGCCGCCGGGCGAGTTGATGTACAGGGAGATGTCCTTCTCCGGGTTCTCGGCCTCGAGGAACAGCATCTGCGCGATCACGAGGTTCGCGATGTTGTCGTCGATGGGCTGGCCCAGGAAGATGACGTTGTCTTTGAGGAGTCGGGAGTAAATGTCGTAAGCACGCTCGCCGCGCGAGGTCTGCTCGACGACCATCGGGATCAACACCATGGGTTCGCTCTCCTTCATTGCCGCGCTATCTAACCACATCAGCGGGCGCGGGATTCGCGCAGCACCAGCTCCAGGGCCTTCTCCTGCGCCAGCGACAGGCGCAGCGCCTCGTAGCCGCCCTCGTGCTTGAGGTGGTGCTTCACGTCGGCGAAGTCGCGCTCCTGCTCGCGGGCGGCGCGGCGGATCTCCGCGTCGACCTCGACGTCGCCGACTTCGAGGCCTTCCTTTTTGGCGATGGCCTCGAGGATGAGGGACCGCTTCACCCGCTTGATGGCCTCGGGGCGGAACTCCTCCCCGATCTTGCGCCAGTCGATCTCGGCCTGCTCGAGGTTCACGCCCTGCGACGCGAGGTAGCGCGCGTAGTTGTTCAGCGACTTCCCGAGCTCTTCGTCGACCAGCGTCTCCGGCACGTCGAAGCTGTGCACGGCCAGCAGCTTCTCGCCGATCTGGTTGCGCTTGAACCGCTGGGCCTCGACTTCGCGGTGCCGGCGGATGTCGGCCTCGATCGTCTCGCGCATCTGCGCGACCGTCTCCCAGCCGCCGACGGATTTCGCGAACTCGTCGTTGACCTCGGGCTTCTCCTGCACGCGGATCTCTTTCAGCGTGACGTCGTGGTGCACGGTCTTGCCGCGCCACGCTTCCTGGCCGGCGTCCTCGCCGTAGGTCTTGTCGAACGACGCCGTGTCGCCGGCCCTCTTGCCGCGCAGCGCGTCGTGCAGCTCGGGCAGCGGGGTGTCCTCACCCATCTTGAAATGGCCGGCGTCGGTCTTGGGCTCGATTTCCTCGCCGGTGGAGACGATCTCGATCACGGCGAAGTCGCCGTCCTCGAGCCCGCGCTCGCTCTCGGTGCGGTACGCGCTGGACTGGTCGCGCAGACGCTCGATCATCGCGTCGACGTCCGTCTCCGTGACCTCGATCTTCGGGTCCTCGACCTCGACGCCACGGTACTCGCCGAGGTCGATCTGCGGCTTCACTTCGAAGACGGCCTTGAACTTCATCGGCGCGCCCTCGATGAACGGGTCGATGTGCTCCAGGCGCGGCTCGCCGACCGGCTCCAGCCCCTTCTCCTGCATCGCGTCGCGGAAGGACTGGCTGAGGACGCGGGTGACCACTTCCTCCTGGATCTCCTTCGCGAAGCGGGTACGGATCACGCTCGCGGGGATCTTGCCGGGGCGGAAGCCCGGCACCTGGGCCTGGCGCCCGAACTCGTTCGTGACGCGGTTCGCTTCACGGGTCAGGAGCGCGGCGGGGATCTCGACCTCGATGGTCTTCTGGACGGGAGAGAGCTCTTCGTAATTCAGTACGGTCATAAACTTTCAGCTGTTAGCTCTTAGCTGTTAGCTCTTAGGAGCCGGTCCGCTCGGACCGGCTCCCGTCGCTCCTAACAGCTAAGAGCTAATAGCTAACAGCTCGGTTGGTGCGAAAGGTGGGACTCGAACCCACACGGCTTTGGGCCACTGGATCCTAAGTCCAGCGCGTCTGCCAATTCCGCCACTTTCGCAAATACACAGAGGGCGGGCTGATGCCCGCCCTCGATTCTATTCGCTTTTGGTGCCCCCACTAGGACTCGAACCTAGAACCAACGGATTAAGAGTCCGCTGCTCTACCAATTGAGCTATGGAGGCTCGGGGCTCCGTACAACAAACGGAGGCGCACGGTATTTCCGTTTGCGGCGCCTGTCAAGCCTGTGCCGGAGCCCCTGTTGGAGCCCCCGCCGCGGGGCCGTCGTCGCGCAGCAGGAGCGAGGCCCGGCGCATGTACCCCCAGCCCGAAAAGAGGGTCATGACCAGCGACAGGCGGAAGAGCAATTCGGCGAACAGCCGGAGCTGCGGCAGGAACGCGTTGACGGCCACCGTGGCCGCCAGCGTCACCGCCTGCACCACGGTTGAAGCCTTCCCCGCCCACGACGGCGGGAAGCGCGTGATCTGCACGCGCGTGTACATCAGGTACGCGAACACCACGATCAGGAAATCGCGGATGAAGACCGCGAACGTGAGCCATCCCGGCAACGGCAGCCGGGTCACGTTCTCGCCGAAGGTGTAGTAGAGGAACCCGCACACCATCAGCGTCTTGTCCGCCGCCGGATCGAGCAGCGCGCCCAGGCGCGACTTCACGTTCAGCCGCCGCGCGATCATCCCATCGAAGATGTCCGTCACCGCCGCCGACACGAAGATCACGAACGCCGCGACGAACATGCCCCGCATCGACGCGCCCAGAAAACAGGGCACGAGGAACAGGCGGGCGATGGTCAGGATGTTAGGGAGGTGCTTCATGAGTGATGAACGATGAGTGAGGAGTGATGAGTTGGGGAAGCCATGAGTGAGGAGTCCACTCATCTCTCAGCACTCATCACTCATCACTGGATTTACGTTGCTTCTTCCTTGAACTGTTCGATGGCCGTCTTCTTCAGGTAGATCGTCTTTCCCTCGGAAATGAGGAGGCCTTGCCGCATCAGGTCGTGGATGAGGCGGGAGACGGTCTCCCGCGACGTGCCGATCATGTTGGCCATGGCCTGGTGCGTGGGGCGGGTCACGGCGATGTAGCCGTTGTCCAGGACCTTGCCCTGGTCGCGCGCGATGTCGATGAAGAAGCGGGCCAGGCGGCCGTAGACGTCCATCGTCGCCAGCGACTCGATGCGGCTCGACGCGCTGCGGAGGCGCCGGGAGAGCTCGGCCAGCACCTTGCGCGTGAGGGTGAAGTTCTCGGCCAGGATCTGCAGGAAGTCGTTCCGCCAGATGGTCACCAGCTCCAGCGGCTCGGTGGCCACGACGGTGGCCGAGCGCGGCTCGTCGTCGAGCAGCGCCATCTCGCCGAAGAAGTCTCCCGGGCCGAGGAGCTTGAGGATGATCTCCTTCCCCTCGGGGGAGATCATCGTGATCTTCACCTGCCCCTCGCGGATCAGGCAGAAGACGTCGCCACTCTCGTCGGCGTAAAAGATGACCTCGTCTTTCGCGTAGCGGCGGCTCTTGGCCACGGCCGCGATGGACGCGAGCTCGCGATCGTCGAGGTCCGCGAAGAGAGGAAACTTCCGGAAGAAAGAGGTTTGCATGAGGCTGACGGAATTGTAACCGTTCTCGCGACACCGGTTAGACTGACGCGCGGTGGCGATCAAGCGCATCATCCCCGTCTCGTCCGGGAAGGGCGGCGTCGGCAAGACCACGTTCGCCATCAATTTCGCCCTCGCCCTGTCCCGCCACGGACGCACGGTCCTGGTGGACCTCGACACCGGCACGTCGGCCATCCGCAACGCCATCGACGTCCCGATCGAGAAGGACCTCTACCACTTCTTCCGCCGCGGGGAGCCGCTGGCGAACTGCGTGACCACGCTGGATGACCGGCTCGATCCGGAGAAGCGCTACCGCGACTTCGGCTTCGTCGCCGGACCGCTGCACCTCATCGACGAGATCACGAATTTCGGGGCGTCCCACAAGGCCAAGCTGATCGAGGCCATCAACACGCTGCCGGCGGACTACGTGATCCTGGACATGCGCGCGGGCCTCGACGCGAACGTGATCGATTTCCTGCCGTTCTCGAACTCGGGGATCCTGGTCTTCACCCCGCATCTGCCGAGCGCGACGCTGGCGGCCTCGGACATCGTGAAGGCGATCCTGTTCCGCAAGCTGCGCCTGATCTTCAGCAAGGAGTCGCCGTTCTTCGAGACGGTGCCGGACAGCGCGTTCTCGTTCAAGCTGATCAACGAGCTGATCGACCAGGTGGAGGACGTGTACGACTCGTCGGTGCAGAACCTCGACGCGTTCGCGCTCGATCTGGCCGAGAACCTCGGCGATCACCCGATCACGCGGACGGTGCAGACGACGATCGACGAGTTCCGCGTGCACTACGTGCTGAACCTGTTCAACGGCGTGGAGGACTCGTTCGAGACGGCCGTGAAGCCGTTCCTGGACAACCTGACGCGCAACGTCTCGGCGCGCTGCGGCGTGACGAACCTCGGCTGGATCACGCGCAGCGAGGCCATCCATCAGGCGAACTGCAACCGCATCCCGGCGCTGCTGATGCGGCCGCGCGAGGCCGCGAGGAAGAAGCCGGCGGAGCTGGACATCCGGGCGATGGTGGGGCTCGTGCCGCCGAGTCGACGAGCCGACAAGCCGTCGAGTCGTCGAGGAGGACCGGCTGACTCCTCGACGCGTCGACTGGAAGACTCGTCGACTCGTCGACTCGACGACCCCCTCACCCGCCAGCTCGAGACCCTCAAAGCGATGTTCGAGCAGCGCAAGGACGACGACTACTACGCGAACTTCGAATACGTCACGCAGCGCATGCTGTTCACGATGAGGAACCGGCGTCCGAGCGAGCTCGGCGACGTTCGCGTCTACACTCCCGCGGAAATGCTGGCTTCGCTGTTCGCGAAGTCGAACGTTCCCACCACCATCGATTGGAGCGAATTGGAATGAAGTCGTTGTCGACCCTTTGTGTGCTGTTCCTCGCAGTCACCGCATCGGCCCAGGACCTCACTACCGTTTCCCGCATCCGTACCGAAGGCCTCCGCAACTCGAAGGTCATGGAGTACGCGGAAGCGCTCACCGACCGCATCGGCCCGCGCCTGACGGGCTCGCCGAACATGAAGAAGGCGAACGAGTGGACGCGCGACGAGCTCACCCGGATGGGGCTCGTGAACGCGCACCTCGAGCCCTTCAAGTTCGGCCGCGGCTGGAGCTCGGACTCCATCTCCGTGCGCATGCTCACGCCCGACGTCCAGCAGTTGTACGGCCTGCCGACGGCGTGGTCGCCGGCCACGCCCGGCCCGATCCGCGGCAAGGTCGTGAAAGTGAAGCTCGAGTCGAAGGAAGACCTCGACCAGAACAAGGGCAAGCTCGCCGGCGCGATCGTGATGATCGCGGAGCCGAAGGAGATGAAGCCGCAGGACAAGGCGGCCCTGGAGCGCTACGACGAGGAGGGGCTGCAGAAGCTCGCCCGGTACGAGATCCCGGCCGAGCGCGACTCGGCGCGCCGCGGCGAGTTCATGAAGCGCCGCGAGTTCCGCAAGCAGCTCGCGCAGTTCGCCATGGACGAGAAGATCGCGGCGATCGTCTCGCCCGGCAGCGGCGACGGCGGCGTGTTCCGCGTGCAGGGCGGCGGCACGTGGCGCGATGACGAGCCCGTGGGCGTGCCGACCGTCGGCCTGGCGCCGGAGCATTACGCGCGCATCGCGCGCCTGATCGACGACAAGGTGGATGTGGAGCTCGAGCTCGACGTCCGCGCGCAGTTCCACGACCAGGACCTCAACGCGTACAACACCGTGGCGGACATCCCGGGCTCGGACAAGAAGGGCGAGCTGGTGATGATGGGCGCGCACCTCGACTCGTGGCACACGGGCACGGGCGCGACGGACAACGCCGCGGGCGTGGTCGTGATGATGGAAGCGGCGCGCATCCTCAAGACCCTCGGCACGCCGAAGCGCACCATCCGCATCGCCCTCTGGAGCGGCGAGGAGCAGGGCCTCCTCGGCTCGCGCGCGTATGTCGAAGAGCACATCGCGAAGCGCGCGGAGCCCAAGGACCCGGAGCAGGCCAAGCTGCCGTCCTGGGCGCGCACGGAGAAGGGTGAGCTGCAGAAGAAGGCCGACTGGGGCAAGGTGTCGGCGTACTTCAACGTCGACAACGGCACGGGCAAGATCCGCGGGATCTACGCGCAGGAGAACGCGGCCGCCGCGCCGCTGTTCGATGCCTGGCTCCGCCCCTTCCACGACCTCGGCGCCACGACCGTGACCATGCGCAACACCGGCAGCACGGACCACGTCCCGTTCGACGAGGCCGGCATCCCCGGCTTCCAGTTCATCCAGGACGAGGTGGAGTACCGGAGCCGCACGCACCACACCAACTGGGACACGTATGAACGCCTCCAGCGCGAAGACCTGATGCAGGCCGCGGTGGTGGTGGCGACGTTCGTGTGGGAAGCGGCGAACCGGTCGGAGCTCATGCCGCGCAAGCCGCTGTAATAGGACCTATAGGACGAATGGGACGAATAGGACAAGCACGGTCCTATTCGTCCTATGAGTCCTATTCGTCCTACCAGAACAACCTTGCCCGCGTGACCGTCCACGCAATCCGCAGCGTGTCCTTCAGCGGCTTGTAGTGACTGGTCGACAGACCATCCACAAACCCCAGCTCGATCGGGATCGTCACGATCCGGAACCCCTTCCGCCCTGCCCGCACGATCACCTCGCTCTCCATGTCGAAGCCGTCGGTGCGCAGTTGGATCCCCTCGATCAGGCGGCCGGAGTAGAAGCGGAAGCCGCTCTGGGAGTCGGTGATCGGCACGCCGGAGCACTTGGCGATGCACCACGCGGAGAAGCGGTTCGCGTTCCGGCGGCGCGGGAGCATCTGTCCGAAGAGGTGCGCGCGGCCGCCGATGATCAGGTCCTCGCCGCCGGTCTGGCGCTGGCGCAGGAACTTCGGGATCTCGGACGGGAGATGCTGGCCGTCGGCGTCGAGCGTGATCACGCCGTCGTAGCCGTTGTCCCGCGCCCAGCGGAAGCCGGTCTTGAGCGCGGCGCCTTTGCCGCGGTTCACCTCGTGCCGCAGCACGATGGCCCCCGCCGCGCGCGCGACCTCACCCGTGCGGTCGCTGGAGCCGTCGTCGATGACGACCACCGGCTCGATCTGCTGCCGCGCCGCCTCGATGACCCGAGGCACGGTGCGCTCGGCGTTCAGCGCCGGGATGATGGCCACGACCTTCTCGCTCATGCCGCCTCCCGCGACAGCACAGCACAAACGATTCCGCCGCCGGCGGAGATCGAGTTGACGAGCACGTTGCGGTAGCGGCCTTCGTCGAGCGCGACCAGCGCCGCCGCGATCTGCAGTGCGCCGCCGGCGGCGTACTCGCCGAAGACCTGCTTGGTCGGCACGAGCGGGACGGCGTCGCCGAACCGCGCCTGGATCGCCCGCGCTTCCACTTCGTCGCCGCGCGGGGCGCCGTTCGCCGAGACGAAGATCGCGTCGACCTCCGTCACCTCCGCGTCGTCCAGCGCCGCCTGCATGGCCGTGACGACGCTTTTCTCGTCGTGGCCCCAGTCCGAGATCGGCGCCGTCGTGTCGCGCGCGATCCCGAAGCCCGCCAGCCAGCCGTACGGCTTCCGCGTCCCCGCGCCCGCGACCAGCACCGCGCCGCCTTCGCCGAGGATCATGCCCGGGGTGCCGTTGTGGGCGAGGGCGCCGATGCGATCGAGCACGCTGAACAGCATCTCGTTCGCCTCCTCCACCCCGCCGATCAGCGCCGCGCGCACCGTCCCCTTCGCCAGTTGCGTCGCCGCGTACATCGCCGCCGCGAGCGCCGACGACTCCCGCTGCGTGATCGTCACGTTGAACCCGCGCAGCCCCCACTCGATGGCGATGTGGCTCCCCGGCGCGTTCGCGACCGATTCCGCGAAGAGTTGGGGAGGCGCCAGGGCCGCGCCCTTCTCCACGTACTCCTGCATGTACTCGACGGACGTCTGGACCGGCCCGAACGCCGTGCCGATGGCGACACCCGTCTCCGGCAGCAGCGAGCCGCCGCAGTCCGCGATCGCCAGCTTCGCCGCGGCCACGCCGAGGCGGGAGAGCGCGTTCATCCGCCGCATCTTCATCACCGGGATGAACTCCTTCGGCTTGAAGTCGAGGACGAGCGCCGCCTGGTGCGCGGAGAGGCCGGTGGTGTCGAAACGATCGACGTCCGCCACCGCGGACTGCCCGCTCGCCAGCAGCGCACGGAAGGCCTCGATGCCGATCGCGCCGGGAGCGATGACGCCGATGCCGGTGATGGGGATGCGCACGCGGGGCGGGGTTATAGCACTTCAGGCGCGGCGGAACAGCAGCGAGACGTTGCTGCCGCCGAAACCGAAGGTGTTGGAGAGCACGTTCGCCAGCGCCATCGGGCGCGGGGTGTCGGGGATGTAGTCGAGCGGGCATTCGGGCGCGGGCTCGCGCAGACGCAACGTCGGCGGGGCGAGCTGGTTCTGCAGCGCGAGCACGGTCACGACGGCCTCGATCGCGCCGGACGCGCCGAGGGTGTGGCCGAAGTAGGACTTGCTCGACGACGCCGGGACGTCCGTACCGAGCGCGGCGATGATCGCGCGTGTCTCCGCCGCGTCGTTGAGGGCCGTGCCGGTGCCGTGCGCGTTCACGTAGTCCACCGCCGCGGGCGTCAGCCCCCCCTCCGACAACGCGCCGCGCATCGCGGCTTCCGCGCCGCGGCCGTCTTCGGCCGGCGCGGTCGGATGATGGGCATCGCACGACGCGCCGTAGCCCGACAGCTCGGCCAGGATCGTCGCGCCGCGCGCGACCGCGTCGTCCCACCGCTCCAGCACGAGGTAGGCCGCGCCTTCGCCGAGGGTGATGCCCTTGCGGTTCGCGCCGAACGGCGAGCAGGGCTCCGGGTCGACCGCCTGGAGCACGTTGAAGCCGCTGTACGTGAGCCGGCACAGCGCGTCGCTCCCGCCCGCGATGGCGACGTCCGCGTGACGCGAGCGGAGGTAGTCCGCGGCCATGCCGATCGCCGCGCCGGCCGACGCGCACGCCGTCGCGTTCGAGATCACCCCGCCGCCCAGCTTGAACGCCTGGGCCACGGCGTCCGAGGGACCGGAGGTCGGCTGCTGCAGCACGCGGGAGGCCGGCGCCCGGCGCCGCCCGCGGATCAGGCGCTGGAAGTAGTAATCCTCCCCTTCCAGCAGTCCGCCCGTGCTCGTGCCGGTGGAGACCACGGCGCGATCGAGCGGAATGTCTCCCGCCTGTTCGAGCGCTTCCTTCGCCGCCAGCACCGCGAGCAGATCCGTCCGCGACAGGCGTTTCCCTCTGGGCAGCTCGACGTCAGCCTCGGCCGCGATGTCCGTCGGAAAAGTCTCCCCTTCGAACCGCGTCAGCTTCGCGATCCCCGCCCGCGACTCCACGATCGCCCGCCACACCTCGGCCTTGCTGCGTCCGATGGAACAGACGATGCCGGCGCCGGTTACGGCGATCCGCGTGTTCAGGTCAGGGATTCGCACGAGCGGACAGATAGAACCTGCCCCGTACTGCTTCTACTCCATCGACGCGTCCGATTCCGCTGAAGCGGAACGTTCCACCGAAGTCGGCTTCGAGCGTCACCGTGCACACCAGGACGTCGCCGACTTCGAGCTGCCGGACGAGCTCGCAGCGGTCGATGCCGCTGAAGAACCCCTGCTCGTCGAACACCAGCCCGCCCGCGAACTGCGCCATCGCCTCGACAGCCATCACGGCGGCAGGCAGGGTGTCGTTTGCCGTGACCAGGTACCGGCCCTCGATCGTCTTCTCGTCGATGCGACGCGCTGCGCTCGCCGCGCGGAACGGAATCTGGTGCGGGAGGTTCGAGAGCCAGCTCGACGTCAAGCCTGCGGCTGCTCCTGCGCGAGCCTGCCGCCGACGTAGTCGGCCAGCGTGGAGATGGAGCGGAAGGACTCCCGGGCGGAGGTCTCGTTCTTCACCTTGATGCCGAACTCGCTCTCAAGCATCACCACGATCTCCAGCGCGTCGATCGAGTCGAGGCCGAGGCCGCCGGCGAAGAGAGGCTCGTCGTCGGGGATGTCTTCGGGAGTCATGTCTTCGAACTTCAGCCGCTCGATGAGCAGTTCCTTGAGCTTACGTCTGAGGTCAGTGGTCATGTCGGATTCGGTCAGAGTTTAGCAGCGGCGGGAAGCGACTCCCACGAAATGCGCGGCGCGACCATCCCGCGCCACTTCTGCAGTTTCACGAGGAAGAAGAACAGGGCCAGGCGGAAGCGGTTGCCGCGCGCCTGGAAGATGTTGCCCGCGAGCACGCCCACCACGGCGTCGAGGATGCCGAAGTGCTCGGCGGGGTGGAAGAAGACCTCGAGGAAATCGCGGTCGTAGAAGTGCTCGATGAAGCGCAGGTACTTGTCGAGGCCGCGCTGCATCTTGCGCTCGTAGCGCTCCAGCGCGCGCATCGAGCCCGTGCCCAGGCGTGCGGCGATCGCCTCCGCGGCCATGTCCGCGGACTTCATGGCCATGAACACGCCCGTCGAGAAGATCGGGTCGAGGAACCCCGCGGCGTCGCCGACCAGCGCGTAGTTGCTGCCCGCGAGCGACTGCATCCGGAACGAGAAGTCCTTGCGCGCGTAGACCTGCGACACGCGCTCGGCGTTCTTCATCTGCTCCGCGACCCACGGCGACGCCGCGATCGTGCGCTCCAGCAGCGCCTGCGGCTCGAGGCCGCAGCGGAGCACGTGCTCGCGGTCCACCACCAGACCCACGCTCATGATCTCCGTGCTGATCGGGATCATCCAGAACCACCCGTTCTGGAGCACGGCGATGACCGTGTTGCCCGCGTCCTTCCCCTCCGCACGCGCCACGTTCCGGTAGTGCGCAAAGAAGGCGATCTTCTTCAGCGAGGGGACGTCCGTCCGCGCGCTGAGGCGATTGCCGACGACCGCGCCGTGGCCGCTGGCGTCGACGACGAAGCGCGCCTCGAGGCTGCCGTTGATCACCGCCTTCTCCGGGTCCGACAGGTCGACGGAGGTCACGGGCGTCTCCTGCAGCACCTCCACGCCGTGCTTCTCGGCGTTCTTCAGCAGGAGATGGTCGAACTCCGAGCGCCTCACCTGAAACGAGCGGCGGTAGGGGTCGCGCAGGCGCTGGTCGAAGCGGAAGCGGTAGCTGATCGCGCCGTCGGCCGTGACGAAGAAGGCGCCGTATTTCGGATGGAAGTCGCCGGTCAGCAGCTCGTCCGTGACGCCGAGGCGGGCGAAGAGGTCGTTGTTGTACGGGAGGAGGGATTCCCCGATCTGGAAACGCGGGAACCGTTCGCGCTCCAGAAGCGTTACGGAGAGTCCCTGCCGGGCAAGCAGGGTGGCGGCGGTCGTGCCCGCCGGGCCTCCGCCGATGACGATGACGTCGCGCATCGGGCTGGTCAAACGCGGCGCCGGGCGCATGTTATTCTGCCCCTTAAGTCCAATGTTCCAAAGATTTGTCTCTCTCGTGCAGGCCGCGCCCGATGCGCCGGCGCTGATCGACGGCGCGACCGGTCACGTGACCACGCGGGCGATGCTCCTGGAGCGATCGGAAGCGGTCGCGGCCGAGCTCGCGGCGTCCGGGGCCCGGGCACGGGACGGCTTCGCCATCCAGCTCCCGAACTCGGTCGAGCTCGTCGCCACGTTCCTGGCGGCGGTGCGGCTCGACCTCGTGGTGTTCCTGATCGACCGCGACGCGACCGGCAATGAAGTCGCCGCGATCCGTCGCCATTTCGACATCGGCCGGCGCGCGGACGTGCCGGCGGATGCCCGGCTGGTCAAGCTGACGTCCGGCTCGACGGCGACGCCGAAAGGGATCGTCACGACCGAGGCGAACCTCATCGCGGACGCCACGAACATCTGCGTCACGATGGGCATCGCCCCGTCCGACATCAACCTCGGCGCCATCCCCTTCTCCCACTCCTACGGCTTCTCCAACCTGGTCATGCCGCTGCTCGTGCAGGGGACGCCGGTGGTCGTGTCGAACGACTACCTGCCGCAGTCGCTCGTCGATCTGGCGAACGCGTACCGCTGCACCGTCGCGCCGCTGATCCCGATGGTGTTCGAGCACCTGACCACGGCCGCGCACGGGTCGTTCGAGACGATCCGGACGTTCATTTCCGCGGGCGCGCCGCTGCCGGCGTCGACGTCGCGGAAGTTCCGGGAGCGGTTCGGCATCGACATTCATACGTTCTACGGCTGCAGCGAGTGCGGCGGGATCACGTACGACCGCCGCGGCGGCTCCGTGGAGCGCGGCACGGTCGGCACGGCCCTCGACGGGGTCACGCTCACGACCGACGCCCGCCGCCTGTCCGTCCGCAGCGGTTCCGTCGCGGCCGGCTATCTGTTCGATGCCGTCACGTTCCAGCCGTTCGTCGGCGGGACGTTCGTTTCGGACGATCTGGTCGAAGAGCGGGACGGCGAGATCGCCCTCGTCGGCCGCGCCGGCGACCTGATCAACACCGCCGGCAAGAAGGTCAACCCGCGTGAAGTCGAGGCCGTGCTCCTGCAGATCGACGGCGTGTCGCAGGCGAAGGTGTACGGCGAGCCCGCGGGTGCGCGAGGCGAAGTGGTCGCCGCGGCGATCGTCGCGACGCCGGAGGTCACCCGCGAACAGGTGCGCGAGTTCTGCCGCGCCCGACTCTCGTCCCACAAGGTCCCGCGCATCGTGAAGCTGATCGATCAGATGCCCGTGGACGAACGCGGCAAGGTCAAACGCGCGGCGCTGGCGGCGTTGTAAAAATGTAGGGCGCGGCTTCAGCCGGCCCCGGTGGGTGGTGGCATTCCCCCCTCCCCGTCCGAGAGGCGGGCTGAAGCCGCGCCCTACATTTTTTCGATGACGGGCTGCGGCACCTTGGTCGGGGCCACGCGGCGCATCCACAGCGCGCCCCACTCCGCGCGTAGCCACAACTTCATGCCGCGAAACACCATCCGCAGCGGGGCCAGGCCGAGGTTGAAGTACACCTTGATGCGGCGTCCGTCGTTCAGCGCCCCCGCCCGCCCGGCCGCGCGGCGTTTTTCCGCGATCGCTTTGAAGCGGCGGTTGTACACCTGCATCATGTGGTAGCTGAGGAACGCCGGCTTCGGGCCCAGCACGGGCATCCAGTCGAAGCGCTTGAGGAACTTGTACGCCGGGATCACCACGAAGATGTAGTACTGCGCCGTGTCGATGAGCATGGCCGCGCTGAGCAGGTCGCCTTCGCCCATGTAGTAGTACTTGTCCTTGTACACCGCGCGGAAGAAGCGCCAGTACGACCGCACGAACGTCTCGTTGTGCTCCGCGATGCGTGCGGTGAGGTCCTCGCCCATCCGGTCCTTCTTGATCATCTCCACCGTCGCCTCGGCGGTAAACGAGGCGTGGTCGAGGCCGGGCGAGTAGTACGGATCGAGGAACGCCGCCGCGTCGCCGAGGAGCGACCAGCCGCGGCCCATGTACTGCTTCGTCGCGTAAGCGAGGTGCGAATAGAACCGCAGGTCTTCCAGCCGCGGCTCGGCGCCTTCGAGCAGCTCCGCCAGCGCGGGGATGGCTTTCAGGAACGCGATGAAGTCCTCGGCCCGGTTCTTCGACTGATGCAGCCCGATCAGACGCTTGTCGAACACGACGCCGATGCTCGTCTCGCCGTTGCGCAGCGGAATCACCCAGATCCAGTAACCGTAGCCGGTGTAGTGGTTCGTGCCCAGCCGGCGCGAGCCGACGTTGGTCGCCCCGAATCCGCCACGCACCGCGATGTCGTCGATGTGCCGGACGTTCTTCCACCGGCACCACACCGCGGCGGTCGGATGCTCGTCGTTGCGCTCGATCAGGTCGAGCTTGCGGCCCAGGAAGTTCACACGGCCGGTGGCGTCGAGCAGCCAGCGGCAAGAGATGGTGTGGCCCTCGACCGTGATTTTGTGGTCGAAGTCGCCGAGAGTCACGTCCGTCGCGCGCGCGCCGCGCCAGAGCTCCGCGCCTTCGGTCACGGCTGTGGCGAGCAGATGCTCGTCGAGCGCGTCGCGGCGAAGCTGGAACGCCGGCACCGTGCTGCGGATGAACCCGCCGGTCTCGCTCGCGTTCGCATGGCCCGTCACCTTCTCGTTCGAGAACCAGTAGCGCAGCCCCTCCTTCGGGAGCTGCTCGTTCTCGAGATGGCGCCACATGGCCAGGCGGCGGGTGAGGAACATCGCCGACATCTCGGTCGTGGCCTCGCCGACCTTTTCGTCGAAGCGCTCGGCCTTCTCTACGATCAGCACGCTGAGGTCCGGGCACTCGCGGCGGAGCAGGATCGCGGCGGACGCGCCGCTGAAGGCGCCCCCGAGAATGACGACATCGTACCGGTCTTGCATTGGCTGCATGCTAGGATTCGCGCCCCCGATGGAAACGCTTCGTGAATGGTTTCATTTCATCACCGATGTCCGCGGCCTCGTACAGGCCGGCGGGTATCTCGCCCTGGCCATCATCGTCTTTACCGAGACGGGTCTGATGATCGGATTTTTCCTCCCCGGGGACTCGCTGCTCGTCACAGCGGGGCTGTTCGCGGCCAAGGGCGACCTGAACATCGTCTTCCTCAACGTGCTGCTGATGACCTGCGCGATCCTGGGCGACGCGACCGGCTACTACATCGGCAAGAAGCTCGGCCCGGCCTTGTTCCGCAAGGAAGACTCGTTGCTGTTCAAGAAGAAGCACCTCATCGCCACGCACGAGTTCTACGAGCGCCACGGCGGCAAGACCATCATCATCGCCCGCTTCGTACCGATCGTGCGCACGTTCGCGCCCGTAGTGGCCGGCATGGCCGGCATGAGCTACCGCCGCTTCGCGCTGTTCAACATCGTCGGCGGCATCGGCTGGGTGTTCTCGATGACGATGCTCGGCTACCTGCTCGTGACCATGTTCCCGGCCACGGAGCAGCACATCGAGAAGGTGATCATCATCGTGATCTTCCTCTCGCTGCTGCCGGGCATCATCGAGTTCCTGCGGGCCAAGATGCGCGCGAAGCGTGAGCCTGCCCCGTAAGGTCCGTCAGTCGGCGTCGTAGACCGCCGACAGCCGGACCGTCCCGAAGCGGTGCCGCATCACGAACGCCGCCTCGGCGAACGCGCCCGTGGTGCGGATCTCGTCGCCCGTCGCCGGACGGAAGATCGACCCCTGATAGCCGGCGCCGATCTGCAGCCGCGCCCGGAACGGACGGAGGACGTTCTCCGCGTACGAGTGGAAGTCGTGCGTCAGGCCGATGCCTGCCGAGCCGTTGAAGAACTGCAGGTCGGACGCCTCGTCCGTCTTCGCGTAGTCGCCCCCGGCGCGGAGGAACACGGAGTTGCGGCGGGTGAGGGGCCGGTAGGCCGCGCCGTCGAGCGCGAACCCGAGCGAGGAGCTGGTCGTCTCCGTCGCGATCTCCTCCTCTTCCGGATCCTCGTCGTCCACATCGTAAACCTCGGTCACGTGGTCGGCAGTCGACCAGCGCGGTCCCGCGGAGAACTGGACGCCGCGGGTGGTGAAGAGCGGATCGTCGATGGTCTCGTACCACCAGCGGAGCTCCGCGAACTCGAAGCGGTCGCGCTCCGTCAGGGTGTGGTTGTCGTCCTCGGCCTCGTCCTCGTCGATGTCCGGATCGTCGTCGTCGCCGTCGACGTCGAAGTCCCGCGGGATGCGCGACTTGGCGCGCGAGTAGGACAGCGTCAGCGACTGCTTCTGGGTCAGGGGATAGCCGAGACTGAGGACCGCCGACGGATCGTACAGGACCGGGTCGGCCTTGAAGCGCTGCGCGATCGCGAGGGTCGCGTACCCGCCGGTGCCGTAGATGTTGTACGCGCGGTAGGCAAATCCGGCCAGAAAGCCGTCGACGTCCTCCGCCTTTTGCACCGCGCCTTCGAGAACGCCGAGGTTGTCCAGGAGCCAGCGGCCGCCGAGGAGGACGTCCCCGCTCGCCTCGATGTCGCCGTCGGCGACCTCGGAGGCTCCGGCGTTCACCTCGTAGAAGATCGGGGTCGTGGCCAGGATGCGGATGACGAGCGTCGTGCCGCCGCCGGTCACGCCGGGCTCGATGCGATAGGCGGCGTCGGTGACGAACGGCAGCCGGCGCACGCGGTACACGCCCTGCCGGAAGTCTTCTTCGGTGTAGCTCTCTTCTTCTTCGAGGCGGGTCTCGGCGCGGATGATGTCTTCGTCGACGTACGAGCCTTCGACGACGACGCGCTCGAGACGATAGCGCGTGGGCTCCTGCGCGTACAGGGACGCGGCAGCCAGAAAAAGACAGAGCGAGAGGGCGAGGGATCTCATGCGGGGCGACATATTAGTGCAGGAGTGAGACGTACCACCGCAGGGTTCGGTTACACCGGCACGGATCCGGACGCTTTCCGCGACCGCAACTCGGCGATGGCCTGCTCCGCCTGCCAGAGATGGCGGCGCTCGTGGGCGGCCACGATGTGGAACGCGGAGAGGATGTTGTAACGGACCCGGGTATCGAACGGCGACACGATTTTCGTGCGCAGGTCGGCCTCGCGGGCATCGCTCAGGAGGTCGAGGAGCTTCTCCTGCAGCGACGCGAACTCGCCGAACGCCTCGGCCTTGGCCCGCGTCGATTTGGGGACGAACGGGGCGGCGGTCTTGACCTTCGTGCGGATCGGCGGCTCGAGGAACCAGGCCAGGATGCGGCCGAGGAGGTCCATCTTCGGCTTCCCTTTGCGCCGTTTGCTGCGCGAGTCGTCGATGCTCTTGCGCAGCACGGGGAGGAACATCTCGGTGGAGATGCTCAGGTGCGCGAGGCACTCGGCGGCCGACCAGCTCTGCGCCTTCGGACGGACGGTGAAGAGGCGGCCGTCGGTCGACTGGACGAGCGTCCAGGCGCGGCGCGTGGCTTCGTTCAGCTCTTTCTCGACGGTCTCCAGCGGGTCCACTCTACTCCTTCTTCAGCATCGCCTCGCCGAGCTCGCGCGAGCGGCGCGTGGCCGCTTCGACGGCGTTCATCAGGGTCGTGCGCACCCCGCCGTGCTCGAGGGTGTGCAGCCCTGTGATGGCCGTGCCGCCCGGCGAGGTGACCATGTCTTTCAACCGGCCGGGATGCTCGTTGGTCTCGAGCAGCAGTTTCGCAGATCCGAGGACCGTCTGCGCGGCCAGGAGCTGGGCGGTGCGGCGGGAGAGGCCGACTTTCACGCCTGCGTCGCTGAGGGCCTCGAGGATGAGGAAGACGTAGGCCGGCCCGGAACCGGACAGACCGGTCACGGCGTCGAGCGCGGATTCTTCGAGGATGACCGTGAGGCCGATCGCGTCGAAGATCCGCTTGGCGTCCGCGAGATCGGACTCCCGCGCGTGCTCGCCTCCGGCGATCGCGGTGGCGCCCGCGTCCACGAGTGCGGGCGTGTTGGGCATGGCCCGCACGACCCGCGTCCCGCTCGCGAGCCGCGACTGGATCGTGGCCACGGGCACGCCCGCAGCGATGCTGATCACCAGGGCATCGGCGCGGATCGCGTCCCCGACCTCGTCGAGCACGCGGCTGAGGATCTGCGGCTTCACACTGAGAACGACGATGTCCTTCTGCGCGGGGGTCTTGTTGTCGGTCGTGGCGTCGATGCCATACTTCTCGCGCAACTCCCTCGCCCGCTCGGCCCGCGGCCCGGACGCGGAGACCTGCTCCGGCGCAAAGTCGTTCCCCCGCAGCAACCCCCGGATCATGGCCTCGGCCATGTTGCCTGCGCCGATGAACCCGATGGTGCGGGGAGTGTCAGTCACACCGTGATTCTACGTCGTTGCCTGTTCCCGGAGCAGTACAGGGCGTCGCGTCCATGCTGGCTACGAGAGATAGGCCTCGATTGCCGCGATCAACGGAGGCAGATCGTCGTGAACGGTGCTCCACACGATGGTCAGGTCCATTTCACCGCTTCACCGATCACCTCCAGGCGACGGATGACGGCGTCCTACGTCCTGAGATCGGCTTCGAAGTCGGCGAGGGAGAGGCCTTCAAGGTATTGCAGCGCCAACCGCGCCGAATACACGATGTCTTCGAGGAACGCGCGATCAGGCAACATCCAGCACCACCGCTGAGTCCAGGATCGACTCGCGGCGGATTCGATTGTGACTTCGCTCCACGCCGCGGCGTGTCAGCAGGTCGACCGGCCTTCCAAACAACTCTTCGAGCTGTTCCTTCATGTCCACCATGTGAAGAAGGGTCCACCTCGCGTCCTGTTCGAACGTCACCATGACGTCGACATCGCTGTCCTGGCGGAACTCGTCGGGCCGCGTGACACTCCCGAAAAGCGCGAGCTCCCTGATCTTCCACCGCTGGCAGAAGTCGCGGAGCCGGTCTTTGTCGATGTCGATGGCGAGCATCACGTGGTGATTCTACGTCGTCGCCTGTTCCATGAGTGTGGTAGCTCACGAGTACCTGTCATCCCGAGCCTGGACACGGCGCGGTGCGCCGACGATGAGACGACAGAACGGGCCATGCAATTTGGAGTGCGGAGGCAATCGATCGCCTCCGCACTCCAGATCGGGCGTCAGAACGCCACGCGCAGGTCGCTGCCGTACGCCACGTTCCGCGACTGGCCGTTCTTCAGCGTCGCCGTCGTCTGCTTCTCGTCACCGCGTGCAACGGTGACTTCGCACCGCTCGTGGAGGCAGCGTACGCGGTAGGTGTGCTGGTCGATGGGCGTCACGCCGATGTCCGCGCCTTTGCCGATCGCGGCCACGCCCGCGGCGTTGAGGCCGTACTCCGCGTCGGGGTGGGTCTCGAGCCAGCTGAGCATCAGCCAGTTCCACCTCGTTCCGGAGGTGTGGTCGAGCAGGAGGACGCGGTTTGAGGCGGCGCGCTGGAGCAGCTCGTCGGACAGCTTCAGCTCGTCGACTTTCGGGTTCGCGAGGAGCGCGGTACGGCCGTCGGTGAGCGTGACACGGAAGGCGAGGGTGGTTTCGGCGGAAGCGGTGAAGGCAAGGGTGAGCAGGATGGCGGCAGTGGCTTTTCGCATGTTCCTTGGACGCGACTCCCGTCAGTTCGTTTCCTTCGCCCCTAACTGCGAGCCGAGGTAGATCGAGTCGTTCGTGACGTTGTCGACGAGCGTGGCGTACGCGGCGATC
This sequence comes from Thermoanaerobaculia bacterium, assembly GCA_036375075.1. Lineage (GTDB taxonomy): Bacteria > Acidobacteriota > Thermoanaerobaculia > Gp7-AA8 > Gp7-AA8 > QHVT01. The sequence goes on along the minus strand of DASUSN010000052.1, from coordinate 30,873 downwards.
TGCTTCCCGTCCAGAACGTCGACGACCAGCAGCGCCGCGGGCGGCGGCGTGATGCCGTGCATGCCGAAGATGTCGTTGAGCTGCAGCCCGCCGCGTGCCGGCACTTCCACGAGCGTTTCGTCGAGCAACTGCTGCCGGTCTCCGATGATGCGGACGCGCACCAGGGAGGGGTAGGTCGTCGTGTCGGAGACGTCGACCAGACCGACGTTCGTGCGGAAACCGGGACCGGCGCTGACGCCGAGGATCTCCAGCCTGTCGCCGGGGGTGCCGATCTGGAAGCCGGTCAGCGGCGGGACGAGACAGCCGTACGTCGCGCCGTTCGCGTCCACCGTGTACGTCCGCGACGTCACGCGCACACCCTCGCCCGGCTCGTCCTCGGCGCTCGAGTACCGCAGCCGCGCGACACCGGTGAGCCTGAACAGCGTCCACAGCGCGTCGCGGACGACGCGGGTCTCGCGTCCGTTCAGGCGCACCCAGGCCGTTTGCCACTGCCAGGGACGGTCCCACGGAGTCGCGGTGAGGATCAGGTAGCGCGAGCCGTCGCGCGGGTTGTGGAGATAGAGGTCCGAGCGCCACTGCGAGCCGTGGCCGCCGTCCACGTGTCCGATCACCGGGATCGCGCGGGGCACGGTGCCGGGGACATCAGGCGGGAACCAGGTGGGATCGTTCGACCGGTTGTCGATCGCGACCACCGTGGCCAGGGCGGTGCCGCGCGCCGGCTCGACGATCAACGCGACGCCGACGTCCTCGTGCGACCGGTCGGGCGGCGCGAGCGTGGACTGCATCGTTCCGGCGGCGGGCGTGTCGAGCTCTCCGGCCGGGAGGTCGTCGTCCCACATGGTCCTGGTCCGCAGGCTCGCACGTGTGCCTCGGCCGGACGTGTCCGTGAGCGTCACGTTCGTGCGGAAGTGGTTTCCCGGGAACGCGCCGGCGAAGGTCAGAGGGAACCGCGGACCCGCGGCGGTGAAGGCGTCGATGGCGTGCATGCCGAAGCCGTACGTGCCGCCGTCTTTGCGGCTGTACGTACGTGCGGTGGCGTTCACGCCCACGGCCGGTAGCAGATGCAGCGCGCCTCCTCCGGACTCGAGGAAGAAGAGCGACCGCAGGACGTCGGGGATCGCCCGGATCTCGTACGGCGCGAGAGCCAGCGTTGCGGTGACGGCGCTCGCCGCGCCCATGGGAACGTAGCGGACGTCCACCTGCTGGGCCTCGGCGAGCGGGTTGTAGATCGTGACGTCGGTCTGCCAGAAGGAGTCGTACGCCCCGCGCATCCGGGATACGCCGGGCAGCACGAGCCGCTGCCGGAGCGATCCGCGGACGACGCCCCACTCCTGCGTGACGTCGCCTCCCCCTCCGATCGGCGCGGAGACACGGCTGGCCGGACGCCAGACTGCCTCGAAACCGGAGTTGAACACGAACGTGGCGCCGCTCTCGATCTCGTCGGCGTTCACGATTACGAAACCCTTGTTCGGCTCCTCGTTGAGATAGAGCTCGTCATAGCTCCGCGGAGCGGGCTGGCCGATGCGCCACACGGCGAGCGCCGGATCGATGATGGGCTTCTGGAGCTCGGCGCTCTCGCGGTCGCGGTGCACCTGGATGAGCACCGTCTGTCCTGACGGGCCGGGGATGAGGGCCTCGACCTGCGGGCCATCGTCGTCGATCCACATCCTCTGCAGACCCGCGGCCGGCGTATGCCGCGAGAGGATCGTCGGGTAGTCCGGGGCGCGCTCGATGACCCACGCGCCCTCGTAATCATGGGTCGGGACGGCGAAAGCACGCAGCGGGAGGGGCTCGTCCGCGGGGACGTAAACCGGCGCCGCGTCCGCGAGCAGCGTCAGCGACCCGCCGCTGGCGAGGAAGAGCTGGCGGCCGCTCGCGTAGACCCGCTCGATGTACGCGGCGCCGCCGGACGTGATCCAGCCGGCGAAGAAGCCGCCCACGGTGAGGTCGGCGGTCTTCGTGAGCGTCCCGTCGACGGTCGAGGTCCAGATCGTGCTTCCGTGGCGGATGAGAAACCGGTCGCCGGCGGCGTTGCGGCCGATGACGCGCGCGCCGCTGGTCTGCAGCAGCGGCCTCGCCTCGCCGGTGCGGCCGATCGCCCATACGCCGTTGCTCAGCGTGACGACGAATGGCCAGTCGTCGTTGCCGAGGACGACCGGCGCGAACAGGCCGTGGGAGAAGGGGCCTCCGGTGTCGACGTCCAGGACACTCGCGAGGAAGAACGTGTCCAGGCCCTCGACTTGCTGCCAGTTCGTCGCGTCCGCGCTGAACATGGCCTGCGAGTACTTCAGCGCAAGGATCATGGGCGCCCTGCCGGCCTTCTCGTAGAGCGCGGTGTCGCTCCATGATCCCGACGTTCCGGGGGGCGTGATCACCCGTGGCTCCTCGGCTCCCGTCGAGTCGTAGAGCACGACCTCGCGATTCCACGCATCCAGAAACTCCTCGGCCTTCGCCTCGATCAGCACGAAGTGCCGGGAGGTGCGGTCCTGGATGGAAGGAACGGCCACCCGACTGGTGTACGGCGCGTAGGAGATGACGCGGGCAAAAACAGGGATGGCGAGGAACAGCCCGAGGGAGAGGAGACCGATGGTGCGTTTCATGGACCCTCCGCTTACTGCAAGATAATTTATGCTATCGAAGCATAAAGCACAAGAGCGGAGAGTGCTGTCGGGGGAGGTGCGAGCCGACCAGCGATCGCATCGCCTCAGGCGCCGGCGCGCTCGTAGGTGTAGCGTTCCCCCTCGCGCTCGACAACCAGCCGCCCGGCACTTTCGAAGCGGAACTGCGCTCGGTCCTCACGCGGCGCGCCCGGTTGTTGCGAGACCAGCACGTCCCCATCCACGCGCCACGTCAGCAGGACGATCTGCGTGGTGCCGGCCTCGAGGGCATAGCGGAGGCGGCCATCCGGCTCGAACGTGACGAAGATCGACGCGGGAGTCGGGTCCGGGGCCACCTGACGCCATCGGCCGAGGAGTCGTTCGGTGGCGTTCATGGCGAGCCTCTCAGGCGCACGCGCGCAGGGCGAGGTTGAGCAGCAAGGTCAGAAGCAGGGAGGCGATGATGCTGAAGAGGCAGCCGGAGGTACGGAAGCGGACGGGCATGAGGAGGCAAGTGCGGTAGTCGTGCCGGGGCGGCGGCTTCAGCGCCGGACGTACCGGTGGTGACGACGAAGGAGGCTGCTTCGACGGGGAGGCGGGCTGAAGCCGCGCCCTACATCCGATCCATAGGACAGATAGGACGGTCCTATTCGTCCCATCTGTCCTATTCGTCCCAGCCCGCCCTCATCTTACGCCGCGTTGATGCCGTGGCACTTCTTGTACTTCTTGCCCGAGCCGCAGGGGCAGGGGTCGTTGCGGCCGACTTTCTGCTGGACGCGCTTGACGGGCGCGGCGGCTTCTTTCGGGCCGGTGAACATCACCTGTTCCTTCGGGCGGGGCGGGGGCAGGGCGCGGGAGACGCGCTGGGACTCCTCGCGGTCGGAGGGGCCGCCGCCGGCGAGCTCGATCTTCCAGAGGACCTTCACCACGCGGTCCTGGATGCGCTCCATCATCGACTGGAAGAGCTCGAAGGACTCGCGCTTGTACTCGACCAGCGGGTCGCGCTGGCCGTAGCCGCGGAGACCGATGCCTTCCTTGAGGTGGTCGATGTTGAGGAGATGGTCCTTCCACTGCTGGTCGATGACCTGCAGGAGGAGGTATTTCTCGTTCAGGCGCATGTTCTCCGCGCCGACGAGCGACTCCTTCTCCTCGTAGCGCTTGTTGACGGCCTCGACGATCTTGTACTTCACGTCGTCGCGGCGGTCGGTCTCGATCTCCACGCCTGCCATGCGGAGGTCGAGGCCGAAGTAGTCGTACAGCTCCGCATTGAGCTCGGCCTCGTCCGGCAGCTGCCGCATGTCCTCGGGATAGTGCGTATCGACGAGGTACCCGACGATCTCGTCGGCTGCATTGAGGATGTACTCCTTCCCCTCCCTGCCTTCGAGGATGGACCGGCGCAGCGTGTAGATGGACTCACGCTGCTTGTTCATCACGTCGTCGTACTCGAGCAGGTGCTTGCGAGCCTCGAAGTTGCGGCCTTCGACCTGCTTCTGCGCGCGCTCGATGGCGCGCGTGACCATGCCGTGCTCGATGGGGACACCCTCTTCCATGCCCAGGCGCTCCATCAGGCCCATGATCCGGTCGCCGCCGAAGATGCGCATGAGGTCATCCTCGAGGGACAGGTAGAAGCGCGAGCTGCCCGGATCGCCTTGGCGTCCGGAGCGTCCGCGGAGCTGGTTGTCGATGCGCCGCGATTCGTGGCGCTCGGTGCCGACGATGTGCAGGCCGCCGGCGGCGACCACTTCCTCGTGGTCTCGCGTCCACTCCTCGCGCATCTCGTCCTCGATCCGCTTCCGCTCCTTCGGGTCCTCGACGTCTTTGGCCTTCTGGGCCGCGCGGTACTCCGGGTTGCCGCCCAGGAGGATGTCCGTACCGCGGCCGGCCATGTTCGTGGCGATCGTGACCGCGCCCTTGCTGCCGGCCTGGGCGACGATCTCGGCCTCGCGCTCGTGGTATTTCGCGTTGAGCACGACGTGCGGGATGCCGTTCCGCTTCAGCGCCGCGGACAGCGCCTCCGACTTTTCGATGGAGATGGTGCCGACCAGCGACGGCTGCCCGGTCTGCTGCTTCTCCTTGATCTCCTGCACGATCGCCTCGAACTTCTCGCGCTCGGTGCGGTAGACCAGGTCGGGCATGTCCTTGCGGACCGCGGGCCGGTTCGGCGGGATGACCACGACTTCCAGCTTGTAGATCTTGTCGAACTCCGCCGCCTCGGTATCGGCCGTGCCGGTCATGCCGGCCAGCTTCTCGTACATGCGGAAGAGGTTCTGAAAAGTGATCGTAGCGAGGGTCTGGTTCTCCGACTCGATCCTGACGCCTTCCTTGGCCTCGACGGCCTGGTGCAGGCCGTCCGACCAGCGACGGCCGGGCATGAGGCGTCCGGTGAACTCGTCGACGATGATGACTTCGCCGTCGTTGATGACGTACTCGACGTCGAGCTTGTACAGCGTGGCCGCGCGCACGGCCTGGTTGACCGCGTGGAGCATGTCCATGTTCGACGGGTCGTACAGCTCGATCCCGCCCAGGAGCTTCTCCGCGTGCAGCACGCCCTCCTCGGTCAGCACGGCCGTATGCTGCTTCTCGTCGACCTGGTAGTCCTCGCCGGCGATGAGCTTCGGCACGATGCGCGCCGCGGTGTAGTACTTGTCGGTCGACTCTTCCGAGGGGCCGCTGATGATGAGCGGCGTACGGGCCTCGTCGATGAGGATGGAGTCGACCTCATCGACGATCGCGTACACCGGATCGCGCTGGACCATCGACTCGAGGTCGAACTTCATGTTGTCGCGCAGGTAGTCGAAGCCAAACTCGTTGTTCGTGCCGTAGGTGACGTCGCAGCGGTACGCGACCTGGCGCTCGCGGTCGCCGTGCTGGTTCTGGATGACGCCGACGGTGAGGCCGAGGAACTTGTAGAGGCGGCCCATCCACTCGGAGTCGCGGCGGGCGAGGTAGTCATTGACCGTCACGACGTGCACGCCGCGGCCGGTCAGGGCGTTGAGGTAGACCGGCAGCGTGGCGACGAGGGTCTTGCCCTCACCGGTCTTCATCTCGGCGATCTTGCCCTTGTGGAGGACCATGCCGCCCATGAGCTGGACGTCGAAGTGGCGCATGTTGAGCACGCGCTTGCCCGCCTCGCGGCAGACGGCAAAGGCCTCGGGCAGGAGATCGTCGAGAGCGGCCTGGAGGTCGGCCTGCGCCGCCTTGACGGCGGTCTCGTCGCGGGGGACTTCTTTTTTCACTTCTTCCAGCGCCTGGACGACGGGGCGGAGGCGCTCGCGGAAGTCGTCGGTCTTCGCGCGCAGCCCTTCGTCGGAGAGGGCGCTGATCTCGGGCTCGAGGGCGTTGATCTGCGCGACGACCGGGCGCATGGCCTTCACGTCGCGCTCGTGCTTCGAGCCGAAAATCGCTGTCAACAATTTATCGATCATGGGGATCTCCCAACTGGAAAAACAGGTGAGGAACGGGGAAGGCGCTCAGCAGCCGCGCGTGGGAGCGCGCGGCGACGCGGCGCCGGTGAGGGGCGCGAGGACGCGGCGCACGCTGAGCGTGTCGAACGACGGGCGGCGTACGCGGCTGTCCCGTGCGAAGCGAACCGCGGGCTGCCGCGCACGCTGCGAGCGGCGCGAATCGCGGACAACCGCCACGCTGGCCAGCGCCGGACGCGATGCTGCCGCGTCGGTCAGAATGCCCAGGGCGATTGCGATGAAAATACAGAGGGTCATGCGGTCGTAAGAGCGAGACAGCTTATCAAAGTCAGGGTGCAGGGCGCCCTATTGCCTGAGGAGCTCCAGCCGGTCGTACGTCATCCAGGTCTGGTGCCCCAGGAAGATCACCAACGCGAAATAGAGCACTGCAATTGCCGCGCGCTGGGAGGCGGTGATCTCGTAAAAGCGGGGGTCGGTCTTCTCGCGGACGATCGAGGCGTAGACCTGGAAGGCGGCGAGCACGGCAATGAGGATGGTCAGGGGGTTGGGCTGGTCGAAGACCTTATAGACGATTGCGCCGCCGCCGAGGACCCACATCCATTTGGTGATGGCCGCGGAGATGCGGCCGCCGTCGAGCATGCCGATCGGCAGTAAGTTGAATAGATTCAAGCCGAAACCGACGAATGCGATCAGCAGGTACAGCGGATCGGAGGTCCACTTGTAGATCTGCAGGACCCCGAGGGTGGCGATCGTGCCCAGAAACGGGCCGGCCAGCCCGATCATCGCGTCGTCGAAGACAGTCCGGGGCTGGCCTTTCATCGTGACCGCCCCGCCGATGAAGGGGATGAAGACCATGAAGCCGGCCCGGAGGCCCTTCATCCGGATGGCCACGGCGTGGCCGATCTCGTGGATCAGGGTGATGACGACGAAGCCCGTCACGACGCCGAGGGGGAACTGGGTGGTGTAGGCGGCGATGGTGACGACGAACGAGCCGCCGGCCACGGCGTACTGCATCGCGCCGAAACCCTCGAACGGATTCACGAAGAAGACCCGGACCTTCTCGAAGAACAGGATGAGCAGGCCCTTGGCCTTCAGCGCTGCGACGCCGAGAAACAGGAGGAGCCCTGAAAGGATTTTCGGCAGCGCGCGCCGCCGGGAAGTTGCAGAGGTCATGGGGACCCGCCCATACAACGCGCCACCCCCGCCTGTATTTCCGGAAGGATGAAGGACGGAAGGCTGAAGGCCGAAACGATGAAGGATGAAGGCGTTTCGTCACGTTTCACCTTCATCCTTCACCCCTTCATCCTTTAGCATCCGCCCCGTGTCCGGCGTCGACTCGCTGCGCGAGCAGTTGAAGGAGCGGGGTTATCTGACCCACGGGATCGAGCGGTGGTTCGCGCTCGATCCGTGGAGCTCGCGCACGTTCTGGGCGGAGCTGGTCATCGTGGCGCTCAAGGCGGCGGTACTGATCGCGGCGTTCGCCGCGCTGCCGATGACGGCGGTGATGCTGTTCCGCAACCAGCCGCTCAGCGCGCTGGAGACGCTGGGGCTGTATGGGTCGTATGCCGCGGCGTGGCTGGTGGTGGCGTTCGCGTTCGTCGTGCTCGTCGCGCTGGTGCTGAAAGTACGCCCGGCGCTGGCGATCGATACACCCCGGGCGCTGCTGGCCATCTCGCTCGTGGCGGGCGCGCTGCTCGTCGCGCCCATCGCCGTATGGTGGTACCGGTTCGACACCGCGCCGGGGTTTGCCGAGTTGGCGGCCGGGGTCGCGCTTTGTGCTGTGTTCTATCTCGTCAGCACGATCATCCTGTCGGCGGCGCTGCTGTCGTTCTCGATCTACGAAGTCCAGCGCGTGCCGGCCATCCATGCGAAGCCGCGCGGCGTTCCGATGGCCGTGGCCGCGGTCCTGTTGATTGCGTCGCTCTTCGTGCCGGCGTATGCGGACCGCGACCGGGTGATGCCGGAGCCGATGGTCGTTACGACGCAGACGAACGCGCGCGTGGCGCTGATCGCCGTCGACGGGCTCACGCACGAGATCCTGCAGTCGCGTCCCGACCTGCAGCGGGCGGTGCCGCACGTGTCGCGGGTGACCGCGTTACCGGGCGACTCGACGACGGAGCGGTGGGCGTCGCTGGGGACGGGCGTGCGCACGGAGGCGCACGGCGTGCGCGCGATCGAAGGGGTGCGCTTCCGTGGGGCCACGCACCTCCTGCAGCGCATCTCGCGGGCGGATTTCGTGCTCATGCGGGCGGCGCCGGCGCTGGGCATCGCCCGGCGCGAGCCGCTGCCGCCGACGGTGCGGCGGCGGGATTACGTCTGGGAGATCGTCGCGGCGCGGGGGCTGCCCGCGGTCTCGGTGAACTGGTGGGCCACGTCGGACGCGCGCATGGGCGCGCTGCAGTCGATCGGGCCGGAGTCGGTCTTCACCACGGCCAATGGCGAGGCACTGCGCGTCGACGCGACCGCCGCGTCGCGCTTCCTGAACCTGCTCGAGCAGCAGCCGCGCTTCGCCACGGTGTACCTGCCCGCGCTGGACGTGGTCCTCAACCGGGTGCAACTCGACCAGTCGGCGCAGCTCGCGCAGTCGCTGCGCGCGCTGGAGGGCCTCACCAGCACCATCGCCCGGACCCGTGAGCACGGCTACGACGTCATCCTCGCCGGCATGCCTGGCGACGGCCAGAGCGGCGCGGCGGTGATCGCCTCGACCCTGCCGCTGCAGCGCGCGACGAGCGAGCTCGACACCGCCCCCACGCTCCTGGAGCTCCTCGGATTTCCGCTTTCCGACGAGATGCCCGGCCGCTCGCTTCTGTCCGACCGAAGCGAGCCGCGCATCGCAACCTACGGCAACCGCAGCCCCTCACGCTCGGCGCAGACCGTGAATGAGGAGTACTACGAACAACTGAAATCGCTGGGATACATCCGATGAAGAGACTGCTGATCCTGCTCCTCCTCGCCCTCCCTCTGTCCGCCCGCCTGATGACCTACGAGGACCTCGCTGCGATGCAGCGCATCGGCGCGCCGGCGTTGTCCCCGGATGGAAAGTGGATCGCGTACACCGTGACCACGACCGATCTGGCAAAGAACGCCCGCAGCACCGCGCTCTGGCTGATGCGCGCGGACGGCACCGGCGCGCGCGAATTGACCGCGGGCGACGGGCCGGTATGGTCGCCGGACGGAAAGACCATCGCCTACACCTCGGGTGGCCAGATCGCGCTGTGGGACGTCGCGTCCGGCAAGTCGCGCAAGCTGCCCGACCTCGCGGGCGGCGCGTCGACGCTGAAGTGGATGCCGGACGGCTCCGGCCTCCTGGCCGTGTCGGACGTGGAGATCGAGGGCGCGAACAACATGCCCTCGCCCGAGTCGAAGGCGCGCGTCATCGACGGCCTCCTGTTCCGCCACTGGAACGCGTGGGTGGGCCCGACCCGGACGCACATCTTCCACGTGCCGCTGAACGGCACGCCGCGCGACCTCACGCCCGGGCCGTTCGACGCGCCGCCGTTCTCTGTCGGCGGCGGGAGCGAGCTGGACGTGTCGCCGGACGGGAAGGAGCTGGCCTTCGCGCGCAACACCGACACCGACGGCGCCCTCTCCACGAACGCCGACGTCTTCCTCGTCCCCATCGCGGGCGGCACGCCGCCGAAGCGCATCACCAGCCGCACCGGCGCGGACACCGCGCCCGTCTACTCGCCGGACGGGCGGTGGATCGCCTACCGCTCGCAAGCCCGCCAGGGCTACGAGTCGGACCTGTGGGAGCTGTGGCTGTACGACCGCGCGGCCGGAACGTCGAAGCGGATCGCCGAGGACTTCCCGAACTGGATCGAGTCCGTCACCTGGCTGCCGGACAGCAAGTCCATGTTCATCACCGCGCCGCTCGAAGGCCGTAACGTGATCTACGAGCTGACCCTCGACGGGCGCGCGACGCTCGTGCACAACGCGGGCTACGCGGACGCGATCCAGATCGCGCCCGACACGAAGACGATCTACTTCCAGTCGTCCACCCTCTCCCGCCCCGCGGACATCTACGCCCTCGGCCGCGGCAGCACGACCGCGCGGAAGCTGACGACGCACAACGACGCACGGCTGTCGCAGATCGACATGGCCTCGTACGAGTCGTCGTGGTGGACGGGCGCGGACAATACGCGCGTGCAGGGCTGGCTCCTCAAGCCGCCGGGCTTCGACGCGACGAAGAAGTATCCGGCCATCGTGCTGATCCACGGCGGGCCGCAGGGCGCGTGGGGCGAGTCGTGGTCGTACCGGTGGAACCCGCAGATGTTCGCCGCGCGCGGCTACGTGATCCTCATGCCGAACCCGCGCGGCTCGACGGGCTTCGGCCAGAAGTTCGTCGAGGACATCTCGAAGGACTGGGCCGGCAAGGTCTACACGGACATCATGAACGGCGTGGACATGCTCGCGGCGCAGCCGTACGTCGACGCGAACCGCATGGGCGCCGCCGGCGCCAGCTACGGCGGCTACATGGTCAACTGGATCCTCGGCCACACGAACCGCTTCAAGGCGCTGGTGTCGCACGCGGGGCTGTTCAACCTCAACTCGATGTACGGGGCGACCGAGGAGCTGTGGTTCCCGGAGTGGGAGTTCGGCGGAACGCCGTGGGACAAGCCGGAGCTGTACGAGAGCCTCTCCCCGCACCGCTTCGTGAAGAACTTCGCCACCCCGACGCTCGTGTCGCACGGCGAGCTCGACTACCGGGTGCCGTTCGGCGAGGGCCTGCAGCTCTTCACGGCCCTGCAGCGCCGCGGCGTGCCGTCACGGCTGATGGTGTTCCCGGACGAGGGGCACTGGGTGCTCAAGCCGCAGAACTCGAAGGTCTGGCACCAGACGGTGCTGGAGTGGTTCGACCGCTGGCTGAAGCAGTGAGCTCCTCGGGGGTTCCTCGGGTTCCTCGGAGGCCTCGACCGAGGAACTCCGAGGACTCCGAGGAACCCGAGGAACTCGTCGTCCTACGTCCGGGGCGTCCCTACCGGCGCGGCCGCGCCGACACCGGTCGGCTCGCCGAGCGCCGGGCGGGCGACCGTCGAGGTGATACCCACCGCTTCCGCGTACTTCAGGTACGTGTCGATCGAAGCGATGACCACGCGAGCTTCGACCGTGATCAGGTCGATGCCGACGAGGGAGATGCGGACCCACGCGTCGACGACGATGCCCTTGTCCAGAATCCGGTCGAGGACATCGATGAGACTGGTTCCGCCTGGTGCGCGTTCTACAGCCATGTGCGTTACCTACCTTTCCTCTCTCCCGCGAGCTGACGTTCCAGATCGGCGATGCGGTCGCGGAGCTGGTCGAACTCCGCGGACTGCACGGCCTTCGGTTCGCTCGAATAGAAGCGATCCGATCGCCACCAGTTGATCCCGATCGCCTCGGCCTTGTCGATCGAGCAGATGACGAGGCGCAACTGGATCGTCAGCAGCTCCACGTTCGCCAGCGACACTTTCACGTCGCCCGCGATCACGAGCCCCTTGTCCAGGATCTTGTCGAGGATGTCCACCAGCCCCTGAGGCTGGCGCTGGAGCGGTCCTCGATCTTCAATCGGCAATCCGGTTCCCCTTTCGGTGCTGCGGCGGGAGGTTTAACACATCACTCCCACATCTTCAAAGGCCCGAGCTTGAGGTTCAGGTCTTCGTCCGACATCCCGAACGTCCTCTTCAATTCGCTCATCTTCTCTTCGAGCTTCATGAGCGCGTTGCCGAGGCGCTCGATCTCGTCGTCGGTGAGGTTGCCGCTGTCCATGCGGCGGAGGGCCTGCTTCTCGAGGAGGCGCCGCACGAGCTCGACGATGGACAGCACGAGCTTCGCCAGCCCGTTCTCCACCGCCTCGGCGTCCGCAGCAATGCGCTCGGGGACGACCGACTCCGTGAACGTCAGCGCCTCCCGCAGCTCATGTTCTTCATTCGTGATCATCATCGGCGAAGACCTCCAGCGGCCAGGGGCCGGACAGCAGGAAAGGGACGTGCGGCGAGCCGGCGCGCAGTTCTTCGCCGGCGCTCCGGACGTCGTCGAGCCTGGCGCGATCGATCAGCGCCGTCAGCTCGACGGACTTCTCGTCGCGGTGCGACCAGCGGTGCTTCGTCGCGAGCGGGACGAGCGTGCGCTCGACGGCTTCGCGAAACGATGGATCGACGCTGGCCGACTGCGTCGCCGCATGCAGCGCGCGAAGGTACTCCGCGCCGCTGGCAAAGGCGTGGCGATCGGGACGGACCTGAGGCGACGACGCGGCCACTTTCAGCGTCATCTCCACATGGTCCCGGTTCCGCGTGAGCACGCGCTTCCAGCGCGTCAGGTGCCCGAGGCATTTCGACTGCGCATCCTCGGCGCTGGCGAAGGCAAAGCCGTAGCGGATGGCGATGAACGTCGCCACGTCGAGCAGCTTCGCGCGGACACCGGCGATGCGCAGCAACAGATCGCGGTCGCCGAGGGGCTGGTCGTCGGGGACGGAGAGGGCGCTGAGGAAGAGATCGCCGACCGGGATGGCCTCCGCGACCGGCTCGATGTCATCGCGCAGCAGGTGCGCGCCGATGGCGATCGATTTCATCGCTTCGACACGCGCATGACCGCGTCCACGTTCGCGAGCACGACGTTCAGTCCGAGGTAGAGGAGGTCGACGTCGCCGATCGAGATGACGGCCTCGCCGGCGATGACCACGCCGCGGTCGAGCAGGTGGTCGAGGGCCTCGAGGAGAGGCAGCTCCTCCAGTTCATCGTTCATCGTTCATCGCTCATCGTTCATGGTGGCGAATGTGTATGGGGGCCAGGGTCCGGTGAGCCCCAGCGTCACGCCCTCGGATTCGTAGCGTTCGGCGATGGCCGCGTGCAGCTCCTGCAAGGTTGCTTCCTCGTCGCGCTCGAGCAGCACGTTGATCTGCGGGAACGCGCCGTCACGGTGCTCGCGGGTCTCCGCGACCGACTCGCAGCGGAGCTTCTCCACGATCAGCCGTTCGATCTCCGCGACGACCTCCTGCTCCGCCAGGTGGGACGCTTTCTTCTTCTCGTCGTCGAGCTTCTTCCGCAGGAGAAAGGCCTTCCCCGGCGTCGCGGTGGCAATCTCGTTCTGCAGCTCGCGCAGCGGCGCGACGCGCGCCGCCAGCGACTCGCTCCAGCGCGCGGGCTCGAACTCCACCCGCAGCGTCCATTCCTGCTTCCCGTCGAGCCGTTCCAGCACTTTCGCCAGCAGCTCCGCGTGCTCGTGCAGGTACGCCCGCAACGCTTCCTCGGAGGAGAACAGCGTGAACGCGCGCAGCGGGACGATGGCCGTGCGCTTCATCAGGTCGCTGACGACGTCCTGGTGCCGGTAGCCGATCGCGCCCAGCCACTCCAGGTCGCCCGCCCGCGCGTCGATAGCCTCCTGCGAGAATGCTTCGGCGCTGACGGGCGTGAAGACGGCCGAGATCCCATCGATCGTGACGGTGCCGAAGCGCTGCGTCCCGTCGACGCCGTCGACCTGCGGAGCGGCCGCGTCCCGCGTCACCGCGTAAACGTAGAGCACATTCACATCCGCATCTTAGACTGTAACCTCCGCGCCACACATCGCACACGCATTGGTTCTACGATCCGCGCCATGAAAGCACTCGTACTTGCGATGACGCTCATGGCCACCAGCGAGGAAGCCGCGATCCGGGCGGCGATCGAGCACTACTTCCGCGCGCACGCCACCGGCGAAGGCTCGCACCTGCTGCAGGCCTTCCGGCCGGAGCTGCGGATGATGTGGGTCAAGGACGGCGCGCTGCAGAGCCGGACCCGCGACGAGTTCATCGCCGGCTTCTCGGGCAAGCCCGCAGAGGACGAGGCGCAGCGGAAGCGGACGATCGAGATGATCGACGTCACCGGCAACGCCGCCGTCGCGAAGCTGAAGCTGGACTACCCGAAGACGACCCTGACGGACTACTTCGCGCTGCTGAAGGTCGACGGCGAGTGGAAGGTCGTGAACAAGATCTTCCACGGCGAGCCTAAGAAATAGGCAGGAGCGTCGCGAGCTCGGCGCGCGTCGACGGCGGTGCGTCGCGGCGCTCGATGAGCGTCACTTCGCCGAGCTCGTCGAGGATCGAGAGCTCGTGTGCGCGCATGGAGCGGTCGCATGCGCACTCGTTCTCGGGCGTGACGTAGTTCGCGACCACGCCGCCGACGGGGATCTCCCGCTCGCGGAGCGTCTGCATGAGACGCTTCGTCTCGTCGACGACGGCGCGCTCGGGACGGGTCACGACGACCACGGAGGTCGTCCCGGCGTGCAGCGCCGCTTCCAGCTCGCGCAGCGCCCGCGATGCGTGGACGAGCTCCTCGCCGAGGGAACCGGCCGGGATGAGGTCCTTGTAGCGAAGGAGCAGGCGCATGAACTCCCGCACCCACTCGCCCGCCGTGCGCGGGAGCTCGAGCAGGCGGAGGAAGTGCCCGGTCGGCGCGGTGTCGACGATGACCCCGGCCAGCGACTCGTCGGCGATGAGGTCGGCGAGACGCGTGATGGCGAACAGCTCGTCCGCGCCGGGCGGCGCGATCTCGATGAGACTGCGCATGGCCTCCTCGTCGTGGGCGATGGTCATCCCCCGCGGCGCGAGCGCGTTGAACGCGCCGGTGATCTCGGCGCCGAGGGACTCGCGGAAGCGGCGCCATTTGGCTTTGGTGTCGATGGTTTCAACGGTGAGGTTGGGCGGGGGCGGGTGCTGGGCGAAGACGTCTTTCAAGGAGTGGGCGGGGTCGACGGAGATGATGGTGTAGCGGTGGTTGGGGTTGGTTGTTGCGAGTTGGAGGGCGAGGGAGGTGGCGCAGCTCGTTTTCCCCACGCCGCCCTTGCCGGCGAAAAAGGTCAGGGTGGTAGGACGGATAGGACGAAGAGGACCTATAGGACGAATAGGACCGCCAGGACGTCCTATCTGTCCTATAGGTTCTATTCGTCCTATTCGTCCTACACAATCCCGCGGAAAATCCACCACCCGCGCAAACCTCGACCTCGCCGCCCGATCCCGCTCCACCCGCACCTCATCCAACGCACAATCCGGGTCCAGCACCGCGCGGTTCAACACCACGAACGGCACATCCACCCCCACCTCCCCGATCAACCGCACCGTCTGCTCCACCACCAGCGACTCCGACAGCGTCACGGCGATGAATGCCCCGGACGTCTGCAACAGCTCCCGGCGGCGCGAGGCCTGGGCGTCGAAGTCCTCGATGAACGCGTCCAACGTGTCGCGCACCTCGCGGCGCGTGAACTGGCGCACCATGGCCCGGTGCTTCTCCTGCATCGAGTCGAGCGCCAGGGCGAGTTGATGGAAGTGCTCGGACGACGACAGCATGCGCAGCGTGTGTCCCGTCGGCGCGGTATCGACGATCACCCGCGGATGCGCCTCCGCCAGCTCCCCGATGTGCATCCAGGTCATCAGCTCGTCGACGCCGGGAAGGGCCAGCTCGAACAGGCGGCGCAGCTCTTCGCGGTCGAGATACGTCCCGCGGTCACCGATCTCGAGGAAGGACTCCAGGTGCTGGCCGAGGAACTTCTGATAGAGGGCGTTCGTGTCGAGGGAAGCGACGTCGAGGAGGACCGCATCGGGAAAGTGCTCGGAGGCGGCCTTCGCGATGGTCGTCTTCCCGACACCACCCTTGCCGCCGATCAGGATCACACGCCGCGATGCGATGGAATCGAGCGCGGCGCTGAATTCGCTCATCGGTCGCCGTAGCCGGTGTAGATCCCGATGCCGCCTTCTTCTTCGTCGCGCTCGGCCGCGATCTGCCGCGCGATCTCCTCGCGCCGTGCGCGGATGTCCCGCAGGGCCTGGAACACGACCGCCTCTTCGACGACGTAGTCCTCCTCCGAGATCTCGCCCAGCTCGAGACGCATCTGCAGCTCGATGAGGCGCTCCTTCCACGGCTGATCGTTCATCAGCTCCTCGTCGGCCATCTTCTGGATCGTGCGCATGACCCACTTGATGCCCGAGATCGGCCCCTTGAGGGGGAACAGGAGGATGTCGTCGAGAAGAAAAGCCATCGAGTCGTCGAGCCGTCGAGCCGTCGAGAAGTCCCGTCTAGTCGACTGGACGACTCGAAGACTCGACGACTATCTCTCCGCGCGCTCCAGTTTGAGTCGGATGTTCACGAAGTTGTACGGCGGCCACGGTCCCGTGTAGAGGAACGAGAGCTTGTTCTCGTACTTCTTGGCGATCTCGGAGATCTGGTCGTCGAAGGCCTTGGTCTTGTCGCGCTCGACGAGGAAGGCCGCGTTCATGATCATCTTGTCGCCGATGGGCTTGTTCGACCGCGAGGCGATGGCGGCGTCGCGCAGGGCCTCGTAGATCTCGGTCACGTACGCGTCGGCCTTGGCCTGCAGCGCCGACTCGACCACGCGGCCGAGCTGCATGCGCGAGAAGTACGTCGACGTCGACGTGTTCGACTGGATCTCGTCCTTGAGCCGGCGGATCTCCTCGTTCTCGGTCTCGATCTCCCGGATCACGGAGTCCTTGTCCCAGTTCACCTTCAGGCCGAACTCGATCTTCCCCTCCATCTTCTGCAGCACGTCGCTGAGCGCCTCGTACGTGCCCTTGAGGAACTCCTTGATGTCGTTCTCCGTGCGGAAGACGGTGCCGAAGCTCATGGGCAGGACGGTGAAGTCCTTCATCACGAGCTCGTTCACGTGCTCGTGGGCGAGGGCGTTCTCGCGGGTGGGATCGAAGACGATCAGGGGGCAGTTCGAGACCACGGCCGCAAACTCGCGGTACGGGACGGTGTAAACGCGGTCGCCGCGGCCGCCGATGCCGACGCTGCCGAAGTCACGCGGGGACTCCGTCTTGATGATGCAGTAGACGTACTTGCCCTGCTCTGTGTCGGGATGAACCTCGCTCATAGATTCGAAGAATACAATAAGGCGCCTGTTGCAAACCCCGGACCTCGGCGGTAGCGCCCGTCTCCTCGAACGCTGGTTCTCCCGCCACCAGCGCCCCCTCCCGTGGCGCGCCGGGTACGACCCCTACCACGTGTGGGTCTCGGAGGTGATGCTGCAGCAGACGCGGATGGAGGTGGTGCTGCCGTACTTCGCGCGGTTCCTGGAGCGCTTTCCGGACCTGGCGGCGCTCGCGCGGGCGACGGATGACGAGGTGACGACGGCGTGGTCGGGCCTCGGCTACTACCGGCGGGCGAAGATGCTGCGGGCGGGGGCGGCGGCGGTGATGGAGCGGTTCGACGGCATCATCCCCCACACGGTTGAGAATTTGCTGACGATCCCCGGCATCGGGCGCTACACCGCGGGCGCGATCGCCTCGATCGCCTTCGATGAGAGGGCGCCCATCGTCGACGGCAACGTCGCGCGCGTGCTCTCGCGGCTCTTCGCGCACGAAGGGGACGCGTGGCCGCTGGCGGAGGGGATGGTGCGGGCAAGCCGCTCGCCGCGCGCGCTGAATCAGGCACTGATGGAGCTCGGAGCGCTGGTCTGCAAGCCACGGAATCCCACCTGCCTGGTCTGCCCCATCCACGAGGCGTGCGTGGCCCGGGCGGCCGGCCGCATCGACGACTTTCCGCCGGCGAAGCCGAAGAAGCCCACGCGCGAGCTGACGATCCCGCTCTATCTCGTCCGCGACCGCCACGGCCGGGTGCTGATGCGCCGCGCGTCAGGGACGCTCATGGACGCGATGTACCACCTCCCCCACGGCGATACCTCGCTGCTGGACGGCGAGCCGTTCACCGCGGAGAGGCGCGAGCTGCTGGGCACGTTCCGCCACACGGTGACCACGCGCAAGATCGAGTTCGTGGTGTACGCGGCGACGGTGACACGGCGGCCGGCAGGGTACGAGTGGATCGCAGCGATCGAGGAGGTGCCGCACCCGTCGTACGTGCGCAAGGCGCTGCGGTTGGGGGGATAGGACGAATAGGACGAATAGGACCGATAGGACGAATAGGACCCCCCTAGGACCGCCTATTCGTCCTATCGGTCCTATTCGTCCTATCCGTCCTATGCCCTAAACTGCCCCCATGCGTGGGCGTGTGCAAGTTCTCCTTCTCCTCGTTCTCCTCTCCTCGCCGGCCT
Source organism: Thermoanaerobaculia bacterium (assembly GCA_036375075.1). Taxonomy (GTDB): domain Bacteria; phylum Acidobacteriota; class Thermoanaerobaculia; order Gp7-AA8; family Gp7-AA8; genus QHVT01. The sequence continues at coordinate 12,842 of DASUSN010000052.1, read as the reverse complement.
TCCCCCAGTGCTCATGGACGCCACGGGCGTCCGCGCAGTTCCGCACCACGGCCCTCGACGTCGCCGTGCAGGACGGTTTCCTCTGGCTGGCGACCGGCTACGGGGTCACGCTCATCGACGCAAACACTCTCGCGGTCGCCGACACGGTCGCGCTTCCCGGAAACACGCGCGTCGTACACACGGATCCGCGCGGCGTGGCGTACGCCGGCAGCGGCTCGCGGCTGTACGTCCTCACGCGCAACGGCAACAACCTGAGCGTCGTGCGCTCGGTGGACGCGGGCGGTACCGTCAACGACATCGCCGCCTCGGGCTCGTATCTGTTCGTGGCGACATCGAACGGTCTCGCGCACGTGGACGCGCTCGAGGCGCTGAACCCGATCCGCCATCCGGTCATGCTGCCGACGACCAGTCCGAACGTCACGTCGGTCGCGGCCACGCCGGCGAGGCTCTACGCGGCGGACGGGGACACGTCCGTGGACTACTTCAACATCAGCGCTCCGTCGGTCCCGCAGCGCACGGGCGAGCTCGCGTCGCTGTCGTTCTCCGCGGCCGTGCATGCGACCGGCGACACGGTCTTCGTCTCCGACGCTTTCGGACAGAACACGGACGTCTTCAGCGGCACCACCCGCATCGCCCGCCTCTCCCTCGGCACGAACGCATTCGCGGCGTTCGCGAACGGGGTGCATTTCACGTCCGGCACCGACCGCACGCTGCGGGTCGTGGATTTCAACTCGACCGCGGCGGCGAAGGAGGTCTACGAGCACACGCTCGCGCCGATCGGCGGCACGGACCATGTGATCCACGAGATCGTGCGCGCCGGGAACAAGCTGTACGTCGCGGCGGGCGACATCGGCCTCGCGGTCTATGACATCGGCACGCTCGCGCCGCCGTATCCGGTCGGCGCGTACCGCACGAGCGCCACGTCGAGCACGGTGCTCTCCGGCGACCGCGCCTGGTTCGCCGATGCCGCCGGCACGATCACGGAGACGAAGGTCGTCCCCACGGGCGTGTCGCTCACGACCGAGCGCACGTGGAACGGGGGGATGTTCGTGCACGATGCGGACGGCACGAGCCTCCTGACGTCGAACAACGCCACGGCGACGATCTGGTCGCTCGCGGGCGCGACTCCCACGCAGACGCTGACGTCGACGTTCCGCACGACCGTTACCGCCGCGCGCTTCCACGGCAGCGGCATGGTGGCGCTGCTCGCCGACGGCACGGTCTGGACCGCGGGCGCCACTCCGCAGCGGGTGACCCTGCCGAACATGGCGTACCTCGACCGCGCCGGGACCAGCTGGACCTTCGCGGAGAACCGCGACGACGGCACCACGGTCGTGCATCACTTCCCGACCAGCGACCTCTCGGCGACACCGTCGAAGTACACCGTCCCCGGCACGACGACCGGGCTGGCGACGAGCCCCGCGCACCTCGCCGTGTACACGTTCGCCGGTCTGCGGATCCTGAATCACAACGGCTCGACGCACGCGACGCTGCACATCCCCTTCATCCCCCGCCGGTTCACGTTCTCCGGCGACGACCTCCTGGTCCTCGGCGACCGCTCGCTGAGCGTGTACGACGACGCGAAGACGCTCGTCCGCACGCACGATCTGCCCGCGAATGTCATCGCCCTCGACGGTGCGCCGTCCGTGGCCACGATTGCGACGACCGAAGGGATGATGGCGGTGGCGTACCTCGGCGCGCCACAGGCGCCGCCGGTCGTACCGTTCCGGAGCCGGTTCTATACGAAGGTGGTCGCGGCCGGCGAGCGCGCGTATCTGTTCGATCGCGACGGCATCGACGTCTTCTCCACCGTCACCGGCGACCTGCCGCGGTACATGACCACCGTCAGCGCCGCGGGCGTGCTGGACGTCGCCGCGACGCCGGAGGGACTCTTCACGCTCGCCGCGAACGGCACGGTGACGGCGTACTCGCCACACGGAGTGGCCGTGCGGTCGATGACCATCAACGAAGGCGCCGACGCCCAGCCGCTGGCCATCGACACGGCCGGCAGCGCGGTGTGGATCTCGATCTCCAGGGGCTGCCTGAGCGGCGGCTGCCAGAACAGGACGCTCGTGCTCGATCCGGCGACGATGACCGTCACGGCGACGATGAACGGCGCCGTGGCCGACGTCGTGACGGCGGGGAATCGCGCGTTCGCGCTGTTCGAGCTGCCGAACGAGGTGCGGGTGATCAACGTCGCGAACCCGCTGCAGCCCGCGCCGATCACGGCGATCGCCTCCCCGAACCGCGCCACCTCCGTCGCGGCGCATCAGAACCGCGTCTTCGTCCTCGGCGACCGCCTCTATGAGTACTCGGAGACGCTCGTGTCGAGGGGGACGCACCTGCCGGCGATCTCGCCGGACCGCGCGCAGCAGGTGCGCGTCGACGGAAACTGCCTCCTGATCACGGCGCGGGGCACGAACCCGGAGACGTACAACGCCGCGACGCTGCTCCCGGCGCCGCCGCAGTTCGACGTCCCGTCACCGGTGCGCAGCATGGCCCTGCTTCCGGGCAAGGTGCTGCTCCTGACGACGCACTCGCTGGAGGTATGGGCGTCCACGGCCCCACAGAACCCGAAGCGCCGCGCGACGCGGTAACGTACGAAGGGCTGAAGGCCGCCTACACGTCAGTTCTGCTGCTCGAACGTGACCGTCGTGTCGGGCGTGAGCTTCACGATCATCGCCTTCTCCGGCGGGCGCACGGCGCCGAAGCTGGCGACGATGACCACGCCCGAGCTCTTGCCGTCGCAGCCGACGGGCATCGGGCGGACGATCTTGAGGTCGCCGTATTGCTTCGCGTGCGTCTTGCCGTCCGACAGGAGCCACTCCACCGGCGGCGCCTGCTTCTTCGAGATCGCCGCCGCGAGGTCCGTGGCCTCCTGGAAAGTGAGCTTTCCGGTGAGGAGGGTCACGACCTGGAGCGGACGCTCCGTGCGGACGACGAACTTGTTCACGCAGGCCGCGGAGGCGGCATGCGCGGAGAGGACGGCGACGGAAAACGCGGCGATGGTGCGAAGGATCTTCATGGCTGAATTATGGAACCCGGGACTTTGCTCCCTAGACAATGCCTCATCGCCGAGAATTCCGCAACTCTTCGCCTCCGGAAGCGTAAACAGCAGTCAGCCGGTGCCTGGGTGCGCCGTGTGTCATCATGAACCCGATGGACGTTGGCCCGACCCCGAAACGGCGCCGCCTCTCGCCGGCGTTCCTCGTCTGGCTCGCCGGCGTCGGTACCATCATCGCTCTGGAGTCGCTCGACCGCCTCCTGGAGCGCTTCGACCGTGACCTGGGTCTCCTCGGCGTCTTCTCGTTCTTCGCCTGGCTGCTGGTCATCGGCCTGACCCTGTACGGGTTCGCCGTGATGGTCCGGTGGATCCTGCGGCAGCTCTTCTGGACCGTCGGCCGGCGGCTGTTCCTCAGTTACCTGCTCGTCGGCGTGCTGCCGTTCTTCCTCATGACCATCCTGCTGCTGACGATCGTGTACATGTTCGCGGCGGTGATGACCCAGGCCGCCTTGCGCGGCGAGCGGCAGGCCAGCCTGGGGCAGATGGAGACGTGGACGCTCGAATACGCGACCACGGGGCGGCGCATTTCCGGCGGCCTGCCGTCGCTCGAGCTCTACGACACGGCCACCCCCTCGGGCGCAAAGCTCCCGCAATGGCTGCGCACGCGGAGCTTCAGCGGCATCGTCGAGCGCGACGGGCAGCCGCTGCTCGTCGCGGCGCGGCAGTTCCCGCTGCAGGGCGACGAGACCCGCGGCGTGGTCCTCGTGCAGCCGCTGGACAAGAGCTGGGCGGACGCGGTGTACGAGAAGTCGAGGATGATCGTCCGCACGGCCCGCGCGGAGTCGCGCAACGGGGGCTCGAACATCGACCTCGACACGGACGAGCAGTTCCGGGGCGTGTTCGCCGGGAACTTCGGCACGAAGATCATCTGGGGCGACCTGGCCGAGGTGACGAACTGGCAGACGGGGAAGGCGGAGGGGGACCACGCGCTCTTCACGCTCATCATCAACCCGCCGTCCAACCTGCTGTCGTACTACTTCGGCGAGGCCGGTGGACGCCGCTACTTCGAGCTGCTGCTGACCGTCATCGTCACGCTCACCGTGATGCTGATGATGATGTACGCGATCGCGGCGCTGTTCGCGGGCGTGCTGATCTTCTCCATCTCGCGCGCGGTGAACCGCATCGAGAAGGGCACCCGCGCGGTCGAGCGCGGCGACTTCTCATACCGCATCAAGATGAAGCGCCACAACCAGCTCGGCGCCATGGCCCAGTCGTTCGACAGCATGACGGCGTCGATCGCGTCGCTGCTGGCCAGCGTGGGCGAGAAGGAGCGCCTGCAGAGCGAGATCGAGATCGCCGCGTCGATCCAGCGCAACCTCCTGCCGAAGGAGGGTCCGCAATTCGGCGGCGTGTCGTTCTCCGCGCACTTCGAGCCGACGACTTCCATCGGCGGCGACTACTACGACGTCTTCAATCTCGACAAATCGCGCCTGGCCGTGGCCATCGGCGACGTGTCGGGACACGGCCTCTCGACGGGGCTGGTCATGGCCATGGTCAAGGCCGCGATCACGACGCTGGTCGAGGAAGGCGCGGAAGAGACGTCGCTGTTCCGCCGCCTGAACGAGCTCGTCTTCCGCTCCACGGAGCGGCGCGCGTTCATGACCCTCGCCTTCACGATCTTCGATCTCGAGCGGGGCACCATCCGCCACACCAACGCCGGGCACCTCTACCCGTACCTCCTGCGCAATGGCCTGACGGCGCCGCTGTCGATCGAATGCCCGTCTCTGCCGCTGGGCGTCCGCGATCAGATGACGACGCACACGGTGGAAGTGACGCTGCAGGAGGGGGACACGATCGTCTATCTGTCCGACGGCATCGTCGAGGCCCAGGACGAGAACGGCGATCCCCTCGGCTTCGATCAGCTCGAGTCGCTGCTGGGCTCCATGCCCGACCGGTCGCCTTCCGCGGTGCGCGACACGATCCTGGAAGCCGTCGCCCGGCACTCGGGCCTGCGTCCCGCGGACGACGACCGCACGGTGATGGTACTGCGCTTCGACCGGCTGCTGACGCTCACCGCGCCGGCCGCGCTCATCCCGGCCGAGGCGTCAGCCCTGTAGGGCCGTCAGCGCGAGGTGCCGGCCACGGTGATGGCCGCCGGCTGCTCTTCTGCGATCTCGGCCGGGATCACTTCGTTCTCGATCGCCTTGCGGATGTGCTTCGAGATGCGGTTGATGTAATTCACCGTCTCCCGGAACGGCGGCACGCCGTCGTACTTCCAGACGTTGCCCTCGCCGGCGTTGTAGGCGGCGACGGCGAGATCGGCGTTACCGTCGAAGGTCTTCAGCAGCCAGCGCAGGTAGCGCGTGCCGGCGTGGATGTTCTCTTCGGGGTCGAAGGAGTTGGTCACGCCGAAGCGCTTGGCCGTGGCGGGCATGAGCTGCATCAGGCCGCGGGCACCTTTGTGAGACTTGGTGCGCGGGTTGTAATCGGACTCGGCCTTGATGACCGCGGAGACAAGGGCGGCATCGACATCGAACTTCTGCGCGGCGGCGATGATGATGTCGTTGTACTTCGACTCCCAGAGCGGCCTGCTGCGCTCGCTATAGCGCCAGGAGCGCTTCGGGAAGACACCGCCCTGCTCCTCGACGATCTTCTTTACCTCTTCCACGACCGCGGCCGGCACGATCTCGTCGTCCACGATGCGCTCGATGCGCGTCAGCGGCAGCGACATCTTCCCGCCGCCCTGCAGGGTAAGGTGGATCAGCTCGGCCTCGACCTCGTACGCCTCGATCTTCGTGTTGCGCCCGTCCGCGAACACGGCAATGCTCGCGCTCGCCGGAATGGCGAGGAGGAGGACGGCGATCAGGGCAAAGGCTCGCATGGACGCGGTTGTAACGGCTCTGGTAGGACGATTATGCCGGAGAAACGGTTCCTCGGAGTTCCTCGGAGTTCCTCGGAGTTCCTCGGGTTCCTCGGAGGAGCGATTGCCCCCCGCCCCCGAGGAACTCCGAGGAACCGAGGAACTCCGAGGAACTCCAGTCCCTATGCGCGCGGATGGAACGTCTCGTACATCTTCTGCAGCCGGGCTCGTGAGACGTGCGTGTAAATCTGGGTGGTCGAGATGTCGGCGTGGCCGAGCATCATCTGCACACTGCGGAGGTCGGCACCGTTCTCGAGGAGGTGGGTGGCGAACGAGTGGCGGAGGACGTGCGGCGAGATGTGCGCCTTGATGTCCGCCTCGCGGGCGTAGCGAACGATCTTCATCCAGAACGACTGGCGCGTCATCGGGCGGCCGCGGCGGGACAGGAAGAGGTGCGGGTCGGCGTACTTGTCGAGGTCCGGACGCCCCTTCTCCATGTACTCCACGATCACGTCGCGGGCCGTATCGCCGAACGGGACGATGCGCTCCTTCGAGCCCTTGCCCATCGTGCGGAGGAAGCCGGCGTCCAGCACGACCTCGTCGATGCGCACTTTGATCAGCTCACTGACGCGCAGGCCGGTGGCGTAGAGCAGCTCCAGCATGGCCGCGTCGCGAAGGCCGTCCGCGGTGGACCGGTCCGGCGCCGCCAGCAGCGCCTCCACCTCGGCCGGCTGCAGCGACTTCGGGAGCGTCGACCAGAGCTTCGGGTTCTCCAGGTTCTCGGTCGGGTCCTTCTTCAGATGCCGCTCCGCGACCAGGAACCGGAACAGCCCGCGGATCGCCGCCAGCGCGCGCGCCACGCTCCGCGCCGAGATGCCCGCGGTGCGCAGTGCCTGGAAGTACTTGACGATGTGGACGCGCTCGACCCGGTCGACCTCGAGCTGGTTGTCCTTCAGGTAGTGGCCGAAGTGACGGAGGTCGATCCCGTACGACGACAGCGAGTTCTTCGCCAGGCCCTTCTCGATGGCGAGGTAGTCGAGGAAGATCGGCAGATAGGTGACGAAAAAGGCGCCGGTCTCCGGCTTCTCGGGATCGATCGTTCGCGGGTGTCGGGACATGAGCCTTCGAGTCGTCGCGTCTTCAAGTCGCCGAGACACCGCTCGTCGACTCGTCGGCTCGCCGGCTCGTCGACTCGTGAGCCACCACGTCCGCCATGTAGGAACTGCGCACGAACGGTCCAGAGAACACCGCGCCGAAGCCCATCTCCTCGCCCAGGACGCGGTACTCGTCGAAGACGTCCGGATGGACGTACTCGACCACGTCCAGCTTCTCGCGCTTCGGCTGGAGGTACTGTCCGATCGTGACGATCTCGACCTCCGATTCCCTGAGCCGCTTCAGCACGTCCAGCACTTCATCCCGGCGCTCGCCGAGGCCGAGCATGAGGCCGGACTTCGTGGTGATGGTCGAATCGATCGCCCTGGCCTCGCGCAGCACCGCGAGCGAGCGCTCGAAGCGCGAGCCGGGGCGGACGAAGTCGTACAGGCGCGGCACGGTCTCCACGTTGTGGTTGAAGTAGTCCGGGCGCGCCTCGACCACCGTCCGGACGGACTGCAGATTGCCGCGGAAGTCCGAGGTGAGGACTTCGACCGCGGCGTTGGGAAGGGCGATGCGCAGCTCGCGGATGGTCTCGGCGAACTGTCTCGCGCCGCCGTCGGGGAGGTCATCCCGCGTCACACACGTCACCACCACGTGCGCCAGCCCCAGGCGCCGCGCCGCCTCGGCCACGGCCTTCGGCTCCTCCGGCGAAGGCGGGGCGTACGGTCGCCCCGTCGTCACGTTGCAGAAGCCGCACGAGCGCGTGCAGACGTCCCCCAGGATCATGAAGGTGGCGGTGCCGCGGGAGAAGCACTCGGTGCGGTTCGGGCACGCGAGGGACTCGCAGACCGAATGCAGCGACCGGTCGCGCAACATGGTCTTCATGTCGCGGAGAGACGAGAGGTTGAGCTTTTTCTCGCGGATCCAGTCGGGTAGGCGTTGACTCATGAATTGAAAATTGAAAATTGAAAATTGAAAAACGCGGCTGGTGGGGCAGCGCGCGTCCCCATTTTCAATTTTCAATTCTCAATTTTCAATTCAAATAAAAATGCCGCCCGAAGGCGGCACTTGCGCGTGCTCGAAGGAGTGCGATCAGTGTCCGCCGACAGACAGCGGGGCGCCGAGCGACTTCTCGATGCACTTGTAGATGAGCTTCTCGGCTTCCGGCTCCGGGATGTTCTTGACGATCGCGACCTCGGAAACGAGCAGGTACTTGGCGCGGTCGTACATCTTCTTCTCGCGGAACGAGAGGCTCTTCCGTTTCTGGACTTCGCTGAGGTTCTTCAGGACTTCGGCCACGTCCTCGAGACGACCCGTCTTCATTTTTTCGAGGTTCTCGCGATAGCGGCCCTTCCAGTCCGTGTGGCTCTTGACCGGCTTCTGCTCGAGCAGTCCGAGAAGTCCTTTGACTTCCTTCTGCTGGTAGAGGCGGCGCAGACCGACGCGGTCCTGGTTCGTGATCGGCACCATCAGCCGCGAATTATTCGCAAGAAGCCGAAGGTGATAGTAGCTGTCCCCCGCCGGCATGATCGGCGACTCGCCGATATGCTCCACGACCGTAACTCCGTGGTTCGGATAAACGAGCTTATCCCCGACCTTGAAACTGATTTTCATTGACGACAAGTGAGGCTCCTTTCGGAATGTGCAGGTAAGGCAACAACAAGAGGGACGGGCATTCTACGTCAGCGATCCATGGGCGTCAAACCATCAAAAATCGTTACGCTCGCAGCAGGCGTTCGCGAGGCGCGTCCCCCGCACTGCAATTTTCGGGCGCAGTGGGTTACCGCACTGTGCGGCTGCGCACTGGTGGGAGTGACCCTACTGCCGCAAACGTTTTACTGTCGCAAGCGGCGGATGAGCTGGTGCAGCCGGTCCATCCCCTCGCGCCGCTCCTGCTCGGTTCCTGTCAGCAGATCCTCAATTGTCTGCAGCTCGCCGCGCATCTCGGCCGGCGCCTGCGGTTGCGCCACGACCGGCACGTCCGCCGCGGACCCGACGACCGTCATCGAGCCGCCCGATGCAGCGCCCCCGATTGAGTTGCCTCCCACCGAGGACCGCATCCGCTGCGCCATCGCCCGGATCGACGGCACGTCGCCGTTGTCCAAGGCGCGCTGCACGGCCTTGGCGCTCGCGACCGCGTCCGCATAAGGGCTGTCGGCGTTGTCGACGATGCGCGCCTTCACCAGCGCCACATTCACGTTCCCGTAGCCGCCCTTCTCCTCCACCGTCGCGATCACGTTCACCGTCGCGCGGCGCGCCACCGCCGGGAAGTCGACCGGACGGAACTCGCCCGGCTGCAGCCACTGCTTGATCTCGATCGTCTGCCGCTCGCTCTGCGAGCCGCGCTCGGCGATGTAGTCGAGGTCCACCCGCTCGATCCACACGGGGCTGTTCCGCCGGACCAGGAGCTTGCGGCCCGGCACCTCGATCATCACCCGATAGACCCAGTCGCCCTTGATCTCGACGCTCTGCATCTTCCCTTCGCCGCGAGGCTGGATGGAGAAGGAGCCGTCGATGCGTCCGGAGTCGAAGCGCTCGAACGTGGCGTACTGGTACGACCCGTCCGTCCGCTTCCCGCGGAGGAGCTCGATGTCTTCCTCGATGATGCGCTTGAGCAGGTCGCGCGGCAGATCGCGCTTGCTGGCCTGCGCCACCCGGTCGAACACGACCGCGTCGTCGGCCACGCGCTGGACGACGTTCTGCTGCTGTGCGCTCGCGCTCACCGCCGCCGCGCAAAGAAGAATCAACAGGGCCCGTTTCATCGCGCTACCCCCTCGGCTCCGCTCGGGGCAAGCCCCAATTCACCCAGAACGCTCGTCCCGGCGAGTCCCGTTTTGTCCAGTTTCAGCAGATCGCACAACGTGGCGCCGAGGTCGCCGAACGTGCTGCGCGTGCCCAGCGGGCGGGCGCCGCGGATGCGCGGACCGGCCACGATCAGCGGGACGTACTCGCGCGTGTGATCGGTCGACACGTCCGTCGGATCGCAGCCGTGATCGGCGGTGATGAACACCAGGTCGTCCTCGCGCAGCGACTCCAGCAGCGCCGCGAGCTCGCCGTCGAAGGTCTCCAGCGCCTTCGCGTAGCCCGGCGCGTCGTTGCGATGGCCGTACTTCGAGTCGAAATCCACCAGGTTCGTGAAGATGAAGTCCGCGTCCGACTGGCGGATCAGGTCGATGGTCTTCCGCATGCCGTCGGAATTCGACTCCGTGCGGATCTCCGTGCCGATGCCGACGCGGTCGAAGATGTCGGCGATCTTGCCCAGACCGATCACTTCGCGGCCCGCCTTGTGCGCGCGCTCGACCACCGTCTCCCCGGTGGGCTTCACCGAGAAGTCCTTGCGGTTCGCCGTGCGCTTGAAGCGCCCCGTGCCCGCTCCGACGAAGGGCCGCGCGATGATGCGTCCGACGTTGTGCTCCCCGCGCATCAGTTCCCGGGCGACGGCGCAGATCCGCCACAGCTCTTCCACCGGGATGACTTCCTCATGCGCCGCCACCTGGAACACGGAGTCGCCCGAGGTGTAGACGATCGGCGCGCCCGTGCGCATGTGCTCCTCGCCCAGCTCGTCCAGGATGACCGTCCCCGAGGCCGGCTTGTTCCCCAGCGTGCGGCGCCCGATGCGGCGCTCGTACTCCTCGATGACCTCGCGCGGAAAACCGTCCGGATAGGTGCGGAACGGATCCTCGACGACGAGCCCCATCATTTCCCAGTGCCCGGTCGTCGTGTCCTTCCCCGCGCTCCGCTCGGCCATGCGGCCATAGGCCGCCGCGGCGTGCTCCGTGGTTGCGGGAGTGGGCAGCGTGTGCAGCAGGCCGAGCCTCGTCAGCGTCGGGAGCTGCGGGTGCTGGGTGTCGAGAACGTGGCCCAGGGTGTTCGAGCCCTCGTCGCCGAAGTCTTTCGCGTCGGGCAGCTCACCGACGCCGAGGGAGTCGCAGACCAGGACAATCGCACGAGGTTTGGTCATGAGGCGCGATGATAGCGGATGCCAGCCGGGTCACCCCTTGCCCGGCCCTGGGTCAACCGCTGCACGTGCGCTCAGTTTCTGATCCGCCTCGTCCTGGAGCACTTCCTGATTTTTGAAGCACTTCCGCAATTCGGGCGTGCGGCACCCCGGTTGCTCCATGAGCGCGCCATGCTGAGAAAAACCGCGCTGCTGCTCCTCCTCCTCACACTCGCCGTCCCGCTGGTCGCGTCCGGGCTCACTCCCGAAGCCGAGCGCATGAACCGCTGGTTCGCCGCCGCCTCCGCCGAGTTCGATGTGCCCGTCGAAGTCCTCCAGTCCATCGCATTCGTCGAGAGCCGCTGGAAGCACATCGTCCCGGTGATCGAGGAACACGCCGAGCGGCTGCCGTTGGCGGGCCGCCAGGTGCAACTGGCCGTCCGCGACGAGCATCAGCCGTCCGCGTACGGCGTCATGGGCCTCCGCGACGACGACCACTTCGGCCACTCCCTCCGCGACGCCGCCGCGCTCATCGGCCGCAGACCGGACGAGTTGCGGCGCGATCCGGAGCTGAACATCCGCGGCGCGGCGGCGCTGCTCGCGCAGTACGGCGCCGGGCTGGGACGCGGGGACGCGCTCGAGCTGTGGGAGCCGGCGGTGGCGCGGCTCAGCGGCATTCCGCAGCCGGCCATCGCGGAGATGCACACGTACGACGTGTTCAACACCATCCTGTCCGGACGCGCGAGCGAGGGTTTCCGGATTGCGCAACGCGAGATCGCGCTGGACGCGATCTATGGGACGGAGAAACTGGGCGTCCTCTCCGCGGAGCGGCTGACGATCGACGCCGCGCCGAAGGGACGCATCGGCGCCGACTCCGCCGATTACGCGCCCGCGATCTGGGACCCGGCCGCGACCTGCAACTACGGCGCGGGCCGCTCGAGCGCAATCACGCACATCGCCGAGCACATCGCCCAGGGCTCATACGCGGGCACGATCTCGTGGTTCAAGAACTGCAGCGCGAGCGTCAGCGCGCACTACGTGGTGCGCTCGTCCGACGGGCAGGTCACGCAGATGGTCCGCGAGAGCGACACGGCCTGGCATGTCGCCAGCCATAACAGCTACTCCATCGGCATCGAGCACGAAGGCTACGCCGACAACTGCGCGTGGTACACGACCGCGATGTACAACGGCTCGTCGGCCCTCACGCGCGACATCGCTGACTCCCACGGCATCCCCCGCACCGCCACTTACGACGCCTCCCTCGGCTGGGATATCGAGCTGCCGCAGTCGTCGGTCTTCAAGATCAAGGGCCATACGAACTTCCCCACGACCAAAACCTGCCCCGGCGCCTGCTTCGACTGGCCGCGGTTCCGGTCGCTGGTGATCGGCAGCACGTGGTCGCAGATCGTCGACAACACCACGGCCGGCCGCTTCACCGCGAGCGCGAACTGGGCCGTGTCGACCTTCAGCGCGCAGCGCTATGGCGCGGATTACCGCTACGCGAATCCCGTCGCCGCGAGCGACGCGGCGTGGTTCAAGTTCAACATCCCGAGCACGGGCAATTACGAGGTGTCGGTGTGGTATCCGGCCAACGCCGGCTACAACGCGTCGACGCCCTACGTGATCGCCACCAGCTCCGGGAACGTCACGCGCAACGTCAACCAGCAGATCAACGGCGGCACGTGGCTGGTCCTCGGCACGTATCACTTCAACGCCGGCGACTACAACGCCGTGGGCGTGAGCCGGTGGACGTCGGGAGCCGGGTATGTGATCGCGGACGCGGTGAGGCTGATACAGCGCTAGTTTGGAGTGCGGAGGCAATCGATCGCCTCCGCACTCCAAACACCCGCGCTCCGCGCGCCCTTGTCATCCCGAGCGTCGAGCGAGGGACCTGGGCGGGTGGGGTGGCAGGCACGTGCTTCGCGCCCCACCCACCCAGGTCCCTC
>DASUSN010000051.1:0-21701 GCA_036375075.1 Thermoanaerobaculia bacterium | reverse complement strand
GGCTGAAGCCACGCCCTACATTCGCCAGGAATTCCTGTTCTTCGCGAGTCAACGCGATCGTCTCCGCAGGGCCGATCAGCTTTCCGCGCGACACGCGCAAGTGCCCCGGCAGCGTCACCGGCGCGTTCGTGCGGTCGCACTGTGCGAGCGCCAGCACCGCCCACGGCTCGAGGAACGCCGCCCGCGCGGCCAGCAGCTCCGGGCCGGCCTCGAAGTGCGCCTCGCCGCCGACGGTCGCCCACCCCACCGGCCCGAAGAAGCCGATGGTGTCGTTCTTCGCGCAGTATCGCTGCAGGTAGCGCGCGACGAGCGCGAGCTGGCGGCGCGCTTTGGCATCGCGGCGATCGGGATGCCGCAGCAGCGGATCGAGCGCGTTCACCACCGCCGACCGGTTCTGCCACGTCACCGCCTCGCGGAACCGCGGATCGGCCGCGACGCGCCGCAGCGCGCTCTCCCAGTCCTCGGCCCGGAACACCTCGTCGAGCAGCGCGAACGGGAAACCCGCGCCGCGGACCAGTGCGTGCCGCCACAACGTCCAGCCGCCGCCGAGCTCCGGGCGCTCCTCGTTCATACGGAGAATGCTGTCGTGTAGCCGTAGCCGGTCGGGAAGTCGGTCATGAGGATCCCCTCGGCGTCCGGCGCGTGCCGCACGCCCGCTCCGCCGAAGGCGCCGTCGTAGATGAACGGCGAGAGCTCGATGCGGCTGGGCACCCACTCCAGGTGTTTCTCGTCGACCAGCACCGGCACCTCGGTCTTCGGCATCGACACGTACCGCTGCGCGACGTAGTCCGGCGCCGCGACGGCGGCGTCGACCGCGCTCTGCCAGTTCTCCAGCGTGCTGCTCGCGCCCACGCTGGTGTCCTTCCCGTCGAAGGCGCGCTTGATGACCCAGTCCTTGCGCGCGCGCAGGTAACGCGCGTGGCCGTGCTGCGACGGGAACTCCGTGTGCGGGACCTCGAACCGGAAGCCGTCCGGCATCGCGCGCCCCGGCTCGAGCTCGTTCAGGAGGGGCAGCGCGCCCTTCTCCACCAGCAGCCCGGCCAGCGGCTTGAGCACCCACGTGTCGCCGATCTTCGCCTGCGTCAGGTGCTTCAGCACGGGGTGGTTGCGGAGCAGCTCCGGCTCGTCGAGGAACATCGTCCCGACGGTGATGAACATGAGCAGGTCCGCCCGCACGCCGTCCTCGGCAAAGCGAAGCTGGCCGCGCCGGTCGACGGCGAGGTCGTTCTCGGTGACCAGCCGCGCGCGCATCCCCACCGGCTCGAACTGCCGCGCTACGAAGTGGATCTGGTCGACGACGCGCTTGGGGAAGCTGATGATGGTCTGCCACTCCTTCGAGTGCGCGAGGAGGGCGATGGTCGGCGTGGGTACCGGCCGCGCGAACCGCCGGGCCACGTTGATCAGCCACGGCAGCGGACGGCGGTGCAGGCGGTCGACGTCGAGGCCGGCGCGCTGCAACACCGGGTGCCGGCTCCAGTAGTCGTGCACCGCCTCGGTGTACCCGCAACTGACGACGATCCCGTTGCCGTAGTTGATCTCGGACAACTGGAAGCGGTCCTCGAACAGGAAGCCGTCCGGCCGGAAGTGGGAGAGGAAGCCGGGGCTGGCCGCGCCGCCGGCGACGTCGAAGAGCTTCTCGAACTCCGGATGCACCGGCAGCCTGCGCGTGACCGCGCCGCGTGTGGCGGCCAGCCTGCGGATCTCGTTGCCGAGCGCCGCCAGGGCGGAGTGAAACGCGGACGATAGAAAATGGAGGCGCGGCGCGGGCAGGAGAAAGGGTCTCACCGCCCACGCCGTTCCCCGCATCGTCGTGACGCCCTTCCGCTTCCAGCGCCGGTGAAACGCGTGCGTGTAATCACGCACCTCGCTCACGTGGCGCCGGAGCAGACGGTCGAGCTCCCGAACGAGCTGCCGGTCTTGAGGAAGCCGGCGGCTCGGCGTCATTCCACCACGGTACGCGGCAAGCCGCGGACGCCGCTGACCTGCACGCCGGACTGCTCGAGAAGCCTCGCCGCCGCGGAGGCCGTGGTGTCCGTCTTGAAGTAGCCGATGAAGTCGGGCATGTGGTCCTTGGACGTCATCGTCGGATGGTCGTCGTCATTGATGACGATGGCAACGAACGGCAGCCGCATCGTCTCGATGTAGTTCTCGACGCTGGCCCAGCCGACGATCTCACGGAACGTGACCGCGCCGCCCGTGTTCGGGTCGCGGAATCCCGCCTTCAGCCCGAAGTTGCCCGGGCAGATGCCGGAGATCAGCGGCCATGGCGGCGGCGGGATCTGTGCTGTTGCGGTTGCGGTTGCGGTTCTTCCGGATCTCTTCGCGGGTTTCTTCGCAGGTTTCTTCGCGGATCTTCTCCCGATGGCCATGATGGGTCCCCCTCCGTCTGAAAATTGTCCATCGCTCTTCGTGTCCCGTCACGCACGGGACGCTTCCCTGCCGAAAAGCGCATCCATCTGTCGGTTTCCTGCCTGGACCATTTCGTCTTCGTTCGTCAGCTTGAAGAAGACGATCGACTGCCTCGGGCGCTCGGTGAGGACGACGCGATGCTCGGTGGAGACGTATTCGCCGTCGGTCCAGTGCGCGAGGAGGTCGCCGATGTTCACGATGAAGTGATCGAGCGCGCGGAAGCTCGGCGTGATCCAGTCGCCGTTCCGCGCCCTCACCTCGATCCCCGGGGAGTCGTGGGTCAGCAGGGTGATGAGCGTGCCGTCGGTGTGCTGGCCCATCCCCTGGTCGTTGACGAAGTCGGGAGTGAACGCGGGATAGAGGTGCCCGCGCATGGAGTCGTCCGCGTGGTCCATGCGCGCGGCGAAGAAATCGGGAGCGAGGCCGAGGGAGATGCTGATCAGCTCCGCGAGGCGGGAGGAGAGCGTCTCGCACGCGGCGTAGTACGCCTTCAGCTTGTCCCGCAGGTCGCGGCCCGGGTCGTCCGCGGGGAACGGCAGGTCGCGGGCGTCGTCGAGGATGTGCCGGCCCGCGCTGAACTTCTCGACGTAGTCGCTCGGCTTGCCCTGCTGGCCCATGTAGGCCCACGCGTTCTCTTCGAGCAGAGCGCTGTAGCCGTACGGCGTGTAGTCGTCGCCCGCCATGGTGAAGCCGGTCGGGAGGCGGCAGGTCATCTTGTCGGCCAGCGGACGCTCGAAGAAGGTGCGCAGCGCGCGGTGGGCGTCGTGGACGACGTTGCCGTCCAGGCCATGCCCGCACACGGTGAAGAAGCCCACCTCGCGGCACGCGCGCCCGATGCGCTCCGCGGCGTCGGGGGCGGAGATGTCGATCAGGGGAATGTCGTTCATGGCAGTCAATGTAGGGCGTGGCTTCAGCCCGCCCCCCTCGTCGGCACGCGCGTACGGGAGGGGCGGGCTGAAGCCACGCCCTACATTGACCGCCGCCGTGCGCTCGTGGATGAACGCGCCCACGCGGGCGATGGCCTCGCGGCCCGCCGAGAGCCGCGGGTAGTAGAGGTGCCACACGTGCACCATCTCCGGCCATTCCTCGAACGTCGAGTCCACGCCCGCCGCCAGCGCCTTCTCGTGCAGCGACAGCGCCTCGCTGAACAGCACCTCGCGCTCGCCGGCCTGGATCAGCAGCGGCGGCATGCCGCGCAGGTCCGCGTGGATCGGCGAGACGAACGGGCTGCGCAGGTCGTGGCCGTTCGTGTAGAGGCCGGCCAGCTTCTGCGCGAGCGGCCGGTCGATCATCGGGTCTTTGGCCTGGCGGTCGGTGTAGCTCTGGCCCGTCGCCTCGAGGTCCACCCATGGCGAGATGACGACCGCGGCGCCGGGCATGGGCCGGGCGCGGCTCTGCAGCATCGCCAGCGTGGCCATGACCAGGCCGCCGCCGGCGGAGTCGCCGACGAAGGCGATCCGTTCCGGCGCGTACCGTTCCAGCAGCCACTCGTACGCCGCGCACGCGTCCTCGATCGCGGCCGGGAACGGGTGCTCCGGCGCGCGCCGGTAGTGCAGTTGCAGCGCGATGCACCTCGCGTCGCGCGCGATCTCCGCGGCCATGCCGCCGTGGCTCTGCAGCGAGCCGTACACGTAGCCGCCGCCGTGGAGGAACAGGATCGCGCGGTCGTCGTCGCACACCGGCGGCGTGAGGATGCGCGCCGGATTGCCGGCGATCTCGACGAGCTCCGCGGCGATGTCCGCCGCCACCGTAGGCCCGTCCGCGTCGTACAGCACGCGGGCCTCGTAGATGTCGTCCGGCCACGGCGTCGCCGCAATCTCCGCGAGCACGGCCTCGAGCTCGCGCCGCGCGGTCTCGTCGGACAGGTACGCGTAGTCTGCCATGCGCTCTCTCACTCCGTGGACCACTTGTCGTACGCCTCCAGCATCATCCGGGCTTTGGCCACGAACGGCGGCGCCATGACCTGGCCGTCCTTGAGCGCAAACCCCGTCTGCGAGCTCACGTACGTCTCGATCGTGTTGCGGTAGACGTCGACGGTCTCGGGCGACACGGAGAAGATCCGGTTGATCCCCTCCACCTGCCGCGGATGGATGGCGGCCTTGCCGGTGAACCCGCACTCCTTCGCCGCCACGCACTCCCGCTCGAACTTGGCCATGTCCTCGATCTCGAACGAGTTCGTGTCGATGGCCTGGATGTGGTACTTCGCCGCGGCCGCGCAGAGACGCGCCCGCGCGTAATCGAGATAGGCCGGGTTCGGGCTGTAGAGCATCGCGCTCAGATCGGCCTGGCCGAGGCAGATGGCGTCGCTGGCGGAGGCGATCTGGTCGACGTTCTCGACCGCGTCGAGGGTCTCGATGAAGCTGATCAGCTTCGGCGACTGCCGCAGACTCCCGAAGAGCGACCGGTAGATGCGGATCTCGCTGGGGTGCGTCATCTTCGGCAGCAGCACGTACTCGAACGCGCAGTGCCCCTGCTCGTACAGCGTCCGCAGCAGCTCCAGGTCGCGGAGGCCGTCGTAGGAGCCGATGTGGTTGACGCGGATGCCCACGCGGATGCCGATGCTGGTGAACGGCGAGAAGTCGAAGGCCGCGACCTTCTCCCGCCCCTCGCCTTTGGCGTTGGTGTGCACCGAGTCCTCGAGGTCGACGACGATCACGTCCGCCATGACCTCGTGCCGCGTCAGCGACTCGACGCGCACCGCGGGCGTGTAGAGAAAGCTGACGTTGACCGGCTTCTTCTTGCGGATGGTCAGGACGGGCGTGTTGCGGGCTTCAGGCTCCATGGTGTGCCTCCGGGTGGTCGCGCGTGGGGACGAGGAACGTCCTCTCGCAGGTCAGGAACAGCGTGCCGTCGGCCTTGAGGCCGCGAGTCTCACAAGTGACGATTCCCTGGTGCTTCCGCGACTCGGAGAGCCGCTTGGAGAGCACGGTGCTCTCCGCGTACAGCGTGTCGCCGGCGAAGCAGGGCGCGACCAGGCGGACCTTGTCCCAGCCGAGGTTCGCGATCGCTTTCGCGCTGAGCGTGCTCACGGTCATGCCGTTCACGATCGAGAACGTGACCAGGCTGGAGAGCAGGGGCTTCTTCCACTCCGTCGACTCGCAGTACGCGCTGTCGATGTGCAGCGGCGACGGGTTCATGTTGATCAGCGACTGCCAGATGTTGTCCGCCTCGGTCACGGTGCGCCCGGGCCGGTGCTCGATGACGTCGCCGACCGTGAAGTCGTCGTAGTAGAGGCCCCACGACTCGCGGTAGCGGTTCGGGCCGACTTCGACGAAGGCGCGCGCGTCGCTCAGCACTGCCCCGCCTCCATCAGCCGCGACACCAGCGCAACCCGCGCCGCGTCGTCGACGCTGAACGCCCACGCCAGCTTGGCGTTGCCCACGGTCACGTTCACCACCCGCGACCGCGTGCTTCCCCGCACCAGCATCCCCTCGGCCTTCGAGCCGTACAGGTACATGCCGAAGACGAGGTTGTGCGGCTCGCTCTCGAAGCGCTCGTCGTGCGGGAACGTGGCCGGTACGGCTTCCAGGAGCTTCTGCGCCGTCCAGCCGTGCATGAGGTCACCGGCCAGCACTTCCCACAGCTCGCTCGCCGAGAGCTCGGCGCCGATATGGATGCCCTTCCCGCCGAAGGACTGCTTCTCCTTGAAGATGTACTGGTCCTTGTTCTCGATCAGCGCTGCCACGTTGCGCTCGTCGATCTCGCACGTGTACGGGAGGTACTCCGCGATCAGCTCGCGCTCGCGCTCCGTCAGCAGCGGCTGGAAGCGGTGGTCGTGGAACAGGGCGAACCACACCTTGTTCATGCGGAGCTCGGATTCGTAGGTGTTGAAGACCGGCGTTTCGAGGGAGAGGAGACGGTCGAGGAACGCGCCGTCGTCGTCCATCTCGTCCATCATGAAGCCGCGGAAGACCATGGTCCGCTTTGCCTCGTCCGGCTCCAGCCAGGACGGGTCGTACGACTTCTCGTCGGCGATGAAGACCGGCAGCGGCGCGGCCGCGCGCGCGAAGTGCCCGCGCACGCGCTCGAACGACAGATAGCCCTTGCCGCCCGAGCCACCGCCGACGCTCCAGTCGAGGATCACGATCCGCGCGGCGTCGCGCTTCCGCGCGATCTCCGCGACGTAGGCCGCGAGACTCGCCAGCGGCGGATGGAGGCCGAGGTCGTCTTCCACGCTCACGCCCAGCTCGCGGAAGTAGTCGCCGGCGAACTCGAAGATCTCCGCCGCCGCCACGCACGAGTCGATGTTGAACTCGCAGAAGCGGTAGCCCTCGCCCGCCTGCAGGATGTCGAAGCGCGCCACCAGGCACTGCGGGTCCAGCAGCTCGCCGAAGTTGACGAACCGGCGCATCGGCGCGGGCACGCGGAACAGCTCCAGGACGCCCTCGCGGCCGATGGTCTCCGCGAGATGGCGCAGGAGGCGCGTCTGCACGGCCACGAACGCCGCCGCCGCTTCGCCGAGGGCGTTGCGGTCGCGGGCGTCGAAGACGAAGTTCACCGGCAGCATGTGCAGGCGATGCCCGCCCTCGCGGAGCAGCCGCGCGTCCTGCGACGCGACCAGCGACTTCCCCTCGCTGCGCCTGCGGTCGCTCCCGAGCACGCCCAGGAGCTCCGCGTTGAACTGATGGAACGGGATGTTCATGTTCAGTTGCCGGCCTCAGTTGTCGACGCGGATCAGACGATCGAACGGATGCCGCGCGGGCTCGTGGTACTCGAGGGAGAGGTTCTCTCCGGCGTAGTCGCTCGCGGGGAGCATCTCCAGCGCGTAGTGCCCGTACCACTCCGCGTAATGCTCCTCCTCGGCGTACTGGTACTCGAAGTGGCGGATCGGCCGGCGGGCCGGGAGGTCGTCGACGGCCTTCCACGGGCTGGTCGCGCCGTGGGCCACGCCGAAGTCGATCTCGTTGAGGAGCATGATGATGACGATGTCGCCCTCGAGGTTGATGTCGAGGCCGAAGGAGTAGTTGTCCTTCAGGTCCTCGTAGTGCTCCTTGCGGATGGCGACGTTGTAGTTGTTCGGGATCGGCTCGACCAGGTCGCGCGGCGACACGCCGCGCTCGCGGCAGAAGCGCTTCACGTCGCAGATCACCGGATGGCCGCCGGCGATGTTGTCGTTCGGGCCGTAGATGTTGCCGATGAACGGCGTGGCCGCGTCGAAGTGCAGGCACTTCGAGGTCATGAACGCGCGCGAGGCGATGCTGCCGTCGTGGGAGAAGTTCTGGTTGAGGTTGTAGCCGTCGACGTCCATCTTGGCGAGCGTCATCGGCCGCGGCGTCACGCTGAAGCGCAGCATGTCGATGCGCGCCATCGCGCTCTTGAACACCGACTCCAGCAGGTCGTACGCGACCGCGCGGTCGGCGCGGATGTCCAGGCCGTGGCGCGCCAGGACTTTGTTCGTGCCGTACACCACGCAGTAGCCCGTGTCCTCCGTGAGGAGGCGGGCGATGCGGTCGGACAGCTCGGCGCTCTGCGCAGCGTCGGGGCCGGCGAGCGACACGTCGTACGGACTGAGATCGAGAAGACCCTTGGTTTCCTGGCTCATGGGACGCTCCTGGGAGTTGTGGATGTCGAGAATGATCTTGCCGAAATGCTCGCTGCGCTCCATGCGCAGGTGCGCCTGCGCGACGTCGCGAAGCGGGATGACGGAATCGACGACGGGAACGAGCTGCCCGGACGCGAGCAGCGGCAGCCAGCGCTCGCGGAAGCGCCGGGCGATGGCGCGCTTGGCCTCGATGGGCAGCGGCCGCATGACCGAGCCCTTGACCTGCAGGCGCTTGAGGAGGATGGCGTCGAGATCGAGCTCGCACCGCGTGCCGCCCTGCACCCCGACCAGCAGCAGGCACCCGCCTTCCTTCAGCGCGGCCAGGTTGCGGTCGAAGTAGTCGGCCCCGACGATGTCTTCGATCAGGTCGACGCCCGCGCCGTTTGTCCAATTCAGGACCTCGGCCACGAAGTCGCTGGTCTTGTAGTTGATGGCCAGGTCCGCGCCGAGCGCGATCGCGCGTTTGGCCTTCTCCTCGGAGCCGACGGTACACGCGACCCGCGCCCCGACGCTCTTCGCCATCTGGATGCACGCCGTGCCGAGGCCACTGCCGCCGCCGTGGATCAACACCGTCTGCCCCTCGCGCAGATTGCCGAGCTGGAACAACGTGGTATCGGCGGTAAAGAACACCTCTGGGAGCGCGGCCGCCTCGGCGTAGGTGAATGTAGGGCGTGGCTTCAGCCCGCCCCTCTCGTGGGTGGGCGGCGTCCCCCTCCCCGCCCGAGGGGCGGGCTGAAGCCGCGCCCTACATTCGATGGCCATGGCCATTTCGGCGTCGAGCAGGCAGTAGTCCGCGTACGCTCCCCCGCCCGCCAGCCCGAACACCGGCGTCCCCAGGGGCATGGTCACGTTCGCGCCGCGCGCGACCACGTCGCCGGCGATCTCTACGCCGAGGACCTCCGTCTCGCCCGGGGGCGGCGGGAACTCCCCCATGCGCTGGTACAGGTCCGCGTGGTTCAGCGCCGCCGCGCGCACGCGCACCAGCACCTGGTCCGGACCCGGAACAGGCACCGGCACCTCCGCCACGACGAGCACTTCCGGCCCGCCCGGGCTCGCGGCGAGGACCGCGCGCATGGTCATGCGGCGGTGTCCATCCCCAGCACGTCGCTGAGCGCCGTGGCGAAGCCGCGAATGTCGTCGAAAGACAGGTCCGCGCGCAGCATCACCCGCAGGCCCGCCTCCCCTTTGCGCACGATCGGGAAGAAGACCGCGGACGTGTAGAAGCCGCGCTCCAGGATCGCCGCCGAGGCTGCGACCGCCTTCTCCTCGTCGCCGATGCGGATCACCTTCAGCGGGAGGCCGTCGCCGCGCTGCGCCGTCGGCACCAGCTCGTCGAACAGGGCCATGTTGTCCTGCAGCTTTTTCTGCAGGCGTCCCAGCTCCGGCGACTCGTGCACGCGCACCGCGCCCATGCCCGCGCCGATGCCCGGCACGTTCAGTCCCTGCGACCACGCCAGCGGTCCGCCGAAGCGGGTCAGCACGTCCTCGCGGTCCTTCGGCCCGAGCATGATGATCCCGCCGCTGCCGCCGAAGCCCTTGCCCAGCGACGCCACGATGATCGTCAGCTCGTTCACCTCCGGCATCAGCGCCCGCGCGTGGCCCTGGCCCTTGTCGCCCCAGACCGAGAGCGAGTGCGAGTCGTCGATGAACAGGAACAGCCCGTAGCGGTCCTGCAGGCGGAACAGCTCTTCCAGCGGCGCGACGCCGCCCATCGAATAGGCGCCGTCGCAGACGTACGCCACGCGCTCGTTCTTTTTACAGACGTCCTCGAGGAAGTTCATGTCGTTGTGCGGCGCGGTGAGCACCTGCGTCTCGTCGCCGCAGATCGGCTTGATGTAGTCCATCGAGAAGTGCGCGAACTTGTCGAAGACCATCACCGGCGGCTTGCCGTCGCGGCTCATGTGCCCCGAGGCGATCAGCGGCAGCACGCCGGCCGAGGCCGCGCTGCTCGTGACCGCGCAGATCGTGCGCGCGCCCATCAGCGCGGACAGCCGCTCCTCGAACTCTTCCAGCAGATTGAGGCGCAGGCGGATGCGCGAGATCGGCAGGTCCATCGCGCCCTGCGTGCGCAGCGCGTCGATGGCCCCTTCGATGACGGCCGGATGACTGGCCAGGCCGAGGTACGAGCAGGAACAGAGATTCACGAAGTGATGGCCGTCCAGGCGGCGCAGCACGTTCGGCGTCTCGTAGTCGACGCGGATGTCGATCAGGCCGTTCTCGTGCGCGATGTTCCACGCGCGGTTGCCGTATTCGACCGCGGACTGGTTGTTGCGAAACCGGTGGATGTCTACGCCTCTCTCCAACGACGCCTCCTCATGCGTTCGCGAGCTGCATGGCCACTTCGAGGATCAGGTCCTCCTGCCCCGCCACCGCGCGCCGCTTCCCGAGCTCGAAGAAGACGTCGCGCGGATCGACGGAGAACTCCCGGGAAATGCGGTCGACCGGTTTCGAGAAGCCGGAGAAGACGCCGGCCAGACCGCTGACGATGCTCATCGACTGGATCACCGGCGCGTGGTGCATCAGCTCGCGCTCGGCGACGTCGGAGGCGTCCAGGACCTTGTACAGATCGATGCCCGTGCGGTAGCCGAGCTTCTCCAGCACCGCCACCAGCACCTCGAGCTGCGCGTTGCCCGCGCCCGCGCCGAAGCCGCGGGCCGTCCCGTCGAGGATCTTCGCCCCCGCGCGCACCGCCGCCACCGAGTTGGCGATGGCCATGCCGAGGTTGTTGTGCGCGTGGAAGCCGACCGGGATCGCCAGGTGCTCGGTCAGCTCGCGGATGCGCTCCGTGACGTCTTCGGGAATGTACGCGCCGGCCGAGTCCATCAGCACGACGCCCTGCGCGCCGTAGGACTCCAGCTTCAGGCACTCCTCGCGCAGCGTCTCCCGGCTGGCCATGTGGCTCATCATCAGGACGCCGTAGACTTCCTTCCCCCGCGCCCGCACATACTCGATGTGCTGCTTCGTCGTATTCGCCTCGGTGCAATGCGACGCGATGCGGAAGACGTCGACGCCGAGGTCGATGGCGCCGGCGATGTCCTTGCGGATCGTTCCGAAGCCGGGGATCACGTGCACGCCGAGCTTCGACGTGCGCAACTGCTCGCGCGCGACGATCAGCATCTCCCGGTCGTCGATCGCCGCCAGACCCACCTGCAGCGACGAGGCGCCCAGGCCGTTGCCGTGGCCGACTTCCACGATGGGAATGCCGGCGGCGTCCGCGGCGCGCGCGTAGGCGGCCATCTGCGCGGCGCTGAGCTTGTGGGCCACGGCGTGGTTGCCGTCGCGCAGGGTCGGATCGCTGATGATGACGTCAGGCATGGCAGTGGGCCTCGCTCCGCGCGTGCTCTTCCGCCACCGCCACCGCGGCGCAGTTGATGATGTCCAGGTTGCCGGCGTACTTCGGGAGGAAGTCGCCGCGGCCGCGCACGCGCACGGTCATGGCGATGCGGCCGTTCTCGTAGACCGGCGGCACGACCAGCCGGTAGTCGGGGACGTACGACTGGATCGACTGCACCATCTCGTCGACCGCCGCCGCCAGCTCCGGCAGTTGCGGGCGGTCCACCGTGGCGAACACGGTGGTCTGCATGTCGATGCACGGCTGCGCGGGATTGAGGATCAGGATCGCCTTCGCGCGCGGCGCACCCGAGAACGCCTGCACCGCGCGCTCCGTGGTCTCGACGTATTCGTCGATGTTCGCCCGCGTGGCCAGCCCCGCGCTCTGCGAGGCGATGCTGGAGACGACCTCGATGTACGAGACGTCCGGATGGATGCGCCCGATGATGTGCGCGAGCGGAATCGACGCCTGCCCGCCGCACGTGACCATGTTCACATTGGGACGATTCGTCGCGTCGTCGAGATTGAGCGCCGGCACGCACATCGTGCCGACGCGCGACGGCGTGAGGTCGATCACCGGGCGGCCGTAGCGCTCCAGGAAAGCCCAGTTCTCGAGATGCGCGCTGGCGGAGGTGGCATCGAAGATCAGGTCCGGCGGCTCGACCTCACTCAGCGTCCGCGCGACGCCGCGATCCGAGACCATCACGCCCATCGCGTGGGCTCTGGTCATCCCCGGAGAGGCCAGGTTGCGGCCGATCATCAAGGAGCAGGTCAGGTGCTCCGAACGGGACGTCTTGACCAGCAGGTCGGTCCCGATGTTCCCACTTCCCAGAATCGCGACCTTGAGTTTTGGGCGAGAAATCTCCATGGGGACAGCACACCTTTCGCCGCCGGTGGATGGTGATTTCGGATCGAGGCGAAAGTGTCTTAGTAATCATCGTTTATGTCAAGAAGTAGTTCGGCGCAGACGGATTTCGTTAGATCGGGAGACGCTGTCCGGTCGATCGGACCACGACACGTAGAATGCGCCGCATGATCGACCGGCGCGACTTCGCCCGCCTCGCCACACTCGCCGCCACCGCCCTCTCCGTCCGCGCCGCGCCGGCGCGTCCGCGGGCGGTCGTCAAGCCGAAGCGGCTGGCCGAGGGGGACACGGTGGGGCTCGTGCTGCCGGCGTCGAACACCTTCGAGGCGGATGACATCCAGCTCGCGAAAGAACAGCTCGAAGCGATCGGCCTGAAGGTCGCGATCGGCGCGCACGCTTACGACCGCCACGGCTACTTTGCCGGCCGCGATCGCGACCGCGCCGACGACATCAACCGCATGTTCGCCGACGACCGCATCGCCGGCATCGTCTGCTACACCGGCGGCTGGGGCTCCCCGCGCGTCCTCCCCTATCTCGACTACGACCTCATCTCCCGTAAACCGAAAGTCCTCCTCGGCTTCAGCGACATCACCGCGCTGCTCAACGCCGTCACCCAGCGCACCGGCCTGGTCACCTTCCACGGCCCCGTCGGCGCGTCCACCATCGAGCCGTACTCGCTGGAGAACTTCCGCCGCGTGGTCATGAGCCCCGAGCCCGCCGGCCTGCTCGCGCCGCCGCCGAAGAAGGCCACGGAGCTCGTCGATCGCACCAACCGCATCCTCCGGCTCCATCCCGGCAAAGCCACCGGCCGCCTCGCCGGCGGCAACCTCACTTTGCTCGCCTCCCTGATGGGCACCCCGTACGAGATCGAGACCGACGGCGCGATCCTGTTCGCCGAGGACGTGCGCGAGGAGGTCTACCGCGTGGACCGCATGCTCACCCAGCTCGCCCTGGGCGGCAAATTCGACCGCATGGCCGGCTTCGCCTTCGGCCGCTGCACCGACTGCAAAGCCAACGTCTTCAGCCTCGAAGACATCCTCCGCGACCGCTTCAGCGCCGGCCCCGCGCCGGCGCTCTCGGGGCTGTCGTTCGGCCACATCGAACAGAAGCTGACGCTGCCGATCGGGGTGATGGCCAGGCTGGACGCGGATGCGGGGACGCTGGAGGTGTTGGAGGGGGCGGTGGTGTAGTAGGACGTATAGGACGAATAGGACGAATAGGACCCATAGGACGTCCTATTCGTCCTATAGGTCCTATAGGTCCTATAGGTCCTATTCGTCCTATTCGTCCTATTCGTCCTATTCGTCCTATTCGTCCTATAACCCCTCACCTCGGCAAATTCATCGCCGGATTCCTCGCAAAGAACCCCGCCGGCACCAGCTTGAACCCCGTCGTGTGCACGTTCATGATCGGCCACTCCTCGGGGCGGGGGATGTGCGTAACCCCCGTCGTGTACCACACCACCACATCCGCCTTGTCCAGTCCTTCGTCGTCCGCCGTCCACTTCTCCAGCCCGTCGCCGCCGCTGCTCTGGTTCGGGTAATACCCCGATGCGTGCATCTCCGCGTCGCGGAAGCGCGTGGCCCAGAAGTGATGGTCGAGGAACGCCGCGCGCTTGCGCACCGGCGCCTTGGACGTCACGAACGGCAGCGAGTTGTCGCCGGGGATGAGCAGGTAGCCGGTCGAGCCGCCGAGGGCGTTTTTGGCGGCGGGATTGACGACCTTCCACTTGCGCTGCGTGGCCAGCGAGAGATCGCGCCGTGCCGCCTTCTCGCTCGCCAGTTTCGTCGAGTCCATGACGAACGCGTTGCCGAGAGGATTGTTGTCCTCCATCGCGCGGCTGTTGGATTCCAGGATCGAGTTCCCCACGCCGTCCACGTCGAGGTCGAGGCGGAAGTTGAAGAAGTGCTGGTGATGCGGCGCGACGAGGTTCGCCGCGACCGGATGCGCGCTGTGCGAGTCGTGCGCGTCCGCGACGCCCTTGGTGAGCATGATCCCGGTGAGGTCCGCGCGGAACTCCAGCGTGCCGTCCTGGTGGAAGATCCAGTTCAGCGCGTAGTCGTAGTTGCCGACCGTCGCGATGAACATCACCACCAACTGCCGCGCGCGGCGCGACTCGTTGTAGTCGCGGTCGATGTCGTAGTGCTTCCAGAGCATCCCGCCGTCGCGCTCGAAGACCGCCACCGAGTCGCGCAGCGTCTGCACGTCGCCCGCGTCCGTGGCCACGGGGAAGCTCAGGTAGACCGCGTTCTCCGGCGCGTCCACGTTCCGCTCGATCGGCGAGGCCAGACGGCCGATTCCGTACTCGCCCACGTCGAACGCGCTCCGCCACGCCCAGTTCGGATCGGCGTCGCCGTACGGCACCACCATCTCCGACAGCGACGCGCGGTACAGCACCGGCCGTTCCTTTGCGCCCTCACCGCTGCCTTCCACCCAGCGCACGCGGTGCAGCACCAGCCCCTCGCGCGGGTCGAGGCCGAAGTGGAAGCGCCAGTTCTCCCACGCCACGTCGTTGCCGTCCATCGTGAAGCCCGGCCCGTTCTCCTGCACGATCTTCAGCGGTGCCGGCGCCGGCCGCAGCGGCGCGTTCGACTTCTCATCCAGCGCCCCGCGGTCCTTCGAGATCGGCACGACCCCGCTGTCCGTGACCTGCAGCACCTGCTTCTTCGTCAGGTTCAGGATCGCCACCACGCCTTCGATGGGCCGCGAATACCAGTTCGAGTCCTCCTCATCCTTGTAGAAGAAGATCGCCCGCACGATCCGCGACCCGTCCGCCATGTCGCCGAGGTAGCCCGGCGCCCAGGCGTCGACCTTCACCTTGGAGAGGTCCGTGATCCCGCGCTTCCGCATCGCCTCCACGAACCGCGGGTCCGCCTTGATGAGCTCCGGCGCGATCGAGTACTCCTCGATGACCACCGACGGTTGCACGTTCGGGATCGTCTTCCACGCCTTGACCGCCTTCCTGCCGAGGTCGACGACCACTTCGTTGGTCTTGTTGTGATCGCGGTCCAGCAGCACCACGAACGCCTCGCGCGGGATCGGCTTCCCCTCCAGCACCTGCGCCTTCGGCGGCTCGTTCAACGAGACCACCGCGAACAGCGACCCCTCGACGAACCGGCCGTCCGCCTTCGTCGCCTCCACCGCGGCGACGATCTCGTTCGCGGTGATGGAGTCGAGCGGGTGGGCGGCGGCGAGGGGAAGGGCGAGCAGAAGGAGGATCGTCAGTCGCTTCATTCACGCGCAGTTTATCTCTGGAGTTCCTCGGGTTCCTCGGAGTTCCTCGGGTTCCTCGGAGGGGCTCAGAGGGGGGCCGCGCCGCCCTGTGGAGCCCTGCCCCCGAGGAACTCCGAGGAACCCCGAGGAACCCGAGGAACCGCCTACGGCGCCAGTCCCGCGAACAGCGCCTCGAAGATGCCGATCCCGTCCCACAGGTTCTGCAGCCGCAGGTTCTCGTTGGCCGCGTGCTGGTTGTTGTCGTGGTTCACGATGGGGAGCACGATCGCGGGCGTGTTGCCGGGGTGTTGAAACAGGTGGATCGGGACGCTGCCGCCCATGGTCGGGAGGCGCACGGGCGCGTGGCCGGCGCGGGTCATGAGCGCGGCGATCTCCTGCGACAGCGGGAGGTCGAGCGGCGTGCGGGCGGGCGGGTAGCCGGGGCCCCAGCGCACGCGGACCAGCTTCTCCTTCGTGCGCCGCGTCTCCGCGTCGGGATCGTCGCGCACGATCGTCCAGCCGTTCGCGGTGAGGTGGCGCTCGACCTTTGCCTTTATGGAATCGGGCGTCTGCGCGGGCACGAGGCGGAAGTCGATGGCCGCGCGGGCGCTGGGCTGGATCGTGTTCGACGCCTGCTCGCCGACCCCGCCGGCCTGGATGCCGCTCACGTTCAGCGCCGGCAGGAGGATGCGCTCGTTGAGCGCGCCCCCTTCCGTGCGCGCGATCTGAAACTGCCGCTTCAGCTCCGCCTCCACCGGCGGCATCGCCGCGATCGCCTCCTTCTCCGCCGCCGTCGCGGGCACGACGTCGTCGTAGAAGCCGTCGATGAGGATCCGCCCGTTCTCGTCGCGCATCGACGTGATGAGGTGCGTCAGCGCGACGATCGGATTCGGCACCCAGTTGCCGTAATGCCCGTCGTGCAGCCCGCGCACCGGTCCGTAGACCACCAGATCGAGCGCCAGCACGCCCCGCGCGCCGAACGCGAGCTGCGCCCGCCGGCTCTGGTGCACCGGCCCGTCGCAGATGATCCACGCGTCGGGACGGAGGACGTCCGGATACTTCGCGATGTACGCCGCCAGATGCGGCGACCCCGCCTCCTCCTCGCCTTCGAAGACGAACCGCAGATTCACCTTCGGCTTCATGTCCTTCGCCCGCAGCCGATCCAGCGCCGCGAGCATCGCCACGATCGGCGCCTTGTCGTCGCTCGCCGAGCGCGCGTACAGCCGCCACTCCGGATCCAGCGCCTTGGCTTTCTCCCAATCCACATCATTGCCGGCCGCATCGCGCATGACCGGCATCCACGGCGCGCTCTTCCACTGTGCCGGATCGACCGGCTGCCCGTCGTAGTGCGCATAGAACGCGATCGTCCGCGTCGCCCCCGCCGCCTTCAGATCCCCGACCACGATCGGCGGCGCCCCGTCCAGCGTGAGCACGCGCGTCGCGATCCCCCGCCGCTGCATCATCTTCTCGATCGCCGCGGCATTGCGCGTGATGTTCGCGGTGTCATCGGCCAGGTTCGGAATCGCGAGCAAGTCGGTCAGCTCGCGAAGAACGGCATGGTCGTCGGCGAGAAGACAGAGGAGCATCGCCAGCGTGCGCATGGGGAGATGGTACGACGGGCGTTCCTCGGAGGCTCCCCACTGTCATCCTGAGCCGCGAAGACGGCGAAGGACCCCCTGATTTGCGCGCTGCTCGTGCTCTCGGCAGGGGATCCTTCGCCGCGCTCCGCCGGCTCAGGATGACAGTGAAGCGTCCGAGGAATCGTGCCCGGTGGCCGGTATCTTGCTCAGCCGTACGGCGAGGGAAAGCATCATGAAGAAGCTCATCACACTCGCCGCCATCCTCGTTTTCGCCGCCGCCTGTCAGCAGACGACGGAACGGGAAGTCAGCGCCACCTCGACGACGGAGACCACCACCGTCTCCACCGCCACCGTCGACACCGCGGCCGCCGCCGACGCCGCGAGGGACGCGGCGCACGAGACGGGGACGGCCATGGAGACCGCCGGCGAGGCCATTCAGGAGCAGACCAAGACGGACTCGCAGTAGCCGGGCCCCCGCCCTCCGGTCACCCCCGCCGCGCTGCCTCGATGGTGGCGACGTCGATTTTTTTCATCGTCATCATCGCTTCGAATGCGCGCCTGGCCTCGTCGCCGCCGGCCGCGAAGGCGTCGGTCAGCACGCGTGGGGTGATCTGCCAGGAGAGGCCCCAGCGGTCCTTGCACCAGCCGCACTCACTTTCCTGTCCGCCGTTGCCGACGATCGCGTTCCAGTAGCGGTCCGTCTCCTCCTGATCGTCCGTCGCGATCTGGAACGAGAAGGCCTCGGTGTGCTTGAACGCCGGGCCGCCGTTGAGGCCGAGGCAGGGGATGCCGAAGACGGTGAACTCCACGGTCAGGACGTCGCCCTTCTTCCCGCTCGGGAAGTCGCCGGGGGCCTCGAAAACGGCGGTCACTTCGCTATCCGGGAAAGTGGCGGCGTAGAAGCGCGCTGCGTCCAGCGCGTCTTTGTCGAACCAGAGACAGACCGTGTTCTTTGGCGTCATGTTCCGGAGTGTATCGCGGAGCTAACCTCGGCCGTGCCGCGTCGTCCAACCCTCGGCTCGAAGCGAGCGGGAGGCAACGGACGACGCATGCGGCAGACGACGAAGACACTCGGGCTCCTGATTCGGGCGTGCCTCATCGCCGCGCTGCTCCCTCCGGCCGCGGACGCGCAGCAGCGCGATGCCGCGGTCGAGGCGCGCCTCGCGCTGTCGGACGAGATGCGGGACTTTCCGTTGCGCGTCCGCGACACGCTGCCCACGCCGCAATGGCTCGCCGGCGGCCGGCGCTTCGTCTACTGGTCGGCCGTGGGGCCGCATCGGGATACGTTCGCGATCGTCGACGCGGCGACGGGCAAACAGACGCCGTTGCTCCCCGCCGCGGCATTGAAAGGCGAGCTGGCGCGGATCGCCGGACGCGACGTGGAGCTCCCGCCGTACTTCGACTTTCGCATCGCATCCGACCAGCAACGCCTCCTCTTCGCACTCGGAGAGGACGTCTTCGCGCTGACCCTCACCGGCGCGCGGGTCACGCGCGTGGACGCGAAAGACCTCGACGCGCTCGCGTTCTCCCCGCAGCACCTCCTCTCCCCCGATCGCCGCTTCATCGCCGTGCGCCAGATGGAGGGGTTCGCGCTCACCGACGCCGGCGGCCGCACCGTCGTGGAGCGCCGCGACGAGGAGCACTACGCCTGGGACATCCCCGAGCATGCGTGGTCGCCGGACAGCCGCCACCTGCTGGTCTGGCGTCACGATGCGCGCGGCGTACACAAGCTCCCGATCGTCGACTACAGCACGCCGCTGGAGCGCGTGAAGATGGTGCCGTACGTGAAGGCCGGCACGCCGCTCGCGCGCGCGGAGCTGCACGTCATCGACGCCGCGACGGGGCGCGCCGTGCAGGTAGCCGCGGCCGAGGGGGAAGGGTACGAGTGGCTGGCCGGATGGCGGCCGGATGGGAGCGAGGCGCTCCTGCTTCGCCTCTCGCGCGACGGCAAGCGCCTCGATCTCCGCGCGCTCGACCCCGCGTCCGGCACCGTGCGTCTCGTGCTGCGCGAAGAGCGGCCCGAGAGCTTCGTGGCCGGATTCGAGCTGTGGGAGGGAGCGTGGGCGCTGCAGGTCACGCCGCTGCCGGGCGGCCGGCAGTTCCTCTGGATGTCGGAGCGCGACGGCTGGCGTCACGTGTATCTCTACGGCTACGACGGCAAGCTCGTCCGGCAGCTCACCAGCGGATCGTTTCCCGTGCATCGCGTGGCCGGCGTGGCGGGCGACGCGGTGCTCGTGCTCGCGTCGACCGAGCGCGAACGTCCCTACGATCAGGACCTCTATCGCGTGCCGCTCGCCGGCGGGCCGATGCAGCGGCTCTCGCGCGGCGGCGGCTTGCATCGCCTGACGCTCTCGCCCTCCGGCCGGTATTACACCGACGGCCATTCGACACGCGAACAGGCTCGCGTGTGGGACGCCGGCTCGACCGACGGCCGCACGACGTTCCGCTACGCCGCCGCCGATGCGAGCGGGCTGGCCGAATGGCGCCAGGCCGTCGTGCCCGAGGGGATTACCGTCACGGCGGCGGACGGCGCGACGGCGCTGCACGGCGTGCTGTACAAGCCGCTCGATTTCGATCCTGCGAAGCGGTACGCGGTGATCGACTACATCTACGGTGGCCCGTTCACCACCATCGTGCCGTGGAGCTTCGTCGGCACGCCCGATTCGCGCGACGCGCTCTCCCTCGCGCAGATGGGCTTCATCGTCATGGTGCTCGACGCGCGCGGCACGCCCGGCCGCAGCAAGGCCTTCCAGGACGCGAGCTACGGGCGCGTGGGCCAGACGGAGATTCCGGATCACGTCGCGGCGCTGCGGCAGGCCGCGGCGACGCGCCCGTGGATGGACCTCAGCCGCGCCGGCATCTACGGCCACTCGTGGGGCGGCTACTTCGCGCTGCGGGGGATGCTCACCGCGCCGGACGTCTTCCAGGCGGGCTACGCCGGCGCCCCCGGCGCCTTCGAGGAGGACGCAACCGTGAACGAGCCCTACCTCGGCCTCCCGGGCACGAACCCCGCCGGCTACGCGGCCGGCGACAACACGGCCATCGCCGCCAACCTCCGCGGCACGCTGCGCATGATGCACGGGACGAGCGACGCGAGCGCGTCCATCACCACCACCATGCGCATGAGCGACGCCCTCATCCGCGCCGGCAAACCGTTCGAGCTCCTGGTCATGCCGGGCCAGGGGCACGGCCCCCGAGGGGTGGCGCGCAAGTACTACAAGGATGATGTCCGGCTGTTCTTTCTCCGCACGCTGGGGGGGCCGCGATAGGCAGTCGCGCTGGCCTCACGCCGCCGGTAGCCCGCGCTTCGCGACAACCTCCATCACCTCGGCGAAGCGATCGATCTCTTCGAAGGTCGTGTACACGCTGGGCGTGATGCGCAGGCCCTTGAACTCGTCGTGCGCGATGGGGGTGACGAAGATGCGGTGGGTGTTGAACAAATACTGCTGCAGCGGGCCGGGCTCGATGCCTTCGATCTCCACCGTGCCGATGGCGCAGGACTGCGCGTCGTCGAGCGGGGTGTGGATGCGGACTTTGGGGATGTCGCGCAGGCGCGTCTCCCAGCGGCGGGCGAGCGTCCGCAGGCGTGCGGCTTTGCGCTCCGCGCCGATGGCGCGGTGGAAGAGGATGGCTTCGCCGATGGCCAGGCGTGGCGCGGCCGGGTGCGTGCCGATCTCCTCGAACTTGCGGATGTCCGCGGCCTGCTTCTTCTCGGCGGCCATCAGGGGCCAGACGCGCTCGATGCGGTCGCGCTTCACGTACAGCATCCCCGTGCCCTTCGGCGCGAAGAGCCACTTGTGCAGGCTGGTGGCGAAGTAGTCGCAGCGCAGCTCGTCGCGGGTGAAGGGGAACTGCGCGAACGAGTGCGCGCCGTCGACGATCACCTCGATGCCGCGCGCGCGTCCCAGCTCGCAGAGGTCGCGCAGCGGCGTGATCTGGCCGGTGATGTTGACGACGTGCGAGACCAGCATCACCCGCGTCTTCGGCGTGATCCCCGCCTCGAAGGCGCGCAGGATCGCCGCCGGGTCCTTCGGCGCGAGCGGGAGCTTGACCTGCCTGAGCACCAGCCCCTCGCGCTGCTCGCGCTGGCGGAGGGTGGTGATCATGCGCGGATAGTCGTGGGTCGACGTGAGGACCTCGTCGCCGCGTTTGAGGTCGAGGCCGAACAGCAGGATCTCCAGCGACTCCGACGCGTTCCGCGTGATGGCGATCTCCTCGGCCTCACACCCGAACAGCGCCGCCAGCTCGGCGCGGATGCGCTCCGACTGCGGCTCGAGGATCTGCCACATGGTGTACGCGGTGGTGTCTTCCTGCTGCCACGTGTACCGCTCCAGCGCCTCGGTCACGATGCGCGGCGACGGCGAGACGCCTCCGTTGTTCAGGTTGACGATCCCCCGCCCGCTGCTGAACGACTGCTGGACGAAGGCCCAGAAGTCGTCATCGCTGCGCGGCTGCTGCAGCTCGTGCGCGAGCGCGGCCAGGTGGGGCACCGTTGCGGCGGCGAGCCCGAGGACGGCTCCGGCGTTCGCGAGGAAAGCGCGGCGGGTGTTGCTGAGATCGTCCATGCAGGGGGCGATGATACGCCCTCGCATTTGGAGCGCGGAGGCAATCGGAGGCTGTCTCAGAATCCGGACCGCCGCCGTCCCGGCGGCTGAGCGGGCGGCGTCCCGCCGCCCGCATTCTGGGGAGGCCGAAGCCTCTCGCCACGTGGCGCGCTCCACCCGCCCAGGGGGTGGCGGCGCGGGACGCCGCCACATCAGCC
>DASUSN010000050.1:0-32623 GCA_036375075.1 Thermoanaerobaculia bacterium | reverse complement strand
CCGGGCAGCCAGCTCATCCGCCGCTTCAACGAAGTGCCGCCGCGCAAGACGGTGATCACGTATTGCGCGTGCAGCGCCGAGCAGTCCAGCGGCCGCGCCGCGGCGGACCTGATCGCGCACGGCGTGAAGAATGTGTTCGCCCTCAAGGGCGGCTGGGGCGACTGGAAGAGCCAGGGCCACCCGATCGCCACCGGCGCAAAATGACGTTGTCATCCTGAGCGAAGTCGAAGGACCGCGGCGGATTCGTTAGAATCCGCCGCGCTATGTTCAAGATCGCCGAAATCTTCGCGCGCGAGATCCTCGATTCGCGCGGCAATCCCACCATCGAAGTCGACTGTCTGCTGAACAACGGCGCGCTCGGACGCGCCGCGGTGCCGTCCGGCGCGTCGACGGGCTCGCGCGAAGCGCTGGAGCTGCGCGACGGCGACAAGGGCCGCTACCTCGGCAAGGGCGTGCGCAACGCGGTCGACAACATCGACATCATCGCCAAAGAGATCGAGGGGATGGACGCGCGCGAGCAGGCGATGATCGATCTGGTGATGAAGCAGATCGACGGGACGGAGAACAAGGGGAACCTCGGCGCAAACGCCATCCTCGGCGTGTCGCTGGCGGTCGCGCGCGCGGCGGCGGAGGCGGCCGGTCTGCCGCTGTTCCTCTACCTCGGCGGCACCGGGGCGCGCACGCTGCCCGTGCCGCTGATGAACGTCATCAACGGCGGGGCGCACGCGGACAACAACCTGGACGTCCAGGAGTTCATGATCATCCCGGCGGGCTTCGATTCGTTCGGCGAGGCGTTGCGCGCGGGGGTGGAGACCTTCCACCATCTCAAGAAGATCCTGCACGACCGCAAGCTCACCACGGCGGTCGGCGACGAGGGCGGCTTCGCGCCGGACCTGAAGACGAACGCGGAGGCGCTGGACCTGATCCTCATGGCCATCGAGAAGGCGGGATACCGCGCGGCCGACCAGATCTACCTCGGCCTGGACGTCGCGGCGTCGGAGTTCCACGACAAGAAGAAGGGCTATGTGTTCGAGGGCGTCGACCGCTCGAGCGACGACATGGTCGACTACTACGTCGAGCTGCGGAAGAAGTACCCGATCATCTCCATCGAGGATGGGATGTCCGAGGGGGATTGGGATGGGTGGGACTCCCTGACGGGCGTCCTGGGCACCGGCACGCAGCTCGTCGGCGACGACCTGTTCGTCACGAACCCGTCGATCTTCGCGAAGGGCATCGAGCGCGGCATCGCCAACGCGATCCTCATCAAGGTGAACCAGATCGGCACGCTCACCGAGACCCTCGAGGCGATCGAGATGGGCAAGCGTGCCGGCTACCGTTCGGTGATCTCGCACCGTTCCGGCGAGACCGAGGACTCGACGATCGCCGACCTGGCCGTGGCGACGAACGCGGGTCAGATCAAGACCGGCTCGGCGTCGCGCAGCGACCGCATCGCGAAGTACAACCAGCTCCTGAGGATCGAAGAGGAGCTGGGGGATGCGGCGTTGTTCGCGGGGAAGGCGATCTTCAAGGCGGCGCTGTGAGCGCTACGCGGCGACGATCGACTTGCTGAGGGTATCTTTCAGCTCGCGGAAGGCGTTTTCCGGGGGGATGCCCATCTCGCGGCAGGCGGCCGCGCGTTTGAGGAGCGTCTCGGCGGTCTTCTCGTCGAAGATGCGGGCGTCGACGGTCTTGTTGTTCAGCTCGCAGAAGGCGAGCAGGGACGCGAGCGCGACGCGGCGGTTGCCGCCGCGGAACGGGCGCGCCTGCAGGAGCGCGAAGGTGAAGGCCGCGGCTTTGTCGGCGAAGCTGGGGTAGGCCTCGCGGCCGAGGGTGGTGATCTGCGGGCGCTGGACGGCGTTGACGAGGCCGAACTGCGATTCCACGACGCCGGGGTGGGCCTGATTGCCGCCGAACTCCGTGCTGACCGCCTTGTGGAGCTCCACGACGTCCTGCACGGTGAGGTAGCGGATACCCCCGTCAGTCGGTGAGCTTGCGGAAAGCGTTGGGGTACTTCTGGAGGGCGCGCTTGAAGGCGGCGGCGACGGCGGCGTTGCTGAAGCCGGAGGTGGCGTCGGCGGAGACGGGGCGCGCTTTGCTGCTGCCTTTGCCGCTGCTGCCGGCTTCTTTGGCGGCGGCGGCGCCTTGGGAGGAGGCGATGCCTTTTTCGGCGCCGGCTTGAGGTTTTTTGACGAGGATTTTGCCGCCTTTACCGCTTTCACCAGCTTCTTTGCCACCGCCTTTGCCGCTTTTGCCGGCTTGGACGGCTTCTTTGCTGCTGCTTTTCTGGCTTGCTGAGGCTTGGCTGCTTTTGGCTGTTTTGGCTTTTGCTTGATCGCCATGCGTCATCTCAGTCCTCAGGCGTTCAGTGTACCGCCGTTAAATGACTGAGTCAATGAGGGTTAGGCAGTAGTCAGCCTTTGACCCACTAAACGTGGAGTATGGGCGTTCCGCGTAAGTGCCTGAAAAGGTGCAATTTATCGCAATTGAAACTTGCACTGAAACTTGTGCATCAAACGCCGTCCGCGTCGGGGCTCGCGGCGGCCGAAGCTGCGGCGTCGCTGGTGCCCTCGAACATCGGGACGGGGTCAATTGCAAGGAGATCCTTGGCTTTCTGGGTGAGCACGAACGTCTCGCCCTCGCCGGTCAGGAACCCCTTCCCGATCAGCGACGCGGCCGGCGCCTCGCCGAGGGCCCCGGCGGGATGCTTGATGGCCTTGATCGTCTCGAGGGGCAGCGTGTCCGCCGTCAGGCGGCGGAACTCCTGGAGGACGCGGATCTCGGCAGTCGTGAGGCCATGCGGCAGGATGATCGGCATGCGCGCATTATAGGGCGCAGGGGGCAGGGCGCAGGGGGCAGGAGCAGGAGCAGGAGCAGGAGCTGTCATCCTGAGCCGGCGAAGCGCGGCGAAGGATCCCCTGCCGGTAGCACGAGCAGCGCGCAAATCGGGGGGTCCTTCGCCCTCTACGGGGCTCAGGATGACAGCTTTGTCCCCTGCGCCGTGTCCCCTGTCCCCTGACACCGCGGGCACCAGTAAGTTCCCCGCGCATCCTTGCCCTGTTTCGCGTACTGGATGGGCGTTCCGCACTTGAGGCAGGGTTTTCCGCCGCGGCCGTAGACGTATTGCCAGATCTTGCGGTCGAAGCTGAAGTTGGTAATGCGGGCGGGGCTGCGTTTGCGGATGTTGGCGAGCATGACCTTGCGCGCGGTCTTCAGGATCGTGTCGAGCTGTTCGTCGGTGACGTCGCGGACGCGCGCGAACGGGCTGACGCGGGCCATGAACAGGAGCTCGCTCTTGTACTCGTTGCCGATGCCGGAGACGACGCGCTGGTTGAGGAGGACGTCCGCGATCTCG
This sequence comes from Thermoanaerobaculia bacterium, assembly GCA_036375075.1. GTDB lineage: Bacteria > Acidobacteriota > Thermoanaerobaculia > Gp7-AA8 > Gp7-AA8 > QHVT01. The sequence continues at coordinate 29,271 of DASUSN010000050.1, read as the reverse complement.
CTGTCCGCGCGCTCGCGGATGCGGCGGCGGGCCTCGTCGAAGTCGAACTCCTCGCCGAGGAAGTCGGGGCCGATGTGCAGGAGGTCGTCCTGGCGCTCGAGCGACCGCGAGTCGTGCAGCTCCGCCACGGGCACGTTGAACGCCACCGCCACCCAGGTATCCGTCTCGATGAGGATGCGCATGTCGCTGAAGCGCTTCCGCCACCGCTCGCCGGGCTTGTAGATGTGCCACGAGCCGTTCATGCGCATGTGCGTGCGGAGGTGGAGGTCGCCGGAGAAGTGCATGAGCAGGTTCTTGCCCGCGGCGTCGACGCTCTCGACGGTGCGGCCCGCGACCTCCACGCGGGCGAGCTGGGGGAAGACGGTCTCGAACTTGGTGATGGTCCGGCCGGCGAGCGCCGCGTGCAGCGTGCGCGCGGCGCGGTGAATGGTGTCGCCTTCAGGCATGCCGCGCCGCCGCCTGCCGGATCTGCATGCCCATGGCCGTGGAGACGAAGCCCGCCTCCGCCAGGAAGGGCGCGAGCGGAGAGCGCGACGCCGGTTCCTCGTTGATCTCGCTGACGAGGAGCGCGCGGCGGCGGCCGTCGAGCACGAGCGAGGCGAGCGTCCGCGCGACCTCCCGCGCCACCGTCGACCGCAGCGGCTCGTCCTCGGGCAGGAAGACGGAGAACTGCTTCTCTCCGCGGGAGACGTAGCAGGCGAGCAGGCCGTTCACGAGGATCACCTCCGCGCCGACGCTGCGGGAGAGCATCCCCTTCGCTTCCGGCCAGGCCACGATCGCGCCGTACGGATTGGCCGGATCGGTGGCGGCGAGCATCACGGTCTCGGGCTTCTCCGGCTCCTCGCGGAGAGAGCGCAGCAGGTCGATCGCGCCGCCGCTGGCGAACTGCGTGGCGCCCAGACCGGCGACGAAGTAGCCGCGGCGGATGCGGCCGGCGTCCTCCATCGCCTTGAGGACCGGATAGACGGCGCTGAAGCCACCGAAGATGTTCTCGAGCGCGGGCGCCTCGCGGGTGACCACGCCGTAGCGCGAGAGCAGTTGCTGCGCGAGCGCGGTAGCGCGCTGGGTCTCGTTGGCCGTGCTGTCCGGAACGAGCGACCAGCGTCCCTGCGTCGACGCGGGTGCCACGCGCCGCGAGCGGAACCCGCTCGCGCGCGGCTGCTTGGGCCGGGTGTAGGCGCGCAGCGCGTGGAAGGTGTCGTTCGTGACGACGCCCTTCCAGACCAGATCCCACAGCGCGTCGGTGAGCTCGCCGGGGAAGCCGCCGACGCTCGCTTGCATCACGTTGTAGAAGGAAGCGCCGTGGCCGCGGAGGTAATCGGCGATGGAGTCGTCCAGTCGTCGAGCTGCCGGGTCGTCGAGCTGCTCCTTGTCGACTTGACGGCTCGCCGGCTCGACTGCTCTCAGGATCGGCAGGTGATCCGTCAGATACAGGGCGATGCGGCCGTCGCGCTCGCCGAGGGGCTCGACGCCGACCCAGACGATCTCGCCGGCGGCGCTGAGGGTGTCGAGGTCGGACGACTTGTAGTCGACGACGCGCGCGGCGAGGATCTCGCTCTCGAAGATCGACGCGGCCATGGGGAAGCCCTGCAGCGTCTCGACGACCTCGAGGAGCGCGTCGAGGCCGCGGCGCTTGCGGGTCACGCCCTGCCAGTTCGTAAAGAGGCGCGCCAGCACCGGCGGATCGACGGGCTCCGCTTCCTTGCGCAGCTTCGCGAGCGATCTCCGGCGGATGGTCCGCAGCACCTCCGACTCGCACCATTCCCGCTGCGTCCCCTCGGGGCGGAACTCTCCTTCGATCAGCCGCCCGCGCTCGACGAATCGCTCCAGTGTCAGGGTAACGACGGCGATGCCGAGGCCGTAGCGGCGGGCGACGTCCTGCGGGGTGAACGGCCCATGGGTACGCGCGAAGCGGAGGACGAGATCGCCCACCGGATCGGCGACCGGCTGCAGGTAGCGCTCGGCGACGCCGTGGGGGATCGGGGTCCCCAGGGCGTCGCGGTAGCGGGAGGCGTCTTCGACGGCGATGAAGCGCTTCTCGCGGGCGATGCCTACTTCGAGGATGCGCCGCTGCTTCGTGAGATCGCCCAGGACCGGGACAACGTCGATGATCGACCGCGCGGCGATCTCCTCCGCGGACAGGTCGCCGAGGCGGAGCAGCAGGTCGTGGATCGCATCCGCATTCTTCGCCTTGCGCTCCTCGGCGAGATGCTGCAGCTCGAGCTCCGTCTGCGCGAGGGCCTCGGGGTCGAGCAGCTCGCGCAGCTCGGGCTCGCCGAGGAGCTCGCGGAGCTGGGACTGGTCGATGGCCAGGGCCTGGGCGCGACGCTCGGCCAGCGGCGCGTCGCCGTCGTAGAGGAAGTTCGCGACGTACCGGAAGAGCACCGAGGCCGCGAACGGGGAGGGTTTGATCGTGTCGGCGGTGTGCACGCGGATCGTGCGCTGGCGGATCTTCTTCGTCAGCTCCACGAGCGCGGGGACGTCGAACGCGTCGCGCAGGCATTCGCGGTAGGCCTCGAGGATGATCGGGAACGACCCGAAGCGCGACGCGACCTGCAGCAGGTCGTAGGCGCGCTTGCGCTGCTGCCACAGCGGCGTGCGCCCGCGGACTCGCGTCCGCGGGAGCAGCAGGGCGCGCGCGGCGGCTTCGCGGAACTTGGCGGCGAACATGGAGCTCGCGCCGAGCTGCCGGAGCAGGAGCTGCTCGACTTCGTCGGGATCGGGCAGCACGAGGTCGACGGACGGCGGGGTGTCGGTCTCGGGGAAGCGGACGATGAAGCCGTCGTCGCTCCACATGGACTCGACGTCGATGGCCAGCTCGTTGCGCACTTTCGCCGTCACGGCCATGGCCCACGGCGCGTGGATCTTGCCGCCGAACGGCGTGAGCACGCAGACGCGCCAGTCGCCGAGCTCGTCGACGACGCGCTCGATCACGATGGTGCGGTCGTCCGGCACCGCGCCGGTCGCCTCCTCCTGGTCGCGGAGGTAGTGGAGGAAGTTCTCGGCCGCGAGCTTGTCGAGGTCGTGTTTCTGCGTCAGGCGGCGAATGGCCTCGGCACGCGGCGTCTCGCGGATCTCGCGCACGAGCTTGCCGATGGCCTCGCCGAAGGGGACGGTGCGCTCGGCGGCGTCGGCCTTCCAGAACGGCATCTTCCCCGGCTGCCCCGGCGCGGGCGTGACGATGACCTTGTCGTGGGTGATCTCCTCGATGCGCCAGGTCGACGCGCCGAGGACGAAGGTCTCGCCGGGAGCGGCCTCGAAGACCATCTCCTCGTCGAGCTCGCCCACGCGTGCCGACTGGTTCTTCTCCGTGCCCGCGAGGAAGACGCCGTAGAGGCCGCGGTCGGGGATCGTGCCGCCGCTGGTGATGGCGACGCGCTTCGCGCCCTGGCGCGCGGTGAGCGTGTTCGCGACGCGGTCCCAGGTCAGGCGCGGGCGCAGCTCCGCGAACTCGTCGGAGGGATAGAGGCCGGAGAGCATGTCCAGGACGCCGTCGAAGGCGTTGCGGGAGAGCTCCGAGAAGGGCGCGGCCGAACGGATCGCGGCGTAGAGGTCGTCGACGGACCAGTCGTCCATCGCCACCATGGCCACGATCTGCTGGGAGAGGACGTCGAGCGGATTGCGTGGATACCGGGTCGGCTCGATCCTGCCGTCGTGCATCGCCTCCGCGACGGCCGCGCATGCGACAAGGTCGCCGCGAAACTTCGGGAAGATGATGCCGCTCGACTCCGCGCCGACCTGGTGGCTGGCGCGTCCGATGCGCTGCATGCCGGAAGCGATGGACGGCGGCGCTTCGATCTGCACCACCAGATCGATGGCGCCCATGTCGATGCCCAGCTCGAGCGAAGACGTGGCCACGAGCGCGGGGAGGCGCCCGGACTTCAGGGCGTCCTCGATCTCCACGCGCTGGGCCCGGGCGATGGAGCCGTGGTGCGACTGGACGAGCGTCTCGCCGGCGAGCTCGTTCAGCGCCGCGGCCATCCGCTCGGCGAGCCGGCGCGAGTTGACGAAGATCAGGGTGGAGGTGTGCGCCTTGATCAGCTCGAGCAGGCGCGGATGGATGGCGGGCCAGATCGAGCCGGCCTTCGGCCCGGCGGACGCGGGCCCGCTGGCGAGCTCGGTCTCGGCGAGCTTGGCCATGTCCTCCACGGGGACTTCGACTTTGAGGGTGAGCTTCTTCTTCTCGCCGGTGTCGACGATGGTGACCGGGCGGAACTGGGGGCGGGTGGGCTCGGTGAACTCGTCGTGGACCTGGGCCGTCGAGTCGTCGAGGAGTCGAGTCGTCGAGGAGTCTGACTCGTCGGCTCGACGACTTGGCGACTCGACGACTGCCGTCGTCGCCACTCCGCCCATGAACCGCGCCACTTCCTCCAGCGGCCGCTGCGTGGCCGACAGGCCGATCCGCTGGGGCGGCTTCTCGCAGCGCATGGCCAGGCGCTCCAGGGAGAGGGCCATGTGCGCGCCGCGCTTGTTGGGGACCAGGGCGTGGATCTCGTCGATGATGATGGTCTCGATGCCCTGGAGGACGTCGCGGACGTTGGACGTCATCATCAGATACAGCGACTCGGGGGTGGTGATGAGGATGTCGGCGGGCTCGCGGCCGAAGCGGGCGCGCTCGGATTGCGGCGTGTCGCCGGTGCGGGTGGCGATCTCGGGGATCACGAATTCGTCGCCGCGCTGCTGCGCGACGTTCGAGATGCCGATCAGGGGGGAACGGAGGTTGCGCTCGACGTCCACGGCCAGCGCTTTGAGGGGTGAGACATAGATGACACGGCAGCGGCGCTCCTTGGGCGGGCGCGGCGTGAACATCAGCCGGTCGAGCGCCCAGAGAAACGCGGTCAGCGTTTTCCCGCTCCCCGTGGGGGCGAAGATCAGGGTCCAGTCACCCCGTGCGATGGCGGGCCAGCCGAGTTGCTGCGCGCGCGTCGGTGAAGCGAACGACGCCGTAAACCATTCGCGCACGGCGGGATGGAACGGCTCGAGTCCTGTCGGCAGATTCGGTTTGCGTGGCATTGTGAGCGCCGTCACTTCGCTGGACAACCCGTGTGGCGACTGCAAGAATAGTAGCCAGTCCCCAGTGCAAAGAGAGTGAAGGACGGGAGATGCGGCTCAAGGTGCTCGGCGCATACGGTGCGTCGGATGCAGAACATAATCTGACCGGGTACCTGATCGACGACTGGTTCGCGGTGGACGCCGGCACTCTCACCTCGAAGCTCTCGTTCGCGCAGCAGAGCCGTGTGCAGGCGGTGTTCATCACGCACCCGCATGCCGACCACATCCGTGACCTCCCTCACCTGATCCACAATCGCTTCTCCGCGCCCAATACACCGCTGACGATCTTCGCGGCGAAGGACGTCCTGGAATTGCTGGTCCGCGACGTGTTCAACGGCATCGTCTGGCCGGACTTTTCGGAGATCGTCTCGCCGATCAACAACAAGCCGGCGGTGCAGTATCGCGCGCTCACGCCGGGCAAGCGCATCGTATTCAACGACGTCGGCATCACCGCCGTCCCGGTCGACCATCAGATCCCCGCCTCGGGGGTCCTGCTGGAGATGAACGGCCAATCGATCGTCTTCACCGGCGACACGGGTCCCACGCACGAGATCTGGAAGCGGACGAACAAGCTGGCGAATGTCGTGGCGGTGGTGACGGAAGCGTCGTTCCCGAATGACCAGCAGCAGCTCGCCGACGAGACCGCACACCTCTCGCCGAATACCTTCGGCGAGGAGCTGAAGAAGATCACGGTCGACGCGCCGGTATACGCGAGCCACCGCAAGATCCCGTTCGAGAGGGACATCGAGTCGCAGATCCGGAATCTGCGGGACCGGCGGGCGCGGGTGCTGTTGGAGAAGAACTACACGTTATAGGACGGATAGGACGAATAGGACCTATAGGACGAATGGGACAGCAGAAGTCCTATCGGTCCTATGAGTCCTATCCGTCCTATTTCACACCCAACTCGCGGTAGATCGCCGCAGGGTCGTAAACCTTCCCGTCCTTCACCACCCGCACCACCTTCCGCACATCGCTGACATCCCTCGTGGGATCGCCATCCACGATGATGAAGTCCGCCAACTTGCCCGGCTCGATGGTCCCCAGATCGCGGCGCCCGAGCACCTGCGCGGGAACGAGTGTGGCGATGCGGAGCACTTCCGCCGGCGGGATGCCCGCCTGCGCGTACAGCTCCAGCTCGCGGTGCAGCGTGAAGCCGGGCATGCCGTCGGTGCCGGGGACGATGGTCACGCCCGCGCGGTGGAGGGCGGCGATCAGGGCGAGCATCTTCCGGAACGAGGCGCGGTAGCGCTCGTCCATCCCCTCGGGCACGGGCAGGCCGCCGGTGGACAGGGAGCGCCGGACCTGCGGCGGCAGGCGATCGGCGACCATCGCGTAGCGGGGGTCGACGGATCCCGCGCGCGCCGTGAACAGTCCTTCGAACACGGCCGCCGTGGGATCGACGACGATGCCTTTCGCGCGCAGCTTCTCGATGAAGGCCCGGACCTCCGTTGAATTCAGGTCGAGGTCCGCGCCTCGCTTCGCCGGCTCCGTGAACCGCGCCGGCGTGCGGGTGTCCGTCACGTCCGGCATGAAGTTCAGCATGAGCATATTGACGTGCTGGATCTCGTCGTAGCCGGCGTCCACGGCGCTCTCCGCGCGCATGCCGGCGGGGATGTGGCCGCTGACGCGCAGCCCGTGCTGGTGCGCGTACCGGGTCATGAACGGCACCAGCTCCGGCTTGATCGAGGAGTAGATCTTCAGCCCTTCGAACTTGCGCTCGGCGAGGAAGTCGATGGCCTTCTTCGCCTCCTCTTCGGTGGCGGCGAGCAGGTTCGTCGGGGCCTGGAACGGGCCCGGGCCGTCCACGACGCCCGCGAGCACGAGCCGCGGACCGATCGCCTCGCCGGCGTCGATCTTCTCCTTCAGCGCCAGGATCGTGTCGGTGTCGTTGCCGAGATCGCGGGCGGAGGTGACGCCGGCGGCGATGTGCAGCAGGCCGTCGACGTCGCTCGTGTGCACGTGCATGTCCCACAGGCCGGGGAGGAGCACGCCGCCTTTGGCGTCGATGAATTCCGCGGCGCTGTACGGGCTGTCCTGGCCGACGCTGGCGATGCGGTTGCCTTGGGTGACGACCGTCGTCGGCGCGGAGAGCGTGAGCGTGCGCGGATCGAACACGCGTGCGTTCACGACGATGACGCGCACCGGCGAGATCGTCAGCTTCTTCGCGAGCTCCGCGGCGCGCGCCTGCGCGCGGGCGTCCTGCGCGTCGATGAGCTGCTTCGCGTCGGCCTCGAATCCCTCGCGGATGGTCGAGGAGTAGGACGAGACGATGCCGAAGAGGTTCAGGTCATCGTCGAGCCATACCTCGTACGGCGTGAAGTCGAGGCCGGAGATCTCGTACGCGGTGACGTGCGTGCCGCGGAGGTCCTCCTCGCCGGTCTTGCGGATGGATGCCTCGCCGGCGGGATGCAGGGCCAGCTTCCCGCCCGCTTTCAGCAGGGCCCGTGCGAGGACCGCCGATTCCTCCGGCGGTCCGTACATCGACGAGTAGAACGCGCCGGACGGCCCTTCGCCCGATTCGGCCGCGTTCTTCCACGCCACCTGGCCGCCGGCCGCGGTGAGCCGCTCCTCGACCGGCACCTTCATGTAATTGCTGCCGGCCGTCCGGAGCGACACGGGCACGCCGCGCTCGTCGACGCGCAGCACCGTGTGCAGCTTCGGGCCGCGCCCGCGGTCGTTGTACTCGTAATCGACGATGGTCTCGTCGCCGCGTACCGTCACGACCTGCGAGCCCGCGGGGTTCGTGCTCATCAGCACGGTGTAGCGGCGCGTCGTTTCCCGCGGCGGTGCCGGCGTCGGCGCGGAGGTCGTGCAGGCGACGAGCAACAGCGCAAGCGAGGCGAGGCTACTTCTTCTTCGCGTCATCCGGCTTCTCCCACTGGAACGAGACATGTCTGCCGCGCCGCACGCGCCCGGAGAGGTCTTCGACTTCCACGATCAGGCTGGTCTCGCGGGGGATGCCTTTCGGCCGCTCCGGCAGGACGAGCTCGAATCCCGGGTGGTCGTTGAGGTACATCCACGAATACGCGGCCCTCACGTCCGGCCGCGGCACGCGTGCGGCGTCGAAGCGCAGCTTCTCGTTCTGCAGAAAGACCGTGACGCGGCGGACGCCGTGCGGCGAGATCGTCCAGCCGCGGACGTGCAGCGGGCCCTCGATGGTCTGGTACATCCCCGGTCCTTCCATCCAGATCATGATCGCCTCGGTGTGCGTCGACTTGTAGTCGAGGAAGCGGGCGAGGTTCTGCGAGGGCAGGTTGCCCGCGGGATCGGGCGACTCCGGCGCGCGCCGGCGCTGCCAGTCCGGGAGGTTGCGGGTGATGGCGAAGACGTAGTCGCCGTAGATCTCGTTGTCGAAGCGCTGCAGGAAGGCCAGCCGCCCCTTCGCGAGGTTCTGGCGCAGCCAGGCCGCCACCTTCTGATGGCGATCGAAGGTCAGGAAATCGCCGTGCACGATGACGAGCTTCGTGCCGTTCCGTTCGAGCTCCCCGAGCATTTCGTCGAACGCGTCGCGCGAGTCGGCGTCGCGCAGCTTCCACCATTCCGAGGGGAAGAAACCGGAGGTGCCGTTGACGAGCGGCACGTGATGCGTAGTCGCGCCGATGAGGTAGCGGTAGTCGACGCCTTCGCCGCTGAACGGAAGTTCGACGACAGGACCGATGCGGGTCTGGTCCAGCCAGCGGTAGACGGGCGGCGTCTCGCGGGGCAGGTACTCCCAGCGGATGCGGGGCAGGGCCTCGACCACCATCAGCACCAGGATGACCGCCGCGAGGGCGTGGCGTTTGCGTCCCTGGCGATTGCGCAGCACGGCCGCGACGCCGAGGGCGCCCCACACGGCCAGGCCCACGTAGGCGACGATTGCGAAGCGCGCGGCCACACGCATCGCCTGGAACGGCTCGAAGCGGCGGTAGAAGAACGTGTACAGGAAGCCGTGCGCGCCGAAGGAGCCGAGGATCCCGACGGCGATCCAGACGGCCGCCGCCCAAGCCCCGGCGTTGAACCGCGAGCGCTCGAAGAAGCCGCGGATCTGCCGGCGGAACGCGAACAGCGCGGCCAGGAGCGCGGCCATGGCCGGGATGTCCGAGGAGTCGGCGGCCATCACGCGTTGCCCGAAGAGCGTCAGCTCGAAGCGGTCGCTCACCGCGGTGGCCCAGGCCATCGCCAGGGCGACGAAGATGAACCAATGGAGAGCGGGCTTCAGCCCGCCTCCCTCGTCTGCACGCTCCTCGGGCGGACTGAAGTCCGCCCTGCGTCTCGTCGCCCCCACCGCCGCCAGCGTCAGGAACACGATCATCAGCCCGGGGAACAACTGCCTCTCCGGCTCGAACATCTCCTGCGCCGGGACGCTCCCGTACACGCGGCTCACGCCCGTGGGCACCAGCCAGTTCTTCCACGTCGCCGACCCGGCGCGCACTTCCTCGATCTTCCGCACGTACTTGTACCGCTTCGAGATGTCGCGGTACGGCGCGAGGAACGGGTAGAGGATCACCACCGCCGCGATCGTCGTCGCCGCGAGGCCGGCGTAGAAGCGCCAGCCGCGCGGCCGGATGACGCCGAGGAGCAGCACCGTGAAGATCACCGCGACGGCGGCGAACAGCAGGAAGTAGATGTTCGTCAGCCCGTTCGCCACCCACGCCAGCGCCAGCAGCACGCCGTGGCGGCGCGTCGGCCGCTCCCAGAACGCCAGCAGCGCCGCGAGCAGCAGCGGCACCCACGCGCTGAAGAGGATCTGCATGTGCGGGAGGTGATCGAACTTGAACGAGCAGAAGGCGAAGAAGATCCCGCCCGCGATCGCCCCGATCGTGCTGCCCGACACCATGCGCGCGAGCACGTACGTGCCGTAGCCCGACAGCGCGAAGCCGAGGAGGACGGCCAGGTTGTAGACCGCGATCGGCGGCGCGCCGGCGAGATAGGCGGGCAGCACCAGGATCGCGACGGCCACGAGGTTCTCGCTGTACGCCAGCGGCTTCGGCGCGGGATGGAAGATCGGCGCGTCGTACAGCGACAGCGGCTGGTGCGTGAGCGCGTAGCAGACCCAGTCGACGATCCACGCGTTCAGGAGCGGATCGCCGAAATCGGACACGGCCGTGGCGGGATGCAGCGCGAGCGGCCACGTGAGGGCGATCGCGAGGACGGCGAAAAGGGCGAAGACGCTGAGCTCGCGGAGGATGAGTTTGTGGCGCAAGTCGCGTGATTCTAGAATGCCCGCCGCCGATGTCGCGTCCCTCCGTTTCCCGCCCCCGCGTGTCCGCGATCATCCACACGCTCAACGAGGTCGAGCAGATCGAGGACTGCCTGCGCACGGTGGAGTGGGCGGACGAGATCTATCTCGTCGATTCCCTCTCGACCGACGGCACGGTGCAGCGCGTCCGGGAGAAGTTCCCCCAGGCCCGCGTCGAAGCGCGCGAATACCTCGGCGCCGCCTCGACGAAGAACTACGCCATCGACCGCGCCGCGCACGACTGGATCTTCGTCATCGACGCCGACGAGCGCGTGACGCCGGAACTGCGCGACGAGATCCTGCGCACGCTGGCAGGGCCGCTCGACGTCTGGGCCTACTCCGTCGGCCGCCGCAACTTCATGCTCGGCAAGGAAGTGCGCTTCAGCGGCCTGCAGCGCGACCGCGTCACGCGTCTCTTCCACCGCGAGCACGCCCGCTACCCGAACAAGCGCGTGCACGCGGACCTGCTCGTCGACGGCGCCACGCGCGACCTGCGGCACAAGATGCTGCACTTCTACATCCGCTCGTTCGACCACATGATCGCGAAGATGACGCGCTACGCGAACTGGGGCGCCGCGCAGATGTTCATCGACGGCAAGACGACCAACGCGTGGGGCATCTTCAGCCACGCCTTCGCCAAGTTCGTCCGCGACTACGTCCTCAACCTCGGCTTTCTCGACGGCGCGCGCGGCATCATCTCCGTGGGCATGCACGTGTACTACACGTTCTGGAAGTACGCGAAGCTCTGGGAGCTCCGCCAGCTCGAGCGCCTCGGCAAGCCCGTTCCGCTGCCGAAGCTCGACGAAGAAGGGGAGCGCTGGGAGCTGCCGTGGGAGAAGAAAAAGTCCTGAGTCCTGAGTCCTGAGTCCTGAGTCCTGAGTAGTGCTGTCATCCTGAGCCGCGTAGACGGCGAAGGACCCCCTGATGGATGCGCGGTCGTCGCGAATCGCAGGGGATCCTTCGCCGCGCTGCGCCGGCTCAGGATGACAGCCGCACTCAGGACTCAGCAATTCACTCCGCGGCTTCGACGAACACGCGCAATCCCTTCACTTCCCGTACGCGTACGCGCGCTCCCCGTTGAATCGCCGAGCCTGAGGTCGCGTTCCACAGCTCTCCGCGCACGAATACCTTTCCGTCCGGGCCGAGGTCCGTGCGCGCGACGCCGATCTCTCCGATCATCGCCTCGGTGCCGGTCGCGACGCGGTTCTTGTGCGCGCGCAGCACGAGCGTCATCAGGAAGACCGCGATGGCGCCGATGGGGACGCTCACCATGAGCGCGGTCATGAGGTGCACGCGCATCTCCGGGATCGGTCCGTCGACGAGCAGCAGTGCGCCGAAGATCATGCAGACGACGCCTCCGGCGCCGAGGATGCCGTAGGAGGTGAACTTGGCCTCGAGGGCGAAGAGGAGGAACGCGGCCAGGATCAGGGCGATCGCGGCGAAGCGCGTCGGCAGGAGGTTGAGCGCGAACACCGCCAGCAGGATGGCGATGCCGCCGATGACGCCGGGCGCGATGGCGCCGGGATGGTTGAACTCCGCCCACAGAGCGAGCATGCCGACGGAGAAGAGGATGAAGGCGACGTTGGGGTCCATGATCCACGAGAGGAGCCGCTGCTTGAGCGACATCTCGTAGTTCACGATCGGCTTGTTGGCGACTCGCAGCACGGTCGTCCGGCCGTTGAAGCGTTTCACGGTCTTGCCGTCGGCCCAGCGGATCAGCGAGGGGACGTCCGGCGCGATGACGTCGATGAGCCTCTGCCGCAGCGCCTCGTCCTCGGTGAACGACTTGGCCTCGCGCACGGCGCTCTCGGCGACGGCGACGTTGCGTCCGCGGCGCTGGGCGATGCTGCGCATGAACGCGGCGGCGTCGTTCTGCATCTTCATCTTCAGGATGTCGTCGATCTTCTCGCCGCCGATGACGATCGGATGCGCGGCGCCGGTGTTGGTGCCGGGGGCCATGGCCGCGACGTCGGCGGATTCGAGGATGAAGAAGCCGGCGGAGGCGGCCCGCGAGCCGCTGGGGCCGACCCAGACGATGACGGGCACCTTGGACTTGATGATCTTCTCGACGATGCCGCGCATGGACGTCTCGAGGCCGCCGGGGGTGCGGAGCTCGATGATCACGGCGTCGGCGTTGCGCGCGGCGGCGTCGTCCAGCGCGCGGCCGACGTACTCGTCGGAGATGGGATGGATCATGTCGTCCAGCTCCACCCGGACGATGTCCGCGGCGGCGGTGCCGGCGATCAGGAGGAGCACGGTGGCGACGACGGCTGCTGCGGCGTTCTTCATGGCGATCGCTCCTCTCCTCGGAACGCGGAGGTTTTCACGTAGGATTCCTCCGTGACTCCGCGCCTGCGCGCCCAGTATCCGAACGAGCCCTGGCGCTGGCGCGCCGACTGGGAGCAGCGGGCGGTGCGGGAGTCGACCGAGGTCGGCGGCTGGTGCCTGTGGGGCTTCGCCGTCGTCTGGAACCTGTTCTGCCTGCCGCTGTGGTTCCTGGTGCGCTGGGAATGGCCGATGGACCCCAAGACGATCCTGATGGCCACGTTCCCGATCGTGGGCATGCTGCTGTTGCTGTTCGCGACCCATCACACGCTGCGGCGGCGCAAGTATGGCGTGTCCGTGTGTCACCTCGATCGCGTGCCGATCCCGGTCGGCTCGACGCTGCGCGGCGAGATCGTGGTTCGGTTGCACGAGCCGCCGCCGGCCGGGTTCGCGCTGCGGCTGGCGTCGGTGCGGCGCACGGTGGCGGGCTCGGGGAAGAACCGTTCGGTGTATGAGAGCGTTCTCTGGCAGGACGAGCAGACCCTCACGCATGGCGCGATGCCCTCGCCGAACGGCCTGCGCGTGCCGTTCCGTTTCGACATCCCCTTCGAGTGCACGCCCTGCGATCTCGACGAGCCCGAGGATCTCGTGATCTGGAGGCTGACGGTCTCCGCGGAGGTCCCGGGCATCGACTACGAGGCCGCGTTCGAGCTGCCGGTGTTCCGGACCGAGGACTCGCGCGACGAGCTCGGGCCGCGCGTGCACAGCCCCGGGTCGTGGCAGCCGCCCCGCGAGATCACCGTCGGCCCCGGCGCCATCGTCGTGCGTCCCTCCCACGGCGTCACCGATTACGTCTTCCCGATCGTGTTCTTCGCGCTCTGGTATGGCGCGCTCGCGCTGTTCCGCCAGTTCGGCGCCCCGCTGATCGTCATCGGCTTCTTCGGCCTCATCGGCCTGCTGGTCCTGCTGCTCATCGCCGACCTCCTCATCGGCCGCACGACGATCGCCGCCGACCACGGCGCCCTGTCGATCCGCCGCACCTGGCTCGGCCTCGGCCGCCGCCGCGTGATCCCGTCCTCCGAGATCGTCCGCCTCGAGCCCGCGATCGGCTCGACCTTCGGGAACCGCGCCTACCACAACGTCCGCGCGATCCTCCGCGACGGCCGCACGCGCACCGTGGCCCGGCACATCCGGAACCGGAGGGATGCGGAGATGCTGGGCGAACGGATCGCCCAGACGCTGGGACTCTGAGCGTCTGGAGTGCTCCGCACTCCAAACTAGCCCGGCGGCAGGTACTCCGGCGCCGGCTCGTAGTTGAAGAACTTGGTGATGTCGTTGCGGAACACGAGCTTGAAGTCGCCGATGGGGCCGTTGCGCTGTTTGGCGATGATGATCTCGGCGATGCCTTTGTTGTCCGGGTCGTCCTTGTTGTAGACCTCGTCGCGGTAGATGAAGCAGACGAGGTCCGCGTCCTGCTCGATCGCGCCGGATTCGCGGAGGTCGGCGAGCTGAGGCTTGTGGTCGCCGGCGCGCTGCTCGGGACGGCGGGAGAGCTGCGACAGCGACATCAACGGCACGTTGAGCTCTTTGGCGATGGCCTTGAGGCCGCGCGAGATCTGCGAGATCTCCTGCTGGCGCGACTCGATCTTGCCTTTGATGGACATGAGCTGGAGGTAGTCGACCATGATCATGTCCAGGCCGGCCTCCATCTTCAGACGCCGCGCCTTCGCGCGCATCTCCAGCGGATCCATCCCCGGCGTGTCGTCGATGTAGATCTTGCCCTTCGCCAGCCGGGAGGCCGCGTCCGCGAGATCACGCCAGTTGCGCTCGGAGAGCATGCCCGACCGGATGAGGTGGTTCGACACGCCGGACTCGGAGGAGAGGATGCGCAGCCCGAGCTGCTCCTTCGACATTTCGAGCGAGAACACGCCCACGCCGTACAGCCGATCGGCGCCGTTGCGCGGCTGACCGTCCTTGCCCGGCAGGGCGATGGACTCGGCGATGTTCATCATGAACGACGTGTTGTGGGTGACGGTGTAGCCATTGGTCACGTAGAGCTGCGACGGATGGGATACGGCGATGCACTGGGTTTGCGTCGCGCGCGTGGGCATGATGGAGCGGATGGTGAGGCGCCGAGTGCGCGTCCGTTGCTTGAGCCGCCGCTCCTCCTTGTCGTGCAGCAGTTCCAGAGACGTGTCCGCGGGGAGCTGGATGTTGCAGACGTAGGAGAGACGGCCGGTCCGGCGCTCGCCGCGATAGGTGTACGACGTGCGCTTCTCGAACGAGGAGGCGGTTCCTCCGATCGATCGGACCAGATCGACGACGTTCTGCGCGAGACGAGCGCTGCAGGTCGCAAACCGCACGCTTCCCCACTTCTCGACCCAGCCATCGGTGTCGAGGAGGCCTTTCAGGAGTCGCGTGCGGCTGTGAAGCGACGCGGAGAGGTATCGCTCCGGAATGAACTTCTCGTGCGCGCGGCAATCCCACACGCCGAGAGCCTGCAGCGCGACCTTGAAACGGTTCGGCGTGCGGTGCCCGCGTCCCCGCGTTTTCGGTCCGGCCTGCGCGATCCGGTAGTCGTATCGGTCGGACCAGCGGATCTCGAATTCGTCCCCGACCGCGGCTTTCATCGCGTCGAGAAGCTCCGGACTCGCGGTCGAGAACATCACGCCGCTGCCATGAGTGGTTCCGTCGCCGAGCAGCACACCGAGCATCCAGGGATCCAGCGGCAGATCCTCGTCGCTGCCGAACTCCCCGGAAAACGTTTCGACGTAGAGCCGCCCGCGGTATCTCTGCCGCTGCAGCATTTCGATGAGGCGTTCCGTGGAGAGCACCCGCGGCTCGGGCCATGCGCGATAGCTCACGCGCCAGAGGTGCTCGAGGCAGCATTCGGCGCTGCGCCCGTCGGAGAGCTCGACGCGGTAGACCTCGCGCTCCCCCTGGGGGAAGACGCCGATGACGCGCGATTCGCGGCCGTCGACGGACGCGAGCTCGTCGCCCACCTGGAGAGACCCCATGCACTTCCAGCCCTGCCGTGTGAGAACTTTTGCGTCGAGCGGCTGCGCCTTCCCCATCGACGGCCGCGCCGCGAGGATGATCAGGTCCTGGGGCTGGAAGCCGGACGTCATCTCGTTGAAGCGGTCGTAGCCGGTGGGGAGGCCGGTCACGAGGCGGCCGGCGTTGGACTGCATCTGCTCGATCGCACCCATGTTGGTGCGCGTGATGGCGCCGAGGCTGACGAAGCCTTTGTCGGTGGCTCCTTCGGCGATCTCGTAGAGGGATTTTTCGGCGATGGTCAGGACGTCGCCGGGCTCGCTGGGGGCGTCGAGGGCGGCCCGCATGACGCTGTTGCCCATGACGATCAGGCGGCGCAACATCGACTTTTCTTTGACGATCTGCGCGTAGCGTTCGACGTTAGCCACATCTGGAACCATGTCCAGCAGAGAGGAGACGTAGGCGACGCCGCCGACCTGATCGAGCTGCGCGTGTTTTGCGAGCTCTTCCTTCAGCGTGAGCGGCTCGATGTCGCGGCTCTGCTCCGCCATGCGGCGCATGGTGGCGAAGATCGTCCGGTGCGCGTCCTTGAAGAAGTCATCGGTGTCGATGGTGCCGATGACGCGGTAGAAGGCGTGGTTGTTGATGAGGATCGAGCCGAGGACCGCGCGCTCCGCATCCGGGCTCTGCGGCATCGGCCGATCGAGTGCTACGTCGAGTTGTGCGACCGTCATGGGACGATGGCGGGCATTCTACGGATGGTGGACAGCGTGAGATCCGGCGTCCGAAACCTTTCCACAGCCCCCTCCCCGTCCACACGCTGAACCGTGCAGCCGGGAGCAAGTTTTCCACACCTGTGGAGATTCCGAGAAACCGCTTGACAGCTCTCTCTGAGCAGGGCGTGGAACGACTCCACGATCGGTAGAGTCCCGCTCGGAATGCGTCTCTCTCGGAACCTTGTTCGAAGGCGTGCGTCTCACCCGGGAGAACCATGAAACGAACTCTGCTCGCTCTTGCCCTCGCTGCCGCCACCGCTCCGCTGTTCGCCGCCTCGGACGACTACAAGCTCGTCGCCCGCGTCAACGGCCGTGAGATCACGAACGCGGACCTCAACGCGCAGTGGAGCCGTGTGCCGGCCAAGCTGCAGGAGCAGTATCTGAAGAACGGCGGAAAGGCCGTCTTCCTCGACAATTACATCTCCAAGAAGCTGATCGTGATGGACGCGGTCGCCAGCGGATTCGCGAAGAAGATCGGCGTCACGGACGACCTCGATCCAGCCGCGGAATCGGCCCTCTTCGACCGCTACGTGCGGGAGGTGGTGGCGGCGCCGATCATCACCGAAGGCGAGATGCAGAAGGCCTACACGGACAACAAGGCGCAGTTCACGGCCCCCGAGCAGGCCCATCTGAGCATCATCCGCGCGCTCAAGAAGGACAATCCGACGGCCGCCAAGGAAGCGCTGGCGAAGGTGGTGGTGGAGGTCTTCTCCGCGCGCACGACCGTCGCCGCGCAGGTCTCTGCCGACCGGCTCGCCGACGCGCTGGCCGTGAAGTTCGGGGAGATCGCGGCGCGCACGTCCGATGATGCGTCCGCCGCGAAGGGCGGCGACCTCGGCTGGGTCGCGCTGCACACGCTCGACCCCCGCATCGCCAACGCGGCGCGCGCGATGAAGCCGGGCGCGATCAGCGGCATCCTGGAGAGCGGCGACTCGTATCAGATCGTGCTCCTCCACGAGTACCGCCCGGCGGGCGTCGAGCCGTACGAGGCGGCGAAGGACGCCCTTCGCGAGTACCTCATGGCGCGCAACTCGCGCAAGGTCATGCAGGCGGTGAAGGAGAAGACCGCCCAGCTTCGCGCGGCCGGCAAGGTCGAGGTGTTCGCCGAGAACCTGCGGTAGCTCTCGCCAGCCCGAGGCTGGCGAGAGGCGAGTGC
The DNA here is from genome assembly GCA_036375075.1 of Thermoanaerobaculia bacterium. Lineage (GTDB taxonomy): Bacteria > Acidobacteriota > Thermoanaerobaculia > Gp7-AA8 > Gp7-AA8 > QHVT01. The sequence continues at coordinate 11,807 of DASUSN010000050.1, read as the reverse complement.
CCGCCTACGGCTTGATGTCCAGATCGGGATCGTTCGTGACCCCGTTCGCCGTGATCGAGTACTTGTACCGCTTGATCTCGCCGAACGTGCCGGTCGTGCAGCGGTACTCGCTGCCCCCGTTCGTGTACTTCATGTTGGTGTAGCCGTCGACGTCGATCTTGAAATCGAAGTCGGCACACCAGCGCACTCTCTGGTTGTCCTTCTTGACCTCGACGGGATCCTGATCGGGCACGGGCAGCCCGTTGCTCATGGTAATTCTGACAACCTTCTCCGGCTGTTCCTGCATGGCGAAGCTCCTCTCTGCGTGAGTTAGCGTTGCGGGGCGGACCGAAACCCCGCGATGATGGCTTGTAGCCTACCGCTATTTCGGAGATTCGCAAATTCCGGGTCGCGCATTATGGCGTCCGGGGGGTACCCGAGCCGGAGAGCTTGTCCGAGCCGCGCGACCGCGTCCACTTCCGATCCGGCCAAGTACGCGATGACGGCGGCCTCGTACGCATTGGGCGCGTTTTGCTCGAGCTCGAGCGTGCGGAGAATGGCGGTTCGCGCTTCGCGATGCCGTCCCAGTTTCGCCAGAGCGCCGGCGCGCCACATGTACACACGTGAATCGTTCGGATTCACGCGGATCGATCGGTTGCAAAGCTCGATGGCGTGCTCGAACGCCTTCCGCGCCGACGCCTCGGCGCCCGGCACCCAGCGATAGGCGTCGCCGAGGTTGCGCCGGTAGAGAGGGTGGGACGGCTCGAGGCGCGTCGCGTTCTCGTATGCGTCCGCGGCCTCGCGGAAGCGGCCGGTGTAGTAATACGCCGTGCCGAGGTTCGAGTATGCCTGCGCGGAAGGCTTCCGCTGAATCGATTGCTGGAAGAGCCGCACCGCGTCGTCGTAGCGACCGAGGCGTAGGTAGATGCCTCCGAGGTTGATGAGTGCGCGCTCGTTGTCCGGGGCGAGCTCCGTCACTTTCTGGAACTGCGGGACCGCCTCCTGATAGCGCGCCTGCTCGTAATAGAACGCCCCCAGCTTGTTGTACCCGCCCCAGTAGTTCGGCTGCAGCGCGATGGCCCGCTTGTACTGCGTCTCCGCGCTCCTCATGTCGCCCGCCGCCTTGTATGACTCGGCCAGGCCAAGGACCGCGTCCGCGTTGTTCGGCTGTTGCGACAGCACGCGCACGTAGGCGTCGATCGACTCCTGATAGCGGCCCGTCAGGCGGCGCAACTCGCCGAGGGTGACGTTCACGTCCAGACTCTGCGGATCGGCCTGCAGCGCGAGTTCCGCGGCCTTCCCGGCCGCTGCCGCGAACTCCGGATCGCGCGCGTCCTCGTACTTGCGCACGTACGCCCGCGCGAGGGCTGCCTGCACGGAGGGCGAGTCGCCCAACTGCTCGAGGATCTCGATCGCCGCGTTGAGCGACTCGGCCTTGTCGTATCTCTGCAGATGGCCGAGGGCTTCGAGGTACTTCCGCTGCGACACCGCCGGGTCGAGCGCCACGCGCACCGTCGCCTCGCCCAACTGCAGGTTCCGCGCGACGCTGTCCGCTACGTCATCCTGCACGCCGAAGAGATTCGCGACGTCGCCTTCGATGAGGTCCTGCCATTCGCGGCCCGTTTCCGAGTCGAGCACCGAATATGTCACGCGGATGCGATCGCCGGCGCGCATCATCGACCCCGTCAGCACCAGGTTGGCGCCGAGCTCTTTGGCCATCTTCCGCGGGTCGCCGGTGTCGACTACCGGCATCAGCGGGCGGATCACCTGCAGCGTCTGGAAATGCGCCAGCCGGGCCCGGAGCGTCTCCGCGAATCCGTCCACGACGAGCTGCCCGTTCGGGTCGCCCGACAGGTCCTTGAAGCCGAGTACCGCGAGGTACTTCTTCGACACTGGTGGGGGAGTGGTCGCGGTCTCGGGGGGCGCGGGCGCCTGGCGCGTGAAGTACACCGCCATGCCGATCAGCGCCGCCAGCACTACCGCAGCTGTGCAGGACGCACGGAATGTGAGAGTGCGCTCACTCTGCGAGAGCGGCTTGTGGAAGCCGCTCTCCTCGGCGGCTACGCGGTCACGTAGCAGCTTCAGCTCCCGTGCGAGGTCGCGCGTCGACGCGTAGCGGTCGTCCGGGGCCTTCGCCAAGAGGCGCCGGATGATGTCCGCGAGCTGCACCGGCACGCGCGGGTTCACCTTCATCACCGACGGCGGCTCGTGATGCAGGATCGCCGAGAGCGTGTCGATCGCCGTCTCCCCGTTGAACGCCGGCGAGCCGGTGGACAGCTCGTGGAGGATCGCGCCGAACGCGAACAGGTCCGAGCGGAAGTCGAGCCGCTTCCCGGTCGCCTGCTCCGGCGACATGTATCCGACCGTGCCGAGGATCGTGCCGGGCATCGTCCCCGGCATCTCCAGTTGGATGGTGTGCTCCCCCTCCGGCGTCGGGCCGATCACCTTCGCCAGGCCGAAGTCGAGGATCTTCACGTACCCGTCGCGGGTGACCATGATGTTCTCGGGCTTGAGGTCGCGGTGCACGATGCCGCGCTCGTGCGCGGCGGCGAGGCCGTCGGCGATCTGGGTGGCGATGTCCAGCACCTGGCGCACGGGCATCGCCCCCTCGCCGATCAGCGTCCGGAGGTCGCGCCCGTCGATGAACTCCATCACGATGTACGGCGCTTCGGCGGTGGCGCCGACCTCGTGGATCGTGACGATGTTCGGGTGATTCAGGGCCGAGGCGGAGCGGGCTTCCTGCGTGAAGCGCGCGAGCGTGTCCCGGTCCGTCGCCAGCCGCGCCGGGAGCAGCTTGATCGCCACTTTGCGTCCCAGCTTCGGGTCGCGGGCCACGAAAACCTCCCCCATCCCCCCTGCACCGATGGGGCGGAGGATTTCGTAGTGACCGAGCGTCTCGCGAATGCTTCCCATGGGAACCGGAACGGGTCGGATTCTACCGGTCGGGTGCCAGCGGCGCTCGGTTTTTCGCGGGCGTATAATCGCCAGGCTTCCCTGAGGGTCCGTTGCAATGAGTCACTGGGCGCGCTTGGCCGCACTGGTCGCCCTGATCGCCGCCGGAGCATACGTGTCTCCGGAAGAGCGAGGTCTGGCCCCGCTGGTGCCGTGGAAGGTGCTGCAGCCGGACGAAACCATCGCCGCGCCGCTGGTGCTCTTCTGGATCCCCTCCTCTCCCGACGCCATGCGCCGCAGTGCCATGCTCACCTCGGACAGCCTGACACAGTCCTCGGCGCGCTGCGTGGCAATGCGGGTCGTTCGCTACGACGACGTCACGCGCCTCGCCAGCCTGCATGTGGATGAGGACTTGCCCGTGGCCGTCCTCACCGATCGCGAAGGGAAGCTCCTGGGTACGGTGAAGAGCCGCCGCGGGCGCCTGTCCGTGGCCGAGGTCGAGGAACTGGTGCGGAACGAGCTCGAAGGGCGCGAATTGCAGGCGGAGACGCTGCTCGACGAAGCGCGGGAACTGGCCACGCGCGGCGACGTGGACGCGGCCCAGGAGCTTTACGGGAAGGTATACGAGGCCCGCTGCCTCTGCCCGCGCCAGGCAAAGGTCGCGCAGAAGGCGCTGCGCAAGCTGGAGAGAAGGTAACCGCCTGTCATCCTGAGCCGCGTAGACGGCGAAGGATCCCCCGGATCAGGCGCGGGTGGCGCAAGTTGCAGGGGATCCTTCGCCGCGCTTCGCCGGCTCAGGATGACAGGGGCACGGATCAGGCAGCCTGGAGGATGCGGACGGCGCGCTTCCAGTGGCGGCGGGAGTACTTCACGTGACGGTACGAGGCCTTCCTCGCCTTGCGCCACGGCAGTCCTTCCGCACGCTGGTCGATCGCGGTGCGCCACGCTTCGACGGCGCGCTCGAGGTGCTCCGACGCGACGCGCAGACGGCGGCGCGCTTCGTCGGCCAGCGTCCCCGTGGCCGTCGCGATCTTAGGCTCGACCACGCGCAGCGCGGCGCGCATGCGGGCCTGTTCGATCTGCGGCAGCGGCGTGGTCAGCAGGTTCGACGTCAGTCCGATGTGGCGTCCGAGGCCGATGAACCACTTGGCCGGGTCCCAGTCATACCAGCGGATGCCGTTGCGGAAGTCGGCGGGGAAACGGTGATGGAACGAGTGGTAGCCCTCGCCGAGGGTCACCAGCGCCACGGCCCAGTTGTCGCGGGCCGTCGCCTCGGCGTTGTACACCGGCTTGCCGATGTAGTGCGCCAGCGAGTTGACGAAGAACGTGGTGTGGTGGATGACCACCAGACGCGTGAAGCCGCCCCACAGCAGTCCTGCGATCGGGTCGCCGAACGCGGCGCCGATCAGGGTGGGGATGCCGAAGCCGCCCAGGATGAGGATGTGCTTGTGCCAGCGGTGCTGCCACATCACGATCGGATTGGCCTTCAGGTCCGGCGAGTTGGCGAACGTCGTATCCGTCTCGTCGTTCTTGTAGAAGATCCAGACGATGTGCGCCCACCAGAAACCGCGCTTGATGTTGTACGGGTCCCAGTCCTTGTCCGCGTGCTTGTGATGGACGCGGTGCGCCGACGACCACCAGAGGATCGAGTTCTCGGCCGCCATCGCGCCGAAGAACGCGAAGAACGACTGCACGATCGGGTGCGCCTCGTAGCTCTTGTGGGAGAAGAAACGGTGGTATCCGGCGCAGATGGACATGCCGACCGCCAGGTACATGCCGATGGTGAGCAGCGGCATCCAGAGACTGAAACCGCGGTAATACGTGTACGCGGCCGTGCCTGCGACACCGATGACGGGGGTGAGGGTGAGAAAAAGGATGTTCACCCAGTCTTTCTTCAACTGCCGAGCTTCGATGATGCACCTCCAATGTGATCTGGCGGAGCTGACAACCGGGGGCATGGTTGCACTATTCGCGCCGCGAGTCTTGTCACAACATGGGAATATCGACGCCGCGCTCCCGGGCGACGTCGATCGCCTCCTGGTATCCGGCGTCCGCGTGACGCATCACGCCCGTGCCCGGGTCCGTCGTGAGGACGCGCCGCAGGCGCTCCGCGGCCTCCTGCGTGCCATCGGCGACCACCACCATTCCCGCGTGTAGGGAATATCCGATGCCGACGCCGCCGCCGTGATGCACCGAGACCCAGGTCGCGCCCGCCGCGGTGTTCAGCAGCGCGTTCAGGATCGGCCAGTCCGCGATCGCATCCGACCCGTCCTTCATCGCCTCGGTCTCCCGATTCGGCGAAGCGACGCTGCCGGCGTCGAGATGGTCGCGCCCGATGACGATCGGGGCCGTGACCTTCTTCTCCGCCACCAGCCGGTTGAACAGCAGCCCGGCCTTGTCGCGCTCGCCGTAGCCGAGCCAGCAGATGCGGGCCGGGAGTCCCTGGAACTCCACGCGCTTCTGGGCCATGCGGACCCAGCGATGCAGGGCCGCGTCGTGGGGGAAGAGCTCGAGGATGGCCTCGTCCGTGACGAAGAGATCGTTGGGATCGCCGGACAGCGCGGCCCAGCGGAACGGCCCTCTGCCTTCGCAGAACAGCGGGCGGATGAAGAGCGGCACGAACCCTTCGACCTCGAACGCGTTCGCGACGCCGTTCTTGAGCGCCTGCCCGCGCAGGTTGTTGCCGTAGTCGAACGTGACCGCGCCGCGGTTCTGCAGCTCGATCATCGCGCGCATGTGCCGGGCCATCGTGTCGTACGAGAGCGCGACGTACTTCTTCGGATCGCTCTCCCGCAGCGCGAGCGCTTCGTCGTAGCTCATGTCCGTGGGGACGTAGCCGGTCAGCTCGTCGTGTGCCGAGGTCTGGTCGGTGAGGACGTCCGGAACGATCCCGCGGGCGATGAGCGCCTCGAGCAGCTCCACCGCGTTCGCGACCACGCCGATGGACACCGCCTCGCCCTTGTCCCGCGCCTCCAGCGCGCGGGCGATCGCCGCGTCGAGCGACGGGGCTTCCTCGTCCAGGTAGCGCTTGTCGAGACGCCGCTGGATGCGCGTCTGATCGACCTCCGCGATGAGCGCGGTGGCCTCGTTCATCGTCGCCGCGAGCGGCTGCGCGCCGCCCATGCCGCCGAGACCGGCCGTGACCACGAGCTTCCCGCGCAGCGAGTCGCCGAAATGCTTCTTGGCCAGCGCGGCGAAGCATTCGTAGGTTCCCTGCAGGATGCCCTGCGTCCCGATGTAGATCCACGAGCCCGCCGTCATCTGGCCGTACATCGTGAGGCCGAGGGCGTCGAGGCGGCGGAACTCGTCCCAGGTGCCCCAGTGGGGGACCAGGTTCGAGTTCGCGATGAGCACGCGCGGCGCGTTCTCGTGCGTGCGGAACACGCCCACGGGCTTGCCCGACTGCACGAGCAGCGTCTCGTCGGCCTTCAGGCGCTTGAGGGTGGCGACGATCGCGTCGTAGCACTCCCAGTTGCGCGCGGCCTTGCCGATGCCGCCGTACACGATGAGCTGCTCCGGCCGCTCGGCCACCTCGGGGTCGAGGTTGTTCATGAGCATGCGCAGCGCGGCTTCGGTCTGCCAGCTCGTGCAGCTCAACTGCGTGCCGTGCGGCGCGCGGATGACTCGGGGCGCGGTCAGAGTGGTGGTCATGAGAGGATTCTATGTCGATGAAGGACCGGAAAGCGCGAGCCCTCGAGGTCAATACCCGGCTGAAACCGCTGTATCCCGACGCCCGCGTCGAGCTCGACTTCAGGAATCCCTTCGAGCTGCTGATCGCGACGATCCTCGCCGCGCAGTCCACGGACGTGCGCGTGAACATCGTCACCAAGTCGCTGTTCCGCACGTATCCGGACGCGCACGCATTCGCGGGCGCGGACCTCGTGGCGATGGAGACGGCGGTCAAGCAGACGGGCTTCTACCGGAACAAGGCCAAGGCGGTCATCAACTGCTCGAAGGCGCTCGTGGAGCGGCACGGCGGCGAGGTCCCGCGGACGATCGAGGAGCTGGTCGAGCTCCCCGGCGTCGGACGCAAGACCGCGAACGTGGTCCTGGGCAATGCCATGGGCATCGAGGCGGGCATCATCGTCGATACCCACGTCACCCGCCTCTCCGGCCGCCTCGGCTTCACGAGACACGCCGATCCGGTCGAGATCGAGCGGGACCTGATGAAGATCGTGCCGCGCGGCGACTGGACCGGGTTCGCCAATCGCCTGATCCTGCACGGCCGGCGGGTCTGCATCGCGCGCAAGCCGGACTGCCCGAACTGCGTGGTGAACGACATCTGCCCTAGCGCGATCCTGCCTACGGCCGATCCACCGTCCCCTGCGAAGTCCAGGGGCCGCACCGCGCGATCCGCCACGCCGTCTTCGCCGTCCCCTTCGCGAAGCCGTACTTTGCGATCGCCGCGCGTCCGTAAGCCGAGCACGTAGGCTGGAAGCGGCACGTCACGCGCCCGCGCAGACGCGGGGAAACGTGCGCGCGGTACTCGTCGATCAGGAACAGCGCGCCGCGCGCGGCGAAGCCGCGTCCGTGCGGCACGGCGAAGTCGTGCACGGCGATCAGCGCCACGACGAGCGCGGCGACGATCGTGAACTTACGAGCGCGGAGTCTCATCCCCTGTCATCCTGAGCCGCGTAGACGGCGAAGGACCCCCTGATTCGTGCGCGGACGTCGCGAACCGCACGGGATCCTTCGCCGCGCTTCGCCGGCTCAGGATGACAGGTCATGGCTCCCGCTCTGCGGCTTTTGCTTCGTCCCACAGCTTGTCCATCTCCTCGAGCGACAGCCCCTCGAAGGTGTCCACGCGCGACTCCATCGACTGAAAGCGGCTCATGAACTTGCGGTTCGTGGACTGCAGCGCCTCCTCGGGATTCACGTTCACCTTACGCGCGATGTTCGCGATCGTGAAGAGCAGGTCGCCGATCTCTTCGTGTACGTGGGCCGTGTCGCCCGAGGCGACGGCTTCGCGCAGCTCGGCGAGCTCCTCGTCGACCTTGTCGAACACGTCCTCCGTGCGGCGCCAGTCGAAGCCGACGCGCGAGGCCTTCTCCGTCAGCCGCGACGCCTTCAGCAGCGCGGGCATCGACTGCGGGATGCCGGCGAGGAGCGACTTGTTCTCGGCTTTGCGCTCGTCCTGCTTGAGCTTCTCCCAGTTGACGAGCACCTGCTCGGCGTCCTTCGCCTCCACGCCGGCGAAGACGTGCGGATGGCGGCGCACGAGCTTGTCGTGGATGGCGGTGATCGAGTCGTAGACGTCGAACGTCCCCTCTTCGCGCGTGATCTCCGTGATGAACACCGCCTCGAGCAGGAAGTCGCCGACTTCTTCGAGCAGCGCCGCGCGGTCGTTGCGGTCGATCGCGTCGACCACCTCATACGCTTCTTCGATGACGTACGGCTTGAGGTCCGGCAGCGTCTGCTTGCGGTCCCACGGACAGCCGTCGGGGCCGCGCAGGCGGGTCATGAGAGCGACGAGATCGTCGAAGGTGCGCTTCATGGGACGCATTCTAGTTGGCGGTTGCCGGTTGGCGGTTGGCGGGAGAGAAGCGGTTGCGCCCGTTTGCCGCCAACCTACATCCGCCAACCGCCAACTCCTGTTAGCATGCACTCCGACGTCAATGTCCAATCAGGTCCTCATCGTCGCCGCGGAGCATGCTGCGCGCACGCCCGCCGAGGTGGCCCGGGCCCTCCGCTTTACGCCGGTGGTCACGGGCTCCGAGCAGGAGGCGGTCGAGCTGCTGGACCAGCATCCTTTCCGGCTCATCGCGGTGAGCGGCGCGTCCACGTGGCGCAAGCTGCGCGACGCCGCCGAGAGCAAGCAGCCGATGGCGCGCATCCTCGAGCTGCCGGACCTCACCTACGACGACACGGCGATCCGCAACCTCATGGTCCGCTACCTCGAGCCGCCCACGAGCGACCGGGCGCGCTTCACGGCCGAGGAGCGGTACCGGTTCCTCTCCGGCATCCTGGAGTCCTTCACCGGCACGCTCGAGCTGCGCGAGGTCCTGCGCCGCATCGTGACCGTGACGCGCGAAGAGCTCGGCGCCGACCGCGCGTGGCTCCTGCATCCCGTGCACGAGCAGGCCGAGTTCGCGAAAGTCGCGTTCGCGACGTTCGCCCCCGGTGCGGAGGGCGACCTCGCGGACAAGGGGCCCGTGTCGCTCGTGCAGTCGCAGGGCCTCATCCGCCGCGCGATGGAATCGGTGCTGCCCGTGGTCGTCCGCGCCGGTGACGCCGACCTCGATCCCGAGCTGGCCGAGCGCTTCAAGATCCGCTCGGCCCTCGTGCAGGTGCTGCGTCCGCGCGAGGAGGAGCCGTGGGCCTTCGGGCTGCACCTCTGTGACGAGGCGCGCGACTGGACGGAGGAAGAGATCACGCTCTTCGCCGAGATCGGCCGCTACGCGACGCTCGCGCTGAACAACACGCTGCTGCACAACCGCGCCGTCCGCGAGATGGCGAAGGTCAACGCCATCCTCGACCAGATCCCCGAGGCCGCGGCGATCTACGACTCGACCGGACGCCTCGAGCGGATGAACGCCGCCGCGCAACGGGAGCCGGCCGTGCTCTTCACGCCCGACCCGGAAGGGCGCGTGCGCACCAACCGGCACCGCTACATCGACGGCAGCCCCCTCGGTCCCGAGGATCTCCCGTCGGTGCGCGCGCTGCAGGGCGACGTCGTGAAGTCCGACTACCTCGTACACGAGGCGCGCAGCGGCGACGACCGCGTCGTCAACCTCAAGGCCGCGCCGATCCGCGATCAGGCCGGCCGGATCATCGGCTCCGTGGTCCTCTCGCGCGACGTCACCGAGGACCGCCAGAACGCGGAGCGCGAGTCCTGGCGCCGCCGCCGCGCGGAGTGTCTGGCCAACCTCGGCCTGGAGATGGTCGCGCTGTCGCCGAGCTTCGAGGATCTCGACGATCCGGCCATGCGCATCGCCCAGGCCGTCGCCGGCACGGTGCGCATCTACCTCTATCACTCCACGACCGGCTCGCTCGATCTCGTCGGTTACGGCACGGCGGAGAAGGACCTCTCGCTGTACCGCCAGTACTTCGCGCGCAACCCGTATCGTCCCGGCGAAGGTCTGCCGGGCACGGTCTTCCACATCGGACGGCCGCTGCTGTTCTACGAGGTGCGCGGCGACGCGCTGCTCGACTTCTCGCGCGACGCCGAGGAGCGCGACGTCAAGGCCGCGCTGCACGAGCAGAGCCTCATCGCCTATCCGATCGAGACGTACGGCGAGCGCATCGGCGCGGTCATCATTTCGCAGTCCGACCCGCGGCGGAACTTCGACGCCGAGGACCTGGAGTTCGCGCAGTCCGTGGCCGAGCGCATCGGCGCCGCGAGCCACATCCACCGCCTGACCCGCATGGCCCAGGACGGCCATCGCGCCGCCGAAGAGCTGGCCCGGCGCGAAGTGGACGCCCGCGTGCGCTTCGAGGCCGTCCTCGAGACCGCGCCCATCGGCATCGCCGTCATCTCCGCCGACGAGCTGCGCTTCGAGCTCGCCAACGCGCGCTTCATCGACTTCGCCATGGAGTTCGGCCGCATCGCCATCGACACCAAGGTGATCGGTCTGCGCGGCTCCGAGGTCCTGCCGGACACGGAGCCGATCCTCAAGCAGGTCGCCGACTCCGGCGAGCCGCGCATCGACGTCGAGCTCGCCGTCGGCGACCGCTACGTGAACCGCATCATCTCCGCCGCGCGCGGACGCTTCTCCGGCATCACCCAGAGCCTGACCGTGCTCGTGCAGGACGTCACGGAGCAGGTGCGCGCGCGCCGGGAGATCGAGAACCTCGCCACGATGATGGCCGAGCGCTCCGCGCGTCTCGACTCCATCCTCGGCTCCATGACCGACGGCTTGTGGGTCTACGACGCGAACGGCGAGGTCGTCGACGTGAACCAGGCCGCGCTGAACATGTTCGGCCTCGCGTCGCGTGCCGAGGCCATCGAGCACGGCTCGTTCGCGCGCCTGAACCTGCGCGACTCCGAGGGCCGCCCGATCGCGTACGCGGACATGCCGTACGCCCGCGCGCTCGCCGGCCAGACCGTCCCCGACTACCTGGCCATGGGCAAGCACCTGATCACGGGACGCGATCTCGATCTCTCCATCGCGGCCGCGCCCATCGAGAGCCGCGGCATCGTCGGCGCGGTGCTGGTCATCCGCGACATCACCGCGCTGCAGGAGCTCGACCGCAAGAAGGACGAGTTCCTCTCCGTCGCGTCGCACGAGCTGCGCACGCCGCTGACGACGATCAAGGGCTACACGCAGCTCCTCGCGCAGACCGTGGACGATCTGCAGCCCGAGGAGCGCGCGACGTACATCAACGCGGTCCTCGGCGAGATCGAGCGCATGATGGGGCTCATCTCGGAGCTGCTCGACGTCTCGCGCATCGAGACGAACCGCCTGCAGATCCATCCCCAGTCGATCCGCTGGAGCGATTTCATCCGCGCGCGCGTGTCGGCGTTCCAGGTGCAGCATCCGACGCGGTCCATCCGCATGGCTGTCGACGCGGGAGACGCCGTCGTCGTCGCCGATCCCGATCGCATGCGCCAGGTCATCGACAACCTGCTGTCGAACGCCCTCAAATACTCGGCCGAGGGGACGGACATCGATCTGGAGGTCGAGGCGGTCGGCAGCGACATGCTGACGTCCGTCACCGACCACGGCATCGGCATTCCCAGGGACGAGATCCCGCAGCTCTTCGAGCGCTTCCACCGCGCGCGCAACGTCTCCAGCCGCTACTACGGCGGCTTGGGCCTCGGCCTGTACATCGCGCGCGCGATCATCGAAGCGCACGGCGGCTCGATCAGCGTGCAGAGCATCGAAGGCCAGGGCTCGACGTTCACGATGCGGCTGCCGGTGGCGTAAATGTAGGGCGCGGCTTCAGCCCGCCCCCCGGACGGGGAGGGGGGACGCCCCGGGAACGCCCCCCTCCCC
>DASUSN010000049.1:0-13446 GCA_036375075.1 Thermoanaerobaculia bacterium | reverse complement strand
CACCCAGGTCCCTCGCTCGACGCTCGGGATGACAGAGTCGCGCACTTCGGCACGACCTTGGTCGGGCAGACGATGGTCCGGGCGGTCGCGTCGTCGTGGATTGCGCCCGGGTATTCGGCGTCCACCTCCGTGCAGCCGCGCGCGCAGGCCGCGACCGCGTCCGCGCAGCGCGGGTCTCCGCCGCGCTTGTTGCAGTCGACGAACGGCAGCTTCGCCCAGTTCTGCACGAAGGCCGTCGTCATCCACGGATCGTTGAACTCCGACCACATGCGCGAGGTCCGGATCTCGTAGCCCCAGGTCAGCTCGCGGGGCCCGATGAGGGCGCGGTCTTCGCGGCCGAGGGGATTGACCGGCGCGAGGACGACGGTGAAGGGGCGGGCCTTCCAGTGGTCGCGCATCGAGGCGACGAACTGCTGGTCGCGCAGCCAGCTCTCCTTGCGGCACCACGACTCGTAGTGACTGACCGGCACCATCACCGCGGTCAGGACGCCGATGACCCCCATCGCCCACGCCCGCGGCACGCGCATCAGCAGCGGCAGGATCGACACCGCCAGCGCGTACGCCTCGGGCGTGGCCACGCGCCAGGCGTACGCGCTCTGGCTCAGGGCCATGTTCGGCAGCGCGGGGATGACGAAGACGACCGCGGCGAACAGCGTGTCGACCACTCTCCGCGTCCGGATGGCGGTGAGCGCGGCGATCGCGATGGGCACGAACTTCCACAGCGACATGGCCCGCAGCGCCCCGGTGTAGTACGCGATCACCGGCATCCAGGCGTTGACCATGAGATCGGTGAAGAAGTGGAAGCGCACGCGCAGGTCGAAGGAGGTGGCCAGCCCGCGCGGGTCGGGCGTGTCGTAGTAGCGGCGCACGAGCGCCGTCAGCACCAGTTGCGCGACGGCGATGGCGGCGATGATGGAGAGGCGGATGGCGGTGTCGCGCAGGCGGAACTTGCGCCGCACCACCGGCTCCGCGATCGCGTACACCGCGGCCAGGGCGACGTAGATCTGATACGAGAAGACGCCGAGGAGCGTGTAAATCGTGAAGGCGGCGCGGCGTCCGCGGCTCCACGCGATCGCGCCCGCGGTGGTGAACGCCGCGGCGAGCGGGATGCCGCAGTAGGTCTGCCACAGCGGGCCGTCGGCGAGGATCGGGTGCGCGGTGACGACCAGCGGAAGCAGCCGCGCCGTCCAGCGGTCGACGTCCCACTCGCGCAGCAGCACGGCGAAGATCGCGGCGGCGATGCCGATGTAGACCGCGCCGTAGATCTTCGGGACGATGGTCCAGAAGTGGTTCGGGATCAGCGTGTCCCAGAGCAGGTAGTTCACCCACAGCACGGGACGGTACGGCCCGAGGTAGAAGTCGGCGGGACGCAGCGGGATCTCGAAGTCGTCGAGGAAGAGGACGTTCACCGAGATCGCCGGCCAGCGCGTGATGGTCCAGAAGAGCGCGTAGGCGAGCGCGGTGAGGGAAAACTCCGCGAACCGCCGCTTCATGGGACGCGCACCGCCACCGTGTCGCCGATTCTCATCCGCAGGCCCGTTTGCGGCGCCGTGAACCGCGACGCGTGCTGCACGTACCATCCCGCTCCCGCGGGCGCGGCCACGGTCACGGCCCGCAGGTCGGGCCGGATCTGAGGCAGGTAGTAGTGCAGCGGCGCGGCGTGCGAGAGGTCGGCGTACACCGGCTCGCCCGGACGATGCGCGGCCGCGATCGTGTCGAGGATCGTGCGGAGATCGTCGAGGCGCATGTAGGTGGCATTGTAGGTGTCGCGCGCGACTCCGTTGAAGAGGAACGGCGCCACGACGAGCAGCACCAGCGGCACCCGCCGCGACGCCTCGGCGATGGCCTCGGCGGCGAGCAGGTAAAGCGCGGGAAAGCAGAAGATCATCAGCCGCACTTCGCCGTAGGGATAGCGGTGCAGCATGCTGGCGGCGACGACCGCCAGCACGGGCAGCAGCGCCAGCGCGAGCTCGATCCACGGCCGCTTCCGCACGATCCACCAGAGCATCAGCACGGGCAGCACGAGCCACCAGAAGCGGGTCATGTTGAAGGCCTGTCCCAGCCAGTGCACGCTGTTCCGCAGGAGCGACGCCGGTGAGTCGATCCAGCGTCCCGTCTCGGTGAACCACTGCTCCATGTCGCCGTGCAGCACCACCGACTTCGGTCCTGGCGCCATGTACGCGACCCAGGCCACGACGAACGCCGCCCCGGCCGCGAGGAAGCCGGCGGCGATCCACGGCCGGCGCACCTTCACCACCGCCACCGCCCCCGCGGCGGCGACGATGAACACCGGCGAGTGCAGGAGCATGACGGCCGCGATCGCGATCGCAAAGAACGCGATCCAGAGCCGTGCGCGGTCGCGCTCCAGCGCGTGCAGGAAGACGACGATCAGCAGGGTGATGACGAACGCCTCGATCGTGTATTGCTTGAGCCGCGTCGAGTAAAAGAGCAGCGGGCTGGAAAAGGCGAGCAGGAGCGACCAGAGGATGCGCGTGAGCCGCGGCCGCGGCGCCGCGAACGGCAGCGCGCAGAGCGCCACGCCGAAAAACGCCGCCGGCTCGCGCAGGGCGACGTCCGAGAAGCCGCGGACCTTCGTCCAGATCCGCCCGAGGTAATAAAACAGCGGCGGGGTGTTGTAGGTGTGCGGCGCGTAATCACCGTCCCGCAGCAGGTTCGCCACCCACACCTCATCCTCGAACAGCGTGGCGCCGAGATGCCCGAAACGGACCGCCGCGGCGAGCGTGACGAGCACGCCCGCGGTCACCGCATACCAGAGCGTGGCGTGGCCGTCGGACTCGTCAGTCTTCACGCCGGGACATCGTAGCCGAAGCCCGGTCTCCCGATATGGAGTGCGGACGCAAATTCAAAAATGACAACTCGACATCCAAAATCACGACTGAACATCCAAAATCACGACTGAACGTCCGAAAGTCACGACTTGACGTCCGAAAGTCACGACTTGACGTCCAAAATCACGACTGAACGTCTGAAAGTCACGACTGAGCATCCGAAAGACACGACTGAACATCCGAAATCACGACTGAACATCCGAAATCACGACTGAACATCCAGAATCACGACTGAACATCCAAAATCACGAGTGAACGTCCGAAGTCACGACACGTGCTGCGGAGCACCTTCGGCGCGGCCGAAGCTCCGACTAAACTACGCGCATGTGCGGCATTGCCGGATTCGTCCGGCTCGATGGGGCGCCCGCGGATGCGCGGGAGGGGACGGCGATGTCGGATCGGATCCGCCACCGCGGGCCCGACGGCGACGGCACCTGGACCGACGGGCCGGCCGCGCTGGGGCACCGGCGGCTGGCGATCATCGATCCCGCGCACGGCGAGCAGCCGGTGGCGAACGAGGACGGCACGTTGTGGATCGTCTACAACGGGGAGCTGTACAACTTCCGCGAGCTGCGTGCGGAGCTGGAGAGCCGGGGCCATCGCTTCCGCACGCATTGCGACACCGAGGTCGTCGTCCACGCGTACCAGGAGTGGGGCGAGCGCTGCCTCGACCGCATGCGCGGCATGTACGCCTTCGCCATCCGCGACCGGCGTAACGCCACGGTGTTCCTGGCCCGCGACCGCTTCGGGATCAAGCCGCTGATCTACGCGAGCACGCCGGACCGCATCGCGTTCGCGTCCGAGCTGCAGTGCTTCGACGCGCTGCCCGGCTACGAGCCGTCGGTCGACCTGCAGGCCGTCGACCTCTACCTGCAGTTCCAGTACATCCCCGCGCCGTACACCATCTTCCGCGAGGCGCGGAAGCTGCCGGCGGCGCACTGGATGCGCGTCCACGACAACGGCCGCGTCGAGGGACCGCACCGCTACTGGAACCTCGAGTTCCACCCGGACGAGAGCGTGTCCGAGGCGGAGTGGCTGGAGCGGCTGGACGCGGCGCTGCGGGAGACCGTGACGGCGCATCTCGTCTCCGACGTCCCGTTCGGCGCGTTTCTCTCCGGCGGCGTCGACTCCAGCACCGTCGTCGCGTACATGAGTGAGGTCCTCCGCCATCCGGTGAAGACCTTCTCCATCGGCTACGACGAGAGCGAGTACGACGAGTCGCGCTACGCGCGCGAGGTGGCCCGGCGGTTCGGCACCGAGCATCACGAGGAGATCGTCCGTCCCGATGCCCTGGGCGTGCTGCCGGAGCTCGTGCGCCACTACGGCGAGCCGATGGCCGACAGCTCGGCCATCCCGACGTACTACGTCTCCCGCCTGGCCGCGCGGCACGTGAAGATGGTGCTGTCCGGCGACGGCGGCGACGAGCTCTTCGCCGGTTACACGTCCTACCCGTATCTCCTCTGGTCGCAGCGCAAGCCGGCCGCGGTCTCGGGCCGCGTGCGGCACGCGCTCGCCGGCGTGGCCCGCCGGGCGGGCGTGGTTCCGCCGCTGCCGTCGCCCGAGCAGGTGTGGTTCGACAACACGTCGTATTTCCCCGAGGCGATGCGCCGGCGGCTGTGGCGGCCGGAGCACCACGGGCTGGCCGCGGGCACGCGGGCCTGGTACGACGGGCAGTTCGGTCTCGCGCCGCAGGACGACCTCTGCGCGCGCTTTCAGTACATCGACGTCAACGGCTACCTGACCAACGACATCCTGGCGAAGGTCGACATCGCGAGCATGTGCCACAGCCTGGAAGTGCGCGTGCCGCTGATCGACCACGCGTTCACGGACGTGATCGCGCGCATCCCGTCGCGGTTCAAGGTGAAGTGGGCCTCGGGCGACGCCGTGCTCCGCGACGACGTGCCGCTGGACTCGGCGGTGGGCAAGTACATCCTGAAGAAGAACGCCGAGCGCTTCCTGCCGCGCGAGCTCCTGACGCGGCCGAAGCGCGGCTTCGACGTGCCGATCCGGGACTGGCTCGGTGCCGGCGCGCACGGCGAGACCCGCGAGCGCCTCCTCGGCTCGGCGGACCTCGGCGAGCTGTTCGTGCCGGAGCTGCTCGAGGAGATGCTGGCCACGGGCGATGCCGCGGCGCGGCACGGCTGGCGTCTGTGGGCCATGCTCTTTCTCGACGAATGGCTGACGCAGTACCGCCGCTCCCGCGCCGGGGTGCCCGCGACGTGACCCGTCGCGTGCTGTTCTGCACCCAGACCGCGCACGTGTGGGGAGGGCTGGAAGTCTGGCTGGATGAGGTCGCGCCGTTTCTCGCGGGGCGCGGATGGGAGCCGGTCGCGGGTCTGGCGCGCGGGCGGCGGTTCCACGATCCGGCCGCGTACCGCGCCGCCCACCCGCATCTGAAGAGCGTCGAGATCGACGGCCGCCTCGGCACGCGCGAAGCGCGCGTGGCGGCGCTGCGGAAGACGTTGCGCGAGGTGCGGCCGGACGTCGTCGTTCCGATCAACATCGCGGACACGCTCGAAGCCGTAGCCCTGGAGAAGCTCGCCGGCAGCAACGTGCGGCTGTTGGTGATGCTGCGCTCGATCCAGCCGCACGGCGAGCTGGAGGACCTGCGGAGGTGGCGGGACTTCGTCGACGTGGCCGTGGGAGGCAATCGCCTGCGGCGCGAGCTGCTCGCGGCGTGGTCGCGGATCCCCGAGGAGCGCATTCGCTACATCCCGACCGGATCGCGGCGCCGGACGTCGGACGCGCGTATCCCGAGGCCGGGCGACCGCATCCGCCTCGCCTACGTGGGCCGGCTCGAGGAATCGGAAAAGCGCGCGCTCGATCTCATCGGCGTGGCCGATGCGCTCGACCGCCGCGGGATCGCGTACGACCTGCGCATCGCCGGCGACGGACCCGCGCGCGAGACGCTGGCGCGGGCACTCGGCGATCGCGCGACGTTTCTCGGGAAGCTGTCCGTCGACGCGCTCTACGCCACGCTCTTTCCCGCGCTCGACGCGCTGCTGCTCTTCTCCACGGCCGAAGCCGGGCCGCAGGTCGTGTGGCAGGCCATGCACTACGGCGTCGTGCCCGTCGTCTCCGCGTATCGCGGGCTGCGCGCGGAGAACGTGCTGCGCGACGGCCAGACCGCGCTGGTCTTCCCGGTCGGCGACGCGGAGGCCGCCGCGGCGCAGATCGAGCGGCTCGTGCGCGAGCCCGGTCTCCTGACGTCCATCGCCGCCGCGGCGGAGCGCGCGGTCGATCCGGCTTATCTGCTGGACCACGCCTTCGAGCAGTGGCTGCGCGCGCTCGAAGACGCGGTGACGATGCCGATCGCCACGGGCGCCCTGCCGCCGCGCGCGCCGTCGGGGCTCATCGAGCGCCTGCGCGTGCCGCCCGGGGCGGCGTACGCCGTCCGGCGAGTGCTGGGGCGGCTGCCGGAGCCGCGCGGTCCGGGCGACGAATGGCCGCATCACGGCGGCATCGACGGGGAGACGGAGCGTCGTATCGACGAGCTGATGACCGAGCTCGATCGCTGAGCGCGTTGGCTGTCATCCTGAGCCGGCGGAGCGCGGCGAAGGACCCCCTGCCGGTAGCACGCGTCGCGCACGAATCAGGGGGTCCTTCGCCGTCTACGCGGCTCAGGATGACAGAGCGATCGGAGCTGGACTGGCCGCTCACGATTCGCGCCGGTAGAACGCGTGCTCGGCCGTCGCCAGCACGTCGCCGCGCACGGCGTAGCGGGCCAGCCGCGTCAGCGATGCCGCGGCGTTCTTCGACCGCCGCACCATGCTGCGCTCCGGACGCAGCCCGATGCCCGGGACGCCCGTGCGCTCGCGCGCCGCGAGCCGGCGGAAGCCGCCGCGCAGCATCAGCGCGTCGAGGTGGGCGAGGGAGAAGTAGTTGAGATGCTCCCACGGGTTGAGGGCCATGTCGATCGGCTCGCCGCGGCGATGTTTCTCCACCTGCTCCGCCAGGAGCTTCCGTTCGTACGACGGCACGCTCACGTACGCGACCGTTCCCGCCGCCGTCACACCGCGCAGCCACTCGACCGTCTGCACCGGCTCGGGGAGATGTTCGAGCACATTGTCGAGGACGACGGCGCCGAACGTTCCGCGCAGCTCCGACGGGTCGCCGACGATCGTGAGCTCGCGCTCGCGGACGTAGTCGCTGCGCAGCGCGCTCGGGTCGAAGCCGGTGGCGTCCACGCTGCACGCGCGGAGGATGCGCAGCGTCACGCCGAGACCGCTGCCGTAGTCGAGCGCGCGGAGGGGATCGGCGGGAGGCGCCAGCTCCAGCAGCTCGGCGACGTACCGCAGGCGGCGCGCGTAGCCGGGAGCGTTCTCCGACCCCGCGACGCACTCCTCTTTCCGGATCACGCGCTCGTACAGCGCGGTGAGGAAGGCCGGATCGGGGAGCAGCGACGCGTAGACCATCGCGCAGCGGCGGCAGCGGACCACGGGGAACAGCGCGTGCTCGCCGATGCCGAGGATCGTCCGGAAGTCGGGCGAGTAGGTCCAGTTCGTGCGGCAGAACGCGTCCGCCTCCAGCTCCACGACGGTCTCGTGCTCGTTCGATCCGCAGAGCGGACAGCGCCGGAGCTGCATCGGCCGCGAGTTTAGTTCGACGCCAGCGTCTCGTCGACGATCGCGTTCAGCCGGGCCTTGAAGTTCTCGAACGAGAAATAGCCGAGCAGCGGCGGGACGGTGCGCGGCTCGGGGGCGTCGAGGACCTCGCGGAGCGCGGCCACGATCTCCGCGGGGCTGGCGGGATCGACGAGCAGGCCGAGGTCGCCGTCGAGGAGCGCTTCGCGGCCGCCGTCGTGCTTGCTGCCGATCACGGGGACGCCGGAGGCCAGCGCTTCGAGGAAGACGTAGCCGAAGCCTTCGCCGCGGCTGGGCATGACGAAGACGTCCGCGAGGGCGTACAGGTCCGGCTTGTCCTCTTCGGGAAAGAGGCCGGTGAAGAGGACGCGGTCCGCGACGCCGAGCTGCGCCGCCTTGTGCTGCAGGCGCACGGCGTCGTTGCCGCCGCCGGCGATCATGTAGACGACGTCGGACGGGAGCTGGCCGAGGATCTCCAGGACTTCGTCGAAGCCCTTGTAGCGCTCCTCGGCGGCGAGCCGGCCGACGGTGAGGAGGACGCGCTTGCCTTCGAGTCCGTAGCGCGCGACGAGGTCGGCGCGCTTCTCGCGGATCCCGTACGCCTCGGCGTGGATGGCGTTCGGCAGGAGCCAGGTCATGCCGCCGTAGTTCGACCACTGCAGGAGCCGGTCGCGGGTGATGTGGCTGATGGAGACCACGCCGCACGTGCGGTGGAGGAGGCGGGTGGTCAGTTTCGGCGCGCGCTTCCAGGCTTCGATGCCGTAGATCACCAGCAGCGGATGGCGGGCGATCGAGCAGGCGACGGGGAGGAGGTTCATGTGCCCGCAGATGACGAGCTCCGGTTTTGCGGCGCGGGCTTTGGCAATGGCGCGGAGGTACTGCACCGGACCTCGCGCGGCGGCCGCGTGGAAGGTGACTTTGGGCGGCACGTCGCGCACCTCGGAGCGGATGACTCGCGGCACGACGATGACCTCGTCGACATCCGGACGCGACGCGAGGGCCTCGGCGAGATCGCGGTTGTAGAGCGCGATGCCTCCGTGGCCGCCGTAGGCATCGGTGCAGAGGAGGAGTACTTTCATCGAGTCGTGAACCCTGAGCGAGCGTCAGCGAGTCGAAGGGTCAACTTAGCACCTGCGGCACGCATCCCGTAGATGCTAACCCGACCCTTCGACTCGCTACCGCTCGCTCAGGGTTCACCCATCGCGCCGCCACGCCTCGTACATCAGCACCGTCCAGAGCTCCCCTTCATGATTCGCACCGGCGAGGTGCTGCTGCCAGATTCCGCGTGCGTGCGGGGGCAGCAGGTCTTCCGTCCACTCCCGCAACGGCCCGCGCAGCCACTGGGCGAGCGGGAGCCCGAAGCCTTGTTTCTCGCGGTCGACCATCGCGGCGGGCAGGTAGCGCTTGAGCAGCTCGCGGAGGATCCACTTGCCGCGGTCGTGGCGGATCTTCATCGACAGCGGGAGCGACCACGCCAGCTCGATGACCCGGTGGTCGAGGAACGGCTCGCGGGCCTCGAGGCTGACGGCCATGCTCGCCCGGTCGACTTTCACCAGGATGTCGTCGGGGAGGTAGGTGATGAAGTCGAGGAACATCGCCATCTCGGTCGGGTCGTCGAGCTTCGGCAGGCCGGGATGGAGCTTCATCGCGTCGCGGTAGCTCGCGAGGGGGTCGTTTTCGACCAGGCCGCGCCCGAGGTTGCGGGTGCGGGGGACGAGCTGCAGGACGCGGCCGGCGGCGCCGCGCGCGAACCGCGGCACGGCGCGCACGCGGCGCTGCAGGCGGGCGCCGAGGAAGTGGCGGTGGTAGCCGGCGAAGAGCTCGTCGCCGCCGTCGCCGGACAGCGCGACCGTGGCGCTTTGCCGGGCCAGCCGCGAGACGAGGTACGTCGGAAGCGCGGAGGAGTCGGCGAACGGCTCGTCATAGATCCGCGGGAGCTTCGGCACGAGCGCGAGCGCGTCGGCGTAGCTGACGTATAGCTCGTTGTGCCGGGAGCCGAGGTGCTGCGCGACCTCGCGGCCGTAGCGGGCCTCGTCGAAGCGCGGGTCTTCGAAGCCGATGGTGAAGGTGTGGATGGGCCCGGACGCGTTGCGCTGCATCAGCGCGGCGACGAGGCTGGAGTCGACGCCGCCGGAGAGGAAGACGCCCAACGGGACGTCCGCGATCATGCGCAGGGCGACGGAGTCGCCGAGGAGCGCCTCGAGCTGGTCCACGGCCTCGGCCTCGGAGCCGCCGAAGCGCGGCACGCGCTCGGCGACGCGGGCGGGGTCCCAGTAGCGGGTGAGCTGCGACGAGCCGTCTTTCCGGATGGTGAGGATGCTGCCGGGGAGGAGCTTCTTCACGCTCGCGTAGATCGACCAGGGCGCGGGCACGCACCGGAATCGCGTGTAGAGCGCGGCGGCCTCGGCGTCGATGGTCCGGTCGACGTCGAGGGCTTTGAGCTCCGAGGCGAATTGCAGCGAGGTCGGGTTGAGCGCGTAGTACAGCGGCTTCACGCCCGCGCGGTCGCGGACGAGGGAGAGCGTCTGCTCGTGCGCGTCCCAGAGCGCGAAGGCGTACATGCCGATGCACTCGTTGAGGGTGCGCTCCAGTCCCCACGCCTCGACGCAGGCCAGGAGCACCTCGGTGTCCGAGTGGCCGCGCCAGTTCGCGGTGACGCGCGTGCGGAGGCGCTGGAAGTTGTAGATCTCGCCGTTGAAGATGAGCGTATAGCGGCCGCTCGCGGAGGCCATCGGCTGCGCGCCGGCGGGCGAGAGGTCGACGATGGAGAGGCGGCGGAAGCCGAGTCCGACGCCGATGGGATCGGCGAACGTGCCGGTGTCGTCCGGCCCGCGGTGCTTCAGGCAGGACGCCATCCGCCCCGCGCGCTCGCGCATCTCCTCCGGATTCCCGCCCGCGAAGTCCCAGAAGCCGGCGATGCCGCACACGGGGCGGGATTATAGGGGGCAGGGCGCAGGGCGCAGGGGACAGGAGCCAGAGGAGCGCCGGGATTTCCTGCCCCCTATTTCCTGCCCCCTGCGCCCTGCCCCCTGTGCCCTGACTAGCGGACCGCGTCGAACACCACCCGTGCCCAGCTCCGCATGCGCGTGCTCGTGCCGTCGGGGGGGAGGTCGGCCCATTCGCGCATGGGGACGAAGAAGCCGGTCTTGGCGCGGTTGCGCAGCCAGTCGGGGAGGCCGGTCGCGAGCACTTCCTTGCCCACCCGCCCCGTCTCGAGCAGCAGCGGCGCGAGCTGGCGGAGGAGCGCGGCGTCGACGAACGGAGTGCGCACTTCGACCGAGTGGGCCATCGACGCCCAGTCGGTGTCGCGCAGGAGCTGATTGCGCATGTAGAGCGAGGCCTCCATCGAGGCCACGCGCGCGAACGGCGTCCCGGGATCGGGCTCCATCGCTTTCTCGACGAGCGTCATCAATGACAGGCGCTCTACTCCCTCGCGGGCCATGTCCTCGCCGAGGAGGGCGGGGAGCTCGTGCGGCAGGAAGAGGCCGCGCTGGAGCAGATACGCGCCGGCGTACGTCCCGCCCATCGTGCCGATCAGCTTCGCTTTCGGGTGCCGGCTGAGCATCGAGGCGATGGGCGCGAGCGGCGAGCGCGCGATGCGCGTCATCTTGGGGATGCGCGCGAACGACGGATACCCGCCGAACAGCTCGTCCCCGCCGACACCGGAGAGCGCGACCTTCACTCCCGCCTCGTGTACGGCCTTGCTGATGAACCACGTGTTCACGCCGTCGATGGTCGGCTGGTCCATCGCGGCGAAGATCTTCGGGAGGTCGCCGCGGAACTCCTCGCGGGTGACCACGCGCGTGCGGTGCAGCGTCCCGAGGGCGTTCGCGAAGCGCTCGGCGAGCGGCGCTTCGTCGCCGATCGAGCCGCGGAACTCCTCGAAGGCCAGCGTGAACGTGCGCAACTGGTCGCGGTAGCGGCGCGCGGCGATGGCCGTCAGCGCGGACGAGTCGATGCCGGCGGAGAGGAACACGCCGACCGGGACGTCCGAGACGAGATGGTGGTCGACCGATTCCTCGACGCGCTCGTGGAAGATGATCTCCGGCTCGGTCAGGCCGACGACGCCGCGCTGCGTGCGGCCGTGCCGAAAGACGGACGCGATGGAAAGGTGGGTCTGCGGCTCGCCGCGTCCGTGCTCGTCGACGGTGAAGCACGTCCCGGCTTCCATGAGGCGCACGCCGTCGCGGATCGTGAAGGGCTCGGGCACGGAGCCCGTGAGAAAGAATCCGGCGGCGCCCGCGGGCGAGATGGTCCGGGAGACCGCGCCGCCCGCGAGCAGCGCCTTGACCTCCGAGGCCAGGCGGATGGTCTTGCCGTCGTCGGCGAAGTAGAGCGGCTTGAGGCCATACGGGTCGCGCGCGACGAACATCTTCTTCGCGCGCGTGTCGTAGATCGCGAACGCGTACATGCCGCGGAGCAGGCCGAGCATGGCCGGGCCGTCGCGCCGCCAGAGCTGGAGGATCACCTCGGTGTCGCTGTGCGAATGGAACCGCGCGCCGCCGCGCTCCAGCGACGCCCGCAGCTCGCGGTGGTTGTAGATCTCGCCGTTGAAGACGATCGCCACCTCGCCCCCGACGCCGAACATCGGCTGCCGTCCTTCGTCGCTCAGGTCGATGATCGCCAGGCGGCGGCTGCCCAGTCCCACGCGGCCGTCATCGGAGATCCACGTGCCTCCCGCGTCCGGACCGCGGGCGCGCATGCTCTCGGTGATGGCCTCGAGCTCGTCCCGGCCCACCGGAGCGGCGCCGGCGCCGTAGGCGAAGATGGCGGTGATTCCACACATGGTCAGGCCGCGCGGGGGCGCCGGTAGCGGAGGATGAAGAGCAGCAGGAGTGCCAGCGCGCCGGCGCCGTAGCCGATCCACTTCAGCTCCTGCACCGTCGTCATCACGGCGGCGGTGGCGAAGAGCAGCGTCACCAGCCAGATCGCGAAGATGGCCTTCCCCTCGCTCTGGTACTTCGTCACGAGGATGTGGTGGATGTGGCGGCGGTCGGCCGTGAAGACGCGGCCGAGGCGATCGGCGAGCGTGGCTTTCTCGCCCGTGAAGCGCTGCTTCATCACGATCAGCGTGTCCAGCACGGGCAGCGCGAGCGCGATCAGCGGCCCGATGATGATCAGCGCCGTCGGGGACTTGCTCGGCCTGGCGATCGACCCGGACGCCAGGAGGAGGCCGATGAACAGGCTCCCGGTGTCGCCCATGAAGATCTTCGCCGGCGGCTTGTTCCACGGATAGAAGCCGAGGAGGCTTCCGGTGAGCGCGAGCATGATGACCAGGGAGAAGTCGTCGTCGCGCAGCACGGCGATCACGGTGAACGCCACCGCGATCGTGATCGACACCACGGTCGCCAGCGAGTCCATCCCGTCGATGAAGTTCATCGCGTTCATCACGCCGACGATCCAGAGGATCGACACCGCCGCGCCGAGCCAGCCGAGGTGGAAGTTCTGGCCGGCGATCGAGACCTCCTCGAACGAATACCCGAACGTCACCAGGATCAGCGCCGCCGCGAACTGCACCGCGAACTTCTTCGGCGCGTTGGCGCCGAGGAGGTCGTCGTACACGCCCAGGCCGACGACGAGCGAGCCGCTGGCCAGGACGGCGAAGAGGTACGAGAGGTTCCGCGAGACCAGGTCCGCCGCACGCGGGTTCGCCGCCATCAGCAGGAGAGGGAAGCCGAAGCCGAAGATGATGGCGATGCCGCCGAGGCGGGGCGTGGCGACGCCGTGCAGCTTGCGGTCGTCCGGCACGTCGACCAGGCCGATGTGCTGCGCGGCGTGCTTCACGACGGCCGTCGCCACATACGACGTCAGGCTGCTACAGATGAAAAGCAGAACCAGTGGCGCGTAGTACTCGGTCATCGCGCGGGGCGACAGGATAGCAGACGAGGGCGCAGGGGACCGGGCGCGGGGCGCGGGAGCCGGCACCATCTGTCATCCTGAGCCGCGTAGACGGCGAAGGACCCCCTGCGAGAGGCAGGAGACGCGCAAGTCGGAAGGGGGTCCTTCGCCGTCTA